>JAFQXV010000004.1 GCA_017406775.1 Candidatus Saccharimonadota bacterium | reverse complement strand
TTCTACGCTTCAGTGGTAACCTCTAGCGTTAGCCAAGAGTTATTGCTTAATAGTAACTTAAGGTATACCACGCTATATATAATATATAGTAACCACCCTACGCTATATCTAGCGTACTATATCTAGCGCCACACGCCACATTTGGTGTATAACCGAACAATCCCCGAACAAAACTCGGCAATAATTACCTTTTGCCACCATTCATAAAATCTTTGATTCTCTCTACTTCGTCACGTAACGCCGCCGCGCGTTCAAACTCAAGATTAGCTGCCGCAAGTTGCATCTCGGAAGAGAGTTGTTTAATTAGTGCCGGTAATTCATCTTTTGGAATCCGCTTAATATCCAGCTTGTTTTCCTTTTCTTTCTCTGGAATAATTGCACGTAGTCCTGCCGAAATTTCCTTCTTAACCGAATGGGGTGTAATGCCATGCTCGGCGTTATATGCTTTTTGAATCTCGCGCCTACGGTTGGTCTCGCTGATGGCTTTTTCCATACTCTCGGTAATATAATCAGCATACATTATTACTTTACCTTCTTCGTGACGCGCCGCCCGTCCAATCGTTTGTACTAAGGCCGATTCGGAACGCAAAAATCCTTCTTTATCCGCATCTAAAATTGCTACTAACGATACTTCCGGCAAATCTAATCCTTCCCGTAACAAATTAATACCTACTAGTACATCGTATACGCCGGCCCTAAGATCCCTTAAGATGTCGCCCCGCTCCAAAGTATCAATATCGGAATGGATATAGGCAGTTTTTATGCCGCGCTCCTTTAGGTGATCGGTTAAATCTTCTGCCATACGTTTGGTTAAAGTAGTAATTAGTGTCCTTTGGCCTTTGGCAATGCGCTTATCGATTTCTTCCATCAAATCATCAATCTGTACATCCGAACCACGTACCTCTATCTCTGGGTCTAGTAGTCCAGTCGGACGGATTACTTGCTCGGCAGGCTTGGGCGAAACTTCTAACTCGTACTCCCCTGGCGTGGCCGATACATAAATGGCCTGATTAATGTGTTTTTGGAACTCATTGTAGGTTAATGGACGGTTATCTAATGCCGAAGGAAGCCTAAAGCCATATTCTACCAATGTAGTTTTACGGGCATGATCGCCATTATACATGCCGCGTACTTGTGGTAAGGTCATATGAGATTCATCTACAATGAGCAGCCAATCTTGCGGGAAGAAATCAAGCAAGGTAGACGGCGGCTCACCCGGCTTTCGGCCATCTAGATGCCTAGAATAGTTCTCAATCCCCTTTACAAAGCCAGTTTCTTTTAGCATCTCCAAATCGTATTTTGTCCGCTGAGACAATCTCTGTGCCTCTAGATATTTTTGGTGCCGTTCAAAATATTTTAGACGATCCTCATACTCTGCCCGAATAGTAACCAGAGCTTTTTCTAGCTGATCCATTGGTGTGGCGTAGTGGGTATTTGGAAAAATATGCACATGGTCCGGTTTTTCTCTAACGGCAAAAGTGAGTGGATCTACAATCTTTACTTCCTCTAATGTGTCAAAACCAAATTCAAACCGGTAAGCATATTCTCCGTTTGCCGGATAAAGATCAATCGTGTCGCCCATTACGCGGAAATTTCCGCGCTCAAACGCCAAATCGTTACGATGATATTGCATCGCCACTAGATGGCGAATAAATTCAAGCTGACTGATAGAGGCTTCGGATATTTTCTCTGAGGAATCTTCGCGACCGACGGGGAGCGAACGAAACGACTGAGCCCCGTAACGACGGGCGCGAAGGAGTGGGTCCGAAGAGGAAATATCTGAAGCTTGCCTCCAGCCATTTTCTACCCGCCATAGCGGCAAAGACATTTCCGTGTAATGTTCTGGTGAGCCAATACCATAGATGCACGAAACAGAAGCCACTACAATTACATCACGGCGGGTTAAAAGTGCCTCTGTGGCGCCATGTCGCAATCTATCGATTTCGTCATTAATTGCTGAATCTTTCTCGATATAAGTATCAGTAGAAGCGATGTAAGCCTCTGGTTGGTAATAATCAAAGTAAGAAACAAAATAATGTACTTCATTTTCTGGAAAAAATTCCCGAAACTCGGAATAAAGTTGCGCAGCCAAAGTTTTGTTATGTGCCAAAATTAATGTCGGCCTTTGGGTCTTTTCGATGATATTAGCCATAGTAAACGTTTTGCCGGAGCCAGTTACGCCCAGCAATGTTTGCTCGTGTAAGCCACTGTTTACACCGTCCACCAGCTGCTTAATTGCGGCAGGCTGATCGCCAGTTGGTTGATATTTTGACACTAATTTAAATTTAGGCATATTTATTATTATATAATAAATACATGAAATATTCCATCACGGTAAAACCAGGTAGTAGTCAGGAAAAAATTATTGAAACCTCTCCGGGCGAGCTTGTTGTATATCTTCGCGCCAAAGCTCATGACGGCGAAGCCAATGACGCATTAATCAAGCTACTCTCAAAATATTACAAAGTCCCAAAAACTTCCATTAAAATTATTCGTGGTGCTAAATCAAAAAGTAAAATTATAGAGTTTTAGAATATTTGCTTTCAGGACCATAAGCTTGGCCGAGCGGCCTTGAACGCCCCTTGGGACGCGTCCCAGCGTGTCCTGAAAGTAAATATCTAAAACTCTTACTCAGACTCTTCGATTTTGCGCATAGTCGGAAACGGCACCGCTTCGCGTCCCGGTACGCCTTCGAGTAGCCAAAAGTTGCGCTCCGAATTACCCCAACCACAAGCTGGCGGCATGCCGTATTCTAGCATTTCTACAAAATCCATATCCATCATTTGTGCTTCATCGTCGCCAGCATCACGCGCGGCTTGTTGTTCTTCAAAGCGTTCTCTTTGGTCTAATGGATTGTTGAGCTCAGAGTAGCCGTTCCCCATCTCAGTGCCAGCAATAATTGGATGAAATCTTTCGGTCACTAACGGATTTTCTGCGGATGTTTTTGCTAGTGGGGACATCGAAAGTGGCTCTTCTATCAACCAGTATGGTCCCGCAGAATCTTTACGGATTAATTTCCAAACATTGTCGATTAGTCTAGCGTCAGACGCGTCGTAGTTAGTCTCTACGCCGTTTTCTTTCAGGATGCGTACCAACTG
The DNA here is from genome assembly GCA_017406775.1 of Candidatus Saccharimonadota bacterium. Taxonomy (GTDB): domain Bacteria; phylum Patescibacteriota; class Saccharimonadia; order Saccharimonadales; family Saccharimonadaceae; genus Nanosyncoccus. The sequence continues at coordinate 22,361 of JAFQXV010000004.1, read as the reverse complement.
TGCCCGATCTGGATTAAATACGTCTACATCGTATTTCTCTTTCAAAAGATCAGCATATTTTACATGGGGCCATTCACAGTCTAAGTCAATCTCAAAACCGTTTACGTTAAACTTAAGCGTACCCCAGGTCTCCATTGCCACGTATTTTATCATTTCTTCGTATAATTTCATGCCGTCTTCGTAATTTTCGTAAGCGGCATAAGATTCAAAAGCGATATGTTCTGGCAAATGCTCGTCGTCTACGCCTTCATTTCTAAATCTCGGCCCAATATCATAAACTTTTTCAAAGCCACCGCCCAGTAAGCGTTTTAGCGGTAGTTCATGAGAAATTCTGAGATAAAAATCCTCGTCCAGCGCATTCATATGGGTTACAAAAGGAGTGGCATCCGCTCCGCCAGTGGTGTGCTCTAGTACTGGGATATTTATTTCTATAAAACCATGTTTATTCATAAATTCGCGCGTAGCTTGCCAGAATTTAGAGCGACGCACTAATCTTTCGCGTACCTCTGGGTTAACGTTCATATCTACATAGCGACGGCGATAACGTTCTTCCTTATTAGTGAATTTTTCTGGCATTGGGCGCAAAGATTTAGTAAGTAATCTAACGTGGTCAGTAAAGACAGAAATTTCACCAGTTTGAGTCTTATCAATAGTTCCTCTTGCCTCGATAAAATCACCAGTGTCGAGGAGCTTGATATTTTTTATGTCAATTGAATTCTGAGTCACCCCTTCCCCGAGGACCGTAAGCTTGGGCGAGCGCCCTTGAGCGTGTCCGAGGGGAACGGGGTGCTCAGAATTCTCTCCGGCTTTCATAAAAATCTGCACCTCGCCAGTGTAGTCACGTAATTTAATAAAGACCAACTTGCCAAATGAGCGAATGGCGGTAATACGACCGGCAACTACGACTTCCTGTCCTTTTTTCTCATCAAAATGATTAATAACGTCAGCAATTTTAGTATTGCGGTAAGATTTAGCCGGATAAGGGTCAATTCCGGCAGCTTTAATTTCTTCTAGTTTGCGCAATCTTTCGTTGCGATAATCTTCAAGTAACATATTGTATATTATATCATAAAGTAAGATATTTACTTTATCTCAATAATCTTGACTTTTTTACCGTTGAACTCAACTTCGTCACCAGCTTTGTGCCCAAACATTGCTTTGCCAATTGGTGACTCGTTTGAGATTTTACCCTCGAGCGGATTGGCTTCGGTGGGTCCCACTAAGGTGTATTCAACTTTTTTGCCGCCCATATTAAGAGAGACTATAGCTCCGAGTACGACTTTGTCTTTCTTCCCTCCCCTAATAATTTTGGCGTTCTTAAGGATATCCTGAATTTCTAGGATTCTACCTTCCGCCATTTTTTGCTCGTTACGCGCTGAGCTATATTCTTCGTTTTCAGATAAATCACCAAAAGCTCTTGCGGTGGCAATTTTTTCCGCAATTACGGGACGATTCTTAATTAAATCTTCTAATTCTTGTTCTAATTCTTTTTTGCCTTCCGTGGTCAGGCTAATACTTTTTTTAATCATAACAATATTTTCCCCTTAAGTCTTAAATCAGTTTACCTAAAAACTCTTTAGTCGTCAAGTACTTTTATAAGCTTTGTTTCGCCGGTTCTGCGGTCGGTGATTTCCGCTTCGCCGGAAGCCAGTGTCTTATCGGATATTACTACTCGGTACGGTATACCCATAAGTTCAGCATCAGCAAATTTTTCGCCAGGTCTGATATCGCGATCATCAAATAGGGTTTCCTCTTGGTGTTTTTGATAAAAAATCTCGGCCTCCTTAGCTCCAGCTTCGCCAATACCTACTAAATAGTACTTAAATGGCGCAACCGATTCCGGCCACACTAAGCCTTTTTCGTCGGCAAATTTTTCTGCTACCACGCCCATTAACCTGGACACGCCAATACCGTAGCAGCCCATATAGGCAACTTTTGTAGAATTATCTTTATCGACATATTTTAAATCTAGCGGTTCAGAGTATTTTAGTTTAAGTTTAAAAATATTGCCAACCTCTGCCGCAGTAGCCTCAGTTAGCTCGTCCCTCTTTACTCCTAGATCGGCTAATGTTTCGTCATTTAAGACTTCTTTATTTACTGCAACCTTCTTGTCTTTATTGTAGTAAATTGTGTCTTCTCCTACTGGTAGGATAGTTTGGAATTCGTGGGAATACTTAGAAAACATTCCGCCAGAAGCAAAAGTTTCTAAAGTTGAATCGCCAAGTTCAAGGCGCTCGAATACGTTCATATAAGCTTTTTCTACTTCAGCGTAAAAACGATCCAAGTCCTCTTCCGAACTATGGAAACTATACAAATCCTTCATCAAGAATTCGCGTCCTCTTAAAATACCAGATTTAGCTCGGAGTTCGTTTCTAAATTTGGTCTGAAACTGATAAACGTAAAGGGGCAAATCCTTGTAACTCGAGATATAAGTTTTCATTAGATTAGTGATTGGTTCTTCATGGGTTGGTGCCAGCCCAAGTACGCCACCGCTGCTAAGTTCGGTTTTAAACCAAACGTCAATTTCTCGATCGGAAAAACGACCAGTCTTTTCCCATGGCTCTGGAGTCTGCAAGGCCGTTAAAAGTAGTTCCTCGCAGCCAATATTATTGAGCTCTTCTCTAATGATACTTTTAATATTTTCTATCACTCTAAGTCCCAGAGGTAAATAATCGTATACGCCAGCCATCTCTTTATGGATATATCCAGCCCGTACTAATAATTGCCCGTTACGTGCAGTTTCGTCTTTGGGCGCTTCCCTTAATGTTTTGACAAAAGTTTTTGATAATCTCATGATGGTATTATACCACGAATAGATAAAACCCTCAGAAATAAAACGCCTACCCTATCCCTAACATATATAGGATGTAAAACGCCACGCCATTTTTTAGCATATGCATTAAAATACCAGCATAAATTGTGCCGTTGATTTCTCTAAGCGCACACATCACCAAAGACATCACGAAAACGTTTACGCCTACGTTCCATTGCATATGGAGCGCTCCGAATAAAACCGAAACCAAAAGAGTAGATAAAATAATTGCGGTTCGTTCAGAGCAATTTCTCAAGAAACGGTACTTTAGCTTAGCATATAGCCAGCCTCTAAAGATAATTTCCTCAGCAATTGGAGCCACAACCACCAAAGTCATAAAAGCAACCACTCTATCTAGTCCAGAAGTTAAGACATTAAAACCAACATCCTGCGCTTGCTCTGCGTCAAACCAGGGGAAAAAACTAAAAAGCCAAACAATCACAGCTGCTAATACTGCGTAGACAATAAAAGCAACTGGCGCTAGACCTATATCGGTCCAAGTGGGAAGTCGGTTAAAGCCAAGATCTGCCCAATCAAACTTTTTTAGGTGTTTTATTTTTGGAGCAATTAAATTAGGTACGATAATTATAATTATCATCGCTAGTACGTACGACAAAGCTGAATACACGGCCGTCCAAACTGGCTGGGTAAAATTGTCCATACCAATTATCGGTATCATGAGTAGGCCAACTATTAGCTGTGAAAAAATGATTGCGATCGCTACAAAACACAAAACCAGTAATAGATATGCCACTAAGCGAAGGATTTTTTGGGGCATCTTTGAAGCTGACTTAGTGTTGTCTGGCATTATTTTGCAATCCTAATAATGTCAAGAATAGTTACAATGAATATTAGAGCTAGTAGTATTATAAAAGCACGTGAAACGATTTTTTCTTCCGTTTCCTTGGTAAGTTTTTTCTTTCTAATTTTGTAAATTGCGATTAAAAGCCACCTGCCTCCGTCAAGTGCTGGAATCGGCAATACGTTCATGCAGGCTAGTGAAACAGATATTAACGCCGCCAAAAAAGCTAAGTTGGTAGGGCCAGCCGCAGTAAAGGCTGGGAATAAGACTCCAATTATGCCAACCGGCCCAGACACCGAATCACCCACTGACGAGATGGCGGCCTGCCCCGTCTCCCTGACGGTGGCATCCAGGCTAAATTGCGAGCCAATGCCCGATACTAAATTCCAAAGCATTACGCCTACACCCTTAAAAGTTTCTCCTGTGAGTTGAAGTGTTAGACCCGCCCCTACAATTGGTGCAGACCAAGTCGAATAAGATAATGCCTGCGAGGAGGCCATAGTTACACCAAGCAAGTATTCAGATTCAGCTGGATTTAGGGTTACTTCTACCTCGTCAAAGGTGACCTCATTAATGGCATTCTTGCAGTCATCAGAATCGCAGAGATTACGTCGTATAGTGTATATCACAGTTTCACCGGCATGAGCTTCGTTGTAGTCGGTGATGTCGGAAGCATATGAAATATCCTCGTGATCAACTTTGACAATATAATCACCGGCGGTTAGCCCAGCTTTTGCAGCTGGTGAATCTTCTGCCACTGTAGTAATCTGCACCGGCGTCCTTTCTGTTCTGGTGTCGCTTGGTAAGGTAAATTGACCGTCCAAAAATTCTGGCATACCAGTCCAAGCCAAAATTGTAAAAATAACAAAAGCCACTAGCCAGTTCATTGTTACACCGGCAAACAAAATTTTGGTTTTAGCCCAAAAACTCGCCGCTCCAAAAGTGCCCTTTTTGGTGTCCGCAGCAGACTCTCCATCCATTTGACAAAAACCACCGATTGGCAACCAGTTAAGGCTAAAAATCATACCCTTTTGGGCAAAATCTTGTTTTTCGCCGTCAGAATACACTACTTTTAACGCGGATTCCTTCTGCCATTCGCTTTTTGGTAATTTGCGCCATTTACCAGTCTTAGGGTCTTTAATCCAGGCAATGGCACGTGGCGGAAAGCCTATACCAAATTCAACAACATTTACTCCATTCTTGCGGGCAGCGATAAAATGCCCAAACTCATGGGCTGTCACCAAAAACATTAGCACAATCAGCCCAATAATTACACCTAAAAATATATCCATTATTTTATTATAGCACTATTTTCCGAATCTACGGTTACGTTTATCGTATTCAGCTAATATTTCTTTAATATCTTCGGCGTTCATTTCTGGGAAGTATTTTTTGATAAACATAAATTCAGCATAAGCCGCTCGCCAAAGCATAAAGCCAGAAATCCTTTCTTCGCCTGAAGTCCTTACTACCATATCTACGTCTGGGACTTCCGGATGATATAAATGCTGGCGAATTGATTCTGGAGTAATAGCTTGCCCTTCTTTAACGACTTTATTTGCGGCCTCGACAATTTCTTGTTCCCCACCATAATTGAAGCAAAAACAAATTGTGGTACCAGTACATTCAGCTGTGATCTCTTCTGCTTTTTGCGCTAGAGAAATCAAAGTCTGGTCCACTTTTTGCTTAGAACCTAAAATCAGCAATCTGATATTGTGGTCCGCCATTTTTTGGGCCATTTTCAAAATCTTAGTCTCGGCTAATTTCATAATGTGTGAGACCTCGGTTTTTTCGCGTCCCCAATTTTCAGTAGAAAAGACAAAAAAAGTTACGTACGGAATGCCCGCCTCAGCAGCGGCAGCAACCAATGTCTCGATAGTTTTTAATCCTCTGGTATGGCCTTCTATTTTGGGCAAACCATTCTCTTTGGCCCAACGACGATTGCCGTCTGCGATAATACCTAAATGCCTTAAATTACTCATAATTTCATAATTTCGTCAGATTTGTTTTTGAATTCAGCGTCTACTTTATCACTAAACTCTTTGGTGATTTCGTCGATTTCCTTTTCGGCGCGTTTTTTGACGTCCTCTCCCATCTCTTCAGCTAATTTGATGGCTTTACGCGCGTCTTCTCGCACATTTCTTAATGCAACCTTAGCTTCTTCGACTTTGGCGGAAGCGTTTTTAACAATCTCCTTACGGCGCTCCTCGGTTAAAGCTGGGATTGGGACCCTAATTACGCGACCATCATCGGCTGGATTTAGCCCTAAAGATTGGTCGTTGCGGATTGCTGCAACAATTGCTTGGATATTAGTTGGATCAAAAGGAGTGATTACTAGCAATGTGGCATCACTAGCGGTAATGTTCGAAACTTGATTTAGTGGCATCGTTTGCCCGTAGACTTCCACTTTGATTCCGGACAACATATCTGGGTGGGCGCGTCCAGTACGGACTTTTTTCATTTCATTTTGAAACCGCTCGATTACGTTTTCCATTTTCTTGCGGTCTTCCTTGGTGTCAAACATAAATAACTCCTTAATTATAAGACTTATTATATCATACTGGTAATCAAAAAACACTACTCGGGGCCATAAACTTGAACGGTTCTAAATGTATCCCGAATAGTGTTAGCTTGACTATTCCTATATATACCTTGCTAGTATATTATTTTTCGATAGTATCGTTTGCCTTGGCTTTTTTCTCAGCTTCACGGGCCGCCTTCTTAGCCTTGTTTTCTAGGGCCTCTTTCATTTTGGCGGCCTTAGCAGCACGGGCCTTAAAGCGGTCTACGCGACCTTCGGTATCAATTATCTTTTCTTCGCCAGTAAAGAATGGGTGGCTTGCCGAAGAAATTTGTACCTTAATTAGTGGGTATTCATTGCCATCTTCCCACTTGATGGTTTCTTCGCTAATGGCAGTAGATTTAGTCAAGAAAGAAAAACCAGCTGCTTCGTCGGAAAAGACAACATAGCGATAATCTTTAGGGTGTAATTCTTTTTTACTCATAATTCTTGCCATTATATCAGATAATCTAAAAAAAGTAAAGGAAAAAGCGAGCCTATAGGCTCGCTTCTCCCAGTCCTCCCCACTGGGTTAGAGGATAACGTCGAGGTCATCAACGATTTCGTCGATAAAACCGTAGGCCAAGGCATCCTTAGGCAGCATGTAAAACTCGTCGCGTCGGTGACTGTCGTACTCTTCGCTGGTCATCTTACCATGAGACAAGACGTGAGGTTTGATGATCTCCTCGCCATAACGTGTGTCAAACTCTACCCTGTCCTGCACTTTGCCAGTAGAGCCACCCACAAACGAGGAGCCGTCATGAAGCAAGAACGGAGTATACTTCAGCGAGTAGCGTTTAGCTCCGGTGATGCCAATCAGGAACGACATCGAGCTCAATTGTCCGAAGTTTATCGTATAGACCGGAGTCTTGCTCGCCTCGATAACCGAGATTAGCGCAAAGCCTTCGGCCAGATCGCCGCCAGGCGAGTTGATGTAGAGACGAATTGGCTCTCGCTCTTCTATGGGCTTGCCCACGTCTTCACGGTTGTAGTGCAAAATCATCTCCATCACTTCGCCGATCATCGAACGGCCGATGGTACTACGCTCGTCCTCATCGGGATCCAGGATGGATCCATAAAGATATAGCCGCCTCTGCCCTTGTTCGATGTACCGTGCAAACTCTTCAAAAGCGCACCCTGCATTAAGTGAGATTGAACCCGGAAAAGTGAACATTGCCTCTTGTGCTTGTTCGTGCATAGCGTACCCTCCTTATTAACGTGCTCCCACCAATATTCTCTATGTTATACTACGAAAGCTTGATTTTTTCAAGAGTACGTGCTATAATAAAACCATATATTAATTTTAACGAAACAGTTTTTGGGAGGTTTCCTGGCATAACATGTCAATAGTTCCCAAAGACGAAGAGAAAGGAAATCATATGACAGTAAATGTCGATATGAAGGCTTTGCTAGAAAGCGGTGCTCATTTTGGGCACAAAGCTAGTCGCTGGCATCCTAAAATGGCGCCCTATATCCACAGTAAGCGCCAAGATGCACATATTATTAACTTGGAAAAAACCGTTGAAGGTTTAGACGCGGCTCTGCCAAAGATTACGGAAATTGCCAAGAGCGGTAAAAAAGTACTTTTTGTAGGCACCAAGAAACAAATGAAAGACGTAGTTAAAGAAGCTGCTGAGTCAGTAGAAATGCCTTACGTTACGGTGCGTTGGGTTGGCGGCACGCTCACTAACGTAGAAACCGTTAATCGTCAAATCAAAAAACTTAAAGATTTAGAACGCCGCATGAATTCTGGCGAGCTAGAAAATCGCTATTCTAAGCTAGAAGTTCAAAGATTTCAAGAAGAAATCGATGTCTTAAATGAACGCTATGGCGGCATCAAGGATATGACTGAGCAACCAGCCGCAATTGTAGTGGTAGACGCTAACGAAGAAAAAAATGCAATCAAAGAAGCCAAAAGCTTAAATATTCCAGTTTTTGCTTTTGTAGATACCAATGTAGATCCTACTTCGGTTGACTACGTTATTCCGATGAACGATGATTCTATCAAAGCTACTAAATTAGTACTTGGCTACATTACGGAAGCCATTAAAGAAGGTAAAAAATAATTAGGAGGCAATATGGCAGAAACAAAAGTTTCCATAGAACAAATTAAAAAATTAAAAGAGCTTTCTGGCGCTGGCCTAACTGATGCCAAGCAGGCCTTAGTAGAGGCAGATGGCGATTTTGACAAAGCCCTAGAAGCCATGCGTAAAAAAGGTCTCACCAAAGCCGAGAAACGCGGTGATCGCGAAACTCGTGAAGGCCTCGTGGAATCTTATATCCATGATGGTCGCTTAGGAGCTATCGTGGAAGTTAACTGCGAGACTAGCTTTGTAGCTAAAACTGAAGAATTTAAAACTTTGGCCCACCAAATCGCCATGCAAGTTGCGTCTATGAATCCTCTTTATGTTTCCGAGGATGATATTCCAGCCGAAGCTAAAAAAGCTAAACTAGAAGAACTAGAATCTGGCTTTAAAGGCCCAGAAAATATGAAAGACAAAATCCTAGAAGGCCAAATGAAAAAAGCTTTTGCCGATAAAGTCTTAATGAATCAACCATACATTTTAGACGACACTAAAACCGTAGAGCAATTCATTAAAGAATCTATCGCCAAAACTGGCGAAAACATTACCGTTCGTCAATTTAAGCGCATCGAGCTCGGTGTAACCGAATAGCCGAAAATCAAAATTGGGCACCCTCGCAGTAGGCGTGCCCAATTTTTTTATAGAGTATGAGTAATAATTTTAGCGCCTTTTTCGTGAAGTATTCTTACGGCGACTCACAAAATATATACCACTTAATCCCGCCGTCACTAGAATGATTAAACCAGTCGCAAGATAATCGCCCTTAGAAATGTTCATCTGTCCAAAAGTCATTGCACCAGTGTTTGGTACGTCCGGCCCACGCTTAATTGTGTAATTCATAATCATTTCGTATGGTTTATATAGGGCCACGCCTTCACTGTTGTAAGCTGTGGTTCTAATATAATATTTACCTTCCGGAATACCGTACTCTACTAACGGCAATTCTACTATCGTGGTGCCCCGTTTTACGGTAATAGGTGTAATTGGCTGCATCAAGTTCCCATTCTCATCATATAGTTCAATTACCAAAGTTTCAATGTCCGGATCATCTAAGTCATAGTCTAAATTCACAAAAGTATCATTAGTATCTTCATTTGAATCCAAGGTAGTAGTTACGGGATAATAAGATAAAGTAATCGCATCTTCATATTCCCCACCATCAATACCGCTACCAATTAATTTAAGTACATAGTCACCGTAAGGATAGCCAGACATATTTAGGTTAAAAATCCCATCACCATATTGCTCTTCTACGTTCTGCTCGAAAATCAAATCCCTATGTGGATTTCCGTCCTCATCCGTATATTCTAGTACTGCAGTTACCTTTGAAACGTATTCATGACTGTAACTAATATTTTGGTCCGCATGTGCGGTTTCCGTATTGCCAGATGGTTTAGTAATGTTAACCATTGGCGTATTGCTTAGCACGCGCACTACAATTGTGTCTACCGTGCTATTGTCTGCCGCTGAGGCAGATGGGGTTGGCAAAGAGGCCGCAAAAATTGTTGTCGCAGCAACAAGAAGCAGACCTAAAGTACCAAAGACCTTTTTTGGTGTTCTTTTCATACTCTACACTCTCTTTTTTATGTTTAATGTTTATTTTGGTTTCGTAAAGACTATCCTAGACAGCCAATCTAGAACGACGCTCTTTACGTCTCCTAACTCTCATTATAATCCATATGGTTAAAAATGTCAAGAGGATTATTGTAATTATTACCATAACTGGGGAAAACAGGAAGAAGATTTGTTCTGTGGTTTTGGTTTCTCCACCTGCAGTAACGGTCCAGGTGGCTTTGTAGATGCCAAAATCTGGGGTATCTTTCCATTCATCAGAAACTGCTAACTCTACTTCAGGGATTACTGATGTACGTGCCCCGCCAGATGGGCTTTCGTAAGAAGAAAAACCAATAATTGGATCAACTTTTAGTACTCCGACCATAGTGTAATCAACGTTACCGTTATTTTTAGACTTAGCTAAACCATAGATATTGTTTCTAGTTACATTACTCTCGGTAATTCCTCTGCCTACCTCTAGATTGGTAATTTCAGCTGAAATATTGCTTTCCCCCTCGGTTGAGCGTCCGTAAACTACGATACCCGGGCTAGCTTCTGTCTTAATGCCACTACCATTGGTTGTGCCAGCTAAAGCATGGGCAAAGAAAACTGCATACTGCCCACCATTTGGGATATTGCTTGGAGTAACAATGCGGTATTCAACATTGTAAGTTTCACCAGCTTTTATCTTGATCTGTGGTTTATTAACATAATTTCCAGAACTATCTTTAAAGGTTACCCATCTAGAAAGCTGGGTATAGTTGTTTTCGTTATTGAAGCCGAGTTTGAAAAGATCGTCCTCTTCTGAGTAGACATATGAATACGGCGCCGCATAGATCTCTACATTAATATCAGATTCGCCTTCATTTTTGATTTCAAAAGTATTCTCTATTGTGGTGTCAGAAGAAAGATTCAAAACAATATTTGCTGGTGACAAGCGAATGCTGGTACCAGGTATGGCGTTATCTTCGCCTTCTGCGTAAGTGCTACCATTAACAAAAAAACTCAAGCCGAGTATAATCATTAAACTAATTGCCAGAGTTCTAATTATTACTTTCTTCATTTACCTCCTTTTCCTAAACGTGGTGCGCGCGACTGGACTTGAACCAGCACAGCCGTGAATGTGGCCACTACCACCTCAAGGTAGCGTGTCTACCAATTCCACCACGCGCGCATATATTATATTATATCATACTTTAGTTTACGGCGTCTTATTTTTAGTAGTTTTATTTACCGCCCAGTCGGTAATATCACAAAAACGATCCAGGGGTGTCACTAACCTTACGTCATTGCTAAAAGTGCGGACGTTTTTGTTGTAAAAATATGTTAGATTGGGCTGATACAAGCCAATCGCCGGCACGCTATTTACCCATCGCTCTAGAAAGCTTTCGTATTTTTTAATCCTTAACGATTCGTCCAGGGTGTCTCTAGCACCAATTAGTAAATCATCGGACAACGTATCTCGATAATTAGAAAGATTAAGTCCACCTGCCGAAGCCTGCGAGGAGTGATAATATGGCAATAAGTCTGGATCCGCCCCTAGTTCGATTTCGTAAATCAATATATCATAGCTTCTTTTAGAAATAATATTTGTAATAAATTCCTGATTTTCTTCGTAAGAAGAAAGATTAACTTCAAAGCCTAAAGCTTCGAGCTCGGTTTTAACCACCTCCGCTACATTGGGGAGATAGCCAGAATTGACTGTTGCGATATCTAGATGAATTTGTTTCTCTGCGGCTAGTTGAGCGATTTTTTCTTTAGCTGCCTCAAAATTATGTTCCGGGATACTTGGAAAAGCGGTAACATTAATTTGTGAGCTGATCAGTGGGTAATTAAGCGATAAAGTTTCTGGCGCTGCACTTCTGATTTTATCAAGATTAAGTCCTTGCCTAATTGCAGCGCGCAGCTCTTGGTTTTTGGTATTTTCACGTGACATATTAAAGAAAATGAACGCACCAGAATTCAAACTGGAGTTTTTTTGGATAAATTGTCCCGAGGAAATCTTTTCAGCATCTACTTCGGAGAGCTCCGCCGTGGCTGTTACCGAACCGTTATTAATGGCATTAATGATGTCGTTTTTATTAGTATAAGTGTGGATAGCAAAGCTATTTAATAGTGGACGTCCCTTATAATAGTCCGTATTGGCAGATAGGTAATAAGTTTTGTCCTCACCAGCGGAACTCTGCGCTGCGTTGTAAGAAAACGCACCAGAGGTGACAGGCATAATAGAAAAATCATTTTCTACTAAAGTTTTTCGGTCTGCTCCTTCCAAAATATGCTTAGGAACTACTGGTATATTAAGCGCCGAAATAAAATCGGCATATCCAGTTGCAAGGTTAAAAACTATTTCGCCATTTTCTCCCGTGGTAACTTTTACGCCGGAAAGGCTGGCGTCATAAATTGAACTTACTACCGGATCCTTGATTAAATCTATTGTAAATAGAACATCTTCGTTAGTGATAGGCGTACCGTCGGACCATTTTAGATTGTCTCTTAATTTTACTGTCCAAGTTTTGGCACTATTACTAGCGTAAATTGATTCGGCTAGACCGACTCCAGGATGACCAGAAGCATCATTGGTAGAAATAGTCCCAAACATTAATTTGCTTAGCACCTTTTCGCTGCTCGTGGTGGCAAATAAAGGATTTAAAGAGTTAACTTCGCCGATGGTAGCTTCTGTATATGTACCGCCAGTGGTAAACGTATTTTCTGCATAAGAATCCCCAAACCAAAACGCTTGCGCGGATGCCATCATGATTAGAGCCCCTACCAGCAAAACCCACTCAAGAACCAATAAACGAATATTTTCTACATGAGAAAGGCGCTTAATAAAGTTTTCTTTAATATGCTCCTTGCCCTCTTCTCCCACTTTTCTAGAAGCACGCGAAAACTTTTTTATGTACTTTTGCCCACGCTTTTTAATAGTATTTGCCATATTACGCCGGTATTAATAATAATCCCATAATCGATGATACAAATATTACCGCCATTACAATCGTAGTAATAAACAATGATTTTTCTAGTCCACGTCTGGTAGTGTATAACTCGCTAGAACTACCAGAACCAGAGCCAAGTGAGGCTCCGCGTTGCTGCAATAAAATCAAAACAATCGTAAGTGCTGCAGAGATAAAAACTACAATTTCTAGAAATTTTCCTATATCCATAAAGTAACTCCTGAATCTTATTTTAGCATACTCTTTCGCTTGAGTAAAGTATGGTACGTAATGGCAAAACGGTGAGATTCCTCGTCAATTCTAGCTACCAGGCGTGCAATATGCGAGGCAGAAGATAGCTCTACGTAGTCCCAATTGCTACCTTCAGCCGGGATTACCAATTTAACTTTGGCACTACGCGAATGGTCGCCAGATTTATCGCGTCCTACTACGGGGATATTTAAAGGTTTTACTAAAGGCAAAATTGCATTAACTTGGGTTTTGCCACCGTCTAATATGATTAAATCAGGGTAGTCCCAATCTTGATGTTTGAGCCGGCGAGTAAGCATTTCTAACATACTTTTTAGGTCGTCATTGGTAGAGGTGCGAATTTTAAACTTGCGGTATTCGCTTCTGGCGGAAGCTCCGTTAATAAACACCACCATGCTCCCTACGGTATTTTGCCCAGACTGATGAGAAATATCGTAACCTTCAATTCGGCGAGGCGGCTCTTTTAAGTGGAGTAACTCCTGAAGCTGTTTTAAGGCTTGATCGGAAGAAATATCCAAAAATTCCTTATCCGAAAAAATAATTTTTTTCTTTAATTCTTTTAGCCCCATCAGTTGATCCCTGGCCTCTGCCGCTAGTTCGTAATTCTCATCTTTAGACGCCTGCTTCATAGTTTTTTCTAGGTCAGTAATTAATTTTTTGCGGTCACCCTCTAAGTAACGAATTAATTTGCGCAAATTACGTTTATAATCTTTAGGGGTAGTTTTATTAATTTCTATACCAGGCGTTAATCCTAAATCGGTATCAAGGGTCTTTTTTCCAGTATACGGTTTTGTGTAATACGGAAAAATCCGTCTCAAGGTGCGCACGGCTTTTTCTACGGCAGATTTTCCGTAAAAAGGGCCAATATATGTAGCGCGATCATCAACCGGATTACGCGTAAAACTAATATACGGAACTTCTTCGTTCATACTGATTCTTACGTACGATACCGTCTTGTCATCTCTTAATAAAATATTCCACTTAGGCATATAACGCTTGATCATTTCTGATTCTAGAAATAGTGCATCCATTTCGGTGTCTACTACGATCCAATCCGTGTCGTAAATTTCTGCTACTAACGCCTCAGTTTTAACGTCTTTCTGAGACTTCTGAAAATATTGACGTACCCGATTTTTTAGCACGGCCGCTTTGCCAACGTATATGATTTCCCCATCTATGTTTTTATGGAAATAAACTCCCGGGGCCACCGGGAGTTTACGTAGTTTTTGTTTTAGAGCCTCATTCACCCTTTAATTATATCACACTTATTCTTAAATGTCAAGTTTACTCTGCGTTAATTTACTCTGCATCAAGCGCTGGGGTCATTTGGTCGGCTTGATTAACTTGACTAGCGTCATTACTCATTGCGGATATTTTTTCCATGTATTCCATAAAATCTTCGTATTCTTCTGGCTCGTTTATATTTACTGAGCTAGGATAGGAGAAGTTTAAATCTGCAGTTACAGATAAACCACTGGTTCCATCCTCAACCCCAAAGTAGAGTCTAGTAAAGTTGTAATCTTTATCAATCTCTACATAAATATCTGGCAACTCGGCAAACATTTCGTCAAAATCGCTAGCGGTAACTTGCTTCTTGCTTCCATTCGTACAGCTAATAAAGTTATCAAAGGCGGCTAAACTAATGATGTCATTAGAAAAATTAGCTAGCTCTTCTGTGTTAACAGATATTTTGTAGATAGTATTATTTCTTTTGGCGATACTAATCCCATCGGTAGTTGACGAGATGAAAGGATGATCCTTGTAAACGCCCGCAAGGCTATTACTGCTAGTGCTTAAATCGGTAAATAGATTTGTAAAGCACTCCATACTGCCAGTAGCATTAAAATTATCCTGGATGTCATCGCTGGAAAGCCTAAACCACTTATCTTCAAATAACCCAAACAGCACAGCGTATTGGCTTATTTGGCTTAGTGATGAACTGCTGGTATCTAATTGAACCTCTTCCAAGCTAGTACAATCGGCCTCCTCACCTTCTTCTGCTAAACAATCTTCAACTGTTGGCTCCACAGTATTAACGTCGGCACTAAAGGTTTCGACTGCGTCCACGATGCCATCTAATTTAACGTAGATATCACCGTTCTCGGCAGAAATCTCGTTAGCAGATAGGGAGATTTCTTCGTCTCCGCCCTTAAATTTACCAGTTAAAGTAGCATCCATGGAAGTTAACTTAGTCCCCACTACTGTCTGACCATTTAAATCTAGCCTTACATTGGAAAATGGGATTTCGTCGTTATCAATATTGGCATTAATTGTGCCATCAATAGCGATGTTTTTGCTAGTTTCTCCGTTAATTAGCTTTTGCATTGCCATACTAACGGCGTCGCCCTTACTGGCATTGAGCGCAATCAAGGCAGCAGCTACGCCGCAGCCCACGGCTAAGAACAAAGCAACTATGCCAGCTATAATCAAACCGGTTTTCTTTTTACCTTCGGCTGGTTTAACTTCTGGTTCCGCGGCTTGCACCATTGGACGCTCCAAGGGATTAGGTTGCTCGGTAACGGTTGATGCTGGTGCGGGGGTTTCGGCCGGAGCAGTGGCCGCTGCCGGTGTAGTTGCTCCAGCTGGAGCGGTAGGTGTAACTGGCTTACTGACTGGCGCAGCTGGTCTAGTGGTATTAGTTAATGGTCTCGCTGCTGGCCTTGGGGCTACAGGGCGAGAGCTAGCGCCAGATAAAGGCTGCGGATTTGCAGCATTACTTGGCGTGGGATTTAGAGGATTTGGCGTTCCTCCGGTTTTTTCATCCATAAAAACTCCTTTTAATAATAATTAAACCCATTGTAACATAAGAACAATTTTTTTGCTATAATATGCTTATGGATAATTCGATAATTAAAAAAATTAGAGCAAGGCAAGTTTTAGATTCTAGAGGTAATCCTACCGTAGAGACGGAAGTTTGGCTTGAGGATGGCGGCTACGGCAAAGCCATTGTGCCATCTGGTGCTTCCACTGGCTCGGGAGAGGCCTTAGAGCTAAGGGACGGAGATCAAAAATATTACAATGGCAAAAGTGTATTAAAGGCCGTCTGGAATGTTAATTCAAAAATCAGCGACTTACTAGTAGGCAATACTTCCGACCAATTCATGGTGGACCAGCTCATGTTGGAGCTAGATGGCACTAAGAACAAAACCAATCTTGGCGCCAATGCTATTTTAGCTGTTTCTCTAGCTAACGCTAAAGCCAACGCACGCAGCAATAGAATGCCATTCTACCGTTATGTGGCAGAGCTAGCCGGCACTACTGGGCAAATGTCTATTCCAATGCCGATGATGAACGTAATGAACGGCGGCGAGCATGCTTCTTGGGCTACTGATTTTCAGGAATATATGATCGTTCCAAAAGGTGCTAGTAATATTGCCGAAGCCGTGCGTCTTGGCGCAGAAGTTTTTCACGCACTCAAAAAAGTGTTGGAGGAACGCGGTTATCCAACTACGGTTGGCGATGAAGGAGGGTATGCCCCTAAGGTTAGAGATGGCAATAACGAGCCACTAGAATGCATTAAATTAGCTGTAGAAAAAGCAGGTTATAGATTTGGCGAGGATATTGCCATCGCCATGGATATTGCCGCCAGTGAATTTTACGACAAAGACCACTACGTTTTAAAAACTAATGGCGATTGGAAGTCGGCCGACGATTTAATCAACTGGTATGACTGGATAATCTCTAATTATCCGGTAATTTCCATAGAAGACGGCCTAGCAGAAAATGACTGGAATAATTGGAAAATCATGACCGAGCGCTTAGGCTCCCGCGTGCAACTGGTGGGTGATGATCTATTTGTTACTAATTCGGAACTATTAACTAAAGGTATTGAAATGGGTGTGGCTAACGCTATCCTAATTAAACCCAATCAAATCGGTACGTTGTCGGAAACCATCGACGCGGTTCTAATCGCCAAAAATGCCGGCTATAATACCGTGATGTCACATCGTTCTGGCGAGACCGAAGATGTCTCCATTGCTCATCTAGCGGTGGGGCTTGGTACGGGGCAAATCAAAACTGGTTCCTTGTCCCGCTCCGAAAGAATTGCCAAATATAATGAGCTAATTAGAATCGCTGATACCAATTCCAGTCTCGGATTGGCGCACTGGTCAGCATTAAACTAGAATCTAGGCAGTTTTAACTCTAACACATAATCTATTTTTAGACCAAGGCACTAGCTTCTCTAAAGCCATCGTAAAAATTCTCGGATACCTTGGGATGACCAATTTTATTGGCGGCCTCCACGACTTTTTCTATATCATTGGTGATTTCAAAAATCGCAGTATCTTTAGCATTGATTAATTTTAAAGCCAACATCTTGCCAATCACTTTATCAAAGCCTTTCCAGTAACTTTCTCCCACTAGAAACACCGGCATTCTTGGCATCTTTTTTTCCTGCATTAAGCATAAAATCTCCGATAATTCGTCCATTGTACCAAAACCACCTGGAAAGAAAGCAAAGACTTTTGCCGCCATCGCTAGCGACACCTTACGGGCAAAAAAGTATTCAAAAGTTAAACAATCGGTTAGATACGGATTGGGAAATTGTTCGTGCGCTAAAGTAATATTAAGCCCAATCGTGCGCCCACCGATTTCATACGCTCCGTGCGAGGCGGCTTCCATGATGCCAGGGCCTCCACCAGTGATTACGGCGTGTCCATTTTCGGCTAGTCTTTTGCCTAAATTGTAAGCTAATTTACAATATTTATCATCTTGCGACAATCTGGCAGAGCCAAAAATTGTTACACCCTGCGGAAAAGATCTCACGATTTGTAAGCCCCTACCTAAATCTTTAGCATAGGCATTAGCACGCTCCAAATCTGCAATTGATAATTTTTTTAGTAATTCTTCTTCTGTCTTTAGCATAGGATCCTTTCTATATTTTTTGTATCGGCATTAAATGTAGCTTTTCTTTGCCAGTTAAAACGGCTTTATTTGCACCAATCTTGGATACAACCGCAGTAGAATTAGCAGAAGCAAAAATTAAAGAGCTTCTAAACGATTTGCCGGCAGCTAAATGTGCCAAAAAACCCGAACCAAAAGCGTCACCAGCACCAGTGGCGTCTTTAACTTTTTTATCCTCATAAATGCCAAAACGGTACGTCTCGCTGCCGTTACTGGCAATCCCGCCCATCGGACCAGCGGTAATAATAACGGTTTCTACGTAACCGCTCAAATGGTATAGTAGTTCGGTTAACATCGTTCCAGGTACGATTTGTGCAGCCTCTGTCTTATTAACATTTAATATATCTACATAGGACAATAAATTTCTTAATTCTGCCTGATTTTCCAATTCTTTAACACCAGGATTAAACATGATATGCGTGCCAAGCGAAGCTGCTTTCTTAAAAAACCGAGTTAAGGTATCAAAATCTCCGTGCAGAGTAGTTACGTATAACCAATCTGGCATGATTAAATCAAGATCGTTTTCGTTGAAGTTACCAAATTGCTCAGAAGCTCCCCGATAAGTGAGGATGGTGCGTTCCCCGCTCCGTTCGTCTAGTAGAATAACGGAAGTACCAGTAGTTTTGCGTTCCAAAAAGTTTACATAACTGCTATCAATATTCTCGCGGTCCAGAGTTGCAATAATGGCTTCTCCAGCTGGGTCGTGTGCAAGGTTGCCAATAAAAATCGCTTCATGACCATGTCTAGTAAAAGTAATTGCCGAATTTATGCCACCACCGCCCACGCCATAATAAATCTTGTCAATGTCTACCTTAGAGCCCACTAATAGCTCGCCTAAGATAGCTTCGTTGCCAATTGGTGTGGCTACTAAATCATCATGGTCAATTAAATAAATATCTTGGAGTGCGGAACCAAGCGACACGATCCTGGCCATCTATAGCACTACTCCATTTTTGTCGATTTCCGCCACTAGGCTTTGGAATACTTCTGCCGGATCGGCGGCCTGTGAGATTGCCGAACCCACATTGATTACGTCTAGATCTGCATGTGCTAAAGCCCGCACGTTGGTGATATTCGCTCCCCCATCCCAGCCAATCTCTAGCTCTGGTTTCATATTTCTAATTAAAGCGATTTTCTCCATTTGCATTAAATCCGCAGGAGAACCCTGAACACCGAGTTGGCCAGCAAATACCAAAACATGGTCCACTGCTTCTATATACGGTTTAACGTTGCCAGGATACGTTGAAGGGAGCAGTGCTACTCCGGTTCTGATCCCAGCGGCTTTAAGGGTTTCAAATACTGGCAACAAATTCTCACTTGCTTCCGCATGTAAAATGCATAGCGAAGGCCGGAGTTTTAAAATGGTATCAATATAATTGGACGGGTTAGCCGTCATCAAATGAAGGTCAGCTGTCCAGTTTTTGGGCCACCAGACATTAGTAATATCTAGCGTAGGAAATGGCGCAAACAATCCATCTGTAACGTCAATTTGCACTCTCCGTGTAAAAGCATTAATCCTCTCAATCTGTGAGCGGTAATCCTGCTTATTATCAGTTAAAATTGCTGGCACGATAGATACGGTTCTAATCATAGTCCTCCCTTTCGTCTAAACGATTAATGCGCCTTAAACGACGCTCTAAAGCATTAAATTTTGTTTCCAAAAATGTATTAACAATAGATTCCAGAGTTTTATCATCCGCATTGTGCGCAGATAAACATAATACGTTGGCGTTATCGTGCTCGCGCGCTAGAGTCGCAGATTCTTGGCTATTACAATGCGCTGCGCGGATACCTTTAAACCTGTTGGCCTGCATCGTAACACCGTGTGCAGAATCGCAGATTAAAATACCAAAAGCATCGGCGTCTTTACGCACAGCCTTAGCTACCGCAACTGCCGGATCATTAAAATCATCACCTTCGTGGTATTCGTAGGCACCTTGATCAATCACGGTATAGCCTAAATCGTTTAAATAACTTACAAGGTTGTTCTTCTTCTCGAAACCACGATAGTCTGCACCGATATAGATATTCATTATTTTTCCTTCCCAAAATCTACGGCTAGTTCTACCAACCGATTAGAATAACCCCATTCGTTATCATACCAAGCCACTACCTTAATCATGTTACCACCCACCACATCGAGCAGCGGTAAATCTACTACACAGGAATGCGGGTTACCAATAAAATCAGAAGAGACTAATTCTTCATTGGTAACGCCAAGGATTCCTTCATAATAAGGCTCCCTAGCTGCTTTAATAAATAATTTAGTTAATTCTTCTTTGGTGGTGTTTCGTTTAACTAGTGCAGTAATGTCGGATAAAGAAACTACCGGGGTGGGTACCCGAACAGAAAGCCCGGCGAATTTATTTTTAAGTGTAGGAATAGTTAGCGCTGTAGCCTTGGAGGCTCCAGTAGAGGTAGGTACGATATTAGTGGCGGCGTTTCTGGCTTCCCTTAAATCCTTGGCCGGCGCATCTAGTAATTTTTGTGAACCGGTATAGGAATGAACGGTTGTCATCATGGCTTTTTCAACGCCCAATTCTTCTTCTAATACTTTCATGATGGGGGCAATGCAATTGGTGGTACAAGAAGCGTTAGAGATAATGTCATCTTCTACGGAAACTTGATCCTCGTTTACGCCTAAGACAATAGTTTTAGCCCCCGGACCTTTGGCTGGCGCCGAAATCACTACCTTTTTAGCACCAGCTTTAATATGGGCTCGTGCATCTTCTGGCTTAGTAAATAGTCCTGTAGATTCTATCACTACATCTACGCCTAATTTCTTCCAAGGTAATTTACTAGGATCCTTCTCTGCGTAAACTGGGATTTCTCTAGTATTAATAATTAAAGATTTATTTCCAGCACTAACTTTTTTGTCGTAAATCCCATAAGTAGAATCATGTTTAAGTAGGTGTGCAAGTGTATTAGCATCTGTTATATCATTTACCGCTACTACCTGAACATCTCTACGTTCCAGTAATATCTTAAGAGCATTACGGCCAATTCGCCCAAAGCCGTTGATCGCCACCTTTACCATTTTACCTCCTAATAAAAATATACTTATGTTAATTATAGCATATATTAAAGAAATAGCTGGAAAATATTTTTAAGACAGGACTTGTTTGTTGGTAATTATTACAACATAAGTCAAGAAAAAATTCACCTAATAGCGGTGAATTTTTTCGTTGTTAAGTTGTAAAAATTACAACAAACAAATCTGGTCTAAATCTCATTATGTCTCAAAAAGATTTTCCAGCTATTATCTCGCAAAATGTGCAAATGCACGGTTGGCCTCGGCCATGCGGTGACAGTCTTCTTTCTTCTTGAAGGCAGCGCCGGTTTCGTTATAAGCGTCTACGATTTCTGCCTCTAGGCGCTTAGCATATGGCATACCATCACGAGCCCGTGCGGATTGTACTAGCCAAGAAAAGGCAAAATGAAGCTGTCTGTGTCCAGAGATTGGAAATGGAATCTGGTAGTTAGCTCCACCTACGCGGCGGGATTTAACTTCAAAATCCGGTGAAATATTAGAAATTGCTTTTTCTAAAACTTCTACTGGATTTTCCGAATCCAATTTTTTGGCTGCACCTTCTATAGCAGCATATACTGCGCGCTCGGCAACTTGTTTTTTGCCGTCTAGCATCGATTTATTAATCAATCTTTGTACTAACATAGATTGGTATTTACGATCTGGATTGACTTTACGAGTTAAGGATTTAGTAGTTTTGCGTGGCATAATTACTTACCCTCCTTTTTAGCGCCGTATTTAGAACGACCTTGTTTGCGGTTAGCTACACCCTGAAGATCAAGTGTGCCGCGGACTACGTGATAACGTACACCAGGCAAATCTGGCACACGACCACCACGTACTAATACTACGGCGTGCTCCTGCAAATTGTGGCCTTCCCCGCCAATGTAGGCCCAAACTTCTTGGCCATTAGTAAGGCGCACACGCGCAACTTTACGCATCGCAGAGTTAGGCTTCTTTGGAGTTTTGGTAGTAACCTTGATACAAACACCACGTTTTAATGGTGAGTTTTTCTCGTAGCGCTTGGTTTTAAGAGTGTTGATAATAGAATCAAGGGCCGGAGATTTGGATTTTTTGGCAGCCTTTTTGCGAGGCTTCCTAATCAACTGATTAATAGTTGGCATTAAAATTCCTCTATATTAATTAATATTTGGCCTCATTTTCCGTACAGCAATAGAAAACGAGATGAAACTCTTTAAATAATTATAGCATAGATTCCAGAAAAAAGCTAGACAATTATAGGTTGGCTGGACATGTCTTGTTGCGAGCTAGATGTGGCGTGTGGCGCTAGATATAGTACGCTAGATATAGCGTAGGGTGGTTACTATATATTATATATAGCGTGGTATACCTTAAGTTACTATTAAGCAATAACTCTTGGCTAACGCTAGAGGTTACCACTGAAGCGTAGAA
>JAFQXV010000003.1 GCA_017406775.1 Candidatus Saccharimonadota bacterium | reverse complement strand
TTGTCGTCGCTTACGAAGTCGCCATCGAGCTTGCCCTCGTCTGCGAGCTTACGCAAGCGGTCGGCGGTCTTCTGGTCGAGTTGTAGGGTTTCGATACCCTCACGCTCGGCGAAGTAAACGTTCACGGCAGTTTCCGCCCAGTTCTCGAAGAACGATTCAAAGTTCTTGCGGATGTAGTTGTCCTCGGCGGACATAATCTCTTTTTGCTGTTTGATACCGGCAGGGGTTTTGCTAAAGCCCGGATTGCCTACCTCGGCGGAGACGGTCGTATCACCACCGGAATTAAACAGAGCGTAGAGCTGGGTTTTATTGAGCGCATAGATATTTGGATATGCTTCGATAGCGGAAGTATCAACATCAAGAGGCACGAGACGATTCTTCGGGTCTTCACCCATCTCGAAGAGGCCATTGGCTTCGTAGAGAGCTTGAGTCGTATCGACATTGCCATAAACCAACATCGGAGGAGTGAGAGCGAGCGCACGATTGAACTTATAAGCGCGCATATCAGAGTCAATCATATTTTGGATACCACCGACAATCTCAATAATTGAGCGACCGAATGGGTTGGAGAAGTCAACATCGGCGTAGAAGTAATCAACCGGAGGAAGTCCGCGCGGGTCTTTGTTTTTCTTGCGACGGATAATCTCACCCTCACCACCATCACCACTTATACAAGCGGTATAGAAGACGGCACCAACGCCTTTCTGGAAGCCCATAACGACTTCGATACCGGCAGAGTCAATGCCGAGTCTTTCTTCGGCGCGAGTCTTGGCTTGGTCGTCTTTGCTGATGATGTTTTGTTTTGCCTTTTTAAGAGCGGCGATGTCCCACGTCGGTTTGTATTCGACGCCATCTTTCTTGGCTTGTTTCTCGCGAGCTTTTTCAGCGGAGATGATTTGGTCGATGGTTTCTGGTTGCCACCAAGAGCGCATGAAGAAGTAATCACAATCATAGAAAGATTTTTTGCCCGGCTGGAAGAAGATATCACCCCAGTAGACGAGCGAGGCGTCGGTTGTGAACTCATTGCCACGGCGGAGGAACGGAGTGTAGACGGCTTGACCGCCAACCGTGAGGCCGTTTTCAACGATAGACCAGAACTTTTGAATCAGGTCATACTCGCCGTTGGCATAAGGAATAATCTTGTTTAAGAGGATAAACTCGGCAACAATCGGGAGCCAAGCGTTGTCGTCGTCGGAAGTGACGACGCCGGTAGGAAGCTGTTGGATGACGCGCTTCGGGGTCTTGCGAATCAGAGAGGCGGTCGTGCCATCGGAAACGCGAGCATATTCATCAGGGACACCCTCTTCGGTTTCATTGCGAGCGATACGAACGAACTCATCAAAAGGGTCAGTCCAGCGTTCCGTCCAGTCGCGAGCGGCGCGGTATTTTTCCCAAAAGTTGTCTTCTGTAAGAAATTGGTTCACTTTGAATTTGACTGCTTCCCGCCAGTTTCTCGTCCTTAAAGTAAACCAAGCTTAACCTTATTATACCCCTGTTTAGACACCACTGTCAAGAATTGTGAATTTCTTTATAACGTAGCGCGTCCCCCGTTTTGTAGCCGCTGGAGTGCGGCGGATTTGGAACTCTGCCTCGACTAGCTTTCCGGCTTTTTGTAGGCGTTCCTCTTCGTCGGCGAACTTGATATATTCTGCGTCTTGGTCGGCACGGTCAGAAACCTCGACGCTCTCCTCTGTGTGGATTTTGTTGGGCGGGACGAACTTGCCAGCGACGATGTTTTTGGTCGTCTCGACGGTCTTATTACCGACGACCTTGGTGACTGATGTTTTGCCGTATTGGATTTTACTTTCCATATTTACCTCCTTAAAAATATATTTTGCTTAATGTGCTTTGTGGTCTTCGTGTCCTCGCTCTCTTCTGGGCTGGCGCAGATTCGGTCTGATAGAGCTGCCACGCAATCGCGAGCGACATTACGGCGTCATCGTGACAATTTGCCGCCGCTTCTGCGCGACCTTTCTTGTTGACGATGAACTTTCCGAGTTCGTTGATGGTGGTTTCGTCGTATAATCTGATGAGCTTGTTATCGACGGCTTGTTTTAAGTCTCCGAGCATTTGCGGGCGGGTCTGGGCGTTAGTATCCCAGCCGATAGTGTCGGTCAAAACTTCGCCCTCAACGGTGCCGAGTTTGCGACGTTGGTAGATTCGATAGTGACCGTTGCGGTTTAAGGTTTGGAGCTGGGAGAGGGCAGAGATACCACCCATCTGACGCTCGAAAGCTACGACCGGCTCTACGCCGGTTCTACCGTAAAGCCACTCTAAGGCTTCGTGGATGAGCGGGGTCATCTCGGCGGCGACGCAATGCTTCTCGAATACGAGCGGGACATCAACGCGAGATTTAGACAGGAATTGTCCGAAGTTTGCGTCGATACCGCCTTGAGCGCAGTCCACCGCCACCACGAAGAACTCGCCTCGCTCTGGCTCTCTATAAAGCCGAAACATAATCGCCCTCCTTGATTGGCTTTGCTATCAGTGAGTTGTAATAAACAATCGAATCATCGCTAAAATATGGGTCGCCACCGAGCAAAAACGCCTCCGTGTCGGTCGTTGGGAACTCGCGCATTTCCAGCTTCGAGGTAAGCCCGTTAGTCTTTCGGAAGTGCCAGTAGGCTTGGTCTGGGGTGATGTTTGGGATTTGCTGATAATACTCGGGCATTTCCCAATTTATAGGGGCTTTTGTGCTGTATTCGCCGAATAAATGCCACGCCAGAAAACGACTCTTGAATTGCGAGCGTCCATCTTTTCCGGCCTGATATTCTTCGGCGAAGAAGTTGTCGGCGACGTTGCCAGTCGTCTCGCGGAAGATTTTACCCACGCCATCAGAAACTTGTTTTTCTGCGCCAACGACAAGCTCTCGTGCGTCTAGGATGTCGGTATTATTGTAGAAAGCTACCTCCGACCAGTGGATGTTTTGGCGCGTTCCACCACGGCCGGAAACTTTCGCTCCCGCAGTTAAGCAGTCATACACCGAACCGTTCTGGCCCTCTATAATCGTCCCTCCGACATCTTTACGCAGGAACTTTGCGCGAAATGCTGGGAGATATTTACGGTCGTCCGGATTCTCATAATGGAGTTGGCCGCCACTATAAGCGATGAGTAGGTAGCTATCTATGAACTGATTGACGCGCTTAAACAGCTCGTCGGTATCCTTTTGGCGATAAGAATAAACCGACGCGCTGGCGAGGTTGGTCTTGCCGATTTCGCCTAAAATAAAATCGACACAGAACATCGCGTCAATCAGGGAAGAGAACCCAAAACGGCGAGATTTTAGGATATTTTCTCTGACGGGCGCAAGCGTTTCCCCGTATTCTTTTTGAATCAGGTCATAATAAAAGCTCTGAACGTCGTTTAGCTTCATCGGCACAATCTGGCCGTCAATGGTCGTGATTGTAAAATACTTCTCGATAAAGCCTTTGTAGTCAATAATTTTACTCATTTTACGATTTCCCCCTCTTTTACGAACTCGCCACCGAATTTGGCAGAGTCGATTTTGAAATTAAAGTTTAAGTTAGCTTCGGGTGTATCTTTCGGGAGAAGAAGTTTCAGCGCACGGTCGGAAGCTTTGAGCTGAGTGTCGAGGTCGTCGAGTGGCTCGCCGTTCTCGTCATACATTAGCTCGCCATATTTCAAGTCGCGCTTTTTCGCCACCAAGCCTTTGGCGATTGGAGCGATAGCGGCGTCGAGGGTTATGCCTTGTTTTTTCAACTCTCTCTCGAGGGCTTGCTGGACGTTGGGCTGTTTGAGTGCCTTGTCCGCCATCTTCTTGGCGTTCGCTGGTTTTTTGGTTTTATAGGCAATCATCCCGGCTTTGGTTTTATTGCCACCGGTTTTTACCATCGCTTTTACCAGTTTCTTTTGTTTTTCGGTCACAGGCCTTGTCGCTTTCCTTTTCATCTAGTCCTCCCTCAATTTTATTTTTGTATCGCTTCCAGAGTCCAGAGACGACCCCTTTACGAAGCTAGTAATGTCGTAGCGGTTAGCGTATTTGTAGACATCGTAAAGGCTCTCGAGTTTCCTGCGGATAAGTTCTTGGCGGAACAATCGCCACGCTGTGTAGTAGTGATTCGCTGGTGCGCCGAACTGATGAAAAATAATCGTATATTGGGGAGTAGTCACCGTGATATGGGACTTGCTACTGAAAATTATCTTTCCCCAAGCGAGCTTGCGCTCCCGTATTTTCTCGGCCTCAAAACGCGCCATCCACCACCTCGCCAGCATTTAGTCCTTAAACCCGTGATAATAAGCGGCGATATACTCGCTGTTTGTCTAACGACGGAAAGCCCCGACCTCGCTCCACCAAGTTTTTTCAACCGTCTTATTAAGAACGCCGGTCAATTCAAACGCACGGATAACACGGCGGGCTTCGCGTTTGCTCATATAACGACCGATTTCTTTACCGGAATACCAAACAGAATAATAGACAAAACGGCTTTTACCAGTGATTGCCTCATAGATGACATTAAAAATACCGCTTAACATTCGGCCTCCTTATCCCAGCGAGCCATCGCTTTTTCGGGAGTATTGAACTTATACGGCTCTTTTAGACGATACCCACACTTCGGGCAGACGACAGCGTAGTTCTTGCGATTAACGCTACCTTTGATATACCAGACCATCACATCCGGCTTTGCCCCACATTTAGGACACGGAGAAAGTTCGGAATCGTCGATGGTTTCGAGCTTCTTCATCCTACTCATTTTTTGCCACCCTCTTTTTCTACCGGAATATCTACCCAGCCTTTGGCCGTGAAGATTTGTGGTTTTTCAAAATATAGATATGTGTAGCCTCTCTCATCGCGAGTGTCAGGCTCCTCCTTTACCAGCGTCCATCCATTGAGTTTCCACTTGTGCTTCTCGGCTTCGAGGTGGAACCTATCAGCGCGACGACGTTTTGTAAGCGTTCTTTTGCTAAACATATTACCTCCTTATGTTGTTTGGTTGCGGTAGTCGGAGTTGAACCGACCTGTGCGGCGAATGAGGCCGCCTAGCTCACCGGAGCTTTTACCGCATATTTTGGTGTGGGAGGTTGCCGAACCACATCCGACCCACTCCCACATTCCGTCACGGTCGGGATGACGGGACTCGAACCCGCGATGTCGATAAAAGCTCTTCGCTCCTGAAGCCTACCAACTAGCTTCCTACATCCCGATATGGTTTCTGGCCTCGGTTTTTCAGTTATAAGAGTTTAATCTAGAAAGGATTAACTGCGACTCTTTTAAGACACCCGTTTAACTTTGTCGTCTGGCGGTCATACAAGACCAGAACAAAGCACCATAGATTTTTAAGGTTTATTTACCTTCGTCTGGGTGGAGTAGAAACTCCGGTTCGGCGGTTGACTCGTTATCGTCATCTACGCCGTCGATACCGCGCACGATTCGATAAGCTTCATACCCCGAATCCATGGCTTTTTTGAGCTTGTTGTAATCCTTACGGGTCAAGTCTCGCACCAGATTCATCATCGCGTCAAACCGCACCTCTACTGGGTCTTCGACATAGATTTCTGGCTCTTTCTTCTTTCTCGAAAAACACATTTTTACCTCCTTTGTTTTTCAATTAAATTGCTTTTACCTCTATAATCGACACGTCGCAACGATTCGATTTCTCTTGTAGCCGTAGATATTTCGCGAGAGTTTCGTAATCCTCTCGCCCCCAATTATCTTTCGGCTTCGTAAACTCCACCTCGCGCTTCTTCTTATGCTTGCCGGCGGAATCGTCGGTCACGAAGTATTCAATCTCGTAGCGATAGCGGATGTCTTTCATTCTTCGTCCTCATCTTTCTCGTCGTCATCATCCATACTGGCGGCCGTCGTCGCGACTGCTGCTCCAGCTATCGCGGCGGCAATTGCGGCAATCATTCCTCCCCCTCAGCTTTTTTAATGGTTTGGTCGAGAATATCGCGAAGTGATTTATAATCGTCGAGCAAGTCGATTGGCTCGGCGGCTCTTACCGCGGCGAGCTTTCCAGCCGCTTCGGGACTATTGCCCTCAGCTTCTCGGCACTCCCAGAAGCACCTCACCATTTCTTTTGATACGCGTAGTATTTCGTCCATTTTTAATCCTTTCTTTTATTAGTTGTTATTGGCTCATAGTCATCTACCCCCTCAATCTCGACCAGTGCGTGCGGGTCAAACTTGTCTATCCCCATCATCCGAACGTTTAGTTCTTGAACGACTTTCACACTGTCGTCGGCGATTACCCCGGCTTCAACGAGCGCGTCGAGAATAGAAGTCGCTTGGTTATCGAGGTCTCGGCGCGTCCTATCTTTTTCCCAGATGAAGACGCTAACCTTAAGCGGTTTGCCTTGACACGTCTCCACCGGTTGAGGGTGGAGATAGTAGTTGCGATATATTTCGTTAAATTGCGCGGAGAATTGGCTCGCCATATTTTGTTCCATGGCTTTCGCTCTCTCGCTCGAAACAATCATTGGCCTCCGCGTCCGATGATTCGTGATAATTCGCTTCGAGTTTTTCTTCGAGTAAATTACTCCGTGATACATTAGGCAAAGTTTCATGCGAGTTCTCCTACCTGCGAGGTTGTCTCGAACCCGCACGTTTGGCGCGCCGCCTCGTTCAAGGCGAGCGCGTCCCCAACGGTCATTTTGCTAAAGTCGAATCTAGTATTGTCCACGGCGAGCCTCCTCTCGTTCTTCGTATTCTTCTTGCGCGTCACGATTCCACTCGACGATAAGCTGGTCGGCCTCCGGCACAACCATTTCCTCGATGAACTCTCGGAGGTCTGCGTCAAGCGCGGAAGCCTCCGTGTCGTCAAGTTCGAGATTGTTGCCGTCGCAGAAGCCATCGACGAGAGTTTCGACAAAGCTATCCATCACGCTCATTGAGCTGTCGTAGCCGCAGTCGATAGCGTGCTGTGCTAGCTTCTCCGCAAGCGTAGTCGTTTTTCTTCTTCTCATTGTTCAAACCCCTTTCCTTGGTCGAGCCTGTCGCCCATACCGTTGTTGATTAAATACTCTCGAAGTTCGGCGGCGTTAGTTAGCACCCACTCGATTCCGTCGCGTAAAGTCTTCTTGTTAAGGTAAGCCACAGCGACCGTGATGTAGCCGTCGTCTTTGCGGCGCAGGTGATGATTACAGCAGTGGTATTCAAATCTCTTAATGTTCGGATAGAGAATCTGATAACACTCGTGCTGGCGGGAGTTAAGATAGTCGCTAGCAGGAGTTTTACCGGTCTTATAGTCAATCGCCGTATCGCCATCGAGGACATCCAACACGCCAGAGAGATAACACCAGTCGTTTATCTTGCGGACACGCTTGGTCGAGAGTTCGAGCTTCGGGGAAGTGAGCTTGCGCCCTCCGAAGCGTCGTGGAAGACGGCCAGTGCGCAAGGTTTCTTTTTCCCAAGCTGCGTGTTTTTTCTTGCCGTATTCCATAGCCTCGGTCGGCTCGATTTCTACGCCAGCATAGGGCGCAACGGCGCGGTCAATGTCGCCTTTCGCCCAGCTGTTGAGAATCGAGTAGCTTACCCGAATCGCACCATATCCATCGTTAGCCATTATCTACCTCACTAATTCTTATCGTTTTCTTTCGGCGAACTTCTACCACCCCTTTCGGGAGACGGTAGGTTTTCGCTTTGTATTCGTCGATTGCTTTGGAATCGAGACTCCAAACGGTTTTCTTCGTCCAGAACTTTTTGTGGAGCTTTACCTCGCCAACATCCTTATACTTAGCACCGGAGGCCGAATAATTTATCTTCAGCTTCGCGCCTTTTAGGCCGGTGAAGTTAGGATTAAACTCGAGAGCTTGGCGTTCGATTTCTCCTTTTAGATAGTCGATAGCCCCGTCCACCTCTTTCTTAATGTCGAGCAGACGGAGGATAGCTTCTTCGGCCTTTGGGTTGAAGATGATACCCTCGCCCTCTTTCTCGAGCGTCAATATCTCGCCAGAGTTCACTTTTACAATCATGTCTCCGCTAGTTGCCATCTTGAACCTCTCCCTCCATTATTTCGTCGGCCATATCTGCGGCCTCGTCTTTAATCTTTTCTCTCGATTCGTCGTCGAGCCTTGGCTTAACAACTGGTCTGCGTTCTTCTACACCATCAACGCCGAGCGTGAGTTTTCCGACTTCCGCGAGGCTATCGATTTGCGCCGCCATCGCTAAGCGATTGTCTTTCGTGCTAGACGGAAGCATTTTTGCGGCGCGTTTTAACACAGTCTTGAGAGCTTGTTGGTCCCACCAGTTTGCCCAAGCGGGCGAATCTTTCCCGAAGTTTCGTTTTTTGGTATCTTCGCGAATTTTCTCAATCTCTTTTTTCGTCATTACGAAAAACGGTTTTTCACCATTAGCTAAAACGACCGTGATGTAAGCATGAGTTGCTTTTGAGAAATCCGTGCGGTCGATATCGAAGTTTGGTTTATGCGTCAGCTTGCGCTCAGTTCCAAACTCAACGTCGAACGTATCACCCTTAAATACGATTTCGCCATTTATCGACTTGACCTCGCCGGAACGATATGCGAGTTCTTTTAATCCTTTATAACTGATTTGGAATCTCGCCATGCGCCCATGGGTTTTGTCGTTATATGGCAAAATGTATGCGTAATCTTGCGGCGTGTTTGGCATTAGGTCTAACTGAATACACGCCATCATTGCGATAACGAACGAGTCTGGGTTTTTCTCAATAGCTTCCTTGAGTAGTGGGTCTTGCTTCGCTAAAAGCGAAACACGAGCGGCAAACTCTTGAGAACGCTTATCTTTGAAAAGATTTTGTGCGTATTGAGCCACCAGACTAGCCGTCTGTTTTACCGCATTTTGCCCCAGACTTTGCTGTGGCATTTTGGCAATTTGGCTATTATTTTCTACCATTTTGCCTCCTCTTTTTTGAACACTCCGTTCCACGCGAGAATTGCGATTACAACTCCCAACGCTACGAACGGAACCCACCAAAGGCGTAGGTCTTCGCACTCACTCACGGCGACGATTCCTGCCGGAACTCCGACGCCGCAACTTAAAGTTTTTTTGATAATTTTAGGCATTTATTTCTCCCTTTCTCGGTCAACCTCGATGACCGAAATTATTAAATGATTTATGATTGGCTCTCCGACGATTTTTGTTATCTCGCCCCTCGTTAATCGTTGAGGCGGCGCAGTTTCCGTCGTCGGGTTTGTAAAGCCTATGAGGACAAAACTTAAAAAATTGAACTTGAAGTTTCACCCTCAATAAGCATTAAAAATAGGCCAGTTATACTGACCTATCATGTAAGATTTTTTCGTGCTATAATTATAACATATTGTGCCAAAAATTGCGCCAAAATCGCGCCAAAAACATATTTTTTCTCATTTTATGCTATAGCAAGCCAAAAGTGGTCGGAAAAATATGCAATTTTATGTCAAAAGTGGTCGGAAAAACTTGCAATTTTCTCTATAATTTGTTAAAATAAAGTTAAGCGAAATAAAAGGAGCTACTATGATATTCAAAAGAAAGATTATGGAGCAATTGCTTGCTTGGAAAAATGAACCAAATAAGCCTTGCTTGCTGGTCAAGGGGGCGCGCCAAGTAGGCAAGACATTCATAATAGAACAATTTGCAAAGGAAAACTACGATAACTATATTTATATTAATTTTGAGTTGATGCCAAGCTTGAAGACGATTTTTGATGGTGATCTGGATTTTAAATCTCTCAGATTGGGCCTTGAGGCGAATTTTCCTGGAGTAAAGATCGAGAGAGGTAAGACGCTATTGTTTTTAGATGAAATTAGTGTTTGCCCAAATGCGCGCGTAGCACTTAAGACCTTTGCTATGGACGGGACGCTTGATGTAATAGCGTCGGGGTCGCTCCTCGGATTGTTTTATAAAGACGTCACATCTTATCCTGTGGGTTACGAAAGGCCGCTTGAGCTATTCCCGATGGATTTCGAAGAGTTTTTGTGGGCCGTAGGGATAAGTGATGATGTGATAAAGGCGTCACGTCAGAGTTTTACCGAGATGACGACTTTGGTGGAGAGTGTCTCGAATAAGCTATCTGACTTATTCCGTCAATATATGCTGGTGGGTGGAATGCCGGCAGTGGTTAAGACCTATATTGAGAGCGCAAGCTTGAATGCGGCAAGAGAGGTACAGCGAGCGCTGATTGATAATTATAAAAATGACGTGGTGAAATACGCTTCTACTGTAGATAAACAAAAAATTCTAAAAGTCTTTGATAATATCCCTATGCAGTTAGCGAAGAAGAATAAAAAATTTATGTGGAACGATATCGATATAGAAGACAAGACTGCAAGCGAACGAAGATACGGTTCGGCGCTGGCATGGCTAAAAGACGCAGGTATAATTAACTTTTGTTATAATTTGAGCGAGCCGACGGCTCCTCTGAATTCCAGTAGAAGGGTAGATGCTTATAAAGTATATATGAGGGATACGGGGCTCTTAATGGCGATGCTAGAGCCGGGTATGGCAAAGGCTGTGTTGTCTGGTGATGATTTGGTAGACGAGGGTGGTATAACTGAAAACGTAGTAGCGGGCGAATTGGCAGCACATGGATACGATTTGGCGTATTTCGAGCGTAGGAGTGAACTCGAAATCGATTTTGTGCTGAATATAGCGGGCAAAGTCGCGGCCGTCGAGGTTAAATCTGGCAAACATACCCAAGCTAAATCACTTAGATCCATTATGAATAATTATAAATCTGTACAAAGATATATAAAGTTAGAGAAAGATTCGCCAGTGCAAAAAGATGCCGACGGGCTGGAACACTATCCTTTATTTATGGGGATGTGGATATAATTAGCTTTAAAAACTTAAAAAACCTTGCAATTCGTAAAACTGTGCTATAATAAACTTATGTTAACCTCACACTCTTACACTAAAGATTCATATATATATATATATATATTAGCTAGTATTTTCCTCACTAGTTTCACATCTCTTTCATTCTTATCATTAACCTCAAATGGAGCCTTCGCTGATGAATCAGTGACAGATGATGTATCCATCACTGTACCCATAGCCTGTACTATGTCTGGTACTGGCATGACGTCACATACCGCCACGGTTAATCCTGGTACCTACGCACGAAACATTGGCACCACTACGCTTAAAGTATTCTGTAATGATAATGCAGGATTTGCTATCTACGCTGCAGGATATACTGGAGACGAGATAGGAGGAACTAACAGTAATAAACTTGTAGGTACTAATAATCCATCAGAAACTATTCCTACTGGCATAGCTACATCTGGTACCTCACAATGGGCAATGAAACTAGCTACTAGTGCTAATGCTACTTATCCTATCACTATTGATTCTGCTCCTAATACTGCAGGTGGATCAGATGCTCCATTTGGTGATAATAATGCTACTGGTGAGAATAACTACCATACTGTGCCAAATGAATACGTAAAAGTAGCTCACAGAGCATCCAGTACTGACATAGGTACTAATGCTATCGGCGCAGAACTCACTACTACTTATGCTGCTTACATCTCTTCAGACCAAGTTGCTGATACTTATGCTGGTAAGGTGATATATACGATGGTGCATCCATCTACTGCGCCAGTACCCGGTAGCCAGCTCATCATGCAAGAGGTCGCTACGTGGGGTAGTACAGTTGCGGCTGGACAAGAAGTGGAAGTAGTAGACAGCCGTGACGGCAAGTCCTACACTGTAGCTAGACTAGCAGACGGTAATCTCTGGATGACACAGAATTTGGATTTTGATATCGGCTCTACCACTCTCACCCACAATAGCGCTACACTGTATGCTGACGATACTGATCTTCCGTCTGGTACTACTTGGACTCCAAGTACTGCTACTTATGCTTCTAGTAATACTACCTGGAATTATTCTGCTTCTACGCCAGAGTCTTATGACCCAGGTACATTATATTGGAACGGGACAGTTGCTACCACTGAATGGGATGACTATTATGATTCCTGCGATTATTCTGGCTCTACGCCAGTTTGTAATGAATCATTAAATCCAGCAGCTAATGGCACGCTCACTTCTAGTACTGGTAATTCTCATTATCACTTAGGCAATTATTACAACTGGACTGCTGCTATTGCTATGAATGATAGCTCTAGCTACACTGCAGATCAGACACTGGTGGATCAATCTGTTTGCCCGGCCGGCTGGACATTGGCACGAGCAGGTGTTGGCGAAGATACTTTCCAGGCCCTATGGACTGAGTATGGTTATGATAGCAGCAATTATAGTTTCAGCGATGTCTCTACTTTAACTGGCTCTCCTACCTACTTTGCCCCTACCGGCGGCTGGGGCGGCTCATTTGCTGGCACCGGCGCGGGCGGCTACTTCTGGTCGCCCGTAGTCCGGAGTAGCGACGACGCCTACAACGCGAGCTTCGGTATGGGTGGCTATGCCTACCCGTCCTACGGCTTCTGCCGCGACGACGGCGACTCTATTCGCTGTGTCGCCCGCCCAGTTACCTCTACGTTAGAGTGGGGCTCCGGTGGTGGAGGAGGAGTAGCTCCCCCAATAGCTAATTAGTGTCAGTATTCCCACCTCCCGCCTTTCCGGAACTCAAGAGAAAAATTCGTAATAAAAAATGAAGAATATGATGGCAGATAACGACAAAAATAAAACCTTAAAATCAGGAACAAGACAAAAGACGCTGTTTGGTGGAGAAGATGACGGTGTCGTGAAGCGTGACAAATCTATATCTATTGAGGTGCTCGAGGAAAAACTCGAGCACCTCAAAAATCAGGAAAAACAGACTAAAGCCGTCAAAGCCGAGATTCAACGTCTGAAGACATCGATTGCAAAAAGATATAATGATAACAAGATGCTGGTGATGCAGCTTGAAGAGAAAAATTTTGATAAATTGATATTTTTGCGTTCTACGCATGGGTTCTATAAGCTAGTAGATCATTCGGCGGTTTTTTATGTTTTTAATATTGCTATCAAATTAGATATTATGGCAGAACTTAGACCTGATGGAGATTATACCGAACGATCCAAAATCGGTATCGTCTCAATTAGGGACGTGGATAAAGTGGCGAAAAAGTTAAAAAGTTTAAAAATACTGCCAGTAAAGACTAAGGATACGACTGGTGATATCTTGATCTATCAATTGCCGTGGAAGTATACAAATAAACAATTAGATAAATATATTAATGATAATACTTACGCGTCGCAAAAATTTAATCACATCGTGATGGTGGAAAATGTTTTTCCGACACTTTTCCTGGAGATAAATGAGCTAATAAAGGCGATTTATGAAAATGTGCGAAAGATGCCCGGACCGATAGAAAGAGAAACATTAGGCTATGATATGATTAAAGTTGCGGCGAAGATGAAGCGCTGCTACCTAGCGATCTGCAATGGTAAGGTAAATATTCATGATGGCCTAGAAGAAGTAAGAGCCAGCATAGATTATCTGAAATCGCAAATTAAAATAATCGCTGACCTTAAGATATGGGTACCAAAAGTATATGCGCGGATCGGTGATATTTTGATTAAAATCCAGGATATGGCAGACCAGAAATTGGCGGAGATGTGAGTAGGGCTTTTAAGAATTATTTACTAAGTGAATTAATCGAAGCTTATCACGCGGCGAGAGTCGGTGGTAAACGGAAAACCGTGAATGAACACGAATTTGAGGTGAACGAGCTAGAAAATATCGTGAATCTGCGAGATGCGATTATGGCGCGGAAATACAAGCCGAGTCGAGGTATTGCATTTGTCATTCATGATCCGGTGACGCGAGAAATATTTGCGGCACCGTTTGTAGATAGGGTGGTGCATCACTTTTTGTTTAAACATGCAATTGCTTGGTGGGAGCCGAGGCTATGGCGAGGGTCGTATTCGTGTCGTAAGGGTAAAGGTACGTTAGCTGGAGTTATGGATCTGCAGAAGAATATGCGAAGAGTATCACGTGACGGTAAGATACCGACAATAGTAGTGAAGCGTGATTTGCAGGGTTATTTTATGAGTTTACAACACGACAAGTTATTTAAACGTGTGTGCTGGGGGCTGAAGAAGCAATATCCGGATGGCGGAGAATTATATCGGACATTGAAGTATCTGTGGCGAGAAGTGATATTTGATTCGCCTACGGAAGACATAAGAATCCGTGGGCGTAGGAGCGATTGGGGCGATCTACCGGCGAGCAAGAGCTTATTTTATCAACCCGAAGGGACTGGAATCGTGATCGGGAACTTAACTTCGCAACTTCTCTCTAATATTTTTCTTGACCAATTAGACCGATATATTGTGCACGAGCTTGGTTACAAAAATTACGGAAGATACGTGGATGATTTTTATATTGTGGTGAGTCGGGAGGATCTGGTAAAACTACTGATAGTGGACATGCCGAAAATAGAAATGTTTTTGACAAAATTAGGATTAGTGATGCATCCTAAGAAACAATCTGAAATACCGATTAAGAATGGTGTGGAATTTTTGGGCGCGAAGGTGTATCGAGATCATATTTTACCAGGAAAGAGAGTATTGGCTAGTTTGGCGGAACGAGCGTATTGCTTCGAGACGCAGGGAAAAGGCAAGCCACAAAGCTTTGTGGCTTATGATGGATTATTGGCGCATTATAGTAGTGAAAAGGCTATTAGAAAAATTTATACTGGCGTTGGCTGGACGTATCGGAATTGCGAAGATCGCGATTTTAATACTTCATAGATTTGGAAAGTCGGGAGGTGGGAATACTGACACTAATTAACTATTGGGGGAGTTACTTCTTTTCTCCACCACCGGAGCCCCACTCTAACGTAGAGGTAACTGGGCGGGCGACACAGCGAATAGAGTTGCCGTTGTCGCGTTTGAAGTTGTTGGACGGGTTGGCATTGCCATTCATATTGAAGTTCGCGTTGTAGGCGTTGTCGCTATTCTGGACTACGGGCGACCAGAAGTTGCCGTTCGCGCCGGTGTCTTCAAATGAGCCGTTCCAGTTGCCGGTAGGGGCAAAGTAGGAGTAGACGATTGCAGTATCCGGAAGAATTATTCGACCTCAATCTATCCCTTGAGATAAATGATGGAACAGTAGTAGACCTGAACATTTGCAGGTTAATTCTTTGCCTTTCCTTTTTCGTCTTTAGGTAGGAGTGAGCTTCATCTCGGATCCTTCTAAAGATATAGCGATCTTCGCTGAAGATATTTTAGCATAAGAGGAGACCTTAAAAAGTCTCAAATGTATTGAACCGGTACAAACAATTTGCTTTTTAATGCGGAGTTTGGTATAATAGGGGTACTGTTAATTACTTGAATAAAAAAGGAAAATATGAATTTAAAAGAAGAAGAACGTCGTGCACGACTTTTAAAATCTAGGGCTGAAAGATTGCCTGATATCAAAAAGCAGTTTGAGGAAGCTCAAAATCGTAATTTTAATTCTAATTTTGCGCCTGGCGGTAAGGATGAAAATCTAGTAAAAAGTTCTAAAAAGGCTGCATCTAAAAAATCTACAGCTAAAAAAGCTACAGCTAAAAGCCCTGCTAAGACAAAAGCTAAGGTAGAAGCTGAACAACGCAAGGTGAATTTATCGGTAAGTGCAAAAAAAGGTGAAATGGTTCATCATCAAAGGATGTTAACTCAAGATGTTAATGCTCAGGCCACCCAGCATATCATTGGATTACCAGTAAATAAGTCTAGATACAATGGATTTAATGGTACGCAGGTTACCAATGCACAACTTAAGAATATGCGGCCAGATCCGGATTCGGTACGCATTATTCCGATTGGTGGCGTGGGTGAATTTGGCATCGGTAAAAATATGACTTTAATTGAGTATAAGTCTGAAATTGTTGTGGTGGATATGGGCGTGTTGTTTGCTGGAGAGGATTATCCTGGCGTTAATTATATGATCCCAGACATTAAGTATTTAGAAGATAATCGTGATAAGGTTAAGGCGATTTGTTTTACGCATGCGCACTTAGACCATATTGGGGCTTGCAGGCATCTTTTGCCGCACTTTAATCCGCTAACACCAATATACGCTACGGATTTTACAATTGGCATGATCAAGAAACAAATGTCTGAACTACAAGAAGAGCCGGATTTAAATTATCAGGTAGTAGATCCATTTAAACACGAAAAAATTCAGGTAAGTGAACATTTGTCGGTGGAATTTATTCATACCCTACATTCTATTCCTGGAAACACGGCAATCGTGGTACGTACGCCTAATGGTGTAATTTATCTTTCGGGTGACTGGCGTCACGAGGAAAACCCAATGGGGATTCAAACAGACTACGAGAGAATTGACGAAATCGTAGCTAAAGAAGGAATTGATTTGATGCTAAATGAATCAACAAATATCGATTCTCCAGGGCGTCATCCGCATTCAGAGTATGATGTGGGCGAGAATTTAGGTAAAGTAATGGATCACTATGTGAATGGGCGGGTGATTATTTCTTGTTTTTCGTCGCAGATTTCTAGAATAGAGCTGATTTTAAAGGAGGCGGCAGCTAGAGGTCGCAAAGTGGCATTTTCTGGTTTTTCTATGATAAATAACATCGAAGTAGCTTTACGTGCACGTGCAATTAAAGTTCCAAAAGATACCATTGTTAAGATGGAGGATATTATTAAATTACCAGATGAAAAAGTTTGTATTGTCTGTACTGGTTCGCAGGGGGAGTTAAATGCGGTGCTTAATCGGATGGTGACTGGTGCCCACAAATACATCAAGATCAAATCTACGGATACGATTGTGTTCTCCTCTAATCCAATTCCCGGTAACGAGCCGCATGTGGTAAATACTGTGGATGGGTTGTTACGTGAGGGCGCACAGGTGATTCAGAATGGTAAAACGCACTTAACTAATATCGGGCCTTTGCATTTGTCCGGGCATGCATATTATGAAGATCACGTAGATTTTGTGACTAGACTAAAGCCGACTAATTATATGCCATATCACGGTGAGTTTTATATGCTAGAGCATAATGCCGAAATGGCTGAAAATGTAATCGGAATTCCTAGGGATAGAATTTTGCTTTGCGATGATGGTGATGTGGTAGAGCTCACAAAAGATAAAAGAATTCGGAAGGCAGGGAGGATTCAGGCCGGCAATAAGCTTTATGATGATGCGGATCAGCCGGTACATGAAGCGGTAATCAAAGATCGGATTCATATTTCACGCGAAGGTATTTTTGTGATTGTACTGACGTTAAGTAAAAAAACTGGCCATTTAATGAAGACCCCAGATATTGTATCGCGGGCATTTATTTATCTTGATAATTCCGAGGAATTAATTGGTAAAATTCGTCATTATTTACGTCAAAAAACTGACAAATCCATTTCTACCGATCCAGAAATGAAGGTATTAAAAGAAGAAATTAAAGAAGACATTACGCATATTCTCTTTGATGCCACAGGACATACGCCGATTGTGATTCCAGTAATAAATAAGGTATGATTTAGTTTTAATAATCTTTTTCACGCCTGCCGAGGTAAAAATTTGAAAAAATAATCAGATGGAAGCCTTCCGGTATTTCAGTACTGGTCTTCCATTGCTATTTTT
Organism: Candidatus Saccharimonadota bacterium; assembly: GCA_017406775.1. Taxonomy (GTDB): domain Bacteria; phylum Patescibacteriota; class Saccharimonadia; order Saccharimonadales; family Saccharimonadaceae; genus Nanosyncoccus. The sequence goes on along the minus strand of JAFQXV010000003.1, from coordinate 133,397 downwards.
TCAAATTTTTAGCCTTGGCATGCAGGCTTAGAAAAAGATTTTTAAAATCATGATATAATTATTCAAAAGGAGTTTAAATGAGTATTTATGACTATAAAGTAAAAAAACGGGATGGCTCGGAGTTAGGTCTCGCTAGCCTTAAGGGGAAGGTTTTATTAATTGTAAATACCGCTACTGGCTGTGGTTTTACGCCACAATATGAAGGTCTCGAAAAGCTTTACAGTGCTTATCATGATAAAGGGTTTGAGATTTTGGATTTTCCATGTAATCAGTTTGGTCATCAGGCGCCAGGGGATAATGATGAAATCCACGAATTTTGCACCGCAAAATATAAAACTACTTTTGATCAATTGGCTAAATTAGAAGTAAATGGAGACAAGGCGGATCCACTATGGGTTTATTTGAAGGGTGAAATTACCGAAGATACTGAGCCTAAAGGGCTAAAAAATAAAATGGCCATGAAAGCGATTGAAAAGATGCCTGGCGTTGGTAAAGAGCCCGGCTTTATCAAATGGAACTTTACAAAATTCTTAGTGGATCGTAATGGTAAAGTAGTTGGTCGTTTTGGACCTACCGATAAACCAGAAGAATTTGAAGATAAAATAAAGGAATTATTATAATGGAAATACTAGATTTTTATGCAGATTGGTGTGGTCCATGCCAAATGATGAAGCCAGTGATGGCGGAATTTGAGAAGGCTCACCCCGAGGTTAAGGTTACCGCCGTAAATATTGATGAAGAAGAAGAGTTAGCCGAGAAATACGAAGTTAGTAGTATTCCGTGTATTGTGTTTATCAAAGATAATAAAGAAGTGGAGCGCGTTGTCGGCGTTGCTTCACCTAAAAAGTTAGAAAAAATATTGGAGAAATTCAATGCATAATTGTGGATGTAGAAATGGTAAACCATGTACCTGCACGAATTGTACTTGCGATAATTGCAACTGCGAGGCTTAAATGAAAAAATACGATTGTATAATTATTGGTGCTGGGATAGCCGGGCTTACGGCAGCAATTTATTTAGAGCGAGCCGGTAAAAATGTGTTAGTTTTAGAAAGTAAAATACACGGCGGGCAGATTATTAATACTGTTAACATTGAAAACTGGCCTGGCGATCTTGGAGTTTCCGGTGCGGAATTGATGCAAAAGATATACCAACAAGCAATTGATTTAGGTGCAGAGGTTGAATATGAAGAAGTTATCGGTGTAGTTAATGGTGATGAAAAGATCGTTAAAACGGAAGATGAAGAATACAAGGCCGACGCGATTATTATTGCTACTGGTACCGAGCCTCGCAAAATGAGCGAAAAACAAACAGCCGATGCTGGCAAGCGCGCGATTTCGTATTGCGCAACTTGTGATGGCGCACTTTATAAAGGTAAGCCAGTTGTGGTAGTGGGTAGCGGCAATACTGCCAAGCATGAAATTGCTTATTTAGAAAATCTGGCGTCAAAAGTATATCATATCCATCACGACGATCCGATCCCCGAAGAAGCTGTGGCGGTATTTGTAGCAATTGGACGAATTCCGAATACTGGTATTTTTAACGGTATAGTAGATTTAGATCAAGACAGCTATATTGTGGCTAGTGAAGATTGCAAAACTTCAGCAAAAGGCATTTTTGTAGCGGGGGATTGTCGCACTAAAGACATCCGTCAACTTGTAACTGCTGCTGGTGACGGGGCAGTGGCTGCCGATGCCGTAATTAAATACCTAGGATAAAATGGACGAAAAAACTAAATTAGAGTGGGAAAAATCCAAACGCATTGAAGAGGAGCGCATGAAAGCGGCGAGAAATCTCGCTAATCATGCAGAGAGTAAGGCAAATCAGGCTTTTCTTGCGCCCGAAAAAGCGCGTGGGTTTTCACGTGATCCTAATGTAGTGATGGCGAGTGCCGAACGGATGGCTAGTATTAGTATTATTTTTACTTTACTAGGTATAATATTCAGTATATTCTCTCAAATTTTTGCTATCGTGGCTGAGGTGAATAAGCTAGGGCTAGCCGGTTCGGGGGTAAGTATGGTGCTCGGCGCAGTACAAAGCATCGGTATTGGCGTAGGAGCTTTAACTGGTGTGATAGCGCTAGTGTGCACAATGATTTTTGGCAGAAAAACCCATCTAAATGTGAAACATATTATTATTACGGCGGGAATTTCGGTAGGATTAATTATTGGTTTTTATATTGTGCAGTATTTAATTACGCATAGTTACTAATTTTATGGTATAATTATAGAGTGCTCGGATGGCGGAACTGGTATACGCGTTCGACTTAAAATCGAATGGAGAAATCCGTGCGGGTTCGATTCCCGCTCCGAGCACCAAGCGAAGTGAGCAAATAAAATAAGCTTGCTTATTTTATTTCGAACGAGCGCAGGTGCATAGTGTACGTAGTACACGTCGCACCAAAATATAAAAAGAAGCCGCTTGCGGCTTGTTTTTATTATTTCGCACCCAATAGTTGGTGGTTTTTTGTGATATATAATATACAGTATAGGTATGATAAAAGATAATCTAAGAAAACAACGAAACCTAGCAGGAATTTCACAGGAGAAGCTAGCGGAAGAAATGCAAGTTTCGCGCCAGACGATTTCAAAATGGGAGAACGGTGAAACATATCCGAGTACTGGGCATGTTCTGGAATTGGCGGAGATTCTCGGATGCAGAGTGGATGAGTTGATTGGTGGGGGTGTGAAATGTGGTGTAAGTGAGCCGATTGATGGTAGTGTAAAACGTAGTGCGAATGGTATGAATGTGGTAGTGGTGAGTGATGCTGGTAATGTCGCGGGATTGAGCCAGATTGGTAGCGTATGTGGTAAAAAGATGATTTATTGGGTTATTGGTGCGCTTGCCGTGATTATGGTACTTGTAGGTTTTGGTGGAATTATGGCTGAGGGATTGTTCCTGTACGACGATGTGAAGGAGATGGGATTTGACAGGATGGTCGATGGATCTTTAGATAAGGCATTTAGTGAATTTGAAAAAGATGGTTATGTAAAACATGAGGTTGTGGGGTATGGGGTAACTGACGATGCGAGATTTTATGTGAAGTGTAGTTTGGATGGAGAAGACGGACCTTGTGCGGCGCTAATATATTTTTGCGAAATGGATGAGGGGCATTCCTATGAGTGTGAATATCTAGACGATTCGGAGTTTGTGCCAAAGGGGAGGTATTATGAAGTGGGATAGTGCGATAATGAAGAAAGTGGTGATTGGCTTTGTTGTGGCGATGATCGGTGGTGTGATTTGTTTTGCGGGAATTAAGGCTGGGGAGAAAAATGATGGGATAGAAAATGTAGATATGGTTTTGCAGACTTCGGAAGAATCGGGTTGGATTGGTGAAAAAGTGATTGGAGACGTTGATAAAGCTAAGCTAGTGATATATGAATATGCGGATTTTGGCTGTTCGCATTGTGCGGAGCAGAATCGGAAGGTGAATGATTTGATGAGAAAGCATGACGGTGAGATTGTGGTGGTGTTTCGGGCTTATGATTTAGGGTTTCAAAATGGTGCGTTTGCGGCGCGGGCGGCGACGGCGGCTCAGTTGCAGGGGTATTTTGATAAGTATAAAGATTTGCTATTCAATAATCAGGTGGAGTGGGCTTACGAAAAAGGTGAAGACTTGAATGGGCTATTGGTTCGATACTTTGAGGAAGCGTCCGGTGGGGTGGGTGATGTGCGGAAGTTTAGGGAGGACATGAAGTCCGATGCGGTAAAAAAGCGACTGTTGTTTGAGCAAAAAATAGGGAAGAAAGTAAACCTACGCGGTACGCCACTATTTAGGATAAATGGTGAGAGTGTACCGAATGGTGAACTGATAGAGCGAGTTGAGGATATATTGAAGAACTGAATGCGTTGCAAAAAAGCAGGAGTGGCTTAAAAACCATAAACCACGAGGTGATAAACGCGTAAAACTTGATGAGAATTCTGACGGTGAAGGGCGTCCTGGAAAACCGGCTAATTTGACTGATGAAGAATGGGAGCAGAAGAAGGCTGAACTGAAGGAAAAGCTTGATGCTATGACTGACGAAGAGAAAAAGGAATGGCTCGAGAGTCATAAGCCAAAGAATGGCAAGCGTTTGGATCGCTCAACAGATTCATCGCAAGAGGCTCCTTCTGGAGAATAGTTTATTTTTGCAACCGCCCTTTGGGGCGGTTCATGGCAAATATAGCAAGCTGTTATAGTAATTTTAATTATGCAGTATAATAAAATTAACTAAACAGGAAAACTAAAATGCCAAACAAAAAGAACAATCATAAATTATCAACTCGGGGTAAAATATGGCGGATTGCGCTTGCTATCGCCGTGCCACTGTGTGGCGGGTTCATTATTTCGCTTTTCACACGTGATGCTATGAGCAAATTTGGCAGTTTCAACCAGCCACCTCTAGCGCCACCGGCTTGGCTGTTTCCGGTAGCCTGGACAGTACTTTATGTCTTGATGGGTTTGGCTAGTTATTTTATTTGGAAGAAGGGCTACGATTCTAGAAAGGCTGCCGACAAATCCGCTAGTAAGACTGCTCTTATTATATATGGAATTCAATTAGTATTTAATTTTGTTTGGACCCCGCTATTCTTTAGCCTTGGCTGGTACTGGCCTGCATTTGCTTGGCTTTTGGTTATGTGGGCGCTAATCATCGTTCTGATGATGAAGGCGTATAGAATTTCGCGTCCTGCATTTTGGATGTTGCTACCATATATAATATGGTGTACTTTCGCGGCTTATCTTAACTGTGGGATTGCAATACTAAATTAAACGTTGCTTTGTAGCGTTTTAGTGTTTTGCGATGTGGGACTAAATAATACCAATGTTCCGGTAGGATCAAAAATGCACGAAAGGAAGAGTTATTTGTTGACGGATAAATAGTGGTGATACTCGGGTGTATAATAGAGGAAAGGAGATTATTGATATGAAAAGTTTAGTGGTTTATTTCTCGCGAGCAGACGAGAACTATAATGTGGGTACAGTAGAGGTTGGCAATACGGAATTGCTAGCAAAAGAAATCATAGCAAAAACTGGCGCTGATGAATTCAAAATCGAACCAAAAGATAAATATCCGGCCGTTTACCAAGAAGCAATTGAGCGCGCAACCGAGGAACGTAGATCTGACGCTCGCCCAGAGTATATTGGTGACGTGGATATTGCTGGTTATGATACGATTTTCTTTGGCTATCCGATTTGGTGGGGCGACATGCCGATGGTGGTTTATAATTTCATCGAGAAGCATAATTTTGACGGGAAGACGGTGATTCCGTTTAACACTCACGAAGGCTCCGGCAATGCTGGTACTTATGAGAAATTTGCTGAACTAATGTCTGGCGCTACTTTAAAAGGAGACGGCTTTAATATGTCTGGCTCCACCGCACGGACGGAAGAGGGGATTCGGAAGTTAGATGAATGGCTGGAGGAGTTGGGGGTCTAGGTTCAGTGGTATAATGGTAATAAGTTAACAAAGGACTTGCTTATGCCCAGTGACAAACCAATTCGAGAACAACTAGAAGATTATATCGAAAAGAAATATAAGATTCGTGAGGAACAGTTGCCGTTTAATCATGAAGATTATGCAGTGTTTAGACAGGTGAGCGGGAAGTGGTTCGCGGTGTTTTTTGTGAAACCATATAGCGAGTTTGGGCTGGGCGGAGATAGTCTGGTGGACGTGGTGAGTTTTAAGATTCGCGACAAAGAATTGGCGGAGGATTTGTATCGGCAGGCTGGATATTTGAGGGGCTATCCTAGCTCGGGTTGGGGTTGGGTGTCGGCTCTGCTGGACGGGACGGTGCCGTTTGAAGATTTGCGTCGATGGGTGGATGAGAGCTACGAAGCGACGGTGAATGAGCCAGGGAATATGAATATTCCTTTGGAAAAGCGATAGTAAATATGAGCGAAAGGTTGGATATGATGAATAATGATAAGAAAGACCGATTGCTTTATCTTGGGCATGCGAGCCTCAGGATTACGACGGCGGATGGTAAGGTGATTTATGTGGATCCGTATGCGGGGGATGATTACGAAGCGCCGGCGGATTTGATTTTGGTGACGCATGGGCATTATGATCATAATGCGGTGGAGAAAGTCGTGAATCGAAATGACGGGATGCAAGTGATTACTTGGCAAGAAGCTTTGGCGGGCGGGAAGCATAATAGTTTTGATCTGGGTTATGTTGTGATTGAGGCGGTCGAAGCGGGGTATAATTCGTATCATGATGTGCATGAGTGTGTGGGGTATATTTTGACGCTTAAAAGCGGGGTAAAGATTTATGTGGCGGGGGATACTTATATTACGCCGCAGATGAAGGAGTTTTCTGAGCGACATTTTGATTATGCTTTTATTCCGACGGATGGGACTTATACAATGACGGCGGAGGAGGCGTCGCAGGTGGCGGATATGATCCAGGCGCGACATAGTATTCCGTACCACATGAATCCGGAGAAGTTGTTTGACGCTGAGATTGCGGAGAGGTTTACGGGAATGAATAAGATGGTGGTGAAGGATGGGGAGGAGATTGGGCTGGAAAAGGGTTAGCTGCTATTCTTTATTGTACTAATTTTAATAACTCTGAATAGGAGTTGCAAACGCCGTAAACGCAGTCACCATTACTGATTTTTTCAAAATGCTTTTTGGCACATTCGATTTTAGCTTTTTCAATTCCTTTGACACCGACATCGAGTTGCCCTTCAGAAACGCCCTTTGTTTCAGCTACGAAGTAGATATGTTTGACGCCAACATCATCATGAAAGGCTATAGCCCAATCTGGATTATAATGACCCATCGGTGTGTCAATATAAAACTGTTTTGGAAGTTTGACGAAGATTTCTACCATTTCATTTTTATCAAGTTCCTCGGCGAAATCTTTTTCAACATTGGAGTCATAGCGAAGCTTGTCGTAGAGGTGATGATTTGGAGTGTCAATGAGGTTACGACTATAGTCGCCCAATATATCATTATTAATGAATATTTCACCGCCGTCCCATTTTTCGTTCATTTTATTATACTCAATATGTTCAACAACCGTAGAGGCTTTTTGCCCATTGATTAGCTGAATGGCATTATGAATAAACTCTTCGGGATTGGTTTTGAACTGAGCAAAGACATCTGGGTTAAGACGGCCAAGGATCTCTGCTATAGCTTTACGGGTTAGGCTAGTGCCACCATCACTTTGGGATTTTGCGAGTTCGGAGAGTAAATCATACTCTACATTGTCGGCTGTGATTTCGGAAATTGGAATTGGCTTGCCGATTTTATCTTTGTACATTTCTACTTTATCACGACCGAGAGTTTTTAGCACACCTTCAGTAATGATGATTTCAGTTTTAGTAACGCGAAGGTTTTTATTGAGCGCATCAATGCAACGGTTAATGAGTTCTTGCTCGTCAAATTCTACGGTATAGCAGGTTTTATCATTGATATGATCCCAAAGCTCGCGGAACTTGGCAGAAGCATATTTTTCTTGGTTCAGATTGAGTTTTTCTGAACGGCGAGCATTGGTTATTATCTTTTCTGCATTTTTATCATAAATAGTTGCCAGGATGTTTTGGATGTTGATGGCGAATGGTGCGTAAAGGTCGCCAACGGCTTCACGAACAGCTTCGACTTTTTGGTCATCGGTTAATGAATGGTACGCTTCAGTGAGTTGTTTAGTATTTCTATCTACGAGACCAGCAAGGACTAGACCAGTATAGATGTCTGCGGCGTTAATATCGTCTAGGGTTAGGCTCCTCATTCCGCTGTCGTCACGGATGGTTTTGCCATTGAAGAGGGAAGCAGAAGCGTCTTTTGGACGTTTGGCGATAATCTCGTCAAATTCGCTTTGTAGGTTGCTGGCAAAAGTTTCATAACTTTCGTTGGCGATGACCGTCAGAATGTTGGTGTCGTGGACTAGGTTTTCTCCAAGAGTTTCAGCGTCTTGTCTGATGCCGTTTTGGTCAACACATAAGCGAAGTCCACGACCAATTTCTTGGCGCTTCTTAATGGTGGCATCGGATTCGCGTAGTGTACAAATCTGGAATACATTTGGATTGTCCCAACCTTCACGCAAGGCGGAATGCGAGAAGATAAAACGAACTGGTTCTTCAAAACTCAGTAACCGTTCCTTATCTTTCATAATTAATTCATAAGGGACACTATCTTTAGAATCACCCTCCTTGGTATTAACGGCGCGTTTGGTTTTCTTGTCGATTGAGAAATATCCGGAGTGGATTTCGGATGGAGTAAATTTTTCTAGATACTTACGAAACGTAGATTCTTCCTCAAATTGTAGTTGTTGATTCAGATAAATATCCACAGCTTTGGCGAATTCTTCTTCAAAAATTTTAGCGTACGGCCCTTTTTCTTCGCCGTTTTCGTCATAGTATTTATACTTTGCGACTTCATCTATAAAGAATAGACTGAGGACTTTAATACCTTTATTAAATAAACGACGTTCTGTTTCTAGGTGCGACATAATGGTTTCGCGGATTTGGATTCGGCGAATATCGTCTTCATTGGTTTGGCCGATTACTTCGCCTTCATGAATACGAATGCCATTCACAAAATCTACAAAGCCCTCTTCTTCACGAGCATTGATTTCTGAAATTTTATAACCATTACGATACTCTTCCAACTCTCCAGAATGTACATAAATATCATCACCGAGTACGAGAGTCTTGGTTTTACGGCGGATACCGCCTTTATCTTTGGCATCGAATTCAAACACTACAGTGGCAGTCGGCTTACGGTTTGGATAAGTGTTGATCTTCTGAAGGTATAGATAACCGTTAGTGGTTGTGCCGCCTTTAATTGTGATGCCTTTAACGGTGATTTTTTTAACGAGTTGTCTTTGGTAGGCGTCGACTGCATCTAGACGATAAACTTTATTGAAATCTTCACGGTGTGTAGCGGAATAGTTGAGGTAGAAAAGGGGATTGAAATCTGCGATGGTTTCGCGAGTGATGTTGGAATTCTTATCGGTACCTAGCACACTTTGTGGTTCATCTACGATAATAATTGGTCTAGTAGCGGCGACAACATCAATTGGTTTGCGCGAACGGAAGGAATCAAGTTTCATGCGAATACGTTTGCTTTCGGCGCCACGAGAATTAAAGGCTTGAGTATTAATAATCATGGCGTTGATGTTGGGACTGTCGGCAAATTGCTCTAGTTCATTTAGTTTTGAAGAATTATAAATAAAGAATCTGATTTTTTCACCGTAGTCTTCAGCAAAATGCTCGGCGGTAGTTTGAAAGCTTTTATAAACTCCTTCACGGATAGCAATGCTGGGGACTACAATAATAAATTTACACCAGCCGTATTGCTTATTTAGCTCATGCATGGTTTTGATGTAGGTATAGGTTTTGCCGGTACCAGTTTCCATCTCAATAGTAAACACTGGGCGATTATTGAGACGCTCAATTTGGCTGTTTTGGGGGATATTTTGAACGCTTTGGATTTCATGAAGATTTTTGATAAGTTGAGCATCTTGAAGGCAAAGTTCGGTATTGCCGTAGCCGATTTGCTCGGTTTGAGCTAGAAGTGTATTTGAAATGTTGCCTTGGTCGGTTAGAAATTGATGCTTAATGTTGGGTTGGCCAGTAAAGACATCGCAAGTAGCTTTGACGGCGTCTTCTTGAAATTTTTGATGTTTGAATCTAAGCTTCATTTTGACCTCCGGTGATTTGTTTAGTTTGGTCGTGGTTAGTTAAGGCGGACTTCTGCTTTCTTTTTTCTAGCTGTTTGATGTGTTCTGGCTCTGGTGGTAAATCTTCTGGCATGGTGCCACCGATTTCTTTGATGGTCTTTCGGACAATTTTGCCTACATTGTAATGTGTATCCGCTGCTGCTTCGTCTCCGATTTGTTCGCCGTTTTGGATTTTGCTCTGTAATTTATCGTCGGTTTGGGTAATTCGAAAGAGATTTGCTGCGAGTTCTGTAGCGCCGGCCCTATCTAGAACTTTGTCTTTGCCGAGGCCCTTTTTCTCACGGATTTCCTTACTACGCATGCCGTAGAGTCCAAGATAGCCAGCATCGTAGAACTTGCCATAGTTTTCTACGCCACTGTCTTTGGCGGATTTGAATAGTTTTTTATCCCAATCCGTCACTTGTTGACGAATGTATAGACGTTTTTCGTCAGCAGATAATTTGTCGAATTGCTCTTGGCGTAGGGTTTGAATATTGAAATATGATTGGGCGAGGGCAATTGGTTCTTTGCGGGAATCGCCGTTTTGGGCGATTAAATAGCAGGCGTATTTGGAAAGTTGATAATCGTCTATTGGGCGTTCGGCTCCACTCCCTGTAGGGACCATTTTCACCACTTGACGAAAATGGTCGTTTATGTCGTAATTTTTGGTGAATCTGCTATTACTGAATGATGTTTTTGCTTTTTCAATTACAACTAAAAAGCCTTCCCACCTAGAGTAGCCTAGCGCTTTGTAGAGTTTTCGTGCACTCCAAAATTCGTCAATTTTATCATCGCTGTGTTTAATTTGTTCGAAGATTATTAAATCATGATTATCCATATTAGATTACCTTGACTTTCGTATCAGGTGCGATGACGCGGAATTGCTCGGAGAGATTGATTTTGGCGGCGGAATCCTGGAAAGAGGAGTCCTTGAAGGCGGCGGTCAATGGTTTTAGCTTGGCGATTTCTTTGATGGTATTTTCGGAGATGTTGTTGTCAAAACAAGCAACTAGGCCGGAATCTTCGTCTAGGTAGCCGTAGAGGTAAACGGTGTTGTCGCCGATTTTTTTAGTTTCTAGTTTGAGGTCAAATGGAAGAGCGGAGGCGTAGACTACGCCGAAGAGAAAGTCGAGCGGGGTGCGGTCTTTCTTGATATTATCAATGGAATTGAATAAGTCAATTTGGCTAACGTCTTTGAGTGGCTTACGTATGTCGGTGTTCTCGTTTTCGCTGTCAATGCGGAAGACACGGAAACCGGTATCTAGTTTACCTTCTAAGTCCGGGTGCTCTTTGATGATTTTGTCACCTGCACGGCGGAGACGTTCGGCAGTGATTTGGTCTATAGTGTCGTAGCCGGCTTTTTTGGCCTCAGATTTTTCATCAGTTGTTTCATCTAGTTGGACTAGGATGTACTTACGATTACCGCCATCTTCGGCGTTTAGGTCCATCACGGCATGGCCAGTAGTGCCGGAGCCGGCGAAGAAATCTAGAACATCACCGTCTGTTTCTGTTGTTCTTTCTAGGATCCATTTTAGCATTTCAACGGATTTTGGGTAATCAAAAAATTTTCCACCCAACATTTCACTTAGAAGAAGATTTCCGCTTTTTCTTGTATCGAATTTCTGTATAGTTGTATCTTTGACTATACCGTTAAAACGGTTTTTGTGATATATGGCCATTTTTCCTAATTTGTTTCTTTGAAAAACTAATTCTTCTTTGTATTGTTCCTCAAATCTACTTTTCATCCAGTTCCATGGATACTGAATGCCATTTCTAATTCCTGGCCTAATTGGTTCGTACCCTTGAGATAATAAGCTTTTATCGTAATCTAGGAAAACATTTCTTTCTTTATCGTATTCATCTTTCGTAATTGCGTCTCCAGTCTTTTCGTTGTAATAAATCGTGTATCCGCGATTTTTGTTGGCGGATAGAGGAGAATTAATTGAATCAAAACTGTTTGTTATTGCATAGGCACCTTTTTTGTCTTCATATTTGTACTTAGACTTATCTATTGGTGCTTTTTTGTTTGAGTTGACAAATGATGAATCTGAACGCGTGTAGGCGAAAAGATATTCGTGTTGAGTTTTAAATGTGTCGCTTTGATTTGCTCCTTGGGCTGTCTTATCGATTATGAAGCATGCAACAAAATTTTCTTCTCCAAATACTTCGTCGCAGAGCTTCTTAAGGTTGTATTGTTCGTTGTCGTCTATGGATATAAATATTAGCCCACTTTCGCATAAAAGGTTTCTGGCGAGTTTGAGGCGAGGATACATCATGGAGAGCCAATCGGAGTGGAAGCGACCATTAGATTTGGAGTTTTCGGTAAATTCGTCTTCGGAGATAATCTTGTTGCCTTCGGAGTCTGTGGTGCTATCTTCATAGTCATTCTTTTTGATGGTAAAGTTATCATGATAGACAAAATCATGACCAGTATTGTATGGAGGATCGATATAAATCATTTTGATTTTACCCAGATAGGATTCTTGGAGGAGTTTAAGTGCATCTAGATTGTCACCGACTATAAGCATATTTTTGGTATTATCAAAATCTTTGGAGGCATCAATATCGGGGCGGAGGGTTTTATTGATAGGGGTGCCAGCTTCGATGATGCTTTTGCGCTTACCTACCCAAGTGAAATTGTAGGATTCGTCTTTGTCATCTAGCTTGTCTAGCTCTTCACCAAGTGATTCAAAGAATTCGCGACTGCTCCGCCAGTCTACTTTCTCTAGGTCCACCCTTTCAATATTATCTGTATTTTCCATTTTGCCTCCAAGATTAACTCATGTAACACTTATTATTATATCATGCCATACGGACTATTTACTTCCGATCGGAACATTAATTCTGTCGATTGCCACGCATATACCATCTTTAATAATGTAGCATTCAACAAAATGTGGTCCTCGAAAACGAGTGTTTTCATGATGAATGGGCTTGTTTGATCTTATTATCTGGCCTCTTATATCATTTCGTTTTATTGCCTCTTCACCAACATTTCTGACTTTCCAATAGATACTATATGGTGTTGGTGCGTCAGTCGATTCTATAAAAAAATCGAGGTTTAAATTATGTTTTAATGGAAAAACGTTTTTACTTAGCAAAAACTGTCTGAATCCGTTTTGTGAAACTTTGCAATCTATTTTCAGATCATACTTCTTTTTTACCGAGACAATTTCCTCTATAAATTCTTCTTCTTCACCGCGGATGCCTAGGCTGTTTTTGTCACTGGAAGGAAAATCGTCTCCAAAGATAGTTATCCAATTTTCACAAGAATTGTCTGTATCGACGAGCTTTAGATGCTCCATCATTTTTAAGAAAAACTCCAGTAGATTGGCAAGACTGTACTGATTTAGTAAATCATTGTCTAAAATGCACGGATCGTACACATGTGGGATGGTCCCCGTAATGAGTGATGGTAGATAATTGTTGATGATTGAACGCATGGTTTCAATAAAATATTCTTCTATATTTGACGCAAAGGTCGGTATATTATCTGCTACGATTTTTTCTAGCGTTATTCCTTTTGGGTAATCATGCCCTCCGCCAAAATTATTTCGACGCCACCATTTAAAAAGTTTAACGCAAGGAATAAATTTTCCGTTAGTCATTTTATTGGCATTGGAACACCATTTAAGATGACCCGCTGGATTAGTGGCGGACCATGCATTCGTTTTGTTGTTTCCTATAAACATTCTTCCATTGTTGTCCTTTATGACCGGGACAACATCTATCTCTAGATTACTCATTTCTATGCCTATGGAGTGGGAATGCTTTTCAATGTTTTTGTAGTGGCTGGACTCTGAGAGAATGTTGTATAATTCGTCGAGCACTTTTTGAGGCTGTGATGATGGGCTGTAATTTGTAATTATGATAATGTCAACATCCCTTTTTCCGTCGCCTTTTTTAGGTCGAATACTGGTATGTTTTGCATATGATCCCGATAAAAACGAGTCGGCATATACGTATTTATACTCATTATGATTAGCTAAATAGTTTCGAAGGTTTTGTTGAATTGAGCTTATCATTTCCTTTGTCGTTTTACTTGGCTCTATGTTTGTTAAAAATGTTTGGAATAATTTTTCACTAACCATTATCGTCCTCAAATAACCATTTTAATTCTTCGGATTGTTTTGAGTATTCACGGATATCGATTGCTGCTACTGTGCCTAATTTATAGAGCATATCTAGCAATTTATAAAAAAATGCTAACAATGTGTTCTTGGTAATAGTCTTTAAAGTATCATCATTTCTAAAAAACAGGAGTCCACTTGCAGAAAATCCCAAGATGACGTTTGGTCCAGAGTTTTTTAATATCTTCTTTAAGTTTCTTGCGTTGATAGAAGTATTGGTTAGGAGACCACCAAAAATTGGAGGTGGCGTTCTTGGCTCGACGGGTTTTCCAGCTATATATATTTCTCTAGTCGTACAGTATAGACCCTTTACGGACTGTATTTTTTTCTCTGCATAATCAATGTTTTTCTTTGATATTTTGGGTTTACATTCAAAAACTGCATAAACGCTTTCGATAGTTACGTATTTTTCGTCATTTTTCGTGGCGTAAACTAATGGGGAATAGGTTGTGTCATAGATAATAATATCTATTTGTTCACTTATGTTTCCGCGAGAGTCAAAGACAAAACCTTTGGTTATGCCATATCTGTTAGGGAGAAAATTTCTTAAAAGTTCAATCCAGGAAGATTCGCAGTGGCTTCCTTGGGATACTGGATGATTTAATGAAACAGAAAGAATACTTTGTAGCTTAGCTTTTTTCGCTTCCATTATTGCTTGGACTGATATTTTATTCAATTAACCTCCTTTTGAATAAGTTTAGCATAAAAAATTTGACAAGTCAAGTATAATGTGTTCTGCTTATGCTTATTTTAGGAGTTGTTTGAGGTGGAAGCGCTCTTCGGCGAGGGCTTGCTTTTTGCCCATGGAAGGTTCGGATTTGATTTTGCGAGTGAGGGCTTCGATTTGCTTCTGGATTTTTTCGCGGTCCTTAATTTTTTCGATGTCATCCTTAATGATGGTTGAGACGTTGCCGTTGGTAGTGGTATTGATGCTAGCGTAACGTTCGCCGGCGATTTGACGGACAAAATTGCCAAATACCGTATCAATATCTAGACCGTCGATTTTAATGTTTGAGAGTTTTTCATCGTTCCATTCGGTTTCAAAATAAGTGTCAACTTTCGCGATGTTTTCGTTTTTTTGATTCTGCTCTTTATAACAGATGACGGCTTTCTTTGCGGTGCCTTTTTCGACGAAGAAGAGGATGGGGTAGGGAATGGCCGAATCAATGACTTTTAGGATTTTGGTGGGGAGTTCGTAGTTTTTGAGGGTGATACGGAAGACTTCGACTTCAGGCCAGTGTTTGGCGGGGAGATTGATAGTTTCGGGGGCAAGTTTGTATTCCCAGGTGATACGGGCGATTTCGTTTTGGAAGAGGTTTTTGGTGGCGGTGTCGGTTTTGCCGTAGAACTTTTCTTTGGCGATGATGCGACCGACTTTGGCACTTTCTGGTAAGTTTATCATTATTTAACCACCAGGAAGGTTATTAGTTCGAAATCATCGAGGCCGGAAATTTGGTTGGTGAGGGCGGTGGTGCCACCGGCGTGGAATAGACTGTCGACATCGCGTTCGGATTTGACGGTGATGATACTGCGGATGGAATTTGATAGTAACTCTGAATATTGTGCCATGTTTTTACCATTATTTGTCTCTTCGTTAAAGATGCGGACGAGCTCGCGTTCGGGTTTGTCTTTGCCTTTAGCTAGGAGGCGCATTTTATCGAGAAGGTTTTTGGGATTTAGGTGATTTACAAACACTTCACCATTATCCTTGATATAAACTAAATAGAATGGATGAAGGCGGTTTTGTTTATCAATGTTGACATTGGAATTGATGTTCTTGAGAATATAGATGACACCGGCGGGGGCGTCTTCGGTAGCGGCGGCAGTGGCATTGATGCCAAATGGTATATAGTCGGCATCGCCGTATTTGTCACGGAGCTCTTTGACATCTAGGTGAAATTCGTTGAGGCCGAGATCCATTATATTGATGCCACCATTGATTTCTTCGAGGTCGACAACTTCTTCTTGAAGGCGCTTGAGCTGGTTTTTGCGATATTCGAGATCTGGGTCCATGTTTTCTAGTACGTCTTCGCCGGCACTGGTGATACTGACGAGTTTGGTGCGGTTTTCGACACGAGCCTTGAGATTGATGTAGGCGTCAAGGGAAATGTTCGGCCAGAAATTGACGAGTTGGATGGTTTTGTTTTCGGAGCCGATGCGGTCGATACGACCGAAGCGCTGAATAATGCGGACTGGGTTCCAGTGGATGTCGTAGTTGATGAGATAATCGCAATCCTGGAGGTTTTGACCTTCGGAGATACAGTCGGTGGCGATTAGAATGTCGATGTCGGTAGTGTTGGTGCGACCTAGGGCGTCGCGATTTTTGGATTTGGGGCTGAAATAAGTAAGGATTTCGTTGAAATCTTTAGCAACGCCTTTTAAAGTGGTGTCCGGCGTGTGATTACCGGTGACTATGGCAGTGTGGAGATTGTGGTTGTCGAGAATTTTATCTTTTAGTTCTTCATATAAATAATCGGCGGTGTCGGCGAAGGCGGTGAAAATGAGAATCTTTTTATTGTCGCCGTTGATAGGGTGGGTGATTTTGTCTGCTATAGTAGTTTCGAGCTCTTGGAGTTTGAGGTCGTGTTCTGGAGTGACGAGATTGATTTGTGTTAGTAAATCTTCGAGAGTAGCTTTGTCTTTTTCTAGCTGACTACGCCAAGAGACATAGTCCATATCTTCAAATTTGATTTTGAGATCTTTACCGATAGAAAAATCGTCGTCAATATCGTCTTCGTCGACATCTTTAATTTGCTCGGCTATGTCTGTGAAATCGAGATGCTCGGTGCGGTGCGTCTCAAAACGGTTGATACTCTCTATTGTTCGACAGATTGAATCGTAAAGTCTTTCAGTGGTCATGCGGAAGGCATAAATGGAACTCTCCGCGCGTTTGAGGAGATTTGTAATCATGAGGACATTGCGACCTTCTTCGCGGTTGGCCCAGGTTTTACCACTGGCGCTTTCGGTGTCTACATATTTATTTAGTTTGGAGGCATGGACGAACTTGAGAGGGGTGTAAATGTCGAGATTGAGTGCGTCGATATGCTCAAAAATCATGTCGAAGTTGATGCCTTCAATGTCAGTAAGATCAGGACGGTGGCCGATTGGCTTGCGACGCTCTGGGAAAGTACCGAGGTTGGTTTCGTTGTAGTATTTTTCGATGTGTTTGCGTGAGCGAGCGATGGTGACGCTGTCGAGCAAATCGAAGAAATCGAAACTGAGCATTTCGAGAAGCTTGTCGGTAGTGCGGTCTTCTGGTTCTAGAGCAGACCAAGTATTAAAGGCGGAATTGGCGTCTTGGAAAACTTTGTCTAATGGATTTTTGGTCTTGAGAGTTCTGTCTAGATTTTCGGAATCGCCTTCGCAAGCAATCATAAGCTGGTTTTTAAGGTCAGTGAAGTTGATATTAACTGGGGTGGCCGAGAGCATGAGAACTTTGGTTTTGACGCCAGCTTTGATGACTTTTTTCATGAGTTTTTGATAGCGATTGAGATAGTCTTCTTCGGCTTTGTGAGTGGAGCGTTCGCCATTTCTGAAGTTATGAGATTCGTCGATGACAACTAGGTCGTAGTTGCCCCAGTTAATCATGCTGAGATCAGTTTCGCCGGACATGCCACGCTTGCGGTCGAGATCGGTGTGGAAGAGAACGTCGTAGTTTAGGCGGTCGGATGCGATGGGGTTGTTTTTGTAATTATGTTTGAAAGTGTTCCAGTTGGCTTGGAGACGCTTAGGGCAGAGAACTAAGACGGATTTGTTTCTACATTCGTAATACTTAATGACGCCGAGTGCGGAGAAGGTTTTACCGAGGCCGACGGAGTCAGCAAGGATGCAACCGCCGTGTTTTTCGAGTTTGGAGATACAGCCGACGACAGCATCTTTTTGGAAATTGTAGAGCATTTCCCAGATTTTGGAATTTTTGAAGCCGGTTTGGACGTTGGGGAGAGTGTCTTCGTTGATGTCTTCGAGGAATTCGTTGAATATATTATATAGTGCGACGTAGTAGATGAATTCGGGGGAGTTTTCCTTGTAGGCGGCGGTGATGTTTTCTAAGACCGTGTCGGTTACATCATCAAGGCGGTCGTCATCGTTCCAGATTTGGTTGAAAGTATTAAGGTATTGCTCGGTAAATGGGGCGTAAAGTTTAGTGATGATGGAATAGGCGTTATTGCCGCGGTCTTCGCCGAGTTCGGCGGTTGTGAAGTTAGGGAAGGGGTTGTAGGTGATGCTTTCGGATTTTTGGTTGTTATTATTTGAGGGTGTTTCTGGGTTTTCGACATTCATAAACGGAGACATGGCTTCGCCTGAAATGTTGGAGCGGAAGTGGGCTTTTTTGCGAATCCAGTCGGCACATTCTTTGGCGATGGCTTGCTGATTAAGTTCGTTTCTGAGGCGTACTTCAAAGTCGGTACCGTATAGTGAACGCTCGCGGTTTAAACGGGGAATGTAGAATTCGCGGGCTTCTTTTTTGGCTTTTTCTTTGGTGAAAGTTTCGCCAGTGAAGAGAAAACGGAATTCGTCGATTTGATTTAGCTCTTTTTTAAGTGCTTCAAAGGCATAGATGGAAAAAGAGGCTGCAGCAATGGAAATTCTGCTACCTTTTTTGATAGTTCGTTTTAAATCGTCCACGACTTTTTTGTTGACATTATCGAGAATCTCGGGAGTTTGAGGCGTGGATGGCAATTGTGGTTCTTTTGGTGTACTTTTTGAAAATAGTCCCATGGGTTTATTCCTGAGTATATTATAGCATTTTTTTGGTTTGAATTTAGGAAGTAAATGATACGATATTGGTGTTAGGGGCAGGATTTACGGTGGATATGTTAGTATTATCCTTTTAAACATGAGTATTTTGTAATTATATAGAGGTGAAGTATAATGTAGGTATGGAATGGCGGAGACTGTTTGAAGCTGAAGTCGTTGAGCGGGGGCGGAAGTATTTTCGTGCGGGTTTGGTGAAAGACTATCATGAAGATGGTGGGTATGTCTCTGCTGTTGTTTCTGGGACTCATGAGTATGAGGTTTTGATAAAAATTGGTGAGCATGGCGAGATAAGAAAGACGGCTTGTGATTGTCCTTATGCCGACTCTGGGTGGAATTGCAAACATATGGCGGCGGTATTATTTGAATACGATAAGAGGCATGATAGAGAGAAAGTTAATCTTGATGCTAGGATAGATATAAAAAATGTGAAGGACGAGATACGGTATTTAAGGAGAAGATACCTAGGTAGATATGGGTATATCGAATATTGGAAGGCGATGAAATTTGCGGCTGAAGTGTTGGGATATTTGGACAGGGAGGTTCATATTTTGATTGGGCAAGGGGAGCTGGAGGACGCATTTGAGCTTTCGAGTTTTATTTTGGAAACTATGTGTAAAACACCGATGGATGATGATGGTGAAATAATGGATACGATGGATTCTGTCAGTCTGGTGTGGCATGAGATTTATGAGAAAGCAGATGGCGAGATGAGAAAGAAGATGTTTGATTGGATGATGAAAAAAATGGACGCAGGTAAGAATGAGTTTGTGGTGCAGGTAGTGGAAGAGTTTGTAATGGCGGAGTTTGATGGGAAGTCTGAACTGCTTAAAAAGATGGCATACTGTGAAAAAATGATAGAAAAGTACAATACTGATGAAATAGAAACTGGTGGGATACGATGGGTGTTATACAAGGTGAAGATTATGAAACAACTAGGGCTTTCGGATGCGGAGATTAGGAAGTTTTATGATGAATGGTCTGGCGAAGCTGGGGTGCGGATATCGTTAGCGGATTGGTTGGTGAAAAACGGAGAGTATGGGGAGGCGAGAGATATTTTGGAAGAAATAATAAAGAAAAGCGATTTGTGTTACTATATTGATACTTGTGGACGGAAATTAGACGTAATTTATGAGATGACTGGAGATACGGAGGCAAGAAAGAAGATTTTGCTTAAAATGATAAATGAAAGCCTGGATGATGATAGGGATTTATATAAAGAACTAAAAGGGCTATACGAGAAAAATGAATGGTATAATGTGAGGGGTGAAGTGATTCGTGGAATGTCGTGGCATTTTGACAAGGCATATTATTATGCGTTAGAAAAAATGGATGAGGAGTTGTTTGGATTGTTTAGAGAGGCGAAAAGTTTAGATTTGTTGAAGAAATATGCCAAAAAACTTGATGAAAAGTATTCGGAAAGAATAACGGAATTATATAAGGAGCTGTTGGAATACGAGATGCTTAGAAGTATGGGAAGGATGGATTATCAGAGAATAGTAAAATATTTGAAATCGCTATGCGAGGTCGAAGGCGGTGAAAAAGTCGCGATAGAATTAGTCGAAAAATGGAGAGGTGAGTATAAAAATCGGAGAGCGCTACTGGATGAGTTGGGGAAATTTGAAAGGTGGCTGAGATTTTGAATTTTGTTTATGTTAGAGTATAAAGGTAATCATGCAGAAGATTGACAAGATATATTTCGGTATCGATGGGGTGATTCGGGGTGTGGCGTCGCCGAAGGAGGACGTTATGGCTCTGCTTCGGTATTGCTTGGATAATTATCCGGGGGCGGTTTATTGGCTGACGACGCATTGTCGGGGTGGAGAAAATCATACGGATTATGCGCTACGGGGTGAGTTTCCGGATGAATTGGTGGATGAGTTATACGCTAAGGTTTTGCCGACGGATTGGGGAGCGCTGAAAACCGATGCGATTGATATGGACTCGGATTTTGTGTGGTTTGATGATAATTTGTTCGAGGTGGAAAAGGTCGTGCTGGAGCAAAACTATGTGCTAGACGGGTTCTTCAAAATGGACCCGCGAGAGCCAGAGATGGCGAAGAAAGCGTTGGAGTTTTTGAAGAGTTTTCCGAAGTAATATGTAATTATTTTAGACAAAATGTCTTGAAATGCGGATTTTTGTATGCTACTATAGGAGTAATACTAAACAAATGGGAGGTATTTATGGCGGCAGATAGTAATAATAAATCGATGGCACTTTTCGGTGAACAGAGTATTCGGCGGGAGTGGGATGCGGAGGAAGAAAAATGGTGGTTCTCAGTGGTGGATGTGATTGGGGCTTTGACTGATAGTGCCGATTCATCGGCATATTGGCGTAAACTAAAACAGAGATTGAAAGAGGAGGGTGCTGAACCCGTGACAAATTGTCACGGTTTGAAAATGAGAGCTTCAGATGGTAAAATGCGCCTCACTGATGTCGCTGACCAGACCCAACTCTTGCGTATTATTCAGTCCATTCCATCGAAAAAAGCGGAGCCGTTTAAGCGTTGGCTGGCTGAAGTTGGTTCAGAAAGATTAGACCAAATGGCTGATCCAGAGAGGTCGATTCATCAAGCGTTGTGCGATTATAAACGACTCGGTTATTCGGATAGTTGGATAGATCAGAGACTGAAGAGTATCGAAATCCGAAAAGATTTGACGGATGCTTGGGTAGAACACGGCGTTACTGGTGGGCAATTTGCTTCACTGACTGATATTATTTATAAGATTTGGGCTGGTAAAACGGCTAAAGAGTATAAGCAACACAAAGGCCTTAAAAAAGAGAATCTTCGTGATAATATGACTAATGGCGAGCTTCTTATGAACATGCTAGCCGAGTATTCTACGACCAGCATTACTAATGCAAAAAATCCGCAATCGTATAGCGAAAATGTGGATTGTGCTAAGGAGGGCGGAAATATTGCGAAGGTTGCAAGGGAACAGCTTGAGGTAAGGACGGGCGAAAAGATCGTATCCGAACTGAATGCTGGCGAGATTCGACGTCAAAAAATTCCAGAAGGTAATACTCAGATGTTGGAATCTTTAGAGGACAAAACTCAAAGTAAGGATTTTGCTAAAAGAGAAAATGAGGAAGATGCCACGAAATACAAAAACAATATTGCTATGCTTCGTCGCATGCGAGGACTTACGCAGGTTTACATGGCAGAGAAACTTGGTGTGGCGCGACAAACCTACATCAATATTGAAAAGGGCTTAAAAGAGTTGACAGTATCGCAAGTGAAGATTCTTGAAGATGAATTGCAAGTAACATTTGAGGATTTACTAGAAATAGGCGAGAATAGTGCGCAGTTGAACTATAGGAAATATCTTAAGTAGTGCCAGGATGATTGGTGGGGGTAATGTAATATTGAAAAATCTGGAGGTTAAGCAGAGCGGAATGGGATTTTAGCAGAAGCGAGATGGATGGAATAATTGGGGTGAAAACAGTTATGCTCGATATTGCGGTGATTGGGGGTTGTAATGTGCGAATCGGTGTGCTATAAGGAGGGTGGGTTGGAGAAGTTTTTTTTTGCGAGTAATATGGATTCCCCTACAAGGGAACGGGCGACAAATGGCGGATGTGAGCTAGAGATGTGAGGCTACGACGCGGTGCGGTGCGTCCGTTCCATAAAGGGGGGATTTATGCGAAACAAAAAGTTACTGTCGTCGTAGACGAACAGTAACATTCAATAACCCAGGCATGATTCTAGACTCTCATGCCTCCTGCTACCATTATAGCAATGGTAGCAGGGTCCAGTCAAGAGTTCTGTTAATTATCATCGCTAAGATTATGGTCTTCGGCGCCGATACCATAGCCCATTTCATAGGCTTCGCGTTCGTCGTCACACGAAGGGAAGACTTTAGCACAAGTGCTATAATAAGCATATGAACAAAACAAAACCCACCAGCAAAAACCATTCAAAGAACTATTTCACGAATACCTGAAAGAAAAAATAAAACTAGAGCGTTGGCAATGGGCGGGACTAATAATGCTCATAACGGTATTTGCCGGATTTTTTGGTTGGGTTTATGAATTTATCTTTTACTATTTTGACGGCGGAACCGGTGAATTCTATATGCAAGGCGGGAATTTCCTGCCCTGGATCAATATCTACGCAATTGGTGCAGTGTTAATCGTGCTTGGCTGCTGGAAAATAAGGCAATACCCGTGGGTAGTGTTTTTGCTCGCGATAGCGATTTCCGGAATAGTAGAATTCGTCGGCGGGTGGCTGGTATATACCATAGGAAACGGAACGCGTTATTGGGACTATAATACAGAAATTCTAAATTTCGGCAATATTGAAGGGTTCGTGTGTCTAAGGTCGGTATTATTCTTTGGAATATCAGCGCTATTTCTAATGTATGCAATAGTTCCAGCAATCATCTGGCTGTCGCAAAGAATGTCTAAACGCGCATTTTTAATTCTAGCAATAACGGCATTTACGATCGTAATGACAGACGAAATATACAACCTGCTAGCATCAAAATTCTTCAACTGGCCAGACGCAATGGAATTCTACCGTTCGCTAGGATGGGAATATTTAACCTAAATAGGTTATAATATGGGATATGAATCACGAAATTGTAGTCCACGGCGTATATAAACATTTCAAGGGCGACCTATATATTGTCGAAGATTTAGCCAGGCATTCGGAAACTAATGAAATTATGGTAATTTACCGCGCACTTTACGGCAATAATCAACTATATGTTCGCCCACTCGAAATGTTTTTAAGTCCAGTAGACAAAGAAAAGTATCCAGATGTCGAGCAAAAATATCGCTTTGAGCTGCAGGAAATCAAAAGTAAAAGATAGCTATTTACTCTGCGGATTTGGTTTTAGATTTTTTGGAGCTAGCGTTGCTCTCTGTGCTAGAATCGGAGCTACTTTCATTTGTGCCTGACGAGGTATCACTTTCGGGAGTTTCACCTGCTGGCATTTCTGGCGGAGTCTCGCCATCGGGTAGCTCTGGTGGAGTCTCGCCATCGCCCATCTCTGGTGGGGTTCCGCCATTTGGCATTGCTGGTCGTGAACCATCTTCCGACATTTCTGGCGGGTTACCCGGCCCCATACCGGATTGATTTCCAGACATATTAATATATATCAGAAAACCCGCCGATGCAATGGCTGCCCCTACAATTAAGCCCACCGCTAGCCAACAGAGTCGATCTTTGGTGAAAAACTTCTTCTTCACTTCTTTCTCGTTTTTGGTATCTATGATTTTATCGTTCATATATTTCTCCATTTAATTTTATACTGGTATTATATACATTCATCCTTAAACTAAGATTAAAAGCCAGAAGATCTGTCCGTAAATCATATATAATATATATATGATAGAAAATTACAGTGATTTTCGGGAGAAACTAGCCTACTATGCGGACGATAGTTATCGCGAATTTTCTCAAAAAGGCATTCCGACCGAGCGGCCGTTTATTGGCGTGAGGATTCCGCAGATTCGTGAAATCGTAAATAATATTTCGCCTAAATTCTATGACAGTTTTTTAAAGACTGAACCAGTCGCAATCGAAGAAGTTCTAGCGCGCGGGATGGTGATTTGTCGACTGCCGTATGAAAAACTATTAGCACCGCAAAAGGCTTTTAATAACAAATCATATTTCGATTCCCAAATCGATATTATCGATAACTGGTGTACTTGTGATACATTTTGTTCTGGCGTAGCTAAACAGATCAAAAATCACCGCGCCGAATTTTTAGATCAAAAAATCGAAAACCTACTTACTGACTCGCGTGAATTTGCTGTCCGCACTGGCCTAGTTTTGTTAAAATGTGCCTATATGGATTTTGACTACCTAAATCTAATTTTTGACCGCGTTGAAAGTCTGCGCGGTAGAGAAGAATACTATATCAAAATGGCCTCCGCTTGACTGATCGCGGAATGTTTTACTAAATATCTAGAAGAAACTTTTGCTTATCTAAAAGCCACCAAGCTTCCCAAATGGACTTTTAATAAAACCATTTCCAAAATCTGCGATTCTTACCGCGTATTAGAAGAAGATAAAGCTACTTTACGCAAAATGCGAAAATAAGGACTATAATAATATATATGACTAGCAAAATCTTAGATTACGCCAAAAATGTAGAAAAGCTCGTTGATCCGATGGCGGTAGGTAAAGTACATTATCTGCAAACCAAAATGAAGCATTTGCCAATTTGGGCGCAGCGCAAAATTGTTACTAAAGCTTCCGAAAAAGCCAGCAAAATGCCGTTCGTGGTAGAGCCGTATTGCACATTTTTATTTTACGAAATCAAAGAACCGGCCAAAATCCAAAAATACCTACCCGAAGGTTTTGAGCCAGCCAAAACTGCCGTATTTGAAAATGGCCCCGAGAAATACTACGGTATTGTTACGATGTTTCGCATTCATACTAGCGTGTTTTGGGGTGCCAGAACTGAGTTCTATTTAGTCGCAGAAAACAAAAACACCGGCCTACTTTCTTGGATTATGTGCGACTACATTAGCGATACCATTTCTTATGACGAAAAGCACGGCCTGAAATCGCCGGACGCCAAAGGCACCGTAATGACCACCACTTGCGAAGGCGATTTTGTCTGCGACACAGAAAACGCCGAAAAAACCAAATACGCTAAATGCGGAATGAGTTTATTAAACGCCAAAATGAAACCTCTAAACCAGCGCCTTTGGATAGAAGGTAATACTTCTATTGCTTACGGGCGCACTTCGGGTCAGGCAGATGGCGATTTGTTCTCGCTCACTTTCTTCCCAGAAGAAATGAAACAAGCCCTAGAAGTACCACTAAAAGATGTTAGAAGAGCCGATGTATTTTGCAGTGTCGGTAAAGTCGGCGGAGTATTGGAACGCGCTGCTAGTTTTCCTTATGCACAGCATATGTTAAGTGACAGCCCCGGGCAGAGAACTCATTATGGCAACGAGCAGAAACTTCGCCAGGCCGTAGAAGCGGTAGATTTTTCCAAAATCAAAACGCTAGGATAAGGAATGAAAAAACATAAGAAATTAATCGTTATTATTTCAGTGGTTGCTACAATCTTAATTGCGGTAGCTGTGGTGGTCACGTTAATCTTATTAAACAGAATAGACTATCGTCTAAAAGATTCGCGTGTTTTTGAGATTAATACCGAGCCAAAAACTAGTGAATTATTTGAGAGTATTTCGTCTGGCGAGTTGATTAATGGTGAAGACTTGATAGAGACTTCAAATTTAGGTAGAAGCACTAAAACTGCTATTATTAAAACTCGTCTTGGCAATGAGGAACCTATCGAAATAGAGTATGAAGTAGTAGATACGACCAAGCCAGCAATTGAGGGCGATGCCGAATTTTCAATTTACGTAGACGAATCCATTGACCTTATTAGCAAATTTAAGTTCAGCGATAATTCCAACCAAGATATAGAAACAAAAGTTGAAGGGGACTATGATGTAGCGGTGCCCGGCAAATATAATTTAAAAATTATTGCAAAAGATCAATCAAATAACGAAACGGTAAAAGATATTGTATTAAATGTTCAGGCAAAACCAGTTGTAGCACCACGAACTCAAATTTCTCAAAACGAATATTATATCAAAGTTAATCGTTTGCAAAATGTAGTGATGGTTTACGCCAAAGACAGCAAAGGTGAATATACAAACTTAGCCAAAACATTTGTAGCCTCTACTGGCAAAGTGGGCTCAGAAACCCCGCTAGGCATTTATACGGTATCAGATCGCTACGAGGCGTTGTATTTAGTTGGTAATGTATGGGGTAGGTATGCTGTTAGAATTAGCGGACCATATTTTTTCCATTCCGTGCCATATTTTACCAAGGGCAATCCTACGTGGGATAATTTAGAATATCTGGAATACAATAAACTTGGTGAAGGGGCTTCGGCTGGTTGTGTAAGATTATCTTTAAATGATATAAAGTGGATTTATTATAATATTAGAGCCGGCACAAAGGTTGAGATTTACGATTCGGAGACTTTGCCAAGCGGCGTAGTAAAACCTACTGCAATCAAGATTGACGAAAACAGCGTAACACGCGGCTGGGATCCTACCGATATGGACAAACCTAATTAAAGAAGGCCCTCGGCTCCATTGTGAGCTGAGGGCTAAAGTTCATCTGTCTAATAACCGACTACAGCTTGGTGGATGCGAGCCAAAGCTCTTGGCCATCGAATGGGATGTCGCCGTGAGAGAATGGTACATAGAAGTCTTCACGGGTAAAACCATTTTCTATAAGAGTATTGATTCGCTCACTGGTGCACGGAACGACGTAGAAGTTCGAGTTTTCATCGATGAACGCGAGGGTTTTGTGATTCCTCTTGCCACCGTAGTTGTAGACAGGGTGACCGCCGAATTTGGCGGCAATACGGGACATGTCGAGCGCCCCGATTCTATCCTCCTTTGGCCAATAGACCTTGGTTCCGGGTGTTGCTTGTACACTGATGCGTTTGAGTTCCTCTAACTGCATTTTTAACCCCTTGATCGTTGGTCACGGCCCATTCCGTGACTCGGTTTAGCTGCCAATTTGGTAGCCAAGCCGAGTTACGGAATGTGTTAGACAGATGATTTAAAGTACGGTGTCCCTACAGGGGTATCCATTTATTGTACTCCCTTGACGAATTTTGTCAATATTATATTATATATTTATGAATATTTTATACTGCGGTGATCAGGGCATTAAAAATGGAGTATTGGTGTCGATATTGTCTATTTTGATGCGAAGTGGAAAGGAAAATGAATATCATTTTTATATTGCTACAATTGATTATAAAAATACGAAGCCGTTTCAAAAGTCCACGGTGAAGTTTTTGGATACGTTGGCTAAGAGTTATAACTGTAATAATTTGGTAGAATTAATTGACGCTACGGAAGTTTTCGTTAATGACTTGCCGGATAAAAATATGGGCTCTTATTTTACGCCGTGTTCGATGCTAAGATTATATATAAACAGAATGCCAGAAATCGCAAGCCTAAAACGGGTGCTTTATTTAGATTATGACGTGATAGCAAGGGGCGATTTTGGTGATTTTTATAATACTGATATGGACGATGTGGAAGCTGCTGGTGTAGTCGATATTTATGGTAAATATTTTTACCATTATCGTGGGCTTTTTAATTTTGATTATATAAATTCTGGAGTCATGTTATTTAATATGAACGAGTGTTTAAAAAATAATGTTTTTGGGCGAGCGACTCAACTTTGTAAAAAACGTAAAATGATGTTGGCGGATCAAGCTGCTTTAAATAAAGTGATTTCTAAACGTAAACTGATGCCTAGAAAATATAACGAGCAAGCAGATAAGCCAAAAAACGATACCGTTTTGCATCATTTTTCCAATAATTTTAAATTTTGGCCATATTTTAGGGTTCAAAAAATTAAACCTTTTGAAATTGATAAAATTCATTCTGTTTTGAAAATCACTGAATATGATGATATATTTAAAGAGTACGAAAAACTAAAAGAGAATCTATAATGGCAAAAGCAGAATTATTCCAAAAGGATATTCCTAAAAATGAGCGGGTTTTTTATTATACTAGTGAAGAGGATGATCCTATTAAGACTGCTGAGCAAGAAAAAAAACAAGAAGTTGGTTTGCCAGATGGGTATGAGTTTATACCTAAAAATCCGTTAGTTAGAATGTATTCCGCTATACTTTTTCGAATTTTTTGGATTTTTGGACAATGGTACGAAAAATGTTATTGGCAAGCAAAATTTTATGGACGTGAAAAACTAAAGCAGGTAAAAGGAAAAGGCTACTTAATTTATGCAAACCATACCAATCCGTTTCATGATGTGTTTGGGCCAGCAATGGCTGCAGACCGAAGAATCTTTACGATTATTAGTCCAGTTAATCTTAAAATTCCAGGAATTGGTAAATTGTTGCCGTATATTGGTGGGTTGCCGCTAGGAAAAACTCCAGAAGAAAAACGGGCATTTAATGATGCGGTAGACATTAGATTGAAGCAAAAGAAAGTATTAGTAATTTATCCTGAGGCGCATGTATGGCCATATGCTACTAAGATACGAAAGTTTCCAGCTGGTGACCGCTCGTTTAAGTATGCCGTGCGTAATAATCTGCCGATTTTTACCATGACTACTACGTATCATAAGAGAAAAGATAAAAAACATGGTGATTTACCGCGTATGGATGTATATCTTGACGGCCCTTTTTATCCTGATTCCAAAAAAAGTGAGGACGAGAAAAGAGCGGAGCTTTCGCAAAAAGCTTACGAAAGTATGGTAAAATATAGTAAGAAAAGTACTTACGAGTATTTTAAGTATATAAAGAAATCCGATCAAAAATGAGCATTTTTAATACGGGTATTAACCCATTCAAAAAAACTAAGGTTGTGCCGATTTTTTTGACGATTACGGATGATTACTCAAAATATGCTGCGGTAGCAATTCATTCCTTGATGCAACACTCTAACCCTAAAAGGCATTACCGTGTAATTATAATGTATGACAAGTTAAGCATTGCTAATCGTTGGCGGCTCAGAAATTTAGTGACAAAAAATTGCGCAATCGAATTTCATAAGATGAAATACAATCTTTATATGCAGATAATCGTACGTTATTGTGCTAAAAGGTCTGGGTCGGGTGATTTTTTCGCCTCGGCGGTATATTATTATAGGGCTTTTATTGCAAGATTGTTCCCGCAGTATGACAAGGGTATTTATATTGATAGTGATACGATTTTGCTAGACGATATCGGAAAAATGTATGATTTAGAATTGGGCGATAAAGTAATTGCAGCAAGAGTGGATCCAAAAGTGGCGATGGTGCCTGAATTTGTAGAATATGTTAAAAATGCTCTGGATGTTCCGGCAAAGGATTACGTTAATTCTGGCGTGCTTTTGATGGATTTAAAGGCATTAAGAAAAATACATTATATAACTAAAATGACAGATTTAATTAAAGAGGATGCAGAGTTAGTGGCGCCAGATCAGGATTACTTAAATGTGATTTTAAAGGGTAAAATTAAGCATTTAAATAAATGTTGGAATTTGCAGCCAGAAGGAGAAGATGCCAAAGGTGCAAAATTGCTCCATTTTAACTTGTCAAAGAAGCCTTGGTTTCATAGCGACATTAATTGCGGAGAGAAGTTTTGGGAAGCCGCGAGAGGGACTGGTTTTTACGGTGATTTAATGCGCGGGATGGAAAAATACACACAAAAAGATGCGGAAGCCAGCGCTTACCAGATTAGAGCTTTAATCGAAAAGGCCGATAAGCTATCAAAGGTTAAAGAGCCTTTGATAAAAGTTACGTAATAAACTATTAATAGTAGTTTTTTGATAAAGCGCGGTTGTTTTATTGTAAAGTATTGAGCATAATGATCCCGATTACGATTAAGGCGATCGATATGAAGTGGATACTGACGGTTTTTTTATCTAATTCTTCACGTCCGAATTTTGGCCAAATTAGGGTTAGGACAATGCCCATGAAAAATATTGCGAGCGGCTCGAGTGTGTCTGTGGATGCAGAAGCTATGGCTAAAGTTGGCGCAGTAATTAATGCTCCGCGATAAGTAAAATCTTTTAGTGTGCTAACTAAGAAATTGACAGAAATAGGACGAAAAATTTTTCCTTTGCTGTTTTTGGTTACGTTTTTTAAGCGAATACGCCATTTTTTTCGTGGAAATACAATCATCATTGTACCTATGAACTTGCCGATGAAAATAAAAGCCATATTTTGGATAAAATTATCGCCATTACTAGCTCTAGCAAAAATTAAATTTCCGAGAGTGGAAATGACAACGCATAGGAATGCGTAAAAGGCTGCTTTTATCCGGATGCCTTTTGATTTTTTTCTTGTAGTGAGAATGACTAACAACGGGGCAGCGAGAATTAATAGAAATGGTATTAGTTGATATGGTGAGAAGGGCTCGTTTAGAAATAGCCAGCCGATAATTAGATATAAAAGTGGGGAAAGTTGGATAAAGATTCCTACATTAGTGGAATCATCAATCTCTAGGGCACGCATATACGGAATGCCATCCGCTACGATTAAAATTCCAGATAGAATTATCATGCAGATCGTTGGTAAATCGGCTGCAGAGATGCTAAAACCTGTAGCTATTAACATGATAATTGCAAGAATAAAAGTAAAAGTATTCAGGTAGATGCTTTGTGAGACGGCACCTCGTTTTTTAAAATATGTATCGGCGGTGTAATTATTAATAAAAAGCTGTAGGGATTCAAAAATGATTGTGAGTACAACGAGTATAATCCAGTTCATGTATGTGCCTTATGATTATGGAGGCGCCTACCGGAATTGAACCGGTGTACGCGGTTTTGCAGACCGCTGCGTAACCACTCCGCCAAAGCGCCGCCTAAAATTATTATAACATATTTAATAAGATAATCCCGATTACAACTAAAATAATTGAGATAAAATGTACGATTACTGTTTTGCGATTAAGCTTTTCGCGACCAAATTTTGGCCAAATTAAGGTCAAGATGATACCCATAAAGAATATAACGACTGGCTCAACGGCGTCGGAGGAAGCGGAGGCGATAGCTACGGTTGGAGCTATTATTAAGGCGCCGCGGTAGCAAAAATCTTTTACGATGCTTACGAAAAAATTAACCGTAATCGGGCGTAAGACTTTATATTTGCTTTCTTTAATGGTAGAGGAAAGACGTTTTCGCCATTTTTTTTGCGGAAAAATAATTATTGCTGTGCCAATAAATTTACCAATAAATAAGAATGACATGCTTTGGACAAACATAATATTATTACTAGATTCTACGAATATGAGATTTCCTATTGCTGACAAGAGAACATAAAGAAAAGCGCATAAAATTGCTCTTAACTTTGTGTGTCTGGATTTTTTGCGGGTGGTTAATACAATTAAAATAGGAGCCGCTAGGATAAAAATAAAGGGAATTAATTGTTTAGGCGAAAAGGGTTCGTTTAGGAAAAGCCAACCGATGATTAAATATAAAAGCGGTGTAAGTTGGACGAAGATTCCCATATTGGTAGAATCGTCTATTTCTAGGGCTCTCATATAAGGGATTCCGTCTATTACTGTAAAAATTCCTGATAATATGATTAATCCAATCGATGTCAAATTGGCAGTTTTAAAACTAAAATTTGTGATTATTAATATAATTATTGCAATTGTGAGTGCTAGTACGCTGGAATAGATTTTTTGTGAAACAGCGCCTCGTTTTTTGAAATACGTATCAGCAATATAATTACTGATAAAAAGTTGTAACGAATCAAAAAAGACCGCGAGCGATACAAGCGCAATCCAATTCATACAATTGCTCCATAAATTAAATAGCCGTAATATATCGCAAAAATAACCAACATAAGGATGCCTTCTTTGCGGGTGATTTTGTTTTGGGTTGCGGTAACAAGCCAAAGAATGATGGCGGAGCCAATGAGCATGGCAATATCGACGATCTCAAAGCTTTCTGGTGAAATTGTGCCAAACAATATTACTGGTAGACCGAGCACTATGCAAATATTAAAGATGTTACTGCCCACGACATTTCCAATAATTAGATCATGCTCGCCGCGTTTGGCGGCAGTGATGGTGGTAACCAATTCTGGCAGTGATGTACCTAAAGCCACTACGCTAAGAGCGATAACGCGATCCGAGATGCCGATTGCGGAAGCGATAAATGAGGCGGAGTCAACTACTAATTGACTGCCGGCTACCACACCGATTAATCCGATGATTACTAGGATAAAAGAACTGCTGAGTTTAAATTTTGGTTTAGCGACTTCTTTGTTAGCTTTGCGGTTTTTGCGAGTGGTACGGACGATATAATAAATGAAAATTGCAAAAAGGAGAATACAAATAAGTGCATCACTGCGGGAGATTTCGTTTGTGCTGGCGCCGGTAATGCTTGTGTCTAAAAACAAAATAACTAATGCCGTAGAGATAAGTAGTAGAAGAGGGAGTTCTTTGGCAATGGTGGTTTTACGGATGTGAAATGGTTTAATTGTGGCAGCTACGCCAATTAGTAAAAGGATATTGATGATATTGCTCCCCATAACGTTGCCGATAAGTAGATCGGTATTGCCGCTGGCGAGAGAAGAGATTGAGACGGCTAGCTCTGGGGCGCCAGTACCAATGGCTACGATGGTGAGCCCGATGAGTTGTTTGGAAACTTTAAAATGCGATGCTACAGAGGAGGATCCCTCTATAAGCCAATCGGCGCCCTTGATTAGCAGTACAAAGCCAACCACTAATAATACTATTTGCGAAAAAATATCCATGCTTATGGTTATTATAGCATAGACATAAAAAATGGTGCAGAACGTAAGAGACTCTAACTCTCGATACGTAAGTCCGAGAGTTAGTGATGGAGGGTCTGTATTGGAGCATAAAAAATGGTGCGAATGAAGAGACTCTAACTCTCGATACGTAAGTCCGAGAGTTAGTGATGGAGTGGTCTGTATTGGAGCATAAAAAATGGTGCAGAACGTAAGAGACTCTAACTCTCGATACGTAAGTCCGAGAGTTAATGATGGAGGGTCTGTATTGGAGCATAAAAAATGGTGCGAATGAAGAGACTCTAACTCTCGACCTCTTCCTTGGCAAGGAAGCGCTCTAAACAACTGAGCTACATTCGCACGATATGTATATTATACCACAGTTTTTACTTAGTAGGAATATTTTATGAAAAAAATAATTATGGTATAATGATTATATATAAAATTAAAAGGAGAATAAAATGCCTACTTGGGGAATAATAATAATTGTAATTATTGCGATTATATTTGCGGTAGTTGGATTTATTGCTGGAATTTATAATAGTCTAGTGCAATTAGACGAGCGCGTAAACGAGGCTTGGTCTGATATTACAGTCCAGCTAAAGTACCGTGCGGATTTAATTCCAAACGTAATTGAAACTGTAAAAGGTTACGCAAAGCACGAAAAAGAAACTTTTCAAATGGTGACCGAGGCGCGTACTGCGGCGATGGGCGCAAAAACTGTAAAACAGGCAGCCGAGGCTGAAGAGGCAATGCAAAGTGCTTTGGGTAGAATTTTTGCAATTGCCGAGGCCTACCCAGAACTGAAAGCTAATGAGAATTTCTTGAAATTGCAATCTCAACTTCAAGACGTAGAAGATAAAATTCAAGCTTCACGTAGGTTTTACAATGCTGGGGCTAAGGACCTTAACACTAAGATCAAGACTTTTCCAACTAATATTATAAATAATTTTATTGGCCACTTTAAGAAGCGTGACTATTTTGAAGTATCTGAAATCGAAAAGGCTAAGATTGAAAAAGCGCCAGAAGTTAAGTTTTAGAAATGTATAAACAAATCGCTGAGAATAAGCGTAAAACCGTATACCTCATCATCGTTTTTGTGGCGATGGTGGGGGTTATTGCGGGGCTTTTTGCTTGGGTGTATAACGACTGGAAGATTGCCGTATGGACATTGATTGCCGCAACCGTTTACGCTGTTATTCAGTATTTTTACGCAAACTCGATTGCGGTAGCAATGACGGGTGCTAAAGAAATTACCAAAAAAGATAATCCGAGGTTGTATAATGCGGTAGAAAATCTATCAATTACCACTGGCCTTCCAATGCCTAAAGTTTATATTATTGATGACCAAGCGCCTAATGCTTTTGCGTCGGGTAGAGATCCAAAACATGCGATTGTAGCAGCCACGACTGGATTAATCGATATTATGGATGATAAAGAATTAACTGCGGTGATGGCACACGAAATGTCGCACGTTAAGAATTATGATATTAGAGTATCAATGATTGTTTTTGGATTGACATGTGTGATTGGTTTAATTTCTGATTTAGCTTTTAGAATGATGTTCTACGGGAATCGACGTCGTGATGATGAAGGAAGTCCGGTTGGATATGCACTAGTAATGATTGCGGCGATTCTTTCGCCGATTTTGGCAAGTTTAGCGCAGATGGCGGTTTCCAGGCAAAGAGAATATTTGGCCGATGCTTCGGCGGTTAATATTACGCGTTATCCGGAAGGTATGATTTCTGCGCTTAAAAAATTGCAATCGCATTCCCAGCCGATGAAAAGTCAGAATATCGCAACAGAAGCAATGTATATTAATAATCCATTAAAAAAAGGTTTTTTTAGCAATTTATTAAGCTCTCATCCGCCAATTGAAAAAAGGATTGAAAGACTAGAACATGGCAAAAAAACATTCTAAAAGTAATGAGGCGTCAGAGGTCTTCAAACATAAATCCTTTAAAAGGTCTTACAGAGAAGATTATCGACGTGACTTAAATGCTCCTGGGGTGGCAGAACATATTGCAAAAAGTTTTGGCTTATTTTTTAGAAATTGGAAAATTTTTATTCCTTTTTGTTTAGCGATGATTTTAACTAGCTATTTAACAATAGGAATGACAGATTTGCTTGATGGCGTTGCGGCAGATGTGCTAGCTATGTTGTTTTTTTTGGTAATTTGGTTAGTAACGATTTTTGTAATAAGACATATTCTTGCGGGACGAGAAATTACTTTAAGGCAGGCGCTTTATAACGCAATGACTCCGCTAATTTCTACTCTGGTTGTACTTGCAATCGTGATTTTAGAATGTATTCCAATTTTCTTGGTAATTATTGCGTATTCGGCGGCGATTAAGACGGATTTTCTAAGTACTCCGTTTTATGCGTTGGTATTTTTCGTTTTTGTTGCTATTATGCTAGTGATTTCAATATATCTTTTAACGTCTTCGGTCGTTGCGTTTGTGGCAGTTACGGCGCCAGGTTTATATCCGCTTTTGGCAATTCGAACAGCTTCAAAAGTGGTAGCGGGTAGAAGGATAAAATTTTTAATTCGCTTGGTGGCATTGATTATGATAATTGCTCTGATCTGGGCTGTAATAATTTTGCCGCTAACAGCGCTTAACATTAATTCGATTGTTTTATCCATAGTTATTGCGGCGGTTCTTTGTTTTGATTCTATTTATGCAGCTATTTATTTATATTTATTTTATCGTTGGTTAATAGACGACGAAAACTAATCGAAAATTGTGATAAAATCGTATTATGATAAAAAGCGAGGCAGAAAAAAGAATCCTTAAGTTAAGGGAATTGATTAATGATTATAGATATCATTATCATGTCCTTGATGAATCTATCATGAGTGAAGCGGCGGCTGATTCGTTAAAGCACGAGCTTTCGATGCTAGAAGAAGAATATCCGGAACTTATTACGCCAGATTCGCCAACGCAACGAGTGGCCGGAAAACCTTTGGACAAATTTAAGAAAATCCAGCATGAAAAAAGAATGATTAGCTTGGCGGATGTATTTTCTGAGGAGGAGGTTGATGATTGGATTACTAGAAATGCAAAATTAATTCCGGGCGGAAAAATTGCAGAATTTTTTACGGATATTAAAATGGATGGCTTGGCTTGCGCGCTTAAATATCGGAATGGAATTTTTTATCAGGCAGTAACGCGCGGTGATGGATTGGTGGGGGAAGATGTAACTTTGAATGTAAAAACAATAGAAAATATCCCACTTATAATTCAGCAGAATATCGTTCATTTCGGATCGCGTCCGTCCGGACCGTCGACCGAAGGTCGTCCGCGTCCCAAGGAGCGGTTGTCACGGGCGGATGGCGCTAATTCTCGCGCTGCCGCGCTCCGAAATACCCGAGTTGAAGATATTCCTGCTGAAATAGAAGTGCGAGGTGAAATCATAATATTCAAAGATGATTTTGAACGGCTTAACGAACTGCAGCGGAAGAATGGTGAACCAGAATTTGCAAATCCTCGGAATTTGGCGGCAGGATCGATTCGTCAGCTTGATCCAAAAATTGCAGCAAGTCGTCCGTTGAAATTTATGGCATATGATTTAATTACGCCAAATATGCCTACACATAAAGAGGCATATGAAAAATTACGAGAATATGGTTTTCAGACGTCAAACGAGGATAGGGTTTTTAAGTCTAGCGAGAAGATGCAATTGTTCAAATATATTAGAGAACTAGACGATTACAGGAAAACTTTGCCGTTTAATACTGATGGTATGGTAATTAAAATTAATGACCGTAAGGTTTATGATGATTTGGGAATCGTGGGCAAAACTCCGCGTGGTGCAGTAGCTTTTAAATTTCCAGCAGAAGAATCTACTACTAAAGTTAGGGATATTGTGATTTCTATTGGACGCACGGGCGCAGCTACGCCGGTAGCGATTTTTGATCCCGTACAGGTGGCTGGGACTACGGTGCGACATGCATCTTTACACAATGCAGATGAGATTGCGCGTCTTGATATTCGGATTGGCGATACGGTGATTATTTATAAAGCTGGAGATATTATTCCGCAAGTTAAAGAAGTATTAGTTGATTTAAGGCCGGATCATACGGAGATTTTTGATTACGGGAAAGCTTTAAAAAAACAATACCCAGATTTGGAGTTTGAGAGACCGGCGGGAGAAGTAGTTTATCGTGTAAAAGGTGAAACTTCTGATTTTATTTTAAAACGAGCAATTGAATACTATGCTTCTAAGCCAGCATTAAATATAGAAGGGCTAGGTGAAAAAAATGTAGTTGCTTTAGTAGATTCTGGACTAGTGAAGTCGATTGCAGATTTGTATAAACTTAAAGAATCTGAGATATCTAAACTGGAGCGGTTTGGGGAATTGTCTGCAAAAAATTTGATTAATGCTATTAATGGTTCTAAGGCCCCTGCACTTAATAAATTTATTACGGCCTTAGGAATTCGTCACGTGGGGGCACAAACCGCTACGAGCTTAGCTCGTAAATTTAAGAAATTAGAAAACATAATTGATGCAACAGAGGACGATTTATTAGCGATTGCTGATATTGGTGAAGTGGTGGCAGAGTCAATTTTAGCGTGGTTTTCCGATGAGGACAATTTAAAACTACTTAGCGAGTTAAAGGAATTGGGGGTATGGCCAAAAGAGGAAAATGATAGCAATCTTCCATTGGTTGGAAAATCATATATTGTAACTGGAACCTTGAGCGTTATGGGTAGAGAAGATGCGGAAGATAGATTACGCCAACTTGGCGCTACGGTGACTTCTTCAGTTACGAAAAATACAACAGCATTAATTGTGGGTGAAAAACCGGGGAAATCTAAGTTGGATAAAGCTAATAAATTAAATGTTCCAATGATTAAAGAGCAAGATTTTTTGGAGTTAATAAAAAAATAAGCCCCAAAGGACTTTTTTAATATTTGGTGATCTCGGCGGGAGTAACTTCGTTCCTCCCTTCTCGTCACCAAAAAACAAGACGCAAGCGTCTTCTTTCTATTGGTGATCTCGGCGGGAGTCGAACCCGCGTTGACGGGATGAAAACCCGTTGTACTAACCGTTATACTACGAGACCAGTACTGGTATTATAACAAAATTTTTTAAAAATTGCAAACGTAATGATATTCTGTGCGGTAATTATTGCGCTCGTAGGGTTCTTCTGGGTAGAATTTAATGGTGGTTTTTTCTTCGTCGCAATTTTTTCTTAGAAGGTTTGCGTAGTCGGAAGTTTTTGTTAGATCGTGCAGTATGAGTTGGCGCAAAGTGATGCTGGAAAAACCTCTAGTCTTGTATTTTTCCATGGCGGTATTTAGGTCGCCGGAAAAATTATCGGACGTAATGAATTTTTCGTAAAGATAATTTTCGTAGTAGTCCGAAGCATACTCGGAAATTTTGGCCTTAGTAATTTGCTCTGGTTGGGAAAAAAATGCAATCACGATTCCCGCAATGGATACGATTAAAGTAAGCGAAATTACGGCAATGATGACTATTTGTGACACGGTAAGTTTATTTTTTTTGTTATTTGGTAGCGATTTGAACCGATTTTTTGTTTTTTTATGCTTAACCATGATTATATCTTACCACAAATATTAGAACTTGTGTTAAGATAATTAATATGAATAGATTTTTTAAGAGAACAAAAATTTTGGCAACGATTGGGCCAGCTACAAATTCAAAGGAAATGATTGAAAAAGTAATTATGGCGGGAGCTAACGGGTGTCGTTTAAATTGTTCGCATGGTTCTAATGTAGAGCGTGACCAGCAAATTAAATGGATTCGCGAAGCGGCTGAGAAAAAAGGAAAAAGCGTGGCAATTCTGCAAGATTTGCAGGGGCCTAAAATTCGTTTGGGCATGATTCGGGATAATTATTTAGAACTTAAAACTGGCGATGAGGTAGTTTTGGAATCTAAGGAGATAGAACATGATGGTGGTAAAATTTTGCCAGTACAGTTTAATTTGGCAGAAAAGGTAAAAATTGGTGAACCAATTTTTATGTTTGATGGAAAAATTAAGACTGAAGTAGTAGAAAAAGTTTCTGATACAGCTATTAAAGTTAAGGTATTAAATGATGGTGTGGTGATGTCTAAAAAAGGTTTAAATCTGCCAGAAACAGATTTCGGTGGTGATATTTTAACGCCAAAGGATTTGTCCGACATAGAATATGGTGCAAATTGCGATTATGATTATGTTTCTTTATCTTTTGTGCAGTCGGCAAGTGATATTGAAAAGTTGAAACAAATTTTACTATCTTATGGTTCTACGGCAAAGGTAATTGCAAAAATTGAAACTAAGAAAGCGATTGAAGATGAAGATAAGTTAGAGGATATTGTAAAGGCTGCTGATGGTATTATGGTGGCTCGTGGTGATATGGCAGTGGAGGCAGGAGCGGAAGTGGTGCCGATTGTGCAGCGTAAATTAATTGCAATGTGTAGAGCACATGCTAAGTTATGCATTGTGGCTACGCAAATGCTTAGCTCTATGGTAGAGAATCCTGAGCCAACCAGGGCGGAAGTGTCGGATGTGGCAACTGCGGTAATCCAGGGTGCAGATACT
The DNA here is from genome assembly GCA_017406775.1 of Candidatus Saccharimonadota bacterium. Taxonomy (GTDB): domain Bacteria; phylum Patescibacteriota; class Saccharimonadia; order Saccharimonadales; family Saccharimonadaceae; genus Nanosyncoccus. The sequence goes on along the minus strand of JAFQXV010000003.1, from coordinate 94,106 downwards.
GTGATGTTGTCGGACGAAACTGCAATGGGTAAATATCCGGTAGAGACAGTAGAAGAAATGCGCAAAGTGATCGTGTATGCTCAGAATCATTCTAAGATTGCGGCAATCTCCAAGCAGCCAACTGGTGATAGATCTGAAGTTTATGATGCAATTTCTTATGCTACAGCTAGATTGGCAGAGCAAATTGAAGCGGATATGATCGTTTGTCAGACTGCGTCTGGCGTGACAGCTACGATGATGGCCGCGCAGCGTCCAAACCTTCCAATCATTACGGCCGCCTCTAATCAAAGGGTGGCCAATCAGCTGGCTTTAATATATGGTAATTCGGCATTTTGTAGACCTTATTCGGAAAATTATGGGTATGAATTAGCGAAAGAACTTAAGAAGGCTAGGCGACTAAAAAGTTCCCGCGGCGAAAAGGACTTGTTTGTGGTGATTGTGTCTGGGGATAAAGATAAGGCGGGGACCGACACGATTAAAGTGAGGCACGTTTAATCGCTTCAAGGCCGGGTAGTTTACCACTAAGTAAAAATTCTAGACTAGCTCCGCCGCCAGTGGAGATGAGTGAATAATGAAGATTTGGGTGTTTTGTTGAAATGGCTTCGACAAACGCTGTAGTGTCGCCACCGCAAATTACTGTGGTGGCGTCTTCTTTTTCGCCAATTAATTCAGCTACAATCGTAGAGGATGTGGCGTAGGCTGGATCTTCGGCGTAGCCGAGCAAACCGTTCCAGATAATGGTTTTAGCATCAACAATTTTGTTTGTTATTTCGCCAGTAGAAACTGGCCCGATGTCTAATTTTGCACCAGTATTGTCTTCGTCGAAGTCGCTAGCGGTATAGATTTTTGGATTTTTATTTTGATAGCCGTCTGCGGCTATTTTTCCGCCTACGGCGATTTGATCGAATTTTTTGGTAAATTTTTCGATAAGTGGGGCTTTGTCTTCGACTTTAGCGCCACCAATTATTAATAGTGCTGGATGCGCTGGATTTTTAGAAACCTTAGTGAGGTTTTCGACTTCTTTTTCAACTAGGAAGCCAATACCAGATGGCATGAGTTTAGTGATAGCTTCGGTTGAAGCATGGGCACGGTGTAAAACTGCAAAGCCATCTTGAATAAATAAATTAGCTTCGGTGTAGTTGGCGATACTCCGGGCGAAATCTGTAGAATTGTTTTCTTCGCTTGGGTCAAAACGTAGGTTTTCGAGTAGAATGATTTTGGCGTTCGATTTAATGTTGCCTTGATTAGAATTCGGCAACGGGGCGAATTCTATGTGGTTTTTTAACTCTGGTAAAAGTTTTTTTAGAGAATCTAGGACTGGTTTAAGGGAGAGTTTTGGGTTTGGTTTTCCTTCCGGGCGACCAAGATGGGAAATTAAAAATATCTGTTTGGCGCCTTGGTCTAATAGATATTTGATTGTAGGTAGGCTTGCCTGAATTCTTAAATCGTTTTCAACTTTATTGCTCTTGATTGGGACATTATAGTCTACTCTGACTAACACTTTTTTGTCTTTAATATCTAGGTCTCTAATTGTTCTCATATTGGTATTATAGCATATTTACAAAATATTCATACCGTGATATAATTTATTCATGAAAAAAATGAGTACTTACCAACAACTTATTGGTGAAACAGTAGAGCACATGAGGCTCGAAAAAAGTTGGACGCAGGAAGATCTTGCTAAGGCTGTAGGAACTTCACAATCTGCGATTCACCGCATAGAAAAAGGTAGCCAGAATATTTCTCTGGAGATGGTCAAAAAACTTTCGGAGGCACTCGGCAACCAAATTCTCTCTATAAATGACTCTGCTTCGCAGAGTTTTCGTATTGTTGGGGGTAAGGAACTGTCTGGTGAAATAACCGTCAATACTTCTAAGAATGCTGCCGTTGGTTTGCTTTGTGCGGCACTCCTTAACACGGGTAAAACTGTATTGCACCGCGTGGCTAGAATAGAAGAGGTCTTTAGAATCATCGAAGTTTTGGAATCTATCGGTGTAAAATGTCATTGGCAAAATCGCCATAGAGATCTAGAAATTATATCACCACGTGAATTAAAATTAGATGAAATGGACATAGAGGCAGCGCGCAGAACTCGCTCTATCATTATGTTCTTGGGGCCGCTTCTGCATAGATATAACAAATTTAGAATCCCATATGCAGGGGGCTGTTCGCTTGGTACAAGAACGGTAGAACCGCATCTTAAAGCATTGGAGAGTTTTGGGCTTAAAGTTGACGCGGCTTCTAATAGTGGATTTTATGAGGTTGAAGTTGACCAAAAGATATTACACGACAAAAAGGAAAGATATATTATTCTTACGGAACGTGGAGATACGGTAACTGAAAATGTCTTAATGGCGGCTGCGATGACTCCTGGCAAAACAACAATCGTGGGGGCATCGCCAAATTATATGGTACAGGATGTTTGTTTCTTTTTGGAGAAATTAGGTGTAAAAATTACTGGAATTGGGTCTACTAGATTAACAATTTACGGACGGGCATCATTTAATGAAGATGTGGATTATTACTTATCGGAAGATCCAATTGAGGCGATGAGCTTTATTGCTGCTGCACTAGTTACGCATTCTGAGATAACTTTGCTTAGGGCGCCAATAGAGTTTTTGGAATTAGAATTAGAGGTGCTCAAAAATATGAATGCAAAATTTGAAAAATCCGAAGAGTATTTTTCGATGAATGGCAAAACAAGATTAATTGACTTAAAGATTAAAAAATCAAAACTGATAGCGCCAGTTGATAAAATTCATCCGATGCCGTTTCCAGGACTTAATATTGATAACTTACCATTCTTCTCGGTAATTGCGGCGGTGGCAGAAGGCAGAACCTTGATTCATGACTGGGTATTTGAGAATCGTGCGGTTTATACTACGGAACTTTCTAATCTAAACGCTAAGGTTGAGCTATTGGATGCTCATAGAGTATATATTGAAGGACCAACTAATTGGCGTCCAGCAGAATTGGTAGCGCCACAGGCTTTAAGGCCAGCCGTAGTAATATTAATTGCGATGTTGGCTGCGCCTGGAAAATCAATTTTACGTAATATCTATCCGATTAATCGTGGTTATCAAGATTTTGCAGCTAGGCTTAGACATTTAGGTGCCGACATTGTACCATTGACTGGTATTTGATATACTAATTAGATGGAATCGTTGTTTGATGGGCTAAATGACAGACAAAAAGAAGCGGTGAGTACTTTAGAGGGGCCACTTCTGATTTTGGCGGGAGCAGGCAGTGGTAAGACAAAAACTTTAACCCATCGGATAGCTAATTTAATTGCACATGGCGTACAGCCGTCACATATCCTTGCGGTAACGTTTACCAATAAGGCCGCAAACGAGATGAGGGAGAGATTGTGGGGGCTTATATCCCAACGAAGGGGGGTTCGGAACCTGGTAAGGCGAGAATTAGCGCCGGCCGCCCGTGGCGACCGCCCCTTGGGACGCGGACGACCTTCGGTCGACGGGCCGGCCGGACGCGCCCCCGAGTGGGATATAAGCCCCCAGGATTCTACTCCCCCACGTTCTTTTATGCCGTTTATGGGGACTTTTCACGGAATTGCGGTTAGGGTGCTGAAGGAAGAAGCGGATGCGGCGGGATTAGATAGAAATTTTACAATTTACGACGCGGATGACCAAATCTCTTTAATTCGACGCGTGATGAAAGATTTGCGCCTAACGGACAATAAGAATTTAAAGCCTAAATCGGTGCATTCCATTATTTCTAGCGAAAAAAATCAGGGTAATGGCCCAGAAGAATACGCCGCAAGTGCATTTTATCCAAACCAGAAGCAAATTGCCAAAATTTTTGAAAAATATGAACTAGAAAAAGCAAAGGCGCAAGCTCTAGACTTTGACGATTTGTTATTAAAAGAATTGGAACTTTTAAGGAACAATGTAGAAGTACGAAAAAAATGGCAAAAAAGATTTGAACATATTTTAATTGATGAATATCAAGATACCAATAGTGTGCAATACAACATCGTTAAACTTTTAGTGAACGATAAAAAGAATATATGTGTAGTGGGTGATGATTGGCAGTCGATTTATTCTTGGCGAGGTGCAGATTTTACAAATATTTTAAATTTTGAAAAAGATTTTCCTGGGGCAAAGGTAATTAAACTAGAGCAGAACTATCGTTCCACTGGCAATATTTTGGAAGCTTCGCAAAAAATTATCGATCATAACAAAATTAGAACTGATAAAAAATTATTTACGGAGGCAGGCAAGGGTGAACCAATCGATATTGAATCATTGCGAGATGAGGACGATGAGGCCAATTTTGTAGCACGTCAGATTATGCTTTTAAAACGCAACTATGAGGATTATTCAGATTTTGCGGTTCTTTATCGTACTAATGCGCAGTCTTACAGTTTTGAAAAAGCATTTATGAGTTATCAAATTCCATACAAAATTGTGGGCGGGGTTAGATTTTATGATCGTAAAGAAGTAAAAGACGTGCTAGCGATTTTAAAATTGGCAATAAATCAGCGTGATCAGGTAAGCTTGACAAGGGTGGTGCAAAATATCTTGAGCGGCGTAGGTGAAGCTTCGTTGAGGAAGGTTATTGCAGCCATTAATGTGCTTGATTCAAGGACTCCTTTACTTGATGCGGATATTGAAGATGTATTGTCAGCTGGAAAAGCTAGAAATGGATTTTTGAGACTGATTAATTATTTAAAAAAAGTAGATGTAGCCGCTAATCCATCCGAGACTGTAAGGATGACGATTGAATATTTTGATTTTAAAACTTTAACAAATGACGGTACACCAAGTGCAGAAGAGAGAATGCGTAACTTAGAGGTATTGGTGGGTAATGCGGAAAATTATGAAAATCTTGAAGATTTTTTGGCGGATGCAGCGTTAATGTCTTCGGCGGATGAGACTACTAGTAAAAATTCGGTGACGTTAATGACGATGCATGCAGCAAAGGGGCTGGAATTTCCGGTTGTATTTTTGGTGGGGATGGAAGATGGGTTGTTTCCGAGCGGCAGGGCAGAGGACGAATCTTCTCTAGAGGAAGAAAGGCGGTTGGCTTATGTTGGTATGACGCGAGCGATGAAAAAACTATTTTTGACCTATGCGGCCTCTAGATACGCGTTTGGTAGTAGAAGTTATAATATGCCGTCAAGGTTTTTGTTGGAGCTGGGGTATAATCCATATGGCTCTAATGGTTATCATGATGAGGATGGGGATGGATTTACCGATTTTAATGCGGAATTTGATGCTGATGATTTTGATGATTCGGATTTCGATCCGTTTCCAGATGATTTACCGGTTTACGAGTAAAATTTAAAAAAATCTAGCCTTTTAGATTTGCAGAAATAGATATGAGTTGATAAAATTAATTTATGAAAATTTTATGGACTGATGGTAGTGCAAGCCCAAATCCTGGTCCGGGTGGGTTTGCAGTAATTGAAGTGATTGATGGTGTAGCTAAGCCAGTAGTTTTGGGACGGGAAAAGGATTCTACTAACATTAGAATGGAAGGCCAGGCAATGATCGCGGCTATTAAATACGCTGGGGAAGAAGGCTGTGAAATTTATAGCGACTCAGAGTTTTGGATTAATGTGCTCACTAAATGGGCGGATGGTTGGAAGGCGCGGGGTTGGCGTAAGTCAAAGGGTGAAATTATGAATCTTGAGATTGTGAAGGAGTTGTACGAGTTGTACCATCGGTATCCGGTAACGTTAAAGTGGGTACGAGGACATGTTGGGACCGAATTTAACGAGTTGGCGGATAAGTGGGCTAATAAGGCACGTGAGGGCGCAACGCTAGATGTGGTATGCTAAATATAGTACATGGATGGTTAACACTAGATGTAGTGTACTAAATATGGCACACCAGATATAGCGTATGATATAATCATTTTATGAAGTTATCAGAAGAATTGATTTATCGTGGTTTTATGGCCGAAACCACCATAGAAAACCCGGCCGATTTGGACAACCGTAAGAATAAAAAATTTTATTGGGGTGCGGATCCGTCGGCGGATTCTTTGACGATCGGGAACTTGGCGGCGATGATGATGTGCGCTTGTTTTGTGCGCCATGGGTATCAACCATATTTATTAGTTGGTGGCGCAACTGGGCAGATTGGTGATCCTAAAGAAAATAGCGAGCGCGATCTTAAAACTTTAGAGGAAGTAGAACACAATAAGAATTGTATTAAGTCACAAATTGAACGGGTGATAAACTCTAAAGACGTGACGATGGTGGATAATTACGATTGGTTTAAAAATATAAATTATCTAGAGTTTTTGCGTGAAGTTGGCAAAGTTTTTTCTATGACGCAGCTTTTGGATCGGCAGTTTGTGCAAAACCGGATCGGCGAAGGTGGTGGCGGAATTTCCTATGCAGAATTTTCCTATACTTTAATTCAAGGATATGATTTTTTGCATCTTTATCGTGAACATGGCGTGGATTTGCAACTTTGTGGTGCGGATCAATATGGTAACTGTACTTCTGGGATCCATTTGATTAAACGGTTGGAGGATGGAAAAGCCGATGTTTGGTCTACACCACTGATTATTGATCCAATTACGGGGCGCAAGTTTGGTAAAAGTGAAGGAAATGCAATTTGGTTGGCCGGCTCTGATAATGGTGGTGGAAACTATACTTCCATCTTTGACTTCTATCAATTTTGGCTGAATCAACCTGACGAATCCGTAGAATATTTAATTAAGATTTATACGCTTTACGATAAAGAAGCGATCGAAGATATTTTAAAGAGGCATTCAGAGGCTCCAGAGAAGCGCATCGCGCAACGGGCGTTGGCGCGTGGAGCTACGGAAGTTGTGCACGGACGTGATAATGCAGAGGCGATTGAGAATTTAACGGCAATGTTATTTAATCGTGAAACTAATTTTGCGGACTTCAGTGAAGATGAGATTCTTGAGTTCGCTAAATATTTACCAGTAGAGAAAAAAGGTGTGATGTTGATAGATGCGTTGGTAAATAATGGTTTGGCGGAATCAAAGAAAAAAGCACGAGAATATTTGGCACAGGGCGCAATTACGGTTAATGGCGAAAAAGTTACGGGTGATTTAGGATTAACTCAGACCGTGATGGTTAAAAAAGGAAAAAATAAATTTTTGATTATTAAATGAGATATTTAGCAGTTTTAGGCAGACAGCCAGAGATTTCGATAGCAGAGTTGGAATTGTCGGGGTTTTGTACTGATATTGATAGATTGGGCGGCACACAAAAATTAGCGGTGGAGCTGAAGCAAAAACCTTTAGAATACTTGCAGAGTTTGCCGGAGGGAAAAATTACGCTTGGGGTTTCGGATTATTCTGGGCGAGCTTCGCGAAAGACTGCTACGATGGAAGCACTAAAACTAAAAAAGATTTTGGTGCGACACGGCCGAAGTGTACGCGTAGTAGAAAACAAAGAAGCGGTTCTATCCACAGCTACTTCTTTACATAATGGATTATCTGGAAAAAATGGACGAAAAGTTGAACTTATTAAGGTTGACGACGCATGGTTTCGCGTAATTGGTGTACAGAATATTGATGCCTATGCGCGGCGAGATCAGGCCCGTCCGGCACGCGATGCTAAAGTTGGAATGTTACCGCCAAAGTTAGCGCAGATTTTGATTAATCTATGCGGTATATTGCCTGAGGGCTCTAGGATTTTGGATCCTTTTTGTGGGACTGGCGTAGTTCTGCAGGAAGCTTTGTTGATGGGATACTGCGCATACGGTACCGATATTAATGAGCGGATGATCGAATATTCAAAGAGGAATTTGGAATGGCTCATGAAATCTGAAATTATTCAAACTGAGGGAATCCGGAGCCTGGCAAGGCGAGGACGAGCGCCGGCCGCCCGTGGCGACCGCCCCTTGGGACGCGGACGACCTTCGGTCGACGGGCCGGCCGGACGCGGCCCGAAGGTGGATAATTTTCAGATTTCTATTGGTGATGCCACTTCTTTTAAATGGAGCCAATCGATTGATGCGGTGGCGTGTGAGGGTTATCTTGGCAAGCCGTTTTCCAAAATTCCATCAGAAGTGGAGCTAAAAGAGCAAAAGCAAGAGTGCGGCAATATAATTTTGGGATTTTTGAAGAATTTAAGCACGCAGATTAAGAAGAATATGCCCGTAACAATTGCCATTCCGGCTTGGCTGCGCGAAGATGGTGAATACGAAAGATTAGATTTACTTGACCAAATTTCCGATTTGGGGTATAATGTTAATAATAAATCGCGCGAGGGGCTTCTTTACCATCGAGAAGATCAGGTCGTGGCGAGAGATATATTAATTTTAAGGAAAAAGTAAATGTCACATGTAAAAGCTGGCGGTACCGCCAAGAATGTCCATAACAATGCTGGCCAGCGCCTCGGCGTGAAGCGTTTTGGTGGTCAAAAAGTAAAAAATGGCGAAGTTTTGGTTCGTCAAACTGGCGCCACTAAAATTGCGGGTCCAGGTACATATATGTCTCGTAATTTTACGATTCATGCAGCCAAAGACGGCGTGGTAACTTTTGTTAAAACCAAGAAAACTCATTTTTCTGGTAAGTCATTACCAAGAGTAAGGGTAGAGGTACGCTAAAAATAACCCCTTTAGGGGTTATTTTTTATGCTATAATATCTGCATGGCCAAGAAAAAACGATTAAGTTTTTCTTTTCGAACGATTTTAATAATTTTAACTGCTATTTTGGTGGGCTATGTAGTCTATCAAAATTGGCCTGATATTTTGGATACGTTCAACCGTTTGGATGAGGCCAATGTTTTTGTCTTGCTACTACTAATTCCGGAACAACTTTTTATGTATTTTGCATGTGGACAGATATTTTTTTCTTATATTAGGAATCGTCACGGCGTAAAACATTTTACTAATAATGATGTGCTTCTAATTTCTACAGAGCTAAACTTTGTAAATCATGCGGTACCGGCGGGGGGAATCGGAGGATTGGCATTTTTAACATATAGGCTAGCTCCTTTCAATGTCTCGGCTGGACAGGCGAGTTTTTTGTATTTGTTTAGATATGCAGTTACCACGGTTATTAATTATTTGCAGGCTTTAATTGCAATAATAGTACTTTTGGTGTTAAATTTAATTCCTCCGGAAGCTAATTGGATTATTCCGGTTTCTCTTTTGATGAATTTTGGTGTTTTTGTGGTGTTAGGTCTTGCAATATTTATTGCGAGTAGTAAAAAGAGGATAGATTTTTTTGCGAGGACCATTTCAAAAGCTTTAAATTTTATAGTAAGAAGTATTACTTTTGGCCATAAAAAACAAATGATGCGATATGATAAAATTAGCAACTATTTTGGTGATATCCATGTAAGCGTAAAAATTGCAAAAGATGATAAAAATTATTTAAAAAAACCAGCCTTATGGGGATTGATCTATAGTTTTTGTGAAATTGGTACATATTGGATAGTGGCTATCTCGTTGGGAAGGCCGGAGTTGCTACCGTACATTATGATAGGGGAAGCAATTGGGTCAGTATTTGACGGCATTGTTCCTTATGGTTTATATGAGTTGGGCATGGCTGGCGTAATGATTGCGTTGGGGGTGGATTTTCCGACGGCAACAATTATAACCGTTATGACGAGGGTAATCACTTTGGTATTTACGATCGTTTCAGGTTCTTATCCGTATTATAAAGCAATAAGGAAAAATGATGGAAGATAAGGCGCAGTCATCAATAAGTTTTACTCCTACGGAATTTATTAGTGTAGTTAATCAAACTTTAGAATATGCTTATTCTTCGGCGGTGATTGTAGGTGAGGTGGCAAGTTTTAAAGTTAATCAAGGGAAATGGGTGTTTTTTGACCTGAAAGATGATGAGTCTAGCGTAGGGTGTTTTATGTCGCTTTGGAGTTTGAGAGTGCCGCTAGAAGATGGAATGAAGATTGCGGTAAGAGGTATACCAAAAATTACCAAATGGGGTAAATTTTCGTTTACAGTTCAGGCGGTGCAGCCAGTAGGCGAAGGCAGTCTAAAAAAAGCTTATGAATTATTGAAGAAAAAATTAGCTGCTGAAGGGTTATTTGCTATAGACAAAAAACGACAAATTTCGACGGATTTGTCTAAAATTGGCGTAATATCTAGCACTCAGGCGGCTGGGTATGCGGATTTTATCAAGATTATGAATGCTAGATGGGGTGGACTTAAAATACAAGTTGCGCATACTCAGGTGCAGGGTATGGATGCTCCGGATCAAATAATTCGAGCGCTTAATTACTTCAATGAAAAGAGCGAAGTGGAGGTAATCGCTATTTTGAGGGGTGGTGGCAGTGCGGATGATTTGGCAGCATTTAATGATGAAAAATTAGTGCGAGCAATTGCTGCGAGTAAAATTCCGGTAATTACTGGAATTGGACATGAAGTTGATGAGTCTTTGGCCGATCTAGCTGCGGACGTGCGAGCTTCTACTCCGTCAAATGCGGCAGAAATGTTGACTAAGGACAGGGCAGAGGAAAAGCAAAAATTAAAAAGAGCAATTAACAGAATTAAACAGGCTACTCTGCAAGAACTGGAAAGAACAAAAAATGCGAACAGGGAGAAGGTGGATAAAATTTCGCAAGGATTGGTACTTAAATATATCAATCCTATGTTGCAAAATGGGCGAGATAAGATTAAAAAATGTAGAGAACTTATTTGGGAAAAGTTCTTGGAATGCCAAAAGAATAATGAGCATATAGTTAAGATATTGGAGGCAATGAACCCAGAAAAAGTCCTGAAACAGGGCTATGCAATTTTAAGCGGTAAGGTGTCACCTGGTAATGTTGTAAAAATTACAACATTTAACCACGAGCTTGAGGCTTTAATACAAAATATGACAGAAAGGTCTAAAAAATGAGTGAAAAGTTAAATCTTAATCAAAAAATTGCGGAATTAGACAAAAAAGTAGAATGGTTTTATTCAGATGAGTTTAAATTGGAAGATGCAGTTTCTAGATATAAAGAAGCTATTAAATTGGCAAAAAATGTAGAAAATGATTTGAATGAGCTGAAAAATGAAATAGAAATATTGTCGGAAGACTTTAGTAAATAAATATGATATAATGTGATTATGGATAATTATCAGATACCATCTGCTCAACCACAAGTTAATCAGCCAGCAATCGGTCCAAGACCGATGGTGCAACAAGTTCAAGTGGTCCCAAAAAGTAAAAACAATATCGACTTAATTAAAACAATTGTAATTGTAATTTTGTCATTAATGACAGTAACATTTTTGGGTTTGTTTATTTGGATGCTAGTACAATATAACGATGCAAGTTCGGATGTTGATGGTCAGATTGCAGTGGCAGTAGCAGCAGCCAAGGACGAGCAAGCCAAAAAACTTGAGGCAGAATTCCAGGCACGTGAAAAAAATCCTTATAAACCTTTTGCTGGTCCGGCTGACTATGGAGCACTTGGCTTTAATTATCCAAAAACTTGGAGTGTCTATATTGCGGCGGATGCTTCTAATGGTGGCGACTTTGAGGCTTATTTTAACCCAAACGAGGTTGAGCCAGTAGCAAAAAACACAGTTAATGCTCTTAGACTAACTATCAGAGATAAAGATTTTGATGCGGTAGCTCAGGAATACCAAAAAGTGATGGATCGCAAGGACTCTAACTTAACCATGCAGGCCGTAACGATTAATGATTTTACAGCTAATCGTTACACTGGTACGATTCCGGGTACGGATTTAAATGGAATTATTGTAATATTTAAGATTCGCGATAAGACCGCAGTATTTAGGACTGATTCTACATTGTTCCAGGGCGATTTTGATACGCTACTTCAAACAATTACATTTAACGCGTAGTTTTTTAGTGGTATAATGGGGGCATGGAGAGTGAGGTAGATGGTATTTTGGTAGCGGCGCATGAGCTTAAAGCCCCGCTTGCATTGATTCGGCAGTTGGCTTTTTCTTTTGATGGTTTAAATCAAGAAAATGAAAATATACGCACCGAGATGATTGCGGTGTCTGAGCGTGCAATAAAACAAGTTAATGATCTCAGCAAGGTTAGAAGATTAGAAGATGGGCTCTTTGAAATGGAGCCGGTGTCTATCAGAGCAGTATGTGATGAGGTGTCGCATGAACTGGGTCAGCTTTTTTCGTACAATGAAAAAACTCTTTATAAAAAGTATTCAAATCACTCTAAATTAGTGACGGCTAATCATGATTTGCTATATAGTGTAATTTATAATTTTTTGCTAAATGCATTACATTATTCCGATAAAGAAACTCAGGCTAAACTATTAATAAAAGATAATAAGGGGTATGTTAAAGTAGTAGTAAGAGATTATGGTCCGACTCTGCCAGTAGATATTTGGCGTGAGCTAAAAAGAGGATGGGTGGAAAAACCGGTTTCGATTGCTATGAGGCCAGGCTCTTCGGGATTGGGATTATATATTGCATCTAAGTTTTCTAAATATATGAATGCAAAAGTGGGTGCAGTTAGACATCGTGATGGTACAAGCTTTATTGTAGAACTACCCATTTCTAAGCAGGCGAGTTTGTTCGTATGATTTTTATTATTGATGACGACAAAATGATGGCTGAATGTATAAAAAAAGCCTGCCAAAAAGACGATGTGAAGATTTTTAGTAATGCGATTTTAGCAATGGAAGAAATTTCTGATGGAAAAATTCCCGATTTAATTTTTTTGGATATTTTGTTAGATGGACCAGATGGTTTTACTTTTATTAACGAACTAATGTCTTATTCTGATACGGCAAACATGCCTATTGTGATTGTATCGTCGCTCGATTACTCGAAGGCGGATTTGTCGTCTTATGGGGTAGTGGGTATATTAAATAAAGACATGATGACTCCAATGGAGATAAAAAAATATGTTGATAAATACGCAATCTAAAGATTTTCGAACTTTGGGATATGTACTTAGGAGAACCAACTATGGTGAGGCGGACCGGATTTTAAATATAATTACCCCTCAGGGCAAATTAACTGCGATCGCAAAAGCGGCAAGAAAAGAGAAATCAAAGTTGGCAGGTGGCATAGAAGTTTTTTCTTTAACGGATTATTATATTCATAGCGGTCGGAGTGAATTTGGTATTATTACTAGTGCTAAAATGATTAAGCATTACGATAAAATTATAAAGGATCTTGCCAAACTTGAGCTGGCGGGGAATATTCTTAAATTAATTAATAAAAATGCGGAAGGATCGGATAATCCAGACTATTTCCAGATTGTAGACCAATCTTTGGCGGGACTAAATGATGGTTATGATGAGGTGATTGTGGAGGCATGGGTTTTATTAAGGGTGGCTAAGGCGTTAGGGGAAGAGATTAATCTGTATCGGGATACGGATGGAGAGAGGTTGAAGCCGGAGCTAAATTACGAATGGGATATAATGGAATCAGCTTTTTCTAAAACTATTGATGGTGAATACGGAGCAGATGAAATTAAAATGTTAAGGTTAATGTCTACTTCCGCCTTAAAGATAGCTAGTAGGGTTAAAATTGACGTTAGCGTAAGAGACAAACTTCTAAGAGTGGTTAAAAATGCCGTTAGAATATGATATAATTTTAGAAAAGAAAGGATAAAAATGGCAGACTTTAATAAAGTCCTAACTCCTGGCGACTATAAAAATGGAGAATTAAACGTAGTTATTGAGATCCCTACTGGATCAAATCATAAAATTGAATGGGACCGCGAGCATGCTTGCTTTATGTTGGATCGTGTAGAGCCAATGGCATTTGTAAAGCCATGCAATTATGGTTTTATTCCACAAACATTAGATGAGGACGGTGACGAGCTTGATGTACTGATGATTACCGATCAACCTTTGACTACTGGGATTTGGATGAAAGCTAAAATTTTGGGTGTAATGAAATTTGTGGACAGTGGTGAGGTGGACGACAAAATTATTTGTGTCCCAGCTGACGATCGTAACAATGGTGATGCCTACAATAAGCTAGAAGATTTACCTGAACAAACTTTAAAACAGATTGAATATCACTTTAATCACTATAAAGATCTCAAAAAAGCCGGCAGTACGGAAGTTAAAGCCTTTGAAGGCTTGGACTCAGCTAAGAAAGTAATCGCGGCATCTATAGAGCGATATCTAGAAACGCATCCAGAACTTAAAGTCAAAAAAGGTTTAGAGACGGCGGCTAGTGAGGCTAAGAATGCCATTGCAGAAACGATTGATGAAGCTAAGAAGGCTCTAAAGGACGCGACCAAATAAATTAACTAAAATAGCGCTACGTTTGCTGTAGCGCTATTTTTATAGGTCCGAAATATTTATGCGGACTTGATCAGTTGTGTCACGATCGCGCACCGTAACAGTATCGTTTTCTAAAGTGTCAAAATCTATTACAATGCATTTAGGCGTGCCGATTTCGTCTTGCTTACGATAGCGTTTGCCAATGTTGCCAGAATCATCCCAAGTGACATTGTTATATTTCTTACGTAAAATTTGATAGACTTTTTGGGCTTTTTCGACGAGTTCGGGCTTGTTTTTAAGTAATGGTGAGACGCAATATTTATATGGTGCTAAATTTTCTGGTAATTTTAAAACGATGCGCTTGTTGCCGTCTATTTCGTCTTCCGTATAGGCGGCAGAGAGGACGGCGAGGAATAGGCGTTCTACGCCAATCGAAGGCTCTATTACGTGCGGTACAAAACTTTCGCCAGTGTTTTTGTCGCGATATTCCATGGATTTGCCAGATTCACGTTCGATGTTTTTTAAGTCGAAATCTGTACGATAAGCTAGCCCCATAAGTTCTTCTTGGCCGTTTGGATAATCGAACATGTAATCGATAGTACGTTTTGAATAGTGGGCACGATCCTTAGCGGGAACTTCTAGCTCGTGAACTTTGTCTTTAGGTAAATTCATGACGTTTTCAAGAAAATCATGGTTAGCTTTACGGATTTGTTCAAAATTCTCTTCCCATGTGTCTGGGTGAACAAAAAATTCTATTTCCATCTGCGAGCATTCACGGTCTCTTAAGATAAAATCACGAGGACTGATTTCGTTACGAAAGGCTTTGCCTTGCTGAGCTAACCCAAAGGGGAGATTGGGATAGAATGTGTCAACTACGTTTTTATAGTTGGTAAAAATGCCTTGGGCGGTTTCTGGACGGAGGTAGGCTGTGGATTTTTCAGTAAGATCTTTATCGTCGTCTGGCAAAACTGCACCAACGTGGGTGGAAAACATCATGTTGAATTTACGAATCGGCCCCCAATTTTCTTTGCCACAGACAGGGCACTTAGTGTGTGTGGCTAAAAATTCTTCGGTAGTAACTGATTCATTGATTCCATCAGCGATTTTGTCGGCCCTAAAACGTGATTTGCACTCTTTACATTCTATTAGTGGGTCAGAAAAAGTGGCGGTGTGTCCAGATGCAATCCAAGTACGAGGATTCATTAAAATGGCCGCGTCGATACCGTAAACATTGTCATGATTCTCGACGAAAAATTTCCACCACTGATCCATAATATTTCTTTTTAGGATGACTCCAAGCGGTCCGAAATCCCAGGTGCCAGCCATGCCACCATAAATGTCGCTACCAGGGAAAATGAACCCGCGTCGTTTACAGAGGCTAACGATGTCTTCTAATTTACTCATGATATAATTATAGCATGAAGAAAGAGAAAAAAGTTATTTACGTCAAGAGAACGCTATACTATTTTTGGAAGGCTTTAATGCAGTATAAGCTTAGAACTTTTTTGCTATTTGTATTAATTCCAGTATGGGTTTTTATTTCTAATGTAGCAGTACCATGGGGTACATCCAATATTGTTGGCAAACTGTCTAACGGCGATTTTGATTTAGCTAACTATACTGGAATCTTACTTTTAACGATACTTCCAGCGGTAGTCAATAATTTATGCATTGTGAGATTATTGGATTGGTTAGATTGGTCTTTAGATGCAAAATGCGGTGAATTTTTAAGTAAAATGGCATTTGATGCAGTAATTAATCAGTCTATGACTTTTCACAATAGCAAATTTTCTGGTTCGCTGACGTCGGCGGCAAATAAATTACCAAATGCATTTATTAGATTTAAATCTGGATTTGTATGGAACATTTATCCTTTGTTTTTGGCTATTATTTTTTCTATTGAGACAACGGCTTTTGTGTGTTTTCCGTTTGCTTTAATATTGCTTGTATATGTTGTGGTTTATCTAGCAGTAGCGATTGTTACTTATTATAAAACTACTCATTATGATGCAAAATTGGCTAATGCAGAGAATAAACAAACTGGGCAATTGGCAGATTCGATCACTAACGAATTATCTGTAAAATCGTATGCGCGAGAAAAATTTGAAGCAGCAAGGTTTAGTATTGCTACCAGGCGGACCCATGATGCAACTTTAGCCGTGGCGAAAGTTTCTTTTTGGCGTAATTTATCGATGAATGTGATTAATTCGATTACCTTTGTAGTATTAATCATATTGATTATTTTAAGTCATGATTGGTTTGGGCTTTCGATTGCGGACATTGTCTTTTTATATTCGCTTTCCAATTCGCTCTTATCTAATATTTGGACAATTAATCACATTTTACATAGTATCAATAGAGCTTTTGGTGACTCAAAGGAGATGGTAGAAATACTCGATGCTCCGTGTATTATTGATGACGAAACGGATGAAAAATTAACGATAAAGAATGCGGAGGTCGATTTTGAACATATTAGTTTTAGTCATCATGATCAAAAAGAAAAATTATTTGAAGATTTTACTCTAAAAATAGATGCCGGTAAAAGCGTTGGACTGGTTGGTATTTCTGGTTCCGGTAAGACTACGCTAACTAAATTATTATTAAGGTTTGACGACGTCTCTTCTGGCGCTATTTACATTGATGGAAAGGATATTCGCGATGTGACTCAGGAGTCTTTAAGAAAGAACATCGCTTATGTGCCGCAAGAATCTTCTTTATTCCATAGATCAATCTATGAAAATATTGCTTACGGTAAGCCAGATGCGGATAAAAAAGAAGTAATAAAAGCTGCTAAATTGGCTAATGCAGACGATTTTATCACCAAATTGCCAGAAGGGTATGACACTTTGGTAGGGGAGAGGGGAGTAAAATTGTCTGGCGGTCAACGACAAAGAATTGCGATTGCGCGTGCAATTCTTAAAAATGCACCAATATTAGTATTGGATGAAGCCACTTCGGCCCTTGACTCGGAGTCGGAAGTGTTAATTCAGGGGGCGCTAAATAATTTGATGAAGAATAGGACTGCTATAGTGGTGGCGCATAGATTATCTACTGTCGCTGGATTAGACGAGATTGTGGTTTTGGATGAAGGTAAAATAGTCGAACAAGGTACGCATCGGAAACTTTTAAGATCTAAGGGTGAGTATTATAAACTTTGGTCTAGGCAATCTGGCGCGTTTTTAGAAGAAAAATAAATCTTTTTGGCTTCAAAGAGGACTGTAGGAACAGCTGGCGGTGGAGTAAAATCGGTTGGCTTAAGTGGGTATTTAATTTTGGTTTGATACTCCTTAATTAGTTGTTGGCCTAATTTAGAGGTGTAGTGTCTTTCGGTGTTTAATAGCTTAAGTGCGAATTGTTTTTGTAAAATTAAATAAAATGATTCTGGCGGATTGGGGGCTTCAATTAATTTGTGAATAATTTTAGAGCTTAAATGAAAAGGTGGATTACTGAAGACTTTGTAGGGCTCTTTAGGCAATTCGTAATCTAAAAAATCCTGGATCATAACTTCGACATTAGTAATGTTTCTTTTTGCCAAGTTGTTTTTTAACTTTTCTGCTGCAATTATATCTTTTTCTATCGCTATGACTTTTTTAGCGCGGTAAGAAAGTGCGCTCGTAATCACGCCAGAGCCGGCGCCAATTTCTACAACGGTGTTACGTTTTTTAATATTAGAATGGCCGATTAGGAATAAAGCGATGCGGGGAGATTTTAAGAAGTGTTGAGACAGGGCGGGATTTCTCATTCTAATCAGCCCAAAAATCTTCTGGATTAGATTTGACTTCCAGATTAATTTCGGTGACTTCTCCGGTGGAAAAATTTTTAGCCTGGAAATTTTTGGTTTCTATTTCGGTTTCGCCTATTACTATGCCATTTTGGGCGATTTTGGCGGCGTAGGTAATTTTGTCGCCTAATTTTTTGTTGGTATAGACGACCGAAACGTTATAGTTTTTGCTGCGGAGTTTTTGGGCGACGTCGATGGCTTCGTCGAATTCGTGTTCGGAAACTGGAATGATGGCGTAATCTAGGAGGTTGTTAGTAGTCTGAAGAATATTTTTTTCTGTCAAAACTGAGAATAATCTGGTTAATCCGATGGAACCACCTACACCAGGGAAAGATTTTTCTGAGAAATGTTTTGTGAGGTTATCATAACGTCCACCCCCGCAAATTGAGCCGATATTTCTGTGTTCTGGTAAAATAAACTCAAAAACTGTACCTGTGTAATAATCTAGTCCACGGACGATTTTCATGTCTGCTTCTATTTGGTCGTGATGACCGGCTGATTCTAACAGGTATAAGACTTGGTCTAGTTCGTTGACGCCGTCAAGAAATTTTTGGTTAGTAATTTCTAGATTACTGAGATTTTTAACTACAAAGGAACGCTCGCCGTGCAACTCGATGAATGCAAGAATTTTTTTAACATTTTCTTCTGCTATTTTTAATTCTTCTAATGCGAATTTGGTTTGTTCTGGAGTAACTTTTTCGGAGTGATCGATAATGCTATAAATATCTGCTGAGTAATCATTTAAATTTAATGCCTCAAGTAGTCCGGAAAGAATTTTACGGTTATTAATGCGGGCTAGAACTGGAGTACCAAGATTGAAACTGTTTATTGTATGGAGAAGCGTAGAAATTACGTCTGCGTCATAGGCTAGTGGAAGTGTATCTCGTCCGATTACATCAATATCGCATTGTAAGAATTCGCGAAAACGACCTTTCTGAGCGCGTTCGCCACGAAAATTTGGGCCAATTTGATAGACTTTGAATGGAAAGGTTAGGTTGTTTTCATGCTCTACGATGTAGCGTGCGAGTGGCACGGTGTGATCAAAACGAAGGGCCTGATCTGCGCTTTCGGATGATTCGGCGGTTTTGATGACTTTATAAATTTGTTTTTCGGTCTCTCCGCCAGCTTTGGCTAAAAGAATCTCGGTGCGTTCTATGATGGGGGTATCTACGTTCGTATATCCATGTTGCTTGTAGGTATTAACGATTTTGGTTTTTAGTTCATCAAAAGTTGCCTGAGTTTCTGGAAGAAGTTCCTGAGTTCCAGAGATTGGCGAAGTGTTGATTGTTTTCATAAGAATATTATAACACAAAAAATCCCCTATTGGGGTTGGTTTAGTGTTCTGGAATAATGGTGGGCAATAGAGGAGTTAGCTCGCGCTTTAGCGCGAGCTATTCGTGGGGCGTCGATTCGAAAAATCTAAAACTTGTTTTAGATTTTGCTCATCTCCTACCACGATCGAACCTACGGTTCGCCTTCTATATACATCTCGATATAAGACAATAAAATAAACCCTTTCGGGTTTGTTTTATTGTCTTATGGTGGGCGATAGAGGAGTCGAACCTCTGACCTCGTCTACGTCAAAGACGCGCTCTAGCCAACTGAGCTAACCGCCCGATGGTTCTATTATAACACAGAATAGCTATAAAATAAAATAAGACCCTAAGGGTCTTCTTTTATTTTGTGGTGAGAGCAAATTTCACAATATAAAAAATTGAGACTACGTCTCAATTTTCTTCGTCTTCTTGGTGAGTCGGGAGGGGCTCGAACCCTCGACACCGGGCTTAAAAGGCCCGTGCTCTAACCAGCTGAGCTACCGACCCAATTTCTTAATGGTGGTTCCGGCTGGACTTGAACCAGCGACACAAGGCTCTTCAGGCCTCTGCTCTACCAACTGAGCTACAGAACCGTGTGTTACATATTATATCATAGTTTTTAATTTTTGGGGAATTATTATAAAAAAACTCTCCTTCATATGGAGGAGAGTTTGATAGCAAGAGGGATTACTTCTTCTTGGTGTTGTCGGCAATATCTTTAGTGTTGCGCCAAATCATGATAAACATCATGCTGGCTTCATATATAACACGAATGATAACTGGCCCAAGTACGAGGAAGGCTAGGAACATGAGGAACCCGGCGCCGCCCGCAGCCAAGAATGAGAATGATAGAAGTACGATATAGATAGTTAGGAAGTAGTAAAGAATTTTGAGGACGCCTTCAATCCACATGATCTTGAAGTTTAGAAAGTCTTTGAGCCATTTTAAGAACTTGCCTTTTGGTTCGGTTTTTGCGTTAACGAATAAGAAGTACACTAGGATGCCGCCAATAATTGCAAGAATTAAAGCAATAATGCCCCAAATTCCTGCTCCTTGCATGGCGCTTACGTTACTGTTGTAGCTGCTGCCGCCACCATAACTGTTAATTAGTTGTAATGCCTCATAATCTGACATTTTATAACTCCTTTAGTTAATATTAACTTAATTTTGGCACAAAAAAAATAAAATGTAAAGTGTTTTTTTGCTTATGCTACCCCAATTATTCTAAATATACTATAATGATAGTATGAACAGAGTTCCACTAGCAGAGAGAATGCGACCACAAAAATTGTCGGAAGTTTTGGGTCAAGAAGAAATAATTGGTGAAGGTAAAATTTTGACGGAAATTGTAAAAAAAGGAGAGCCAGTCAACCTGATTTTTTGGGGGCCACCAGGTACCGGTAAAACAACTTTGGCGCGTATATTAGCAAAGGAATTTAAGGCTGATTTTGTGGAAATATCTGCGGTAACTGCTGGAAAAAAAGATGTAGAAGAAGTGGTGGGGCGAGCAAGAGTAAACTGGAATTTGAAAACTCGAACGATTCTTTTTGTGGATGAAATTCATCGTTTTAACAAGGCTCAGCAAGACGCCTTTTTGCCACACGTAGAATCAGGCCTGATTACTCTGATAGGTGCTACTACCGAGAATCCGTCGTTTGAAGTAATTTCGCCGTTGCTCAGTAGATCGCGAGTGGTGGTGATTTCGGCATTGTCAAAAGACGCAATTTTAAAAGTATTGAAGCGTGCGGTTAAGGCTGAAAAGGCCACTAAGCGCGTTACTAAACAAGCACTGGAACTAATTGCAGAATTATCGGGTGGCGATGCGAGGTCGGCTTTGGGAGATTTGGAACTTGCTTTATCTTTGGCGGAAAAAGTTGATGAAAAAATTGTGCTTGAGGCTGCTGGTAAAAAAATGCCTGGATACGATAAGAAAGGCGATAAACACTACGATACTATCTCGGCATTTATTAAATCGATGCGCGGATCGGATACGGACGCGGCGCTTTACTATTTGGCGCGAATGGTAGAAGCGGGAGAGGATCCGAAATTTATTGCAAGAAGGATGGTAATATTTGCTTCGGAGGATATTGGTTTGGCCGGAAATGGAGCGCTAAGCTTAGCTACGGCCTGCTTTCAGGCGGTGGAAAGGGTAGGGATGCCAGAATCTGGTTTAATTTTGGCACATACCTGCATAGCTTTATCCAAGTCTAAAAAATCGAGAGATTCGGCTGATGCTTGGTATAAGGCACTTGATTTGGCACGTAAGACGCGAGGTGAACCGGTGCCGGTATGGCTACGTAATGCGCCAACTAAACTTATGAAAGACCTGGGTTATGGTAAGGGTCAAAAATGGGAAACAGGATTTCATCTTGATAAGAATTATTTGCCGGACAGCATTAAGAATGAGAAAATTTATAAAAATACCGGTTTAACTGTCTAGTCCGGCCTGGAAGTACATCAGAACATACTCCCAACCCCAAGACAAATCAAAGCCAGAGCTAGTGTAATTATTAAATTTGAAATATGGCATGCCACGAGCGATTTTGGCGGATTTTTCGGCATTTTTTTCGATTTCTTCGATTGGCTCATTGTTTTTAACGCAGTTTTCGAAATTATCTCCGAGCCCTACTTTTTTGCCTAGATTGATCCAATATTCTGTACCTAACTTAGACATTTTTGACACAGCCGATTTGCCAGATTCCTTAAAAAAGTCATTCCAGACGCTTTTAACTGCTAGATTGTAATAATCCCAAAATTTATTTTCGTTTTTGGCGCAATAGGTGGCCACTGCGGAATAACGGGAATTAATTGGATTAGATTCGCCGTATTCGTAGAGAAAATCCGATAGCCTAACTTCGAATAATATATCATTTTCTTCAAGATATTTTTGGAATTCTTCTTCGTGTTCTACGATAGCGTTTTCGAAGGCGATACAATAAGGACAAACGAGGTCGGAATAAACTACAAAGTAATTTTTGGCGTCTGGGTTACCTAAGGTCATTTGTTTGTCCCATATTTTATCTGTATTGCTGGGTTTTACGTTCATACTGGCAGTGATTGCTGCGATTATTAGGGCCACTATTGCAACAATGCCGAATACTCTAAGCGCTTTTTTCATTTTTCTCCTTTTTCTTGCGGGCAAGATATTTTTCATTAATAATTGTAACATAGGTTTCTTCGCCGAGTCGTTTGAGAGATAGAATGGCGATAATTATAGCTAGAATAGTAATAATAGTAGATATGGTGCCGGCGATAGCTAAGCTGCCGGTGGAAAAAATAGCGCCAATTAGTGGTGTTAATAGAGTGGTGCCGCAAGTGGGGCAGCCAGCGCCTAATGCAATTAAACCCGTAATGATGCCGGCGCGTTCTAGATTGGCTGAATTTTGTTCCTTTTTCTTTTTCCAGAGCAATACAATTAGACCGATTAATATTCCTTGCAGAATAGATATGGAAAAGATGGGGAGCCAATCTAGAAATGGTTGGTTATAGCCAAAAATCGCCAAAAAACTGTCAAGAATAATTTTTAGATTAGCGGGGAACCCAACTGCGCTCATTAGTTCAAATTTGGAGAAGCCGCCTGAAAGTAGATTCATGAGGATACCAAAGAATAAAAAACTTGGGATAAAGCCATACCAAAAACGCTTTTCCTTGGTAGCTAGTACGATTCCCTTACCAGCCAAAATAAATTCGTCACACCATTTCCTCCAATTCATGTAGATTAGTATATCATAGTTGGCAAAAATTAACCACAATAAGGTTATTATGTATAAAATATATTTTTGTTTTGTCAAGTAATTTATGTTCGGTTTTTGAGTTTTTACCCCTGTTAGTATATAAAAATATTAAAACATAAAGATTTTAAAAAAACAAGGTTGACAGCCGTAAAGCCTATGCTAAAATAAAATTAGGTTTGGACCTGATCCAACGTTGAAAGAGGCCTAAACCATTGGGAGAAAAGGGTGGAGAGTGTAGAGCTATTCTGGCTAAAAACCACCTAGAAATTAGTTGATAAGAACCCACTTAGTAGTGGGTTTTTATAATTTTGTTTATGTGATATAATTATAAGCATGAGACTTTCGAGAAGAATCGATCAAGCTCTAGTTTTGATAACCTTGTTTATTGTTTCGCTGGTTTTTTGTTATGCGCTTAGCAACGCTAGGTCTACTTTTGCTGAGGGGGATAGCTCCGCTGCCGTTGACAATGAATCTTATTTCGTGACTTTTTATGATGAGGGGAATAAACTAACTGTTAAGACTGAGGCTGAAACAGTGGGCGAAGCTTTAAATCGTGCAAACATAATTATTAATGAAGGAGATATTGTTGAGCCTAAGCAAGATACCTTGATTAACGCGGATAATTACTTTATTAATATTTATAGAGCTAGGCCTGTGGTAGTGCAAGATGGTACTAAAGAAAAATACTTTATGACGGCTAGTTATGACCTTAAAACAATTGCATCTGAGGCGGGAATTACGCTTTATGATGGGGACGAGATGAAATTAGTTCCGAATGCGCATTTTCTGGAGGCCGGCTCGGTTACTTATTATGAGGTTTCTAGGAATGGCGGTAGAACTTTAACGGTAGAAGAAGAAATCCCGTTTGCGGAAGAAACTGTCAAAGATTACAATTTGGCAGTTGGGACTTCGGAGGTGCGCCAATTGGGTGAAGTGGGAATGAAGCGGGTTTATTACAATGTTTTATATATAAATAATGAAGAAGCCTCACGCGAATTGGTGAAGGAGGAAGTGGTAAGGCAGCCTGTGGCTAGGATTGTAGCTAAGGGTGCTAAAAAATCTGTACCACCAGAGTGGGAAACTTGTGCTAATTACGCGCGTCAGGCCGGCGTAAGCGAAGCGGATATGTCGGCGGCGCTGGATTTAATTTACCGAGAAAGTGGTTGTAGATTTGATGCGGAGAATGCTTCTTCGGGAGCATATGGTATTCCGCAGGCCTTGCCGGGGAATAAAATGGCCTCTGCGGGTGCGGACTGGCAAACTAACCCGGTAACTCAAATTCGCTGGATGATAGGCTATGTGAATGGTCGTTATGGTGGGTGGAGCCAAGCAATTAATTGGTGGTATGCCCATGGTTGGTACTAATAAGGCACTAGGTCAGCACTGGCTGAAGAATCGACAGATCTTGGACCAAATTGCTGATTTGGCAGCTAATGGGAGCGCCTATGCTTCTTCCGAAAAAACTATGATGAATAGCGGTTCGGTCTGCCTAGAAATTGGTCCTGGATTGGGAACTCTAACTTCTTCGCTTCTGAGGCGCTTTAGTAAGGTTATAGCGGTAGAATACGACGAAAGACTCGCTATCAATTTGCCAAAATCTTTTCCAGGTAAGAATTTAGAAGTAATAAATGGTGATATTTTGCAATTTGATTTTGATACGATAGAGGGTGAGTATAGTGTTGCGGGAAATATACCGTATTATATTACTAGTCCAATTATCGAGAAATTGTTGACCGTGCCTAATTTACCAAAAAGAATCGTGCTTTTGATACAGAAAGAAGTGGCTGAAAGAATAGTAAGCGATAAAGAGACTGGCCTGTCGCTTTTTGTGAAGAATCGAGCCAAAGTGTTTGCAGGGCCGATTGTGCCACGTAAGGAATTTACGCCACCGCCAAAAGTTGATTCAGAGGTAATTGTGATGGAGCCGCATGCGCCGATTGTTGATGAAAAGGTGTTTGATTTAATTCGTAAAGGGTTTTCTGCTCCACGAAAAAAATTGATTCATAATTTAAGCGCTATGGCGAGTGAGAATAAAATAAAAGAAACTTTGGTAAAAATAAATATAAATCCAAATTCTAGACCTGAGGATTTGCATCTTCTGGATTGGCAAAAATTATTTTTAGAGCTTAAATAGATTAGCAAAATAATAAGGGTGTGCTATAATGAAAATAATATGTTAGATGTGAAGTTTATTAGAGATAATTTGGAGCTGGTTGAAAAATCAGCCAAAGAAAAAGGTTATAAAATTAATGTAAAAGAAGTACTTTCGTTAGACGATAAGCGCAAGAAGGAACTAGCAAGGGTAGAGGAACTAAGGCGTCAGAGAAATGAGATTGCCGCTAAGATGAAGGGTGGAAAACCAGAGCCAGCTTCAATCGAAGAGGGAAAAAAAGTTAAAGCTGAGCTAGCTGGGCTAGAAGAAGATTTAGATAAAGTTGAACTAGAATATAAAAGCGCGCTAAAGTCGGTGCCAAATATTATTTTTGAGGATGTGCCGCTAGGTGGTGAAGAATGTTCGGTAGAAATTAAGAGTTGGGGTGGCCAGAAAAAAGATGGCGTGGATCATTTAGATTATGCAGTTAAACGTGATTGGGTTGACTTTGAGCGTGGTGCTAAAGTAGCCGGCACTAAGTTTTATTATTTAAAAAATGAATTAGCGCTTCTTGAAAATGCATTAATTCAATTTGGGCTAAAGAAGGTACTAGAAAAAGGCTTTAATTTTATTACAGTGCCGGATTTAGTGAGCTCAAAAGTCTTAGAAGGTACTGGTTTTAATCCGCGTACTAGCGATCAGTCTGACGAATATTTTATAGAAGGTGAAGATCTAGCGTTGATTGCTACGGCGGAAATAGCTTTAACTGGCTATCATGTGAATGAAATTATTGACGAAAAGGATTTGCCGCTTAAGTATGCTGGGTTGTCGGCGTGTTTTCGTAAAGAAGCTGGTTCAGCCGGAAAACATACACGCGGCTTGTTTAGAGTGCATCAATTTAATAAATTGGAAATGTATGTGTTTTGCTTGCCAGAAAAATCTAAAGAAATGCATGAGATGATACTTGCAACTGAAGAAGAAATTTGGCAGGAGCTAGGTATTCCATATCGCGTGATTAACATTGCTGCCGGTGATTTAGGCGCGCCAGCCGCAAAAAAGTATGATATAGAATACTGGTCGCCGGTGGATCAAACCTATCGCGAGCTAACTAGCTGTAGCAACTGTACAGATTTTCAAGCGCGGAATTTAAATATAAGAGTGAGAAGAGAAGATGGTTCAGTAGAAGTGTTACATACACTAAATGGTACAGCGGTGTCACTAGCGCGCACTATGGTGGCAGTGATTGAGAATTACGCAACTTTAGACGGGAAGTTAAAAATCCCAGAAGTATTAAAACCGTATTTAAATAATAAGGAGGAACTATAAATGATTGAGAAAATCGATGTTAGCGGTAACGGCTACAAGGTTGACGATGCGCTAAAAAAATACGTAGAAAAAAGATTGGGTAAGTTAGACCGCTATTTACCAAGGGGTGCTAAAAAGGATGTAGTTTGTAATGTGGTGGTGTCAGAAATTGGCAAAAATAAGGGTGAAAAATATGCTTTGTCGGCGGCAATGGAAATTCCAGGTGGAAAGGTAATTGCAGCCAAGGATGAGTGCTCGAACATTTTTGCGGGCGTAGATTTAGTGGAGGCTAAGTTGATGGGGCAGATTAGGCGTTATAAGTTGGAAGTGCAGCCTCATCGTCAAAAAAGAAACTGGCGGAATCTCTTTATTAGGAAGAAATAATGTGGTAGAATAGGGGGTAGATTGGAGATAATATGGCTAAAAAAGAGAAAAAACCGACCGACAAGTTGGCAGATAAGACCGCTCTCACTAAATTCTTACAAGGTGTGTTTGGTGATGCCCAGAAGAAAGTCCTAAAAAGATTATGGAAAAAAGCCCAAGAGATTAATAAGTTAGAGCCAAAGTACGAGAAGATGACCGACGAGGAGCTGAAGGCTCAGACGGAAGTTTTTAGAAAAAAAATAGACAAGGCCCTTAAGACGGCTAGAACTGAACAGGGGATAAATAAAACTGGTAAGAAACGTCCGCCAATTGATGATACTAAAATTTTAAATGATTTATTACCAGATGTTTTTGCGGTGGCGAGAGAGGCGGCTAAGCGCGTAACTGGATTGAGACCGTACGATGTGCAATTAATTGGTGGTATGGTATTGCATGAGGGCGCAGTGGCGGAAATGAAGACCGGTGAAGGCAAGACTTTAGTAGCAATGCTCCCGGCATATTTGAATGGCTTAACTGGACGTGGAGTTCATGTTGTAACAGTAAATGATTATTTGGCTCAACGTGATGCTGGTTGGAACGGCCCAATCTACGATTTTCTGGGGCTTTCAGTAGGCGTAATTGTTAATGAAGCTTCTTATATTTATGATCCTGAATATGAAAACGAAGATCATGTTGATGAACGATTCTTGCATTTAAAGCCTTGTACACGAAGACAAGCTTACGAGGCTGACGTAACTTATGGTACTAATAATGAATTTGGCTTTGATTATTTGCGTGATAATATGGCCAGTGAAGTGCAATATTTACGCCAAAGAGAGCTTAATTTTGCCATCGTGGATGAGGTAGATTCTATTTTGATCGATGAGGCCAGGACGCCACTAATTATTTCGGCGCCAGCTGGAGATAATCCGGAATCTTACTACCAGTTCGCCAAGGTTGCGGCACGTTTAACGCCGGAAGATTATATTTTCGATGAAAAACGTCGCTCGGTAACATTGACTGATGCGGGTATTGATAAAGTGCAAAAGATTTTGGGGGTAGATAATTTATATTCCACTAAGAATACGCGCTTAGTATATCACCTTGAACAAGCTATCAGGGCGGAGATTATCTTTAAGCGTGATAAGGATTATGTAGTAACTAATTCTGGCGAGGTGATTATTGTAGATGAGCATACTGGCCGCTTAATGCAGGGGCGTCGATATAACGAGGGCCTACATCAAGCTATAGAGGCTAAAGAAGGTGTTGTAGTTAAACAAGAATCTATGACGCTAGCAACAATTTCATTCCAGAATTTCTTTAGACTTTATAAGAAATTATCTGGTATGACTGGTACGGCCTTTACCGAAGCGGAAGAATTTCAGCAGATTTATGCTTTGGACGTAGTGCAGATTCCGCCTAATCGTCCAATCCAACGTATTGATAAAGATGACCTGATTTACAAGACTAAGGCTGGTAAATTAAAGGCGATTGCGAATGAAATTAAAAAATACCACGAAAAGGGTCAGCCGGTACTAGTGGGGTCTGGCTCAATTGAGAACAACGAAGAAATTGCACGATATCTTGATGGCTTAGGAATTAAATATGAAATTTTGAATGCTAAAAACAATGAGCGTGAGGCTGCAATTATTGCTAAGGCTGGTGAAAAAGGCGCAATTACTCTAGCTACCAATATGGCGGGACGTGGTACTGATATCAAATTGGGTGAGGGTGTAAGAGAACTAGGTGGATTAGTAGTAATTGGCTCGGAGCGTCATGATGCTAGACGAATAGATAATCAGCTACGTGGTCGTGGTGGACGTCAGGGTGATCCTGGTACTACACAGTTCTTTGTGTCTTGCGAGGACGATTTGATGCGGATTTTCCAGGGTGATAGGGTTAAAATGTTAATGACAAGACTCGGAGTAGACGAGGATACGCCGATTCAAACCAAAGCAATTTCTAGGACTCTGGAAGCTGCGCAAAAACGTATCGAAGGGTTCAACTTTGATTCTCGTAAAAATGTTGTGCAATACGATAACGTAATTAACCGGCATCGTAAAGTTGTATATATGATGCGTCGAAGAATTTTGGATGGTGAAGAGATTTACCCAGAAATTAAACGTTTGATGCGAGAAGAAGTTAAAATGCTAACTGAGTTTTCTGCTCGCGTAAATAAGAATTTTGAGACGGAGTTTAAGGCGGTATTTGACTTTGACGATGATCTAATTAAAGGAATTGGTTTAAAGCGAAAAGAAAAGGACCGCTATAAGTTGGCATTAGAGGCAGTAGAAGAGGCATATCATAAGAAAGAAGAGGAATTTGGTGCGGAGACGATGCGAAAGATCGAGCGCGAAGTATATCTAAAAGTGCTAGATACTTTATGGATGCAACATCTTGAAAATATGCAACATTTGCGTGAGGGAATCCATTGGCGTAGTGTGGGTCAGCGTGATCCTTTGGTGGAATACCGTTCGGAGTCGCAAAAACTGTTTGATGGATTGCAACGTAATTTGCGTGAAGAAGTACTAAGGATTTTGCTCACAATTACGTCGGCAGAAGCAGCAGCGGATAACGTTACGGACGGTGAGGAATATGAGTCTGAGCTAACTAAAATGGCGGAATCACAAACTGAAAAGGGCGTAAACGAGATATCTAAGGGTGAAAAGAATCTAGACGATGAATTTAAGAAAAAAGAAGTCAAAAAAGCATCCAAACCAGCTGCCGTAAAGGCTAAGAAAAAGACTAAAAAATCTGGTTCTAAAAAGAATAAAGCTGGTAAAAAGTCAAGAAAGAAATAGATATATCTTATTATTATAGCATAAGTGTTATAAAAAGTCAATATTATGAAACATTCGGTTGAGGAAATACACCTAAAAAATGGCGCCAAGGGGCTTTTAATTAACATTCCTGGCGCCAGTGTGATGTCTACCAGGATTCAGTTTAGGGCTGGCATGCTTTATGCTAAGAGTAAGGATGTCTATGAGATCCCGCACGTAGTAGAGCATTTGGCGTTTGGCGCCAATGCTAAATATCGTGATGAACAAGCGTTTGAAGCTGAATTCACTAAGAATGGGGCCTATCATAATGCTTGGACTAGCGATATATCGGTTTGTTATGAGACGGAGTGTGCGGATTTTGAGTGGGAAAGAATTATGGATCTGCAAAAGGTTTCGATTTGTGAGCCACGTTTTAATGAGGAAGAGCTAAAATCCGAAAAAGCCAACGTTAAGAGTGAGCTAACTGGTTACATGAATGATTATTATCGCTTGCTTTGGCCTAGGGTGCAACAGGCAGTGGGAGAAGATATTTTGGATATACCAGAAAGAATTAAGACCATTCAAAATATTGAGCTTAAAGATATTCGGGAACATTATCGCCGTACGCATACAGCCAATAATATGCTATTTATTATTGCTGGCAAAATTAGGGGTAGAAAGCATAAGATAACACGAATGCTAGAAAATTGGAATTTAAGAGAGGGCGAAGCTTTTGAGATCCCGGTGGCGGATTTACATTCCTCGGAGGCGGTTTCAATCAGAAGAAAAGACGCTTCTAATATTACCTTTGGATTTTCTCTAGTAACACCAAGACATTTAGAGCCGGATGAGGTTTTTGCGATGAATTGTTTGAACCATATTTTAAACGGTACTACTAATTCGCGAATTTTTGGTACGGCCCGCAAAAAGGGACTGGTCTATGGCATGGGGAGTTCGGTGGCTAGTAATGCTACAAGCTCTTATTGGGATTTTGATGGGGAGGTGAACGTGGAGAATGCAGAGGAATTATTTGAATTGATCCAAGAAGAACTCACAAAAACTCTAAATGGTAAGATTTCGGATAGCGATTTTGTGGCGGCTAAATCTTATGCAATGGGGCGCCTGCAGATGGGAGCACAAACGGTGGGGCAAATTGCTGATTATTATGCGGACGGTTATTTCACTAATGAGGCAATTCAAAAATATGATAATATGCCAAGTTTAATCAAATCAATCGACAAAACTAAAATGATTGAACTAGCGCGCGAGTTCGCTGGCTCTGGTGTAAAAGGTTTTGCAGCGGTATCATCAACAGATAAAGCATTTATTACGAGTTTAGAATCTAGACTTAATTTTTAATTATATGCCTAGTCAATTTTAAAAGGGAGATTGCCGTACTCGGGAAGCTTGTGATGGTAAGCCCATCTTAATTCATCATAAGTAGCTACGCATTCTAGGGGCTTAATAAAATCATCTACGCCGAGTAATCCTTTAAAAGTGTCGGTAAGATCTGGGTCCAGGAAAAGATCATGGCCAAATGGCTGTTTTTTAAGTGGTAAAAACGGAGCAAATAGCAAAAATGAATTAGCGCATTTAGGGCACTTGCCACACCATTTGAGGCTAGAGTTTTTGGCGCCTTGACGGTAGTTGGCTACATTGCAGGAAGAGAATTTGTTGCCAAATTTATCCCAACAGAGTTCTACGAATTCTTTAGCAATCTCTAACTCGGATTTTGATTCTAGGAGTGATTCGATTTTAATATCTGGAGTAACGTAGGTTTTGACGTACTCTTTAAGAGCGGCCTGAGTGGATGGGTTCTTAGACCATTGATGATTGACAGGGAAATCACCGATAAAGGCGTTTGGTTCCTCGCCTTCGCGGCCGAGTCCGAGGTAAATTTTAGGAGAATCTGCTAAAATTGCCTGAATGAGCGCCAGAGACTCATTAATTAGAGTAACAGGAATATGACCATTTAGGCCACCGGCTTTTTTAAGGGCCTCTTTGTCGACATAGCGACGGATTACTAGCGGTTTACCGTAGGAGGAAACAATATCTGGGAGATCTGCTTTGTTGTTAGAAATATAAACCGATTTAAAAGCGATATTTTGGCGGTGTAACTTTTCGGCGGTTAGTAAGGAATCTTTACCGCCGCTTAAGAGAACTAGCGGTAAGCCTAAATCTTGATCTGATAGGTAATTATCAACCTTAGCAATAACGCCATCATATTTGGGTTGATGATTGATATCATTGGGGGCACCTTGGATTGGTTTAAATTCGACTAAATCATCGCGAGTAAGATGATTTTCAAAAGCAAACTGGCCGAGCCCTTCTTGATATATACGTATAAAAAAATCTGCTTGAGATTGGTCAATGTTGAAGTACAGTTTAATATTTTTGGTGGGACTAGCTTTATAATAAGAGGTCCCTATTGCTATTAAGGCTAAAAATAGAGCACGTGTTAATAATACCTGCTGGCTGCGAGAAATGGGGTGTTGAGGGGGTGTAAATTCGACTTTTTCGGTAAAACGGATACCGGTAGGGCCTTGATAGTTAAAATCAGCAGTGGATGTAAGGTAGTCAAACTCAAAACTATTAAACTCAAACATTATTTAAGCTCCTTTACGTATTGTTGAAATTGTTTACCGCGGTCATAAAAATCTTTGAACATATCAAAGCTGGCGGCGCCTGGGCTGAGCAAAACTACGGGTTTACTGTCTTGTGCAGCTAATGATTCGGCATAGGATTTGGCAGCTAGAATTGCATCTTTAAAATTATCACAAAGGAGGAATTTTTCGGGGTTTTCATTGGCAGAAAGCGCGGCCTTGGTCTCACCAATTAAGATGGCTTTAGCGAGATTTGGCGCGCCAAAGATAGCTTTTTTATGAGGGGTAAGGTCTAGGCCACGATCTTTGCCGCCGGCGATTAAGATTACGGGGCGGTTCGGGAAGGCCTTAATCGCTACTTCCAGCGATGGGGATGAGGCCGAGAATGAATCGTCGTAGTAATCGACATTATTAAAGGTGCGAACAAACTCTAGGTGGTGCGGAAGCCCCTTAAAACTGGCGAGAGCTTTTTCGATTGCCATGCTATGTTCTTGAATTAAGGCAACTAGAGAGACATTTAAGAATGCGGCAACAGCAATCAGGGCGGCTTCGGCGTTTTCTCTGTTATGGGCGCCGGGGACTTGCAGACAATCTAATATTTTGATTAGCGCGTTAGAGGGGTTATCTAGTGGATATGGGAATTTGTGGCCAGGGCTTTTCTCGGCGATTTTCTCAGAGTTTGGATTTTCCTTAAAGTAAATTAAATTATCTTCTGGGGTCTGAAACTCAGCAATGTGACTTTTGGCGTTTACGTAATCATCAAAATCTTTATGCACGTTAAGATGGTCTGGTTCGATGCGGAGTACTACTGCGGTTTGGGGTGATTTGGTAAGATCCCAAAGCTGAAAACTCGACATTTCAAAAACCACGACGTCATTTTCGCTGAGATCATCCAAGATATCTATAGCGGGGTAGCCGATATTACCAACCAGATGCGAGGATAGCTTGAGGGATTTTAAAATTGCGTCAATAAAGGAGCAGGTAGTGCCTTTACCTTTGGTGCCGGTAACGCCGATAATCTTGCAAGGACAAAGGTCGAAAAAGTATTTAGTAGCAGTGGTTTCGTTATTTAAGTGGAGCGGCGGCACACTGGGGCTACGAAAAACCAGATCATAGGAAGAAAAGTCTTTGCTTTGGAGTTCTTCCGGGGTAAAATTTTCAAGAATATCATAGGTAGTATCGGGATAATGTGCCCTGAAATATTTTTCGACGGCTTTGGACTCTAATCCGTAGCCAAGTAGTGCGATTTTCATATTTTTATTATAGCATGATTTGTATATTTAGGATGCTTTATGAGATAAGCATTGACATTTTGAGTAATTTATGCTATAATCTAAGGGATAGTGGGGTTATCCCATTGCAAATTAAAAGTAGTGTAAACGCAGAGAAGGGATGAACGTTATGTTCAAGAATTGTCGTGTCATACTTCTGATTTCATGTATACTCGCCTGGGCCGTAATGACGTTTGGTGGTACGGTGGCGGCAGATGCCTCCGTGGCGGAGCCTAGCTCCGATCGTACCGCTGTGATTGTGTATGATCGGATGGTCCCGGTTAAGAACCTCTCTCGAGAGGTTGTCTCCAAGGCGACCGAAAAAGTCGCAATGGCGATTGCAAGTAGGGAAGCGGAGGCGGAGCCGGATTCCTCTACGGAGGAATATACCGAGGAAGTGTACGTCGATGAGGTTCCTAGCAAGGATTATGTCGAAGAAGCACCCATCGAGGAATCGATCAGCGAGGATTCGGCTCCTTCTTACGACGGTGGCTACGTAAACGCCAACGTGGACGGGAACTGGATTGCTGGTTCCGACTTTGCTTGGATGGGCGTTCACACCGATTCTGGCAGTGGGTATTCGTATACCTACTATTCGGAGAACGTTCTGCCTGGCGGAGGTCTCTCGATTCCGGGTCGCCACGTGGGCGACGAAGGGTATGTGATGGATGGTAATGGCAATCTTTGCCTGGCTTCCGACGACCTGCCTTATGGCACGGTTGTAAGCATCCCCTTTGGCTCTGGTACCGGTGTTGTTTATGACTGCGGAAGCGGTTATGGCAACCTGGACGTGTATGTTTCCTGGTAATTGCACTACAGAGAGGTCGCACAATGTGCGGCCTTTTCTGTTTCTATAAATCTTTGATGATCTCTCTGGCTTCGGGGATAGAGTGGGTCTCCATAAGCTCAGCACGGATTTCCTTAGCACCCGGGAAGTTATTAATATAGATTTTAAAGAAATGCTTGAGAGGCTCATAAGAAGAGCGTATTAATCTAAGTTTTTCGGACACGGGGTCGCGTCCGCCCGCCGTTGCGGGGGCCGCGCCCCTTCCGCCTCGTCGTGACTCCGGCAGAGTCCTCAAAACTTGATTAATACGTTCTTCGTATAAATCTAAATGTAGTTTTAATAGTTCTATTAGTTCTTCGCGGGTGGGGGTGTGATCGGTGAAACAATAAGGATTTTGAAAGACTCCACGGCCGATCATAAAGCCGTCTACCTCTGGAAATTTTTGATGTAATTTTAGGGCCTCAGCGCGGTTTAATATATCTCCATTAATGATTAATTTGGTTTGGGGTGAAATATCGTTTCGTAATTTAATGATTTCAGGAATTAATTCATAGTGGGCTGGGACTTTGCTCATTTCTTTTTTGGTGCGAAGGTGTACGGTGAGGGCGGCTGGATGCTCTGCAAGTAGAGTGGATAGCCATTCCTGATATTCTTCGGGCTGATTCCAGCCTAGGCGGGTTTTAATGGAAACTGGTAAATTGGTGGAATTAACGGCGTTCCGATAACACTCTACGGCGAGCTCCGGGGTCTTAATCATAGCGGCGCCGCCACCGGCTTTATTAACGTGTTTATCGGGGCAACCAAAATTAAGGTCGATACCAGAGAAACCAAGCGATGCTAGCGCCTGGGCGCATTCCGAAAAATGATCGGGATTTTTGCCCCAAATTTGAGCGATAATTGGGGAATCGGTAGGGGCCGTTTGAAAACGTTCCAATGCATTAGCGCGGCCTTTTTCAGAAGCATAACTAGAGACATTGGTAAATTCAGTAAAAAATAAATCTGGCCTACCAGCGTTTGCGATAACCTGACGAAAAACCACATCCGTAACGCCTTCCATTGGGGCGAGGATGAGAAAAGGAGTAGAAAGTTCTTGCCAAATGTTTTTCATGTCTTTATATTATAAAATATTTTTTTGAAAAAGGAAAGAGCCGCATAGAGCGGCTCTTTCGGCGTACTTGCTGTCATCGTGGGGGCTATATGTCTTCACCGAGGGTAGTTCGCCCGGGCCCGGGGCGTGTCCTCATTTTTAAGTGGGGGTTCATATAGCCGCGACGCGTCGCATAATATTATTGCTTTTTTTGTTAATTTGTGCTATAATATAGGTATTGGCGAGAAATGAATAAAGGGGGAAAAATGCCAATTACGCACATTAACGTATGTTGGGATTCGGAGCTGAGTAACTATGAAGTTCATGTTATCCTGGACGCATGTATCCAGGTTCGCGAACTCTTTCCGGAGCTCACGTTTGATGTCTACGGCAGTGATCCGTGGTCCGAGGGAGAGTATTCCTCGGCCGATTGGTACGTGGACCAGGCGAAGGAATATGTTACCAGATGGATAACCGCTAGTGGCGAGATAATTGACCATCTGCAACTAGATGCCGATAGCATCGTAGACCGGTTAGGGGAGGAGCCTTGGCAGCGGAGTGATCCTCACATCGACATCATGATGGTGTCGAAGGATTTGATGGCGTTTGACCATGGACATCCGCTAAACTTTGTGTTTGGCTTGGCGGATGGGCGCGTTACGGTCCAGAGTGTGGCTCGCTACCGTGGCTTGCCCCCACGTGATCGCTATCTGGCGATCCAGGCTGTGATCTGGCACGAGCTAGGTCACATACTCGGAATGGCGGGCGACCTAAGGCGCTCTCACACTGAGTATAACCTTGGGCCGCACTGTACCAACTACTGTGTAATGCGGCAGGGGCTGTCAGTTGAGGAATGGGTGCAACATGCACGTCAAGCAACCGGCCGAAACCGAATCTACTGTCCGCAGTGCCTAGCGGATGCTAGGCGGTACTTTACGTCGTGAAAGGGTGGGAGAGCCTGGCTGTAAAGCTGGGCTTTCCTTTTTTTTGTGGTATAATTAAATTGCTCATGCTATACTTCGGTCACTGGTAATGAGAAAAGTTCAAGGTTTTGGGTGTTTGTCATTTGCATCCTTAACTATGAGCCGATTCTTTAGGCTCACATAAATGGCTCTAAATTTAATAAATAAGGAGTCTTTTATGCAAAACTTTAACAAAAATCAAAAAGAGCAAGTCGAAGTGATGGCTCTTTTCGGTTACGAAATGACGCCCTGTCAGCCTTTAACTTTTAGGCGACGTGGGCAAGACGAAACCGAAGTAACGGAGCTACTCCGCACGCAAATTCGTTTTGTGGGTGGAGTGACGTTACACATCTTCGACGTGCTGGTTGGTCGGGAACGGGTGCGGCTCGAGTTTAACTCGGGAAATCTTTCCTGGCACCTCACACAATAAAAATTGGCCCCATCACGGGGCTGATTTTTATTGAGAATGAAATATGTGTAGAGATGGCATGATATAATAAAATGTATGCAGGATCTAACAAAGCGATTAGAACAATTAGAGACTGATTTTTTGAATGTCTACCAAAAATTAAAAATTGCAGAAAAACTAAAAAAAATAGCAGAGTTAGAAAAACAGGTAGCCGATCCTGATATTTGGAAAAATATCGAGCAGGCTACTTTTAAAAACCAAGAATTGGCTAAGCTGGAAGATGAGGTTCAGCCATGGGAATTACTTAAGACTCAGATTGTGGATATTAAGGAACTGATCAATGTTTCAGACAGTACACTGAAAGCGGAGATTGAAGGCCAATTAGAAGCAATGGAAGATAAATTGATAGAACTTAAAAAAGTTTTACGTTTTAGGGGGCCTCAGGACGATAAAAATGCCATTATTAGAATTACTTCTGGTGCCGGCGGAACCGAAGCGATGGATTGGGCAGGTATGTTGGAACGGATGTATTTGAGATTCTGTGAGCGGAAGGGGTTTAAAATTATCCAGCTAGAAAGAACCGTCGGCGAGGAAGCTGGCATTAAGACGGCGGTATATGAAGTGGACGGCACTAATGCTTATGGTACGTTAAAGTCTGAACATGGTGTGCATCGATTAGTACGCTTGTCTCCATTTAATGCTAATAATTTAAGGCAGACATCTTTTGCATTGGTAGAGATATTGCCGGTAATAAAGGCCGATACAGACATTCAGATTGATGAAAAAGATTTAAGAATTGACGTATATAGGTCTGGCGGGCATGGTGGTCAGGGGGTAAATACTACGGATTCAGCAGTAAGAATTACGCATTTACCAACAAATACGGTGGTGGCAATCCAAAACGAGCGTAGCCAAATCCAAAACCGCGAGAAAGCTATGGAGATTTTACGTGGTAAGTTAGTGCAAATGCAACTAGAGCAGCACGCGGAGACGATTGGGGAATTAAGGGCTGGAGAATCGGCTGGCTGGGGACAACAGATTAGGAATTATGTATTGCAACCTTACAAGTTGGTAAAAGATACTCGTACGGAATTTGAATCGACAGAGCCAGATAAGGTATTAAATGGCGAAATCGATGGTTTTATTGAGGCATATTTAGAGCAATAGCGTTTTTATTTTGATGCGTTTTGTGCTATAAATAAGTGATTGGAGGAAGCTCTTAGAGTTTGTTTTTCAAAGAACTTTAATGTCTTTTGGAAGAGGGGATAAAGATGGAACTAGAAGACGTGTTGGCTAGATTAAGAGAGATGCTGGATCCATTGGAGTATGCGGCGGTACTAGGTAAGTACTTTGGCCAGGGTTACGAGGACTGGCAGCGTATGCAGATGATTGGAGTGGCGGATAAGGCTATCTTGACTGGTGACGAACTTCTGGAGTATCTGTCCGAACGAGGTTTGAAGAAGTTTCACGGTGAAATTTGGCCTGACTAGTGAGAGGAATAGACATGGAAGACGTGCAAGTTACGATTCCGGCTGAGGAGCTGGGACGTATCTTGGAATTTTCGCTTTCGGAGGCTACTTTGCTCGATCTGGTAATGGCCATAAAATATGGCTGTAGCAAGACGGAACAGGAGGCTACAAAGGCAGCGGAAAACGATTCTCTGCTGATGGTTCTTACGGAGCTCACGGAAAAGATTGAGCTTTTGACTCGCAGGGTGGAAGACCTGGAGGGGTTGTCTGATGACGTGGAGAAGCTGAGGCACTCTGCGCACGAAATCAACCGCCATCTTATCATTATGTGCAGACATGGCGATAGTGGTAGTAGCGGGATTGACACGTTCCTTCTTCCGTAGACTTAAGGGCCGCGACGTTAGACGTTGCGGCTCTTTTCGTACAGAAACTAGGCTTTAAAAACCGAAATCTTTTATCAAATTAGGGGTTCACAAGATTAAAAAAATATGCTAAAATATAAGAGTTATCTAGACATAAGGAGAGGTCCGTAGACTCACGAGCGGAAACCAGCCTAAAAGTCTAGTTATTTACATGTAAAATTATTAAAAAATTGCGAGAAGTGTTTTTGCCTGTTGTACAGAGGCAAAAATCTGCAATATAAAGGAAAGGAAAAGGATGCAAGTCATTCTCGGCACCAAAATTGGTATGACCCAGATCATCGGCGATACGGGTGAAGTTACTCCTGTAACTATCCTTCAAGCCGGTCCGTGTACAGTGACTCAGATAAAAACCGTCGAAACTGATGGTTATAATGCTGTGCAAGTGGGCTACGGTCAGGGTAAGAATCTGAGCAAGTCGGTTACTGGCCACGTAAAAAAGGCTGGTGAAAATATCAATCCTAAGACATTAAAAGAATTCAGAGTTGATGCAATTCCTGAAGATATTAAACTGGGCGATCAGCTGACAGTTGAAAGTTTTAAGATTGGTGATAAGGTCACAGTAGTTGGTACTAGCAAAGGTAAAGGTTATGCTGGTACGGTAAAGCGTTGGAATTTCAACGAATCTCGCAATACTCACGGCTTTAAAGGTAATATTCGTCGGGTTGGTTCAATTGGCTCGATGTATCCACAAAAAGTCTGGAAGGGTAAGAAAATGCCAGGTCGTATGGGGCACGATCAAGTTACGGTCAAAAATTTGGTAGTTGCCTATATTGATGTTGAAAATAACCTAATTGGTCTTAAAGGTGCAGTACCTGGCCCTCGTAAAGGCATAGTATCAGTGGAGGGAAAGGAGTAATATGGCGACTTTAAATAAAGACATCTTTGGTTTAAATGTAGAAAACCATGAACTCGTGAAACTCGCTTACGATGCATATCTTGCAAATTCACGTTCTTCTCACGCTAAAACATTGAAGCGCGGTGAAGTTCGTGGTGGTGGCAAGAAGCCTTGGAAGCAAAAAGGTACTGGTAGAGCACGTTTTGGTTCTACTCGTAACCCAATTTGGCGTCATGGTGGCGTAGCGTTTGGACGCACCGGCAATGAAAACTTTACTAAAAAGATTGCAAAAAGCAGCAAATTGCTTGCGGTACGTCAGGCTTTAAGCATGAAAAACGCCGACAAGGCTGTGTTTATCTTGGATCCAACCGTAAAATTAGACGGTAAAACCAAGAGTGCAGCTAAAGTACTCAAGGACATGAAGTTAGATGGTAAAAATGTATTAGCGGTAGCGGCAGAAAAAACGCCAGAAGTTTTACGCTCCACTAACAACCTACCAAATGTCAAGTTGGTACGCGCTACCTATCTTAATGTTTTTGACATCATGAATGCAGATGCGATTGTGTTTAGCGAAGAAGCATTAAAGCTCACTGAAAAGTGGCTAATCGGAGAGGAGAAGTAAGATGGCTAAAGACGATAAGACTAATATTGAACTACATCTTTTAGAGCCTCGTGCAACCGAAAAAAGCTACCTAGAGCAGACTAATAGAATTTACGTTTTCCCAGTAAAGCGTACTACTTCTAAGCAAGAAATTGCAAGAATGGTTGAAAAAGAGTTTAACGTAACTGTTACGGATGTACGTACGTTGATTCGTAATGGCAAGAAAACCAAGTTTAGTAAAGGTAAACATGCTTATCCAGGCATTACTCATCGCCAGGACAAGAAGTTTGCCTATGTAAGATTAAAGAAGGGTGATTCAATTAGAGTATTTGATGAGCCTGAAGATAAAACCAGCGCAAAGGAAGCCAATAAAGCCGAAGCCAAGGCTAAGAAGGCGGACAAGAATGCAGGGAAGGAGAATAAGTAATGGCTATTAAAGCATATCGCCCAATGACACCGGCACAACGTCAAAAAACCACACAGGATTTTGACCAAATTACCACCAAAAAGCCGATGAAATCGCTTTTACTGGCAAAAAAGCAACAGGCCGGTAAAAATAATCAAGGTCGTATTACAGTACGTCATCGTGGTGGCGGTGTAAAACGTCATTATCGTATCGTAACTTATAAATTACCAGCAGAACTTACTTTTACAGTTGAAGAAATTGAGTATGATCCTAATCGTAGTGCTCGGATTGCTCGCGTAAAAGATGAAAATGGTACTTATTATTATATACTTGCCGATACTAAGATGACTAAAGGTACTACCTTCAAGACTGGTAAGGAAATTGAAGTAGAAAATAGTAACCGTATGCCTTTAGAAAACATTCCAGTGGGTACTTTTGTGTACGCAATTGAGCTTGCTCCTGGCAAAGGCGCACAAATGGTGCGTGCTGCTGGTGCATCCGCACAGTTGATGGCAAAAGAAAATGGCTATGCCACTTTAAGAATGCCATCTGGCGAGGTGCGTAAGGTTTTGGTAGCTTGCGAAGCATCAATTGGTACTGTTTCTAACGTGCAACACCAAAATATTAAAATTGGTGCAGCTGGTAGAAAGCGTCGTAAGGGTATTCGTCCAACCGTACGTGGCGTAGTAATGAATGCGTCAGATCACCCACACGGTGGTGGTGACGGTGGTCGTCACGGTACCGGTAAAGCTCCTCGTACACCATGGGGTCAGCTTACACTTGGTTATCGTACCCGTCATAATAAGAAAACTAATAAAATGATCGTGCGCAGTCGCCACGAAGGAAAGAGGAAATAATGTCGAGGAGTCTTAAGAAGGGTCCGTTTGTGGACTATAAACTCGCCAAGAAGATTGCCGCACTTTCCAGCGAAGAT
This sequence comes from Candidatus Saccharimonadota bacterium, assembly GCA_017406775.1. Classification (GTDB taxonomy): domain Bacteria; phylum Patescibacteriota; class Saccharimonadia; order Saccharimonadales; family Saccharimonadaceae; genus Nanosyncoccus. The sequence goes on along the minus strand of JAFQXV010000003.1, from coordinate 52,823 downwards.
CGTACTGTGGTTAAAACCTGGGCTAGACAATCTACTATTTCGCCAGAAATGGTAGGTAGAACGATTGCCGTACACAACGGTAAAGTGCATGTACCAGTGTTTATTTCTGAAAACATGGTTGGTCATAAGCTTGGTGAATTTGCGCCAACTCGTAAATTTAAACGCCATGGTGGCAAAAAAGCTGCAGAGGCTGCAGCCGCGAAAGGGAAATAAATTATGGCGGAAACATATTTTGCACATGCATATGAAAAAGGAATCGATTCTTTGCCACGCAAAACTAATGTGGTTGCAAGCTTAGTGAGAGATCGCTATGTTGCAGACGCAGTGGTAATCTTGGAACATACCCCAAGAAAGGCAGCTCGTGCTGTACTTAAGGCGGTAGAATCTGCTAATGCAAACTTACTTAATAATTCTAAAGTAAGTATCGATCCTAAAACTATTAGAATTGCAAGAATTTTTGTAACTAGTGGCACTAGAATGCGTCGTTATAAACCAGCATCTCGTGGTCGCGCACTTCCGTTTGAGAAGATTTCGTCCAACATTTTTGTTGAGGTCGCAGGCGAAGAAAAAGTAAAGAAGGCTGCGCCAGCTAAAAAAGCTGAAGCAGACAAGAAGGAGAAAAAGTAATATGGGTCAGAAGGTTAATCCCATCTCTTACCGTCTCCAGGTTAGCAAAGATTGGTCTTCAAAATGGTTTACCAGGAAGAGCAATTTTCGTCGCTGGCTAGTGGAAGACGACAAGATCCGTGAGATTATCGAGAAGCGATTTAGTAGTCGCCCAACGATTGCACGGGTCAATATTGAACGCTCCGCTAATCTTACTACAATTACAATCTTGACCGCTAAGGCGGGCGCAGTAATTGGTAAGCAAGGCGCAGGTATCAACGAGCTTAAGAAGCAGCTCGAAAAAATCGTAGAAGGTCCAATCAGGATCAACGTAGAAGAAGTTAAGAAACCAGAACTTAATGCTAAGTTAGTGGCAGAAAATATTGGTTTTCAGCTTGGTAAGCGTATGAATTTTCGTCGTGCAGTTAAGATGGCTCTTTCGTCTTCAATGAATGCAGGGGCTAAAGGTGTACGTATTGAAGTAGCAGGACGTTTGAACGGTGCTGAAATGAGCCGCCGTGAAAAATTCATTGAAGGCTCAGTGCCTCTACATACGCTAAGGGCAGATATTGACTTTTACTGTCATCATGCACCAACTATTGCTGGTATCGTAGGCGTTAAAGTTTGGATTTATAAGGGGGAGAAGTAAAATGGCTATATTAATTCCGAAAAAAGTACCACATCGCAAGGTACGTAAAGGTAAAAATGCGGGCGTGGCGACACGTTGTAATACAGTAGCATTTGGCGAATGGGGTTTAATGTCGCTTGATAATGAGCGCATTACTAGCCGTCAAATCGAGGCCGCACGTCAAGCTATCACACGTTATGTAAAGCGTGGTGGTAAAATTTGGATTAGAATTTTCCCACACACACCTGTATCAAAGAAACCTCTAGACGTAAAAATGGGTTCTGGTAAAGGTGAGCCGCAATTTTATGTAGCAAAAGTAAAAGCAGGTACTGTAATGTTTGAAATTGCTGATGTTACTGAGGATAAAGCGCGTGAAGCGTTACGTCTAGCATCGCATAAATTGCCGGTAAAATGTAAAATAATTAAGAGAGAGGAGTTTTAAGATGGCACATACACTCGTAGGTGTAGTAACCTCCGATAAGCGTGATAAGACCATTACCGTCTCCATCGCGAACCGCGAAACTCACCCACTTTATCGGAAACAGTACACCAAGACTCGTAAATACACTGCTCATGATGAAAAAAATGAAGCCAAGGTGGGGGATTTGGTAGAAATTTCTATGAGCCGTCCGATTTCCAAAACTAAGGCTTATACCTTGGTAAAAGTTATCGAGAAATCACGTGGTACAGTAGAACTAAAAGAAGACGTAAATAAGGTTGAATTGCCTGAAAAAGTTGGTGCTGATGCTGAGGCTAAAGCCAAAAAAGCAGCTAGCGCAGAGTCAGAAGGGGAGGAGGCTTAATCATGATTCAACAAGAAAGTAGATTAAAAGTTGCCGACAATAGTGGCGCTAAGGAACTTGGAGTAATCCGCGTGCTTGGTGGCACTCGTGCTCGTTATGCAAGAGTTGGTGATATTGTAACTTGCTCTGTAAAGGAAGCTACACCAAATGGTAACGTTAAGAAAAAAGCTGTAGTGCGAGCCGTAATCGTGCGCACACGTCAGCCAATCCGTCGTCCAGATGGTTCGACAATTCGTTTTGATGAAAATGCAGCAGTACTCGTAAACGATGATAAAACACCAAAAGGTACGCGTGTGTTTGGTCCAATTCCTCGCGAATTACGCGACCTTGGTTTTATGAAAATCGTAAGCTTGGCACCGGAGGTACTTTAAAATGGCACAGAATTTAAAGATTAACGATAAAGTACGCGTAATTGCTGGCGACAACAAGGGTACAGAAGCGAAAATCGTCAAGATTGATCGCAAAAATGGTAAGGCTTGTCTAGAAGGTATTGGCATGGTGGAGCGCCACATGAAAAAGTCTTACCTAAATCCTGCTGGCGGCAAGAAAACCATTCATGTTGGAATTGACTTATCGAATTTAAAGCTAGTAGAAGCGGCTAAATTCGAAAAAGCCACCAAGAAAACTGAAAAAGCCGATAAAAAGGCTAAGAAAGGAGCTAAATAATGGCGGAAAAGAAAACGGCTGCCAAAGCTACAAAAGTAGCTAAAGCACAACCACGCCTCAAAGAGCTCTACAATAACGAGTTAAAAGCTAAATTGGTTAAGGAACTTAATCTAAAGAACGTTAGCCAAGTGCCAGAACTCAAAAAAGTTGTAGTATCTTGTGGCGTAGGAAAAAAACGTGAAGATAAGAAGTTTACCGAGACGGTAGAACTAACCTTGGCTAAGATTACTGGTCAAGCTCCTACTTCTCGTTTAGCTAAAAAATCTATCGCAACGTTTAAAATTCGTAAAGGTATGGGTGCGCCAGTTGGCTATCTCGTAACTTTAAGAAACGATAAGATGTACGAGTTTGTAGATCGCTTAATCAACATTACTTTGCCACATGTACGTGATTTTCATGGTGTGCCAGGTAATGCATTTGACGCACAAGGTAATTACAATTTAGGCCTAAAAGAGCAAACTGTATTTCCAGAAATTACTTTTGAAGATGCATCAGCTTTGCATGGTCTAGAGGTAACGTTTATTATTAAAAATGGTTCAAAGGAAGGAAGCTATAAGTTGCTAGAACTCTTTGGAATGCCGTTTGAGAAGAAAGGAGACAAGTAAGATGGCAAAAAAATCTGCAGTGCTCCGTGACGAAAAACGACAAAAAATGTACGACAAATATAAGGACAAACGTGCTGCATTAAAGGCGGCCGGCGATTTAGAAGGTTTGCAGAAATTGCCACGCAATTCTAGCCCAACTAGGTTAAAGAATCGTGATCTTTTGGACGGCCGTCCACGTGGTTACATGCGCCGTTTTGGTCTCTCTCGTATTAATTTCCGGGAAAAAGCATCTAAGGGTGAAATTCCTGGTGTAACTAAGAGTAGCTGGTAAGGAGAAAGGAGAAGATATGTCTATACAATCAACAGATCAAATTGCAGACCTTATTACTCGTATCCGTAACGCAGTAAAGGTCTCTAAGAACGAAATTCTTGTCCCGACTTCTAAGCTTAAAACTCAGGTGGTAGAAGTGCTGGCTCGCAATGGCTATATTGCTGGCTTTGAGGTACAAGAGGGTAAACCACGCGGAATTTTAAAGGTGACCATTAATGAAGCTGGTCAAAACGCTAAAATTAATGAAATCACTAAGGTATCTAAGCCTGGACAAAGAGTTTACTCTGCGGCTGACGATTTGCCAACCGTTAAGTCTGGTAGAGGTATGATTATTGTGTCTACTTCTAAGGGATTAATGACTGGTCGCGAAGCTAAGAAAAACCGCTTAGGTGGTGAAATCTTAGTTAAGGTTTGGTAATAAGACTAAACTTAATAAAAAATAACCCTTCGGGGTTATTTTTTTGTTCTCTGAAAGCGCTTATCGTTGCCCCTGTTTGACAGGCGTGATATAATGGCGGCAATATTAGCGAAGGAGTAAATAATATGAGCTTAAAGCGAAAAATTTTCAATCTTTTCGCGGCGGTGGTGATGATTTTTGGTTCCATGCCAATTTCATTCGTCAACACTCACGCTGCGGACGACGAACCAACTGGGTTCGCGCCAGAAGAGGAAAACATCCCGAAGAGTCTAAAAAAAGTACATGCCAATAATGATGGTACGTACGACATTACGCTCGAGATTGAGGGCGTATCAAAACAGAAAAATGATGCCACAAAGGCAAATGTCGTAGTTGTATTCGATTCATCTGGAAGCATGAATACAGGAGCAACGACTTATTCTTACTCAGAAAACACAAGTGGTCGCTACAGAAAAGTCGATGGCGATTATATACAATTATACAGAAGGAGTTATGGTAGTTGCTCTAGAATGGATAGCGATAGCTCATCGACACAGGTTTATGCAACTTACAATGATTGCGTTAACCGTACCAATTTGTTTACTGGTACGCGCTATACCCGTACAACCATAAATGGAACGAGATTGACGGTTGCAAAGTCGGCTGTTAATGTTTTGGCTAATGAACTTCTTTCGCAAAATGATCCTAGTACTCCTGGGCTCGAAGATGTAGTAGAGATGGCTTTTGTTGATTTCGCTACAAGCGTAAAAACAAATACAACTCATACTGCGCCAACTACCGACCTTGATACTTTTAAAGGCTGGGTAAATGCCACTAACTATGGCGGTGGTACTAACTGGGAAGCTGCATTGGCTACGGCAAAAAGTATTTCGTTTGGCGATGATGATAAAACTTATATTATCTTCGTTTCTGATGGTAACCCAACTTTCCGGGACAGCAAATATAATTCTAATGCAACAGATAATTGTTACACCGATGGATGGACTACGGTATGCGATGAAGTATGGGGAAATGGTAGGAATGATAACAATGGTTGGAACTTTGGTGCAGCTAAAGACGTAGCGGATGAAATAATTGGTACTGAAAATGTAGAATTCTATACTGTTGGGGCTTTTGGTGATGCTACAAATATGCAGAACCTTGGTGGGACATATTATAATGCAACTAACCAAGATGCGCTCGAAGAAGCATTTGCAGAAATTGTTGATAAGATTAAGATGGGGCTTTCGGTAGCAGATCTTCAAATCGAGGACGGCATTACTCCGGCAACTTCTACTGAAGTTGATGGGACGGCGGGCAACTTCCGTTACAACGTTCCAGATTCTTGGGGTGATGATTGGGGTAAGGCAAGTTTCGAAGGCGGAAGCGTACATTGGAACCCAGGTGAACATAAAACATTATCCAATGGCGAGAAAGCTTCGGTAACCTTTACGGTTTGGCCAAGCCAAGAAGCGATGGATTGCATCGCATCGATTAGAAATGATGGCACTTGCGACGAATCTGATTTGACTAAATTTGGTTTAGGCGTGAATAGTGATGGTAGTTTTAGACTAATTACAAACAATACAGCAACCTTTAGATTTAAGACGGCAACAAAGAACGAGGATACTGGCGAGACAACTTATTCCGATATCTCAATTCCGATTGATTTCGATGAAGAACGTGACCCGACTAATTTACCAGAAACAACATTAGACGTCGTAAAGGTTTGGTTAGATTCAATGGATGCTGGCCAACGAGATGATATTAGCGATGTAACAGTAGATTTGTTTGTTGATAGAGAAGATAATCCTGACCAAGAAAGGCATTATACCTTTACTAAAGGAGATGGAAGTGGTAATGAATGGGCTGGCGAAGACGAGAATGGCAAAAGTGAATATACTGTAGCTCCGGGTGTAATGAAAAAACTTGATGGGACGCCTGAAACCGAAGGCTTAAGAGGACTAGGCTCTGTCGTTAAGGTAGGTGACGATGAATATGTAGTGCTTGAAGCTGGACATGATTACGAATTTGACAATGAGCAGCTTTCTCTAAACGAGGATGGCTCGAACCACTATCACATTACAAAGCGCAAATATCATCCGATGATTATTGGCGAGGGCGGTAATATTCATGATGTAGTATTCAGCGAAGATGGAAAGACGGCAACGATTGAAGATGGAGCGTTAACGAAACTCTCGTTAGAAAATACTTTAAATGGCGGTATCCTAGTCGGAAAAACTGTGGTTAATAATGATGAAGAAGATAAAACAATTGAGGATGAGTACGAGATTACTATTACATTAAGCGAAGAAACTGGTACTTATCGTATTTATACTTACAACCCCGACGGTACAGTGAAAGAAAGATCGGATAAGAAAACCTATACTGGTGGCGTGATTAATGAAAAAATAACGGTTAGCCAAAAGATTAGGGTACAAGATGTGCCTACCGGTACTACTTACGAGGTAACCGAGGTATTACCGGATGGTTATACTAGAAATAAAGTTGATTATACGGTCGTAATGTATGACGGCACAGAAAATAAGGATGGCGTACAAGAAGTATTTGGTAACGCTAGCGCGCAAGCAACTGTTACTAACTACCTCGAGTCTGGTGATTTGATTATTTCAAAGAAAGTAACGGCGACGAGCGGCGATTTGGATCAGGCTCGAAATCAAGAGTTTAGCTTTACGATTAATTTCTATAAGTCCCAAGGTGATGCGGAGCCGGTACGGACTGACACAGAAACCTGTGCGGCGGTAAAGCACGATGAGACTTGTACGATTAAAAACATTCCGAAGGGTTGGTACTATGAAATTGTAGAAGCGGCGAAAGCTGGATTCAACGGTGGCGTCGAAACTACGAAGACCGGTACTATCGTAAAAGGCGACAATAAAGCGGAATTCACAAACGATTACGCAGTTACTCCAGTTGATGCAGAAATTATAGCGCATAAAGCCTTTGCACAAGGTTATCAACAGTTCTGGATTGATAGTGATAGCTTTGAGTTACAACTGATTGGCGATAATGAAATTATTGATAGTCAGAATGCAACTTTGTCTGGTAGTGAAGTGAAATTTGAGCGTAGATACACAAATCCAGGTACTTATAATTATGTAATTACTGAAAAAACACAAAATGCAGATGGTAGTAGTGCCTTCCGTCAGGGCGTGCACAGAGTAGCCGATGACTCGGATATTGAAGTAACGGTTGTAGTTGAAGATAACGGCGAAGGTGCGTTGGTGATTAAATCGATTACTTACAAAAAGACGGATCAGACTATATATAATATGTATGAAGATACTAAGACTTATGGCACTGATAAGGAACTAGAGTTTACGAAGGTACTTGAAGGTCGCGATTGGAGGAGTACGGATGAGTTTAAGTTTAAGATTACTGGTAGTGATGGTGCTCCAATGCCGGCGACTAAGGAATTCACCATAAAGAATAGTACTACTGATCATAAAGCTAGCTTTGGTACGATTAAATTTAGCGAACAAGATGCGGGCAACACATATGTTTATACAGTATCGGAAGAGTTTGATGTGCCAAGTGTAGAAGCAAAGGACGGTAAAGATTCAGTTACCTTTACGGTTGAAGTAGTGTTTGACAAAGAAGAGGGAACTTTGAATTTGGTAGTTTCGGATTATGAAAACACATTTACAAATGTTTACAAAACAGTCAATTTAACAGCCACGAAGGTTTGGGATGATGATGAAAACCGTGATGGCCTACGCGAAGAGACATTTGAAGGTTTTTATGTAGCGGTTAAGAATGATGAAGGTGAATTTGTCGATTATCAAGAGTTGGATTTAATGCTCGAAACCCATGCAGACAAAGACTATGAATTTGCAGATTTGCCAGAGAAAAATGCTGATGGTGAAGAAATTGAGTACGAAATCGTAGAAGCTTCAGCTTGTAGCGGTAAAGAAAAAGGCGCGATTTTGTGTACAGAATATGAACCTGAAGAAGATGATCCTTACACTGTGACTATTGAAGACGGCGTGATTACTAATTTCCATGAGCCAGAGCTATACAATGAGACTGGTGAATTGACAGTGAAGAAGATTTGGGCTGGTGAAGGTAATAACATGACAATACCCGGTTCGGTGTCCGTAGATTTGCTTGCAAATGGCAAAGTAATTGACAGCGCGGAAATAGTGAAAGGCCAAAATAACGAATGGACATATACCTTTACTGACTTGTATTTGAATGATAGTGGTGAGCCAATTGAATATTCGGTGCAAGAATCGGCAATTGGTGAAACCGCATTTGGCGAAAATGAGAGCGTGATAGTTGCGATAAATAAAGAGGGCGCAATTGAAGGTAGCTGGACTAAGAGTGTTGACAATGAAAAATATGAAGTAACTAACACTTGGAAAGAAGCTGACGATGAAATCGTGTATGAAGGTGATACGGAGTTTAAGATTAAGAAGGTTGACGAAAATTATAAGCCACTTTCCGATGTAGTATTCGCAGTGGAAGGTCATAGCGATAAGACTACTGATAAAAATGGTGAGATTACTATTAATGTACCGATTACTAAGACAGAAAAGGAAGAGAGCTTTGAATATGTAATTAGCGAAAAGGAAGCTAAGGAGGGGTATGACTTAGTGGAAGGTTCAGCGACGGTAACGATTAGCTGTACTAGCGAATTCACTGATAAAGATACTGATGCGTTAATAAATACATATACGAAGACTTGTACATTTAGTGGAGAAGGTGACGAAGCATTTGAATGGGATGCAGAGGAATTCACTTTGACCGTAGTGAATGAACGTAGTTTAGCAAAGTCACTTACAATTAAAAAGACAGTGGAAGGTTTGTCGGCAGAAGTATTGACTGACTTAGAGTTTACGATTGAGGGTCCGGAAGACTTTGGTGAAGAGGGTAAGTTGACTTTGAAAGCCAGTGAAGATTGCACGATTTCGGACGACACTATTACTTGCGATGTAGATGATAGAATTCCGACCGGCAATTATACTGTGACGGAAAGCAATGCTGAGGTAGAATACTTTGAACTAACTGTTTCTGGTGACAACGAGGTAGAAAAGGAAGTCGCGAAGGATGATGAGGTGGTGTTTGAAATTACAAACACATATGACGTTGAGAAGGTGGAATATTATGTAGATAAGGTTTGGGAAGATGAACACAATAAGGATGGTAGCCGCCCAGAAAGCTTAACGATAAACTTGCTTGCAAATGGTGAAGTTGTTGATACACTTGAGCTAACGATGAAAGATGCATATATTATCGACGAAAGCGATGAGGATTATGTGACTGGCGATATCTGGGGTAGCTTGTGGGAAGGATTGCCATATGCAGACGAAAATGCAGAAGTGATTGTTTATACTGTGGAGGAGGTTTTGGAATCAGATGGTTATGAGCAGCTTGCGGTGTTTGGTGATGAATACGCATCTACATTCTTGAACTATCATAAGCCAGTAGATCCATGTGCAGAAGGTGGCTGTGGTGGTGATGTGATTCCACCGGCTCCAAATACCGGTATGATGACTGGACTATTAGGCGAAGGATTGACTTCCGCAGGTTGGGTAGGAAACGTATTAGGTAGCGTTGCGATAATGATTCTTGGTGTGAGCTTGTTTGCGGCAGGCCGACGAGAAAAAGAAAACGTAACCGAATAAAACGCAAAACAAAAATCCCTCATTAAGAGGGATTTTTGTTAGCGTAAACATGATTGACTTTTATGGGTATAGAGTATATATTATATATAGTGGTATTTTTATACCGTGGAGTAATATGCCAAAAAATAATGCGAGAAATACTAGTAATAAAGAGTGCCAAAAATGGGCGAAGGTTTGTTTGATCTCATCTTCTGGTGGCCATTACCAGCAGCTTAAGATGTTAAAGCCATTAGGCCAAAAGTATGATATTTTTGTCGTGACTGAAAAAACAAAATATAAATCTGACGCCGATTATTATTTTTGCAGTCTGGCCTGAAGGATTGGCTTTTCCCTATAAAGACGCTGTTAAATAGTTTTAAGACTATTTATATTATCGCTAAAGAACGGCCGGATTTTGTGGTGACTACTGGTACTATGGTGGCTATTCCGATGTGCCTTTTTCTAAAAATGTTTAAAAAGAAGGTTATATATATAGAAACATTTTCGAGAGTTACCAATTGTACTAGAGCTGGAAAATTTATGTACGGAAAAGCTGATTTGTTCATATATCAATGGGAACAATTGGCTAAATACTATCCAGACGGGGTTTATGGAGGGAGTATTTATTAATGATTTTTGTTTGCACTGGTTCGAGGGAATATCAATTTAATAGATTATTACGAGAAATTGATCGCCTGATTGAAGATGGCAAAATTAAGGAGGAAGTAATTGCTCAGATTGGCGGCTCTTCATATATACCAAAAAATTATAATTATGAACGCTTTATGGATGCAAAACGCTTTGAAAATCTTCAAGATAAAGCGGATATAGTAATCGCTCATGGTGGTACTGGAGCAGTGATTGGGGCATTGAAGAAAAAGAAGCAAGTGATAGCTGTCCCTAGACTAGCAAAATATGGAGAACATATCGATGATCATCAAAAACAGATTTGCGGCGTATTGGCAGACCAGGGTCTTTTGGTTGAAGTGCTAAAAATCAAAGAGCTGAATGGAGCAATAAAAAAACTGAAGAAATACCCAATCATAAAGATTTATAATAAGGAATCAAATGTTTTTGTTTTGGTGGATCAGTTTATCGAAAAGGAAAGCAAAACGACCAAGAAGAAGTATTTTTAATGGAGATCTAGATGCATATATGTTTCATAACTAATAAATATCCGAATAAGATAGATAAAAATAAAACGATTTTCTTAAAAAAACTAGTAGACGAAATTGCTGCCCAAGGAATTAATTGTAGTGTTGTATGTCCAGTCCCGACAAATATCAATAGAAAATACAAACATCTGTCAATGCGACAAAAAGAAGGGGATGTTACGATATATTATCCAAGATATTTTGGACTCGGGCAAAAAAACTATTTTGGCTTTAATCCGGCAAAGATTACCACGCATTTTTTCGAAAAGGCCGTCGAAGAGACGTTAAATAAAGAAAAATCTCTTAAAGGCGTAGACATATTTTACGCTCATTTCGTAACGCCAGCAGGTATAACGGCGGCGCGATTGGGTAGAAAATATAATAAGCCGGCCTTTCTTGCGTATGGTGAATCAACTTCTTGGACAATTCAACATTTTGGAAGAAAAGCCGTGAAAAAAGAATTAGCATCTTTGGCTGGAACAATAGCGGTGTCTTCTAGAAATAAAAAAATGATTTTGGATTATGTATCCCCAGGGAGTGTAGGTGTGTTTCTGAATGCAATTGATACCGAATTATTTAAACCTATTGATAAAAAAACGGCTAGAAGAAAATTAGGTTTCAATGAAAAAGATTTCATAGTTTCTTTTGTAGGGAGTTTTGATAGCAGAAAGGGCATAGATCGCCTCGAAACAGCAATTGACAGTTTTGGTGGCGAGGTGAAGTTGGCTGCAGCTGGCACTGGAGGAATTGTCCCCACCTCTAAAAACTGCATATGGAATAAACCAGTTAGCCACAATGACTTGCCTATTTTTTATTCTGCTTCAGATATATTCGTTTTACCAACTAGAAATGAGGGATGCTGCAATGCTATAATTGAAGCGATGGGGTGTGGCATACCGATTATATCGTCTGATAAGGACTTTAATTACGACATATTAAATGAAGCCAATTCGATATTAATCAATCCGGAAGAATGGAAAGAAATCAGAAATGCCATAAAACTTTTAATGGGGAACGAAGATCTTAAGCTAAAACTATCAAAAAATGCGCTAAATACAGCGAAGAAACTGACTATCAAGAATAGGGCTAAAGCGATAATTGAATTTATAAAAGAGAAAAGTAAATATGACAAGTAGCAAGAAATTTAGTTATCTTGATTGCGCAATACTATTATTAATTGTAATTAGCGTCGCTTTTTACGATATTAAAATTATTTTCATTATTTCACAAATTTTAGCCATATTGTTCACGATTCCGATTTTATTGAAAGGCGCAACATATAATAAAGGCGCGATTATACAATTTGCCTTATGGGCAATAACATTTATCACCTACAGTTTATTGTCTGTTTTTTGGGCATCAGACGAAAATCAAACTGCGATATCCACCGTGTTGTCTACTATCCAAGTGGTATTAATATCGATTTCACTTATTGTATATTGCGACGGCAAGAAAAGAAGGACAGAAAAGGTTTTGAATTATTTTATAATAGCTGCGGCTATTTTAGTCTTTAGGTTTTTGATAACAGTTCCAATATCATTTTGGGGGGATGGCGAAAGATTTTCCAAGGAAAATATTTTTGGTTCAAACATACCGGCGATGACTTTGGCCTACGCATCGGTGATACTGTTTTGGAAATACATTCATAACAGAAAAGTTGACATTAAACAAAGAAAGAATATTTTTAACATTATACTGATAATTATTTTTATGTCCGTAACTCTATTAATGGGTACGAAAAAAAGTATACTAATATTTTTAGTTGGATCTATAATCGTAATGCTGACAAACTCCAAAAGCCCGGTTAAATCGTTGAAAATATTAGCGTGTTCCGCAATACTCATTGTCGTTGGTTATACCATAATTAAAAATGTACCGATATTATATAATTCAATAGGATATAGAATAGACGATTTTATTCTAGAGATGTCCGGTGATAACGCCGATAACATTCGCTCTACTGCCATGCGAAAAAAATTTATAGAGGAGGCTTTTCAAATTTATTCCGAATATCCCGTATTGGGCGTAGGACAAGATGGCTTCAGATATAGAAATATTTACGAGAAGACTTATTCGCATTGTAACTATGCAGAACTAATGGCAAATCTCGGGTCAATTGGCATTGTCGTGTTTTATTCAATCTATGTGATTATTTTTATGGATGCCCAAAAAAGCAAAACTCGAGATTTAGTATTTGCTATAATTTTTTCTATGTTATTAGCTGACATTGCTACTGTATCTTATTCTATGGAATTAAACTATGTGCTGCTCGGGATTGTATTTGGAACGTTTAACGACAATACTCTAAAAAAGGAAAATTATGAAAAAGTTGAAGCTAATTAATATCGTCCTAGGATTAGGAAGAAGAGGCATGCTTAACTGGATGCCAGACAAAACATATCTTGGACTTATTTACGCGTTAAAAACTAGAAAAAAAATGGATGTTGACTGTCCAAAGACATTTAATGATAAACTTCAATGGTTAAAACTTAACGACAGAAAGAAAAAATATACAAGAATGGTGGATAAGTTTGAAGCAAAGAAATACACTGCTAACATTATTGGCGAAGAATATATTATTCCTACGCTTGGAATATATGATAAATTTGAAAGCATAGACTTTAGTACGTTGCCAAATCAATTCGTAATAAAATGTACACATGATAGCGGAAGTGTTATTGTTGTAAAAAACAAGAATTTAATCAATTATAATATTATTAGGAAGAAGATATCTAGAGCATTAAAGCATAATGGATATAATTATGGTCGTGAGTGGCCGTATAAAAATGTAAAGCCACGTATAATTGTAGAAAAATATATGGATAGTTTGGAAAATAGTTCCACAATAGACTATAAATTTTTCTGCTTTAATGGTAAACCAGAAATTGTTCTGGCTTGTTCCGACCGTTTTAGTAAAGATGGGTTAAAAGAAACTTGGTTTGACTCCAATTGGAACTTACTTCCGTTGACCGAAGGCGGTCACAAAATAGATAAAAGCATTCAAAAGCCTCAAAAGTTTGAAGAAATGAAAAAATTAGCAAAAAAATTAGCAAAAGATATAGCTTTTGTTCGAATTGATTTTTATGAGTTTGACGGTAAAGTATACTTTGGGGAAATTACCTTTTTCCCGGCTTCTGGTTTTGAGAGGTTTGACCCTGAAGAATGGAACAAAAAACTCGGCGATATGATAGATTTAAGTTTGGTAAAAAATGAGAAGTAAAAAAGCAATCTACAATATAATAACGAATTTGGCTTTGCAGGCCGTTGCAATAATATACGGTTTTATCATACCGAAAATCATTATTGATTATTTTGGCTCAGACGTTAATGGTCTTGTTTCGTCAATTACCCAATTTTTGGCGTATATCGCTTTATTGGAATCTGGTTTTGGCCCAGTAGTAAAAGCCACACTGTATAAACCACTAGCAAAAAAAGATAATAGCACGATAGCGAATATTCTAAAAGCTTCTGAAAAATTCTTTAGGCGAATTGCACTAATCTTTGTACTATATATTATAGTTTTGTGTTTTGTTTTTCCGTTTATAGCTAAAGCCGATTTTGATATCGTATTTACAGTATCGTTGGTTCTTATTATAGGTATTAGCACTTTTGCTGAATATTATTTTGGTATGACATATAGATTATTTTTACAGGCGGAACAAAAAACATATATTATTTCTATTATACAAATAGTCACATATATATTGAGTGTCATTGCGGTGGTGATTATGGCAGTAGCTGGATGTGGTATTTTGGTAATAAAGTTAGTTACGGCTCTAATATTTATTATGAGACCACTCGCGCAGAATTACTATGTAAAACATAAATATAAAATTAACATAAAAGAAGCTTCAGGTAATTACAAGATTAAACAAAAATGGGATGGACTAGCGCAGCATATAGCAGCTGTTATTCATAATAATACAGATGTCACAATTTTAACAATTTTTACAACACTAGCCGAAGTCTCGGTCTATTCAGTTTATTATTTAGTGATAGCTGGCATAAAAAAGATTGTCCAATCTTTTAACAACGGCCTTGATGCGTCTTTTGGCGATATGATAGCAAAAAAAGAAGATGATAATTTAAGAAAAAAATTTTCTTCCTATGAGCTATTATATACCATAATTACAACGATTATTTTTGTTACTACTATTTTGTTAATTACTCCATTCATATCTATATATACAAAAGGCGTAAACGACGCAGACTATTATAGGCCAGTTTTTGGCTGTCTTTTAGTGATAAGTGAATATATTTGGGCGATTAGATTACCCTATAGCTCCATTACTCTCGCGGCTGGCCATTTTCGTGAAACAAGAAAAGGGGCTTGGGTTGAGGCTTTGACCAACATTATTATTTCATTAATACTTGTGCCCAAATTTGGCATAGTTGGCGTAACTGTCGGTACAATTGTCGCTATGTTAATTAGGACTATAGAGTTTACTTATCACGCAAATAAATACATCTTAAAACGGAGCATTTTGGAAAGCGTGGCCAAAATTACTTTATCGGTTATGTCGGTTGTTATAGTTTCTGTAATCTTTTGTTTCGTTAAGCTTCCAACTCCAGATGGTTACTTGTCTTGGATGGTTAACGCGATGGTTGTGTTGGCGGTTGCTTGCATAGTGACTTTTGCGCTTTACTATGCCGCCTACGGCAAAGATCTTAAGAAGATTTTGAAAAGAGGTGTTAAGTTAATAAAACGCAAAAAGTAGTTTTTTCGTAAGATAAATAAGATTCTTGACGTTAGTGTCGATGGAAAAATAAAATGTAAATATGGGGTTATATTATTATAATAAAGGAGATAATATGGCTATTAAGTTTTACGGAATAAACGATTTGGCTACGACATTTTATGTCGAAGAGGCATCAAAATATCTTGAAACGTTCGATTCGGATGTTGAACATACAATTAACGAGATTATTTGTTTAGAAAATTGTTTAAAATACATAGATTATAATATTTTTCCTGATGGCTATGGTGAAGCGAGGCGGGCACTGTTAAAAAAGAAAAGTGCTGAAATTCGCAAGATTATTGGTTGTTTCTGGAATGGCATAACAACGATTACTTTTTGGAAGATGCCTATGTTTGAACAAGCTTACCATAAAGATTTTCTTGAAAATTTTGAGAAATATAAATTAAAAACCAAGATCCCTAGAGAATTATTTTGGAAGATTATAAAAAAGAACAATATAGAATTGAGAAGTATTTTAAATTCTAAAAACTTAGTAGGATGGTTGGATAGTGATATTCGTGAAATTCTGATAAATAAACCATTCGGAACTGAGCTTCTTGTTGAGGCTAAACTTGTTTACAAAGAAAATGATGAATTGTTTTTGCCAAAATCATTGACACAGGAAGATATTGATAAAGCGGTAGCTAGTTATATCGACCGTGGTAATATAAATTTAGTGAAAGTAATTTCCGAATCTAGTATCGAAATGGGTGTATCTGACAAAACCAGGTTAAAAGCAAAACGAAAATATGAAAAATATGTGGAAGAGTATTTCAAAAAGAATGGTGGCGTAGAGTTTGGTATAAAAACACAAATAATTAAGGACCAGGCGGTCCCTTTTATCGTTAATACAGAAAATAATTTTACATCTATAAGTTTTAGTGAAAGATATTTTTTGAAAAACATGAAAGACGAGGCAAGTATTTTTAAAATTTTGAGGACTTCTTTTGGGCTTGTAGATAGAAATTACATTATGTGTTTGCCATCCTATCGATCCGAATTAGGGGTTTTCGAAAGATTCTTGTTGCTAAAAGGCAAAAAGCATTATCCTGACGGAATAAGTTTTCAGGTAAAAGACCAGCAGACGATGTCCGGGCTGATGACATATGAAAAATTTTTGCATAGTCATAATAAGTGTATAGAAGATACAGTCGCTTGGTTTTTTAATATTTATCTAAATAAGTATTTGAATACAAATGGATTCCATTATTCAAAATCTACAAGCAGTACTTTTTACGAAAAGGCAAAGAATCTTTTTACAGAAATAGATGCCGTGGTTAGACAATACAGAATGTTCGTAGACGATGGCAGAATCGATGAAGAACTTTTGGAATTATCTTCTACGCCAGTAGATTTTTGTGAGTTGAGTAGTTTTAATAAGGGCAAATATTATTATTTAAATACGAATAAGGCAGAGGCTGATACGGTATTAAACGCTCTATTCTCCGACCAGTCTCATCTAAATTATATCGACGAAGCTAGACACGACGTAAACTTGTTTTCCCTAATAGCAAATAAAGACATGAAACGCGATGATTTTCTGAGTTACCAAAAACCTTATATTGATTGGTTGAGCAATTTAGGGTTTTTAAAAGTTGATGAAAATGGCAAAATTGAAGTTACTATTTACGCTTGGATTTTTGGATTTTTATATAGAGTTGAGGCAATACCATATTATTCATACAACGAAAAAATACAAAAGGATATAACAAAATTAACAAGCGATGGTTGGTTAGTGCCAAGCAATCATTTATTTACTATATCGGAAATAGAATATTTTAATTATATTTTAAATCGTAAGCAATTTACTAATGGACTCGATCTTAGGAATAAGTACGTACATGGATCGAAATCGTTGACGAAAGATGAGCGCGATAATGAATTGGCGTATACGAGAGGTTTAATGGTAATGGTTTCATTGATGATAAAAATCTATGATGATTTACAAATCTATTTTTTAGTACAAGCGTAGGTATATGATGGTGTGGTTATTGTCGGCCGTGGTTGTAATATTATATTATATTTTACCAATTAGTAGCTTATCAAGCCATAACCGCAAGGTATGGGGTTGTGAATCCGACCTAGCTGTGCTAGCCTTTCTGTCATGAAGAAAGGTAGAATAATAATTCCGGCAAATAGAAAACCGTGGAGACACGAGCTTAGGATTGCGAGTATCCTGGCTGATGCTGGCTTTGAAGTTGTTTTTATTGAGGAATCAAACGCAAAGACTGCCGATATTTTGTTAAATGGCGTTTGTTTTGAAATCAAATCGCCCATCACAAATAAACCGGACAAATTGGAACGTAATATAAAACGTGGATTAAAACAATCCAAAAACATCATCTTTGATTCTTTCCGCATTAAAAACATGCGAGATGATGTCTTGCAGCGGTTCTTAATCAAGAAAGTGAGAGAACAGAAGCAAATCGGAAAAATGATTCTAGTGACGAAGCGAGGAAAAATAATTGACATCAACTCGCTAATCTGATACTATTAACTTAATGAAGTTCTTGCACGGGGCAGTATGCTCCTACCGCAGGAGCTTCTTTTTGCGCAAAAATATTCCCCAAACTTACGAATGGGGTGGTGCGGGTATTCCCGAACAATATATGCCTACAACTTGAAAAAGTCAAAAGACTAGAGTAATATATTAAGATATGAATAAAATAGTAGATTTTAGCGCTAAGACCATCCTCGTCACCGGCGCAACCGGGTTTATTGGCGCAAACCTTGCAAAGCGTCTCTGCGAAGAAAACCCTGACGCCAAAATCATTGGCTTTGACAGTATCAACGATTATTACGATACGCACTTAAAAGAATATCGCTTAGGCCAGTTATCAAAACTCCCGAATTTCGAATTCGTTAAAGGCAACCTCGCTGACAAAACTGTGGTAAACGGGTTATTCGAAAAATACCACCCCAACATCGTAGTAAATCTTGCCGCCCAAGCCGGCGTCAGATATTCTATCGACCACCCAGACGCCTACATCGAATCAAACCTCATCGGCTTTTATAACATCCTCGAAGCCTGTCGTCATTATCAACCAGAACACCTGGTCTACGCTTCCTCGTCTTCTGTCTACGGTGGCAACAAAAAAATCCCATTCGCCGTAGAAGACAAAGTGGACAACCCGGTCAGCCTCTACGCCGCCACTAAAAAATCCAACGAGCTCCTCGCTCACGCCTATTCCAAACTCTATAACATTCCATCCACTGGCCTCAGATTTTTCACGGTTTATGGCCCAGCCGGCCGCCCCGATATGGCATATTTTGGTTTTACTAACAAGCTTATCAAAGGTGACACTATCGAAATTTATAACTTTGGCAATTGCAAACGTGACTTTACCTATATCGATGACATCGTAGAAGGCGTAATGCGTGTAATGGCAAAGGCGCCAGAGAAAAAACAAGGCGAAGATGGCCTGCCGCTCCCGCCCTACAAAGTCTACAATATCGGCAACTCTAACCCAGAAAACTTATTAGATTTTGTGCAGATTTTGCAGGAAGAGTTAATCCGCGCCAAAGTCTTGCCCGATGATTATGATTTTGAGGCCCATAAAAAACTCGTTCCAATGCAGCCTGGCGATGTGCCAATTACCTATGCAGACACCAGCGCACTGGAAAACGATTTTGGCTTCAAGCCCCACACCTCGCTTCGGGATGGTCTTCGCAAATTCGCCGAATGGTATAAGGCGTATTACGGCTAGATTACTATATTGCTCGCCATTGCCGAGAAACGCCGCTTACGTTTAATTGACCAAACCCACAATATAATATATAATATACGTAATATTTATTAATTTTTTGTGGAGAATAAATGAAAATTGCAGTAGCAGGTACTGGATATGTCGGGCTGTCACTCGCGACTTTATTGGCGCAAAATAACGAAGTTGTAGCGCTTGATATTATTCCTGAAAAAGTAGAAATGGTTAATAATTTTGTTTCACCGATCCAGGACGAATATATAGAAAAATATTTTTCTGAAGCGGCTAGTGGTAAGCGGACATTAAATTTAAGGGCAACTTTGGATTGGCAAGATGCGCTAAGTGGAGCCGATTATGTTGTGATTGCTACGCCAACCAATTACGATTCGTCTAAAGATTTCTTTGATACTAGCTCGGTAGAAGACATCATCGAAAAAGTCATTTCCTTAGGCGATTTAAAAACTACCATGGTAATTAAATCTACTATCCCAGTTGGATATGTTAATTCTATTCGGCAAAAATATAATATCGATAACATTTTCTTTTCTCCAGAATTTTTGCGTGAGGGCAGAGCACTTTATGACAATTTATATCCATCTCGTATCATTGTGGGGGCCTATACAGAAGAGGCGCAAAAATTTGCCAATTTATTACGAGAAGCTGCTTTGGCTAAAGATATCCAAGTTTTGCAAATGAATAGTACCGAGGCGGAAGCAGTTAAGTTATTTGCTAATACATACTTAGCTCTTAGAGTAGCGTATTTTAATGAGTTGGATACATATGCAGAACTAAAAGGGCTTGATACTAAGAGTATTATTGATGGCGTGTCGTTAGATCCTAGGATTGGTTCCCATTATAATAATCCTTCGTTTGGCTATGGTGGCTATTGTTTGCCTAAGGATACCAAGCAGTTACTTGCTAATTATAAGGGCGTGCCACAAGATTTGATTAAGGCTATTGTGCAGGCAAATATTACTCGCAAACAATTTATTGCAGACGAGGTTTTGGCGCATAATCCTAATGTAGTGGGTGTATATCGTTTAACTATGAAATCTGATTCGGATAATTTCCGTGATGCTGCAATTCATGACGTAATTAGTTTAATTAAAGCTAAGAACAAGGAAGTAATTATCTACGAACCAACATTAAAAGACGATAAATATAATAAACTTGATCTTGTAAACGATTTGGATGAGTTCAAGAAAAAAAGTTCTATAATTTTAGCAAACCGTATGACGCCGGAATTAGAAGACGTTAAAGATAAAGTATACACGCGTGATTTGTTCTCGCGGGATTAAAAAGGATAAAAAAGTATGGTGGAAGATAATCAGCAAACTAAAAAGAACCGGTTATATTGGCGTGTATTTGGCGCTGTATTGGTTGTTTTGCAAGCAATATCCTCAGCAATTTTGATTATCTCGCTACTTCATACTAATATTTTTAGCCTACTAGTAGTTTCTTTAATTATTTTTGGATTGGTAGCACTGTTATTATTCAACATTTATAAATTAGTTATTAAAAAAGAGACATATATTCTTACAAGAATTATTTGTACATTTATTGCTGTGGCGTGTATTGCTTTAAGTGTTTTTGCCTTGCGTTATACTGGTGCGATTAACGGTTTCTTAAATAAGATTACGGAAACAAAGCCAGAAACTAAAGAATATAGTGTTATTGTAAAAAATGATAGTGGGATTAAGAGCGTTTCTAATTTAAATAATAAGAGTATTGGACTGTTAGAATCTGATCCAAAATCCGTTGACGCTGAGCAACATTTGTCTGGTATTGCTAAAATAAAATCAGATTATTATAGTGACGTAGATACTTTGATTGGTGTGCTGGATGCCGCGATTACTGATGCCATTGTTCTAGAGAGTGATCGCTACGTAGCTATTAGCGAAGAACTAGATGGGCTAACTAAGGATTTGGAAGTTATTTATACTTTTGAAATAGAACTTGGAGACACAAATCTAACGCCGTCTAGCAAGGAGGTTACTTCGGAGCCGTTTATCATTTATATTTCTGGTAGTGATTCCAGGGTAGGGATTAAGGCTACTGCGCGGTCCGATGTAAATATTCTGGCAGTGGTTAATCCAAAGGTTGGTAAAATTCTTTTAGTATCAATACCACGCGATACGTATGTCCAATTACACGATACTGTGGGCCTAAAGGATAAATTAACTCATGCAGGTATTTATGGCATTAGTATGAGTAAAGCTACGATCGAAGATTTTTTGAATGTTAAGATTGATCATACAATTAAGGTTGGCTTTGAGGCGGTTGTTAAAGTAGTGGATGAGTTGGGTGGAATTGATATTGTGTCAGACCAGGCTATGAGGTTAAGTGCTTCCAGCGCTAATGGTAAGAAGACATGTGAATACATAGAAGGCAAGCAACACGTAGACGGAGATTGTGTTTTGCGTTTTGCCAGAGAACGCAAATCCTACGAAAGAGGAGATCGTCATCGTGGGGAAAATCAACAACAGGTAATTGCAAACATTATTGAACGCTTAACTAGTTCAAAGGACTATTTATTAAAAGCCCCCGCTATACTTGATGCCGCTGCGGACTTATTTGAAACTTCCTTTGAGAGAGATGATATTACGGCGTTTATTAGGATGCAACTGGCAAATTCTACTAAATGGAAAGTAGAATCGATTTCTGTGGATGGAACTGGCACCATGCTGCCAACATATAGCATGGGCGCTAATCGCCCACTATATGTTATGATCCCAAATGATGAGTCTGTTGCTTCGGCCACAAATAGAATCAATCAGTATCTTGAGGAAGAATTAATAGAAACGGAAGCAGAGCAAGATAATGAATAATATTTACAGTGGAAAAGCTTATGATATAATAAGAGGTAGGAGTTATTTATGGAAGAAATAAATATCAAAGATTTTTTTATCTATCTAAAAAAATACATTGTTGCCTTTATTGCCGTAACGGTAATTGCTGTAGTTGGTGTATTGGTTTATGATAATTCTTTTAAGAAGCCGATTTATCAGGCGCAGACTACCGTAGTGATTGCTAAGTCTGGTAGTGAGACTATCGATAATTCTACAGCGGCAACTTTAAACGACATTAATGCTAGCCAAAAATTAGTTACTACTTATGGCGAGATTGCTAAGAGCGAATTGGTGTTAAGCCAGGTAATTAAGAATTTGAATTTGCGAGAAAGCGTTAATGAATTAAGTAAAAACTTAACTATAAAACCAGTTGACGACACTTCTATTCTCAGCATTTCGGTTAAAAATTTAAATGCGAGAACTTCGGCAATGATTGCTAATGAAATTGCCAAAGTTTTTTCTGCGGAGGTAGCTAATATTTACAAAGTAGAAAATGTGACTCAACTTAGTACGGCAGAAACTCCAGAATCGCCATCCAATAATACTTTAACACGTGATATTATGCTTGCCGTAGTAATTTCGATTTTGGGCGTAGCGGCGTTTGCGTTCATTAGGTTTTATCTTGATGATACGGTTAAATATGGTGAGGATGTAGAAAAAATAATTAATATGCCGGTAGCTGGACGCATACTTAAAAGTGATGTTAAGGCAAAACGTGCTGGCAGTGAGATAATTGTAGAAAGAGCGCCTAAGGCTCTTGTTACAGAGAATATCAAAAGCTTGAGAACAAATTTACAGTTTACGTCGGTTGATGAAGAATTGAATACTATTTTAGTAACGAGCACTAATCCTGGCGAGGGGAAGAGCTTTGTTTCTTCTAATTTAGCAGCTTCTTTTGCGCAGGCTGACAAAAAAGTTTTGATTATAGACTGCGATTTGCGAAAGGGTAGGTTACATCGGATCTTTGGCGTCCCTAACACGGAAGGTCTTTCTAATTTATTAGCTAGTAATTTAAGAAATTTTGTAAAATTCATCAAGCCAACTAAGATTCCTAATCTAGATATTATTACTTGCGGAACTTATCCTCCTAGCCCAAGCGAACTGCTGGCTTCCAAAAAGAACAAGCGTTTGATTGAGGTTCTTTGTGATTATTATGACATTATTATATTTGATGGCGCCCCAATTGGTGGTCTTGCAGATTCGGTAATTTTATCTAGCTTGGTAGATGAGACTTTGATTGTAGTAAAAGATGCAAATACGACTAAGGCAGATTTTGTTACGGCTAAAGACTCATTAGACAAAGTAGGGGCCAAAGTAGCTGGCGCGGTATTTAATATGGTTAATCGTAAAACGTCTAAATATTATAATAGTTATTATTACGGCAGTTCAAAGTAAATGATAGATATACATACACACATTTTGCCTGGGGTGGATGACGGGGCAAGAAATTTTGATGAAAGCGTGGAAATAATTAAGTGGTTGAGTAGGCAGGGGGTAACTAACATTATAGCTACGCCGCATTTTATTAATGAAACTGATTATATATCTTCTCGTAATAATAATCTCAAGATTTTAGATAAATTGCGGAAAATTTTAGTTGGACAAAATATCAAAACCAAAGTATTTTTAGGAAATGAGATATATATTGATCCTAATATTGACGGGCTAATTAAAACTAGAAAAATATCACCTTTGGCAGATAGTAAATATATTTTGGTGGAACTGCCGATTAATGGTGAATTCCCGAATTACGAAGACTATTTGTTTGATTTGATGCAAAAAGGTTATAAGGTGATTTTGGCGCACCCTGAAAGGTACGTAATTGTGCAAGAAGATTTTGAAGTCGTGGAAAATATTTGCAATTTAGGTGTATATTTGCAATGTAATATTAGAAGTATATTAGGGCATTATGGCAAGGACGCTGAACGAGTGGTACGGAAATTAGCAAAAGAAAAGATGATTTTTGCATTTGCGAGTGACACTCATAGAGTGGGTAGCAGTGATTATATTACGATGGCGAAAAAGAAATTATCAAAATATTACAACGAGCGAGAGCTTAGTCAAGTTTTAACTATAAATCCTGGTAGAATTTGGTTTAATTAGTTATCTTCTTTGTTTTCTTTTTTCTTTTTAAGTATGGCGTATATCAATTGGATTGATTGATTGCCATCTTGAAGCGTAATTGATAGTGAACTTTCTTTAGCGATTGAAAAAACTGGGGTATTAAGAATAACACTTTGAATGGAAAAAGTAACCATCATTGTCCACAGAGCTAGTATCCAGCGCTGCTTCATGAATATGCCTCTCTGATGCAGATGGACATTTTTTTATTTTCCCCCACGTCCATACATAACCAATATATACCGTATGCGTTAATATACAAGTGATTAAAACCATCGATTTTTGTGGAAAAGTAGAAAAATAAAAAAATACTTGATTTAACTTAAGCTTTTATTTATAATCATTTTTAATGAGTGGAGGAAAATACATATTACGAAGGTTGCAGCGCTTTTGGTATCTTAGCTCGTCTGCAATTGTAGCAATTATATTGGCCTTTGCTGTGATGCTGGTAGCGTTAAGATTATTTGGTTTTCAGATGTTTACGGTTACTTCTGGTTCTATGGAACCTAATTATCCAGTGGGGGCTTTGATCTATACTTCGCCAGTAGATGCGGCTACTATAAAAGAAGGCGACGTAATTACTTTTATGAATAACGAAACCACAATTGTTACACATCGGGTAGTGGAAATTGTTAAAGAAACTGGTACTAATGGGGAAGTATTAAGATTTCGCACTAAAGGTGATGTTAATAATACGTCAGACGGAAAACTAGTCCATTACAAGAATGTGATTGGTAAGCCAATTGTAACGATACCAATGCTTGGTTATGTAGCATATTACCTTCAGCGACCGCCCGGTTTGTATATTTCTTTAATTGTTTGTACATTCCTGATTTCTCTGATTATTATTCCGTACTTTATTAAATTTAAAGGAAAGGAGCAACTGGCCAAAGAAGTAGAAACTAATTACGTTAATTAAATTGCACTTTAAAAGAGAGGAGGAAGATGAGAATTAAAATCCTTGTCTTGTCCTTGGTAGCAACTATTCTTACTGTTACAATGTCTTCAACTACAATGTCATATTTGATGGACATGGAAGTATCGGATGCAGTATTTACGATTGGAAATGTTAAAGTTTTGAGCGTGTCGGAACATAGTGGGGTATGCGAAAATATGCAAAAGAACGATACATGTATTAATAGCCTTGCAGTAAAAAATACTGGCGTTTCGGATGCGTATGTAAGAGTAAGAGTATTAGTCCCGGAAGATTTGCTTTCGGAGGATTCGCCAACATTAGAAATTACAACTGCGAATGACGAATTTGTCGAAAGCGAAAATAGTATTTACTGCAATGGTACAGACGGTGACCTTTGTAAAGAATACGTTTCCCAGTGGGACGATCGCCTGATAAGTGATACTACTGCTGCAGCAAGAGAAATATCATTTAAATATTTACTAGATGCAAGTGTTAGCGTTGAGGGTGAGGGAAATGAGGGGGAATCGATTAATCCTGCCATTCTTGGCATAAAAGTTTATACTGAGGCCATTCAAGCACAAGGTTTCATGAGTGCGGAAGACGCATTCGCTAATTTTTAATCTGTTTATTATTAAAATAAGGAGGATAAAATGAAAAAATCAACAAAGAGGACTACTTTAGCCGTTGCTGGCGTACTTGGTCTAGGTGCATTGGGCGCAACGCTTGGTACGTTGTCGTATTTTACGGATGTAGCCGATGAAGAGAACGAGTTTACCGTTGGTAATATGAATATTACACTTTATGAATCACAGTTACATCGCGAAAACTCTGGACGTATGGGCAATTTTCCAGCACTAGCTTCTGATCCAGACTACTGTGACTGGACGGTTTCGAGTGGTGTTGAAACTACGGCTGGTAACTCTACTTTAATCAATGGTTCTTACGAGGCCGCTCGTTATTGTACACCAAATATGGATGTTGAAGTTGCAAGGGCTGAGGGAATTACGGCAGTAGCAAATGGACATACCGCGGCAAATCGTGGCTGGGGCTATTCTGACCAAACCATCATTGATGATGCAGCAACTTACAAAAATGAAGACGATACAACAACTACTGATGTAGACGAAAGTGGTTACTTTGCTCGTGCTTCTAAGAACATTGTACCTGGCCAATGGACTCGTAAGTTTGCTTATGTAGTAAACGAAGATGAAAGTAGTGATGCCTATGTATTAATTCGTTACATGGTACCAACTGAGTATGCTGATTTAATCGACATCAAGGTTCCGGGCACTCCTTATGAGGAAGATGTTCATGCTGATATTGCCGGTCATCAAGGTTACTTTACTGCGTTAACAAAGGACGCTTCTGGTAAATATGTTGCATTTGATTCAAGTGCAAAGGATTCCATGGATAATTATGAAGGTTACACTGAAACTATCGGTGGCACCGAGTTTAAGGTTTACGCGGCCGTAACTACTGATGTCGTTAAACCAGGCGAAATGACCTTCTGGAGCCCAGTTAATACAATTAGATTGAAGACTACAGCTACTGTAGACGACTTTGATTACACTCAAGGTAATCCAATTGTGAAAGTTAAGGTAGACGCTCAGGCTGTTCAGGCTAAAACTTTTGCCAATGGTCTTGAGGCCTTCAACGCTTTGCAGCAATAATAAAACAAGTGAGTGAAGATTGTTTCGGCGATCTTCACTCACTTAAAGACTAAAAGAGGAAAAGTAAAATGAATAAGCAGAAGTTAGCAGTTATAATACTTAGTTTAGCCGTTATCGTAATGGTGGCTATGGGCGCTACTTCTGCTTATTTTGCCACTTCGGAAAAGGCCCATAACGTAATCACGTCTAGCGGTGTAGGTGTGGAGCTAATTGAACATCGAATCAATGACGATGGAGAGATGGTGCCGTTCGAAGATATTACCGATGCTGAGCCTGGTGAGATATATAGCAAGATCCCGCAAGTGTTCAATAATGATGACGGTGATGTTTGGGTGCGGGTTAAAGTTTTAAGAACTGCTAAGTTGCGAGATGGTACAGTCTTAGAGGAAGAAGATGATAAGTTAGTTGTAGATTTTGATAATGTAAATTGGCTACAGGGTGACAATAATTACTATTATTACAATCGTTCGCTAAAAAATGGCGAGCTTACTGAGCCGCTATTTACAGAGGTTAAAATAGCCGAAGAATTAGATAATAAATATAATGGTGCCACTTTTGGTTTAAAATTAATAGCGCAGGCGGTACAGGTTGCCAATAATGGTAGCGATGTACTAAGTGCGGAAGGCTGGCCTGAGGAGTAAAAATGAAAAGAAAACTGATTTATATTTTACTTTTGAGTTTGGCCTTTCTGGGGGTTACTGATGTATATGCTGAAGGGAGCGAAGTACGTTTTGAGGGCGGTGCGGAAAATTTTGTTTTTATTTCTGAGTCGGAAGAGGGCGATACCGATTTGTTTAGTAATTTAAAAAATGTGATGCCGGGAGATGTTTTAAGTGAACAAATTACGGTAACTAATTTTGCGTCGGAATACGATTATGTAAAGATTTATTTAAAAACTGAGCCACACAATGAGACGAATAATCCATTGGAAACCGACATAAAAGAGACGGAGACTGTGGCTTCGATGGCGGATTTTTTGGCGCAACTTAACATGAAAGTGCTTCAGGGAGACAGAGTAGTTTTTGATAATTCACTTGGTCAGATAGAAGGTCAGGAAAAGACTATCCTGTTGGGGCAATTTGCCAAGGGAGAATCCACGGGGCTTGATTTAACCTTAAGTGTTCCAATGGAGCTTGGCAATGAATATATGCATAGAGGTGGTGAAGTGGATTGGGTTTTTGTTGCAGAGGGGTTTATGAATGGCGAGGAGGACGAACCAGAAGATGTACCAGGTGCAGCGGATACGGGGGCTTTAACTATTTTTGGAGCATCTGCAAGGGGGGCTGCCATAACTACGGTCGCTGCTGTAATTGTAATTTTTTCAATTGTAGGTATAGCTTATTTGATTAGGCGAAAAAATCGCTAGTTTGGTTTGCTAAAAATCGTTATTTTCTCTTGTCAAATAGGGGCGAGTGTGTTATAATTGTGGGGATATTAACGTAAAAGGGAAAAGATATGAGTCGTATCGGAAAACAGCCCATCGAAATTCCGGCGGGAGTGACAATCACGGTCGGCGACAGCGAAATTACTGTTGCGGGCCCAAAAGGGTCACTCAATGTCCCGGTGCAACCAAAAACTAAAGTTACGGTTGAGGGCAACTTGGCTACTGTCACCCGCGAGGATGACGAGCCTAAATCTCGAGCTTGGCACGGTCTGCAGAGAGCATTACTTAATAATGCTGTCCAGGGTGTAACCAAAGGATTCGAGAAAAAATTAGAAATTAATGGTGTAGGTTATCGACTTTCTGGTGGTGGCCAAGAGATAGAAATGGCCCTTGGTTTTTCACACCCGGTAAAGTATAAGGCTCCTGAAGGAGTACAACTTACCACCAATAAGATGGAAATTACAGTGTCTGGCATCGACAAGCAAAAAGTTGGCCAGGTAGCTGCTGAAATCCGCGCATTAAAGAAGCCTGAACCATACAAGGGTAAAGGTATTAAATACGTAGACGAAGTTATCCTTCGTAAGGCAGGAAAGGCGGGTAAGAAATAATGAATAAGTTATTTAGAGCAAAAAGAACTCGTGCCAAAATTCATGGTACAGCAGATAGGCCTCGCCTAACCGTGCATCTTTCCAATCAGCATATTACGGCGCAAATCATTGACGACGACAAAAAAGTCACTTTGGCTTACGCTTCTACGGTTGGTAAAAAGATGACTGGTAGCATGACTGAAAAAGCTGCTAAAATTGGCGAAGAAATTGCCAAAAAAGCTAAGACGGCCAAGGTTAAAAATGTCGTATTTGATCGTGGCGCAAAATTATATGCAGGGCGGATGTCGGCACTTGCTGATGCGGCTCGCAAAGAAGGATTGGAGTTTTAATTATGCCTGATACAGAGAAAAAAGCCCTAAGAGTTATTAACAAATCCGGCACCCTTAAGATGGATGACAAAACGGCTGCTACTAAGCAGGTTCGTGATATCTCCGGAAGAAGGATGGATCGTCGCAATCGTCGCGATCGCGTACGTGCCGAAGCTGGGCCAAAAGAATTTGACGATATCACGATTTCCGTAGATCGTGTTTCGCGTACTGTGGCTGGTGGCCGTAGAATGCGTTTTAAAGCTTTGGTAGCAATTGGTAATCATAAAAATAAAGTTGGTATTGGTGTGGCTAAAGGTAATGATGTTACCACCGCTGTAGCTAAAGCTACTTCTAAAGCCAAGAAGACCATGATTACCTTTAACCTAGATGGCGAGACTATCTGCCACGAAACTCGTACCAAGGTAACTGGTGCCGATGTATTAATGAAACCAGCGGCTCCTGGTACAGGTATTATTGCTGGCGGTACGGTACGGGCTATCATGGGTCTAACCGGTGTAAAGAACTTGATTTCAAAATCGCTTGGTTCTACCAATAAGGTAAACATTGCCTATGCAGTGATCGAAGGTTTACGTCAACAAGTTTCACGTAATGAATGGACTGGCGCTAAGGCAGAAAAAAAGGCCGAGAAGGTAGAAAAAGTTGAGAAAAAGGCTGCAGCTAAGCCTGTTAAGGCTGCTACAGCTAAGGCTGAAAAGCCAGCAACCAAAAAGGCTACCGCAAAAAAGACCACCTCAAAAAAGGAGGATAAGTAATGAAATACAATGATTTAACAGTAGAGAAAAATACTCGTCCTAATCGTAAAGGGCGCGGTATTTCTGCTGGCCAGGGTAAAACGGCTGGTCGTGGTACTAAAGGTCAGAAAGCTCGTGCTGGTCACAACAAAATGCCGAGAGGCTTTATGGGCGGCCAACGTGCAATCATGCAAGCTGTACCAAAAATCAAAGGTTTTAAGTCTTTCCATGCAAAGGCAGAAGTAGTTTATACTGATCGCCTTAATGAGCTTAAGGGTAAAGTTGATAACTATACTTTAGCAGAAGCTGGATTAATTACTTCTCCTTTCTCTAAGGTAAAGGTAATTACTCGTGGTGAGTTAACCGCTAAAATTGAATTAGAGACTCAATTTGCATCTAAAACTGCAGTTGAGGCAATTAAGAAGGCTGGCGGCACCTTTAAAAAAGTTGCAATTTTAAAGAGACCAACTTCCGAAACTAAATAAAACCTTAAAAAATCAAAAATAACCCCTTCAGGGGGTTATTTTTGTGTTATAATCTATCTATTAATTAAGTGGAGTTTCTAAAAATGGATGAGAAAGAGCTAAAAACTAGTGTAAAACAAAGGATTTTTATTGGACTAATTGCTGTTCTAATGCTTGGATCAATTATTGCTGGATATGCAGCGATAATCTTAAACGGCGGATCTTCTACTAGCACTGATAGCGGAGTAGACGAAGCCAAAGTAGCTGAATATCAGGCCGCTTATGATGAAGTGCAGGCTAAATTTATTGAAGCCACTAGAGACGATTACAATAAATTTATCGCCTATAAGGGAGAGATTAAAGCGTATAATGAGACCAGCGCCAATGAGGGTGGCCTACAAACCAGAGATTTGTATAAGGGATCTGGAGACAAAATTACTGATGATACAGAGTATTTGGCCTATTATGTAGGTTGGTGTGCGGATGAGTCTGTATTTGATTCTTCTTTTGACAATAATGATAATCCTACAGCTTTTACGAAAATCCTTGATGCTTCGGTTGGTATGATAGAGGGGTGGACTCAGGGTGTTAAGGGGATGCATCTTGATGGAGTTCGAGAGATAACTGTGCCGGGTGAGCTTGCCTATGGTGATTCAATGGAGATTTGCGGCGGGAAGAATAAACCTCTGAAGTTTATAGTAATGGCAAAAGCTAAGGAAGAACCGCTAAAATCTTTGGCGGAAGAGATAGATACAGCGTACATGAGATTACAGTACGCTAACTACGGCTTAGATTACGATCAGATGAGT
Source organism: Candidatus Saccharimonadota bacterium (assembly GCA_017406775.1). Taxonomy (GTDB): domain Bacteria; phylum Patescibacteriota; class Saccharimonadia; order Saccharimonadales; family Saccharimonadaceae; genus Nanosyncoccus. Next base: position 21,742 of record JAFQXV010000003.1, on the reverse strand, counting down.
AATACCGAAGAGTAGGGTGCTTATAGACGGGGACAATCTTGACTTTCTATGGCGCTTGTGGTATAATATAGGATGTGGGCTTTCAAAGAGAAGGCCTTGTAACCCATAAAAACGTAGAATGAAGGGGGTAATTATGGGTATTATTAACGTCGGATCCGTACTCGCGTCGGTTCTAGTGATGATTTTATCGCTAGTGGTGACTAGGGCGCTCGCGTCTAGGAGCTTGTCTGCGGTAGCGGTATGGACTGTTACTGCTGGACTTCTCACAGCTGTCCTGCTTCATTTGGGGCTCTACGATTTTCTGTATGAGTTTTTCTTTACTCGTCCAGAGGCGTACGAAAGTCCCCAGTGGGCAGGTAATACTGGTAGTGCTCTAACGCTTATGCTCATCTACGCAGGAGTTGCGGTGTATTACTTTTGTCTCTATAGTGAGGCTAAAGCGATATATCGGCTTGTGTCATGGCGAACCAAGGAGCGCAGCGAGCGACAGAATAGGCAGTATTGACGTTTTGCCCCCAGCTAAAGTCTGGGGGCATTTACTTGGCCGACTAGATTGACATTCTTTCTATTATGTTGTATAATAGAGAGATAGGAAAAACCTCGTACATCTATAGATTGGAGACAGATGGGTAACTTGTTTTGGCCATTGTTTGTGGCCATTACTGCAATTGTAGTTACGGCTGTTGTTGCGTATGGTCGCTTTAAGTTTGAGAAGGGAAGACGGCCCAATGAGTCAAGGCACATTGTAAATTGTGCCGATCGCATCAGAGAGTTAAAACTAGTGCGACTAGGCGGTACGTTGCTGTTCTTTGTACTGATGTTCATGGAGACTGGTGCAGAATTAGCGGCGATTTTGGAGGGTTGGCCTGGAATTGGCTTGGCGATAGCGGTGATTTTGGCTAGTACGGCCGTACTTTGGCTAATTCTACGGATGGTTAGCAGAATGGTATCTAACTATCGCTACGAAGAGCTACGCAAACAGCTTTACGGCAAGCCAGATAACTTGTATCTAAGGCGCAGATTCTGATCTCTATTTGCCCCCAGATTTAATTATCTGGGGGCTCTGTTTTTATTAAAATCAGTTATAATATAGGTATGATTGAGCGAAATTTTTTCTTTTACGATTTAGAAACTAGCGGGTTAAAGCCGCGCGATGATAGAATAATGCAATTTGCTGGACAGAGGACTAATTTGGAGCTTGAGCCGGTGGGCGAACCAATCAACATTTTAATTAAAATGACGGATGATGCTTTGCCAAGCCCTAGCGCAATAAATGTAACCAAGATAACACCACAAACAACTTTGGCGGATGGAATTAGTGAAGCTGAGTTTTGCAAATTTATTACAGAAGAAATTTTTACACCTAATACGGTTGCGGTTGGTTATAACACAGTAAGATTTGATGATGAATTTATGCGGGCAATTTTATGGCGGAATTTTTATGATCCATATGAGTGGGAATGGAAGGACGGTAGGAGCCGGTGGGACATTTTGGATTTAGTGAGGCTGACTCGGGCTCTACGTCCGGAGGGGATTAATTGGCCCTTCACGAGTGATGGGAAACCAACAAATCGTTTGGAGCTCATTACTAAGCTAAATGGGGTTTCGCACGAGCATGCTCACGATGCACTTTCTGACGTATATGCCACGATAGCGGTTGCAAAATTAATCCGCGAAAAGCAACCTAAGCTGTTCGATTATCTGTTTAAAATACGTGATAAAAACGAACTAAAAAAAGTTGTTAATCTTGAAAATAAGCAGCCTTTAGCGTATGCTTCTGGTAGATATTCCAGCAAATATAACAAAACTACAGTGGTATTTCCTTTGACGGCGGGACGAAATGGTAATGTGTTGGTGTTTGATCTAAGATATAATTTGGAAGAGATTCTGAAAAACGGGAAAGTAGTAGAGACGGAAGAAACCGATGTTGATGATGAAAAAAATATGGTAGAAAAAAGTGTTAAAGAACCCGAGAAGCAAAAAACATATTACCCAATCGTAAAAGAATTGGCCTTAAATAAATGTCCGGCAGTGGCGCCGATCGCGGTGTTAGATTCTGATAACGGATGGGCTAAGATTGGTTTAGCAAAAGAGACTGTGATGGCCAACTTGCAGGTATTGCTAGAACATCCAGAGTTTGCGGAGCAGATGCGTAGTATCTATGAGAATCGATTGGAATTTCCGCCAGCTACAGAACCAGAAGCGGCAATTTATGACGGATTCTTGAATGAGCCGGATAGAATTAAAGTGGCGGCGGTAAGAAATGCGGACGTTAATAAGTTGGCTGATTTTCACCCGGATTTTTACGATGAGAGATTGCCGGAGCTACTACTACATTATAAGGGCAGGAATTACCCTCAAACTCTATCAGAAACCGAGATGCAAAAATACGAAAAATATCGACAAACAAGATTAGAAAAGCAGTTGCCAAAATTTCTGGCGGAACTTCAGAATATGCAGGACGATTATTTGAAGGAAGAATTAATGCTGTACGCGCAATCTTTAAGTCAGAACGACTATTAATATTTGACCGATTTAATAGCCTTTTTAAGGGAGTTGATGGATTTTTGAAGGTTGATGGACTCTGCTTCGGAGAGCTTAAGATCTAGTCGCCTGATTGCTCCAGCTCTGCCTATAACAGTAGGAAAGCCAAAATAGGTATCAGAATAGTAATCGTAAGAGGAGACTGGCAAGATGCGCATTTCGTCATTTAGGATACAGTTTAAGATTTGCGCCACGCAGGTAGCAATGCCGTAGTAGGTGGCACCTTTTTTATCGATAATGTCATAGGCTTCGTTTTTGACAAAATTTGAAATATCTTTTTGAACTTCTGGTTTTAGCAAATCGCTTACTTTTTGGCCACCGATGTCTGCGATTGACCAAGCAGTTAGTTCTGTGTCGCCATGTTCGCCAATTTGGTAGGCGTGAATTGATTTAGGGTTAACGTTTAGGTAGTCAGAAATGCGAGTGCGGAGGCGTGCGGAATCTAGTACGGTGCCAGAGCCGATTACGCGTTCGGCTGGGAGACCGGAATATTTCATCGTAAAATAGGTTAATACATCCATAGGATTGGTAACCACCAAAAAAATACCATTAAAACCAGAATCCATAATCTGCTCAATCATGCCTTTTAGGATATTGGCGTTTTTCTTGAGGAGGTCCATGCGAGTCTCGCCAGGTTTTTGGGCGGCACCGGCAGTAATAACTACTACGTCACAATCTTTAGCATCTTTATAAGTGCCACTTGTAATTTTGACAAAACTTGGCGCTACGGAGAGGGCGTCCCTTAAGTCCATGGCTTCGCCGGTGGCATCTTTGGCAATAATATCTGTCAAAACGATTTCATTAACTGCGGTGCGTTGATTAACTAGGGCAAAAGCAATGCTTGCTCCTACATTGCCGGTACCCACGATCATGATTTTGTTATTATCCATGCATTTATTATAGCATAAGCGGTTAAAAGAATGGCGATTTTTAGTTTATCATGTATAATAAAGGTATGAGAAGAATAGGTCTAGTCTTTAATTTTATCATACTTATGCTAATTTGTCAAGTTAAGCCTGTTGCGGCTCTTGATGTGGACAATTTTTATTTTAGCGATTTTATGGCTGACTATTATCTGTCTAGAGACGAGGAGGGGTTGTCGCATCTTAAGGTGATTGAAAGCGTAACGGCGGTTTTCCCGAATTATCCTCAAAATAAAGGTATTTGTAGACAGATTTCTTTTACTAATAAAAACAAGCAGAATATTACTTTAAGTAGATTAACTAAGGATGATATTGTTTTAACTCGTAATGGCAATCCAGAGCCGATTTATAGTATAGAAAAAGAAAATGATTACTATAATGTTTGTACTGGTACAGAAGAATATATAATTGGGGAACAGACATTTACTTTTGAGTACAAATTTAGTAAAGTAGTAACAGAGTTTGATACGGGAAGCAGGACCTACCAAGAGCTTTACTGGGATACTAACGGCAATGGGTCGAGGCAAAAAACCGATTCGGTAACGGCAAGAGTACATTTTGAGGACCCTTCTGTGTATACTGGCGATAGTTGGTGTTACGTAGGGGCTTACGGCAACAATGATCAATCTAGATGTAGCACTACTCTGATTGAAGATGGGGTAGAATTTAAGGCAGTAGATTTAGGTAGTTATGAAAATTTAACTTTTGATCTAGAACTTAAACCTGATAGTTTTGTGGTACCAGGTCCTGATTCTAATTACACTTATGTCTGGCTGACTGGTGGTGTCATTGCATTAGCAGTGGTGTTTATAGTAATCTATTGGCGAAAATATCTTAAAAATAGGGAAAACGAATCTTACTATAAGGGGTTATTTGATAGGCCAGAATATCAACCGCACAAAGACTACAGCTTGACGGAAGCGGCGGAGTTATATTTGGGCGATAAAAAGGATGTTAAAGTTGCGATGCTTTTGGAGCTAATTGTGAAACATAACATTCAAATCAAAAAAATCGATAAGAAAAAGTGGAGTATTTTGGTATTGGACTTGAACGGAGTTTCTTCGGAATACTTAAATTTACTAGCGATTTTAAATGATGGAGAAACGCCAGTAGCTGGGGACGAGATTAAGATTGTTAAGCATACAGCAACGAGCAAATTGATTTCACTCAAAAATTCGATGAATAAAACGGTTCTAGGTAAGCTTAAAAATGATGGACTGGTGGAATCTAAATACACAATGGGCGAAAATAGAGCTGGCGGACCATCTAGCATTATTTCTTCTTCTATTGCGTTAATATTTGTGGTGGGGATGATTGGGATGTATTTAATGTCTTTTATAGCAGATATCTTTGACCTAGATAGCGCGTACGGTCAACTATTGGTATTCGAATCGGAATTCTACATTATTAGTTTAGCGGTGATTATTATTACGGTAATAATCTGTGTGAGTTTTTCGCAAAAAATTAAGCGGTACAGAGGTTATACCAAAAAAGGTTTGGATTTGGCTAAGTATATGGATGGGCTGAGACTATATATTGAGATGGCCGAAGCAGAGCGAATTAAATTTTTGCAAGGTGTGGAAACTGCAGACGTTACGGCGGAGGGAATTGTAAGGTTGTATGAAAAATTACTACCGTATGCGGCGATTTTTGGGTTAGAAGAAAGTTGGATGAACGAAATGAAGGAATATTGCCAGGTGGAAGAAATTGAGGAACCTGATTATTTATTGACCGGGCTTGCAATATCGGATATTACGAGAAGTTTGAACAACGCGGCTTCTTATGCCACGACAGCGAGCACGATGTCTAGTTCCGGAGGGGGCTCATCTTCTGGATTTTCTGGCGGTGGAGGTGGTGGATTCTCCGGCGGTGGTGGCGGTGGTGGCGGATTTTCTGGCCGATAATTATTATTTTGTAATTGTGAATATTTATGATAGAATTTAGTTAAGCATAAGAATATTAATTTTAATGAAGGAAAAGAAATGGATCCAACAAATTCGCAAATACCAAACCCATCGTCTGGGGTAAATCCAGAGCCAGTAGCTCCGCCTGTACCAGAAGCACCTCAGCCAGCAGCGCCCGAGGCTCCGGTTGAGCCAGCTAATTCAGCTACACCTGGCGATGTAGCTATGGCGGCGACTTCTACTATGTCGGCTGCTGCTCAGACGGCTCCTATTGCTCCAGTAGCTTCTCCTAATCCAGTAAATCCTACTACTCCGGTGACCCCTATTGCTCCAGGGGCTTCTTCCACTCCCGTGTCTGCCCCTGTAGTTCCTTCTGCTCCTGTGTCTCCTGCTGCTTCAGCGACTCCCGTTATGGCAGGCGGTATGCTGAATAGTCAAACTGTACCAGTTAATCCCATTATTAGGCCTAATCAAAATCCAATTGCACCACAGGGTGGAATTGGTGCGATGGATGCAATTTTAAGGCCAGAGCCAACGCCTTTACCAGATCCAGTAGAAGAGGAACTGAAGGCGCCGATGAAGGCTGCCGCTCCAGCACCTGGTTCGATTGGTTCAGCGGTTTCTGGACCATCGAGTGATATTAGTAATGATTTGCCAACTGGTGGCGTGCCAATGGATGCTAAAACCCCAAGCGTTTCCTTCAACGATCCGGCTGTAGTTAACGACAAACCAAATGCGGCGGGAAAAAAGACCAGTAAGAAGACCTTAATCGCACTTATCGTAGTTGCCCTAATGGTAGTGATTGCACTTGCGGCGATTTTGATAATGCAACTTCTAACATCTCCAACTACACCGAGTCCATCGGGCAATTCTAGCAGCTCAAGTAATTCTTCTAACAACTCGAACAGTTCTATCGATACAAACACTAACAGTGGCGACACTGAAGCTAATGATTCGTCTGTTACATCTTCCGATGTAGAGACTTTAAGTTGTACTAGAAATATGACTGCCGAAGAATTAATTAATCATAGTGATGCAGTTTCCGGTTCCTTTGCGATTAGTGCGGAATTTAATAATGCTACAGATTTGTTATCGAAAGTTTCTTTAGTAAGGTCAATTGTGTATGCGGATGAGCATGCTACGGAAAACGAGCCTGTAAGTACGGACGTTGAAGAGGCTGAGGCAGAAAACTTAACTTCTGAAAGTGCGGCAAACTATTTCTTGCCAGTAAATAGTGATGGCACAGTAGATTTGACTCTAAACGGAATTCGTGCCAGATACCAGGAACTTGACTTTACCTGCGAAGAATTATAGAATATTTTTATGACTCAAAAGTATATTACTACGGCGATTCCGTATGTGAATGGTGTGCCTCATATTGGGCATGCAATGGATTATTGTTTGGCTGATGTATGTGCACGGTACTATAAATTATTGGGCGATGAAGTAAAGATGCAGGCGGGTGCGGATGAGCATGGCGGGAAAATATTTCAAAAGGCTAAGGAACTGGGTGTTCCAGTACAGGAATATGTTGATGCAAACGCTCGCAAGTTCCAGGATTTTATCTCTAAATTAGATGTTTCTTATAGTGATTATGTGCGAACGTCTGACGCAGCTCATCAAAAAAGAGTTCAAGAAATTTGGTTAAAGCTTAAAGATCATATTTATTTAGAAAAATATGAGGGTTGGTATTGTACGGGGTGTGAAAGATTTATTACGCAGAAAGAATATGACGAAAATAATGGAGTTTGCCCCGATCATCAAAAACCGTACGAAAAATTAAAGGAAGAAAATTATTATTTTAAAATTTCAGATTTCAAAGAAAAAATTCGCAACGCAATCATAAATGATGAAATGCGGATTTTGCCAGAATTTAGAAAAAAAGAAATTTTAAAGTTATTAGAAGACTCTCCTGATGTATCGATTTCTAGGCCTAAGAGTCAGTTAACTTGGGGCGTACCAGTTCCTGATGACGATAACCAAACTATGTATGTATGGTTAGACGCTTTGTCTAATTATATTACGGTTTTAGGGTATCCCGAAACAGATATCAGTGTTTGGTGGCCGGCAGCTGCACAATTCGTTGGTAAGGATATTTTGCGTTTTCACGCGATTATTTGGCCGGCAATGTTGCTTGGATTGGGCTTGCCCTTACCTAAAAATATAGTATCGCACGGAATGGTTCTAGCGGATGGGCAAAAAATGTCGAAGTCGATTGGAAATGTAGTTGACCCAGTGGAGCTAATCGATCGTTATGGAGTAGATGCGTTTAGGTACTTTTTCCTAAAGCACGTGGATACTTTTGCGGATGCAGATTTTACTTGGGAAAAATTTAATAATGCTTATAATAACGAGCTTGCTAATGACTTTGGCAATTTAGTGCAAAGACTTTCCGTGATGATGTCTAAAAATAAGGTAAAAATGATAAGCGTAACGACTGAAATGCCGACTGAATATAAGAAGTTGATGGATGAGTTTAGATTTTCGGATGCATTTGCATGGGTTTGGGAAAAGGTGCAAAAAATTAATAAACGTATTGATGACGAAAAGCCATGGATGCTAGCTAAGAACGGTGAAGTTGATAAATTAAGCGATTGCCTACAAAGTTTGGCTGCTGATTTGGTGGAATGTAACTTTTTACTATCTCCATTTTTGCCTGGTGCTACTAAAAAAGTGGATCAAATTTTTACTAGCGGAGAGATTACCTCGCCGGCTCAACCTTTGTTTCCTAAACAATAAAAAATAGCTCCCGTAACGGGAGCTATTTTTGTGCGTATGATTATTCCTCTTCTACTAATCTAGCAGTAGTATCTGACAAACAGAACCCGAGTACGCCACCGATCATCGGGATGATTGCGTAGATGGATAGAGTTTGCATAATACCGCCCATGATTTGGCCGAAGTTTTCGCCGGAAGATGGGAAGATTTTCATCATTAATGCTACAGCTGGGTTATAGACAAAATTATTGTTAGCGCCGAGGAAAGCCGCGGAGACAACATAGCCTACTACAGTAGCTAGACCAAGACCGCCTGCAACTACGGCAGCAAAGGTAAATACACTACGTTTGTATTTAATGGCGCGAGCATAGAAGAATGCAATTATAGCTGCGCCAAGCAACTCTACTAGGGCGATTGGCCAGAAAGTGCCTTCGGCAAGTTCGGAAACAGCTGGTACATCGTATGCGGTTTCTCCGCCGGCAAGATGGAAGGCATTAAAGATTAGCCAACCGAGCCAGGCACCAATAATTTCGGCAATGATATACATTACGCCGCGGATGACTGAAATGCGGCGGCTAGCCATCATGCCAACCGTGATGATTGGGTTAAGGCAAGCGCCAGAAAAGGCGTATACCGCAACGAGCACTGCTACAAATGCAAAGGCGTAAGTAGCAACATTCGCAATCCCCATCAAAAAGAGGGAGAAAAGCAAAAGCGCAAGCATCATGGTACCAATTGCCTCACCGATTAATGCGCCGTAGAATTTATGGTTTTTGAATATAGTGAGGATACTTTCTTTCTCCTCATATTTGCGAGCAAAAAATCCGCTAAATAATTTTTTAGATTCGGTTGGTTTTTGCTCAACCGTGCTGGTTTTAATGGCCTCGAGTTCTGGTTTTTTCGCAGTTTTCGTGGCAGTTTTGGGTTTTGTCGTTGAAGTTTTTGGGGACTTCTTTGACGTCTTCGACTTTTTAGTCGCCATTTTTGACCTCCTTAAATAATATTTATGCCATTATAGCACATTTTTCTATGATATAATAAAAAAGTTATTAACTTATTTAGGAAAAATAATGGGTGTAATTGTAAACAAAGAAAATAGTCAAGATAATGAACTGTCTAGGCGCATAGATGCCGATTTAAGATCAAAGTTAAGCGGTAATTCTCGTACGGAGGCGGAAGATCCTGACCTAGCGGAGGACGCGGCTTATCTAAAGGATCTAAAGAAGACGAGCAAATTTGGATGGGTGTGGATTGTGTTGATTGTGTTAGCTATTTTATCATTAATATCGATTTTCGCGTTTTAAAAAATAATCTTAAGTGATATACTATATATAATATGGAAAATGGCGCAATAAGTCCAAGTAAAAAATCAAATCCGATTACGGAATCGGAAAGGCGTTCTATCAGGCCGGGGGGTGATGAGGGTAAGGGAACTCGTATTAATGAAGTCGATAAGAATGTGGGCGCTGCATCGACATTTAAAGATGCCGAAAAAAATGCGATTAAGGATGTGAACGCAGCTGCGGGCGAAGCTAAGGGGGGTAGTGCTGGTTGGCGTAATACGGTAGGCAAAAATTTAAGCAGTAATATTTCGGAAAATACCAAGAAAAAGGGTAAATTTGGACTAAAGAAGGCTTTGCCTTTGATTGGCGTAGGTGGTGCATTGTTAGCCTTAGTTCCGGTAATAATGCTTGGAGCGCCGATGTTTATGATTGGTGCGATTGACTATAATTTGCAGGAATCTTTAGGATTTACTGGAACCATTGCTATTATTGAATCTCAAGGATTAAATATTTTATCTGAAATGGCAGCGAGCGGCGAAGTCCCGCGTGGGTTTGCGGACGATCTTGCTAAAAACGGTATTACGGTTGGTCAAGTTACTGCATCTGGGGATTTTATTAAGACTAATAGTTTTATTGCTAATATTGATAATACTTATGAAGTGGCTGCTTCGGGACTTGATTTTTACAGGCATGGTGCAGATGGAGAGTTGGCGCTTTTGTTTGATAATCAGGTTGTAAATGCAAGTGATATCGTGGCAACAGTGGAGTCTAACCCTAAAATGTACGCAGCATACTCAGATGCGTTAGATGTGTCTGCTAGATTTTATTATGGTAATGACGTGAATGAGGTGTATAAAGATTTAGGGTTAAGCAGGGGGGCTTTTAATGGGTGGGAATCTTCTGGTGATGAGGAAGCTGACCAGGAAAGTTTTAATACTATTTTGACGAAAAGTCTAAAAAAAGTGGGGGCGGCAACGATGGCAGGATGTAGTGGCGGCGTTGGTGAAGAGGGGGGTGATTGTGATGAGGGCGTAGGCTTATCCGCCGAAGATATTGATTCATTGCGTAGTGTCGGTAGAACTAATAATGCAACGCAGCTTCTTAATGCGGCGATTTCTTCGGCGGAGCCGCAGCAGGCGGCAAGTGCTTTTTTGGCAATCGAAGAGCCTATCCAGCGGGCAAGGATTGATGGTAGTGGCCCTGTTAACCAGGTGATGGCGGTACTTTCTACACCTACAGAAGTTAGCTATACGGATGTTAATACTCAAGAGCGTACAACGGTGAATAAATCAATTTTGGAAACCACTAATTTTGCAGCGGCAGTATCTGGAGGGGGATATTCAACTAGAGAAGCTAATAATTTTTCTCGAGATCGGGTGCTATTATCGACTGACACCATGGATAATGATACGATCACTGGCACCACTGTAGAAACGGATCGTTCCTCTTCCAGTATTACAATCGGTAAGGGTGATGGAAACGTTAATAGTGATGTGCTTGATAGGGCTAGAGGAAGCGTTGAAATGGCGACAGCAGATTTTGACGACGCTCTATTTAGCAGTGTGGTTGGTGGCAATAGGGTTGTGGAGGGCGGATCTTATTTGTCTAACACCATTAATGCTAGAACTTTGGGCGCAATGCCTTCTGATTCCGCTACGATTGCTAATTATCAAAAAGAAGTAAATATTGCACTTAACCGTAAAATTGAAGCAGACAGGGCGTCTAAGAGTCCTTTTGATTTATCATCGCCAAATACATTTTTAGGTAGCTTGGCGTACGGCTTTGCTCAAATGCTAATTAAGCATACAGCGTCAAATAACGGCAGTGTAGGTTTGGTTTCTATTGCGGGTGCAGCGGTTGATTTGGCTGGTGCGTCGGTTAACGATATGTTTGGTAATGTGTCTGCTGACGATCAAAAATACACTGCTCTAGCAGGAGAGTGTGCCACGGTTAAACGTGCGGCAAACGTTGAGGGCGATTTGTACTGCAATTCCCATAATACAATAAGCACTAAATACATGCAGTACACTAAATCTCAATGGCAGGAGATGTTGGGTAGTAATTTGGATGGCGACAACATAGCTTCTGATGGAGGGCTTGATCAGTTTAGAAAATATGGTATGGGTAGAGACGTTACTGTTGGGGTAAAAAGCGCATCGGTGTGTGAGGAGGTGCGCGGTGAAAGTAATAGTATTGTCGATAGTATTTCTAAATTCTTTGGCATCTATCAGGCTTGTAACAACGTTGACGAGGGCATTGCTACCGGTTCAAAATATACCCTGAGCGATTCTAATCCTGACAAATCAACTATGGAACAATTTTCTGGTTATGTACTTTATGATACAGTCTATGCTTTGATTTCAGAATCTCAAAGTAGTGTTTCTAGGGCGCGCGAAGCTTATTATGCTGTGCATCCTAAGGATGAATCGGCGGCTGGTAAAATTGCTAGGATGTCTGGCATGACAAAAGCGGAAGCGGAAATTGCTTTAAATTATGCAGCGTATTTATCCTATGTCGCCAATTATAATCCTGGGCTTAGATACGCATTTGCACGGCCTTTAATAAATATCGAAGAGCCTGCGTTAATAGTAGAAGATTCGCAAGTTAAAGAAAATGTTTATTGTTTTTGGCGCGGGAAAGTAGAATTTTCCGATTTAAGAGAACGCAACCAGATAGCGTAATATTATAATTATATCATACTTTGATTAAAAAGTCAATTAGGGGTATAATATGGAGTATATGGAACAGGATAAAATTAGTGAGTTAAAAAAAGCACTAAATAAACTTAATGCGGAGTACGCCAAGATTCGTGATATTCCTAGCGATAAAAGAGGGGAGTTTGGGCGGAAACTTAACCAAGAAAAACAAAATATTCTAGATCAAATTAAGGCGTCAGAAGATGCTAAAATAAATCAAGAGGTTGAGCCAATCGATGTTACGGCTTTTTCTGCAAACAACGAAGCTATGCCAGAGTTTTATCCTGCAGATTTAGGTTCCAAGCATCCATTGATGACGGAGCTGGATCAAGTTATAGAAATTTATCAGATGATGGGCTTTGACGTGATGGAATCCAGGCAATTGGATGACGAATTTCATATGTTTGACAGTTTAAATTTTGTGAAGGAGCATCCAGCACGTGATGGCTATGATACGTTTAGGACCGAGGAAGGACTGATCCCGCCTGCACATACCTCTACTATGCAGCACCGGGTACTAAAAAAGTACAAACATAATCTAGATGAAGGGAAGGCTATTTCTGTAGTTGTTCCGGGTAGAGTTTTTAGGAATGAAGACGTAGATGCCACGCACGAACATACCTTTTATCAATGTGAGGGTGTATATGTATCCAAGACTTGTACCATGGGCGATATGTTGGGGATTTTAAGAGAATTTTTTGAGAAATATTACGGGCAAAAATTAAACATTAGGACGCAACCGGGGTATTTTCCGTTTACGGAGCCGAGCTTGGAATTTATGATTGAAAAACCAAAAACTTTAGGCGGTAAAAAAGGCGATTATCTTGAGATGCTTGGTTGTGGCATGATTCATCCCAACGTACTTAAAATGGCTGGAATTGATCCGACTGTTTATCATGGCTTTGCTTGGGGTGGAGGAATCGATCGTTTAGTGATGCTTAAATATGGGCTTGGTGATGTGAGATTCTTTGAATCTGGTAATTTAAATTTCTTGAGGGAGTTTTAAAATGAAAATTTCGTTGAATTGGTTAAAAAAATATGTGAACGTTACCATCCCGGACAACGAACTAATACGTTTGATCGGAGCTCGTTTAGTAGAGGTGGAGGGGGTGATAGATGAATCTCACAAATACGACAACATATACGTAGTACGAGTGGAAAAGGCAGAAAAAATTCCAGACACTCACTTAACTTTGTGTCAGATTAATGTAGGCAAGCCAGAATTAATCGAAGTGGTTTGCGGTGCGCCTAATGTGCACGAGGGGATGTTAGCCGCTTGGATTGCTCCTGGCGCAATCGTGCCGGCTAGTGTGCATCAGGACGCTCCATTTGTAATTGGGCAACGTAAAATGCTAGGTAAATATATATCTAATGGTATGCTGGCTGGGGCGGACGAGCTAGATTTTAGCGATAAGCACGACAAGATTGTTGAAATTGATCCAGAAATGGCTAAGCCAGGGGATTTACTAGCGGATGTGTTTGATTTAAATGATTTGATTTTAGAGATTGAGAATAAATCTCTAACTCATCGTCCGGATACGTTTGGAATTATCGGTTTTGCGAGGGAAGTGGCAGGAATTTTGGGCGAGAAATTTAATGAGCCGGAATTCTTGACGCACGAAGAGGTTTTTCCAGAAGGATTTTTAATTAAAACTACGAGTGGACTAGAGAGTAAAGATTCTAAAATTGATGTAGAAATTGTGGATGCGGAGATTTGTCCGCGATATACTGCAGCCGTTTTAAAAATTGATGACGCCATGAGTCAAGAAAAATATTTATCAAAAATGCAGGTATTGTTGGCTAAATCTGGCATGATGACGGTTTCTAGGATTGTAGACATCACTAATTATATAATGTTACTAACTGGACAGCCGCTACATGCATTTGATTATGATAAGTTTTTGAATTTGACTGGTGGCAAGGCTAAAATAATTATAAGGAAAGCCAAAGCCGGCGAAAAAATCATTTTATTAGACGACAAAGAGATTGAATGCAATGAGAACGATATCTTAATTACGGCCAATGACATACCGGTAGCACTTGCGGGGGCTATGGGTGGTAAAAATACCGAAATTGACGCTACTACTAAACATGTTTTGTTGGAATCTGCCTCGTTTAGTCTTTATAATTTACGTAAGACTCAAATGGCACACGGGATTTTTTCTGAAGCCATTACTAGATTCACTAAAGGTGTGCCGGCGGGCGGAACTTTTAATGTGCTAGCTGAAGCCATTAAGGAGATGCGTGGTAAACCATTAGTATTGGCCGATAAATATCCTGGACTTAAAAAAGTCGACGTGGTCAAAATTCAACCAGAGGAAATAAATGGTTTACTTGGTACGAACTATGCGGAAAAGCGAATCATTGATACACTAAGGAATGTTAGTTTTGAAGTAGAAAAAAATGATAATACGCTAACGGTGATAGCTCCTTTTTGGCGCACGGATATTCATATTAAGGAAGATGTGATCGAAGAAATTGGTAGACTTCTGGGTTACGATAATATCCCGTTAACTTTGCCGATGCATGCAACTGCCGAAAAGAATCCGATGTTCGAATTAAAACGTAGGATTAGGGATTGTATGGATAAGCATGGCGCAAATGAACTTTTAACTTATAGCTTCGTGTCGGAGAATTTGCTAAATAAAGCAGGCCAAGATGCGACTAATTCTTATCGAATTATTAATTCGATTTCGCCAGAGTTGCAATATGTGCGACAAAGTATTGTCCCGAGTTTACTAGATAAGACTTACTTAAACGAAAAATTGCCGGTAGAGCAATTCGCAATCTATGAAATAAACAAAGTTTATCGCAAAGAATGGGGCAAAAATGATGAAGGTGTACCGGAAGAACGGATGTCGATGGGGCTAGTAGTGGCGGAAAGAAAGAATACTGGCACGGCTTTTTATAAGGCCAAGTTGTATGTAGAGGCAATATTAGAACAATTTGGTATAAATGTGGAGTATGTTGTTCCTAAATGTTTACAAGCAGAGGCAAAGCCATTTGAGCCGCAAAGAGCTGCTGATATTGTGCTAGACGGAGAAAAGATCGGTATTGTGGGCGAATTTAAGAATACTGTTAAAAACGAATTTAAACTTGCGCCATTTGTGGCAGGTTTTGAGTTGGATTTAGACCGAGTTTTAGAAAAAGTAAATTATAGTAAAAAGATTGATTTTGAGGAAAAGAAAACAGAAGATTTAACTATCACTACAAGTAAAAGTTATTCTGACGCTCTAAAAGAAGTGCAGACCAAATACCCAGAAGCCAAAATATCGCCAGTTTATATTTATCAGGCAGAAGACCAAAAAGATCGTAATATTACATTTCGCCTAGAGACCAAGTGCAAATAAAGTAACATTTTTAAAAGCACAAGGTTTAGTTGTTAAACTAAAAAGTTTATGCTATTATAATGATATGATTCTATTTGACTCTGTCACTAAAAAATATCCTGGGGATGCTGAGCCGGCGCTAGATTCGGTGTCTCTACATATTGAGCCAAATGAGTTTGTGTTTTTAGTTGGAAAATCTGGCGCTGGTAAATCCACCTTGATGAAAATGATCACCAAGGAAGAGATCCCAGATTCTGGCAAAATTATTATTGGTGGAATTGATCTTGATTATGTAAAAAAGCGTCACATCCCAGGTTACAGGAGACGTCTTGGTGTAGTATTTCAGGATTTTAAACTTTTGCCTAGGCGTACAGTTTATGAAAATGTTGCATTCGCGTTAGAGATTGCGGGGATGAGCGGCAAGGAGATTCGTCGTACGGTGCCTAAGGTTTTGGAGTTGGTGGATTTATCGGAGCAGGCCAATAAGTTTCCAGATCAATTGTCTGGTGGGCAGGCGCAACGCGTGTCGATTGCAAGATCTGTAGCAAGGCAGCCTAAAATTTTAATTGCGGATGAGCCTACGGCCAACCTGGATAAACTTACTACTAAGGAAATTATTGATTTACTTAAAAGAATTAATGATTTTGGCACCACTATTTTAGTTACTACGCATAATGAAAACATTGTAAATAATTTACAAAAACGCGTAATTACGCTAAAGGGTGGTAAAATTGTGAGCGACCAAAAAAACAATGGTATATATAATTTGGATGCAACTCCCGTGCCAAAAGCGCCGGTAAGAAGAGTGCAAACTCCTGGTCATGCATTAGGGCCAAAAAGAAGGGTGATTTAAAATGCCAAAAGATAATAAAGAAAAAAAGTTGAAAAACGTCTCCAAAAAGAGTTTAAGAACAATGCAAAGAACGCGCAAGCGTCATATTGTGCGTGAAAAAGTTAGAATTGTTAAGTATGGTACCAAAGGATTTGGCAGAAATATTTGGTTATCTACGGCCGCCACGGTGGTAATGGCATTTACGCTAATAATTTTATTTATTACGGTAGTGGCGAGCGTGATTTTAACTAATACTGCCGAAATGATGAAAGATAAGATTGATATTACAATATATTTTAAGCCAAATACGTCAGAAAAGGTACTTAGTGAGCTTACGGAAGTTATAAAAAAAGATGAAAATATCAAAAGCGTGGAAACCTCGACTTCTGAAGTAGAGTATGAAAAATTCTTAGCCGAAAACGCTACTAGTGATGACGTTCTAAATATTTTGGACGATGAAATGAAGGCTTTGATGATTAATAAAATGCAGTCTACGATGCGGGTAAAAGTTTACAACGTAGATGATTTAACTAGCATCAAGGATATTGTGGAAAATGATGAGTTGTTTGTACAATATATCGATAAGGAGAAAGCTCCAACCTACGATGTGAATCGGGTCGAGATTGCCACGATTACTTCTTGGGCACGAATCGCTAGAACTGGTGGAATAATTTTGGCGGCAGTTTTCTTGGTGATTTCGATTTTAATTATCTTTAGTACGATTAGGATGGCGATATTCTCACGGAGGGAAGAGATTTACATGATGAAACTAGTGGGAGCAGATAAGAGTTTTATTCGTGGACCGTTTTTGGTAGAAGCGGAAATTTGTGGCATTATTGCAGGGTTAGTGGCGGCTACGGTGTCTTACTTTGGGTTTAGATTTTTGTCACCACGGTTGGTAAATTACGGTATAGACGTAAGCTCTATTAATAATATATTAGAGTCCAATCAACTAATATTGGTATTCTTGGTGTTTATTGCGGCAGGGATTTTGATTGGACGGATTTCGGCAAGATTAGCGGTATCTAAATACTTGCACAAGACATAATACTTATGTTATGATAAAAATATGAAAAGCCAAAACAAAAAGAGAATTCTAGTAGCGGTAGTGACTGGGGGATTATTGTTGTCTTTTTGTGGTCCGATTTTAAACATTGAAAAAACTGATGCTATTTCTAAGGCTTGTCAAAATTCTGCGGCTTGTAGAGAGGCGGTAGAGAAAGAAAAAGAAGCCACCCGGAATGCAGCTTCGGCGGCTAGATCTGCGAATGCTTATCAGGCTAGAGTAAGTGAACTTTCGGCTGAAATTGCCAAAAAACAAGCCGAAATCGCGGAAACTGAGGCGGAGGTAAAGGATTTAAAAAAGCAAATTGCTGAGACCGAGAAAAAGTTGCTAGAAGAGCAGGAAGCGCTGGCGGAATTATTGGTAAATATGCATTTTGAATCCGACGCAGAGCCAATTAAGATATTGGCGGGCGCTAGCTCTATTTCTGATTTAGCGGAAAAGGCTGCGAGGGAACAGGTAGTAAAGGAACAAATTAGTGTTTCGGCGGCAGCAGTCAAGGAGGCTAAGGAGCAATTGGAAGTAGATAAGGCTGAGGTAGAGGAGTTGTTGGCGCAGCAACAAGCCGCCAAAGAGTCTTTAGTGTCTAAGCGTACAGAACAGCAAGCGTTAGTAGACAAATATGCTAACGATGCGGAAGCTTATGCGGAGGCGGCTAAGGCAGCGCAAATTGCTCAGCGCGAAGCTGAACGGGCGGAGCAGGAGGCGCATCCGGAATTGTATCGTGGTAGTGCGTATTCTGGCGCCAATACTTACCCTTGGCAGGGCGATTGTCCGGGACGTCAGGATGACTATCTAACATATTGGGAGGATGCCTGGGGTTGGCACAAGATTGGTGGCTATGTTTGCGAATGTGTAAGTTACGCTGGTTGGAAGGCTTACGAGGCTTGGGGCGTAGCATTAGGTTGGGGTAATGCGTATTCCTGGGATGATGGCGCTAGAGCCGACAGCCGATTTTACGTAGATCATATCCCAACAGCTGGCACGATTGGACAAGTAGATGGCTATCCGTATGGACATGTATTTTGGGTAGAAAGCGTAAATGGTGATGGTTCGGTAAACGTTACAGAATATAATAACGCCTATGCTACGCAGCTATATTCTGGTTCTTATCATTATGGTGATTTTGGCTCTCGTACTATTTCGGCAGGAGAGGCAGGACGTTATAATTACATTCACTACAAATAATTGTTTGTGCTATAATAAAAAGCATGAGTGAAAAAGTGTGGAAAGAAAGAAAAACTAGTTTAGGTAACGCTATTATTGCTGGAGCAGTTTTTGCTATCGTGGCGTTTATAGTGGGGCTTAACTGGCAAAACTGGTTTGGTAGTTTTGGACCATATTTAGGGTTTTCTAATAATGGGGGTGTGGACTGGTCTTCTTTAAATGAGGTTTATGGTAAACTAGCTACTACCTACAATGGTGAACTTGATTCCGAAAAAATGATAGAAGGAGCCAAAAAAGGTATGACTGAGGCTTTGGGTGATATCTATACAGTTTATATGGATAGTGACGAGACTTCGGAATTTTACGATGATTTGCATGGTAATGTAGGGTGCGGAATTGGTGTAGAAATGGGACTTCGGGATGGTTATGTAAGGGTGCTAAGGACTTTACCAGATAATCCAGCGCGTAAAGCGGGGATTCTAGCTGGCGATATTATTTATAAAGTTAATGGTGAGGATGTCTATAATTTATCCACGGATGAGATTTCTAAAAAAGTACGTGGCGAAGAGGGGACGGAGGTTACGGTTACCGTAGTTAGAGATGGTAAAGAAAAATCGTTTACCATGAAGCGTGAGTCTATTAATAACGTTTCGGCTTACGTAGATTATGATGGGTCCACGGCGATTGTAACCGTAACAAGGTTCGATAACGATACTGGTACCATGGTGCAGAATTTTGCCAAAGATTTTGCTGGCAAGGGTGTAAAGAAAGTAATTTTGGATTTACGTAATAATGGTGGTGGATATGTGTCGGCGGCACAGGATTTATTAAGTCTTTGGATTGACGGTGAGAATGTATTGATTCAAAAATCAAAGCATTTAGGCGATTCTAATACAGCGGCTAGAAGTGGTAAGGCTATTCTTAAAGATATGAAGACGGTGGTACTGGTAAATGGTTCTTCGGCTTCGGCATCAGAAATTGTGGCGGGGGCCTTGCAAGATTACGATAAGGCGACCATCGTAGGGGAGACCACTTACGGCAAGGGCGTAGTGCAAAGTTTATACGATCTTTCTAATGGTGGAGTGCTTAAAGTTACTACGGCTGAGTGGTTTACACCTAAGGATCGCTCCATTAATGGCGAGGGGATTAAGCCGGATATTGAGGTGGAAAGAACTTACGAAGACATTAACGCAATGCGCGACCCGCAGATGGATAAGGCAAAGAGTATATAACATATATAACACAAATAGTCTTTTTCGGACACGCTCAAGGGCGCTCGACCCTTCGGGTCGTCCGCGTCCCAAGGGGCGGTCTGCCCAAGCTTATGGTCCTCAAAAGACTATTTGTGTTATAATGTGTTTATGCGTATTGTGATTGCAACGGCAGTTTATTATCCGCAGATTAACGGAGTAGCGGTGTTCTCACATAACTTGGCGGTGGGGTTGGCGCGGCGTGGGCATGAGGTAATGGTGATTACGCCTAGTCAGACCGGGCGTAATTATACCCGTACGCAAGATGGTGTTAAGATAAAATATTTAAGGTCGATGGATGTTAAGGTCTATCCAGATCAAATTAATCCAGTACCCAAAAAGAAAAAGGTTTTAGGCGTAGAGTTGCCACATCTTTTCTATAAAAATGGATTTAAAGTGTCGATTTTTCCGCAGATAGAAATTAAAAAGATTTTGGATGATTTTAAGCCAGATGTGGTGCATGTACAGGTGTCAGATCCGATTGGACTTTCTGTGGTGTCTTATGCCAGAAAACGAGGGATCCCGGTAGTAACTACCGAGCATAATCAGCCAGAAGTAATTACGGACCCTCTAAAAATGCCTGGTCCAATGAAAAAGCCCGTTAATGCGATGCTAAGTGCATATTTTAGAAATCGGCAAAGTAAAAGTGATTTTGTAACAATGCCAACCGAGCAGGCAATTAGGAATTTATTAGAAAAACATCAGTTTGAAATTCCAATTGCGGCGGTATCTAATGGGGTGGATTTAAAACATTTTAAGCCAGGCAAGGCACCAGCCGGGATTTATCGTAAATATGGGATAGATAAGGATGCCGCAGTGGTATTATATGTTGGCAGAGTGGATCCGGAAAAGCAGGTGGGTACGGTAATTGCGGCGTTTAAGGAGGCGCGTAAGTTTGTTCCGAAAACAGAGATGGTGATTGTGGGTGATGGGGTGGATAAGGCACGGTTAGAAAAGATGGTGAAAGATGATGGATTAAGTAGTGCGATTAAGTTTTTGGGAAGAGTTACGCCGCCGGATTTATATGAATTATACAGGGTGGGGACTTTGTTTGCGACGGCGAGTGAGATAGAAACGCAGGGGATAGTTTTGATAGAGGCGGCAGCTACGGGGTTGCCTTTGATTGCGGTGGATAAAGGGGCGGTGTCCGAGGTGTGTATTTCGGACAAAAACGGATTTTTGTGTAGGCCGGGTAATACGGCGGAGATTGCCGAGGCTATGATTAAAATTTTATCGGATCCGGAACTACAACAAAAGTTTGCGACCAATTCTGTAAAAATCGCCGCCGAGCATGATATGGAAAAAACTTTAGATAAATTCATTAATATTTATCAAAAATTAATAAAATAATGCTTAATTTTATAATTTTTATGTTATAATTTACCTAAACATAAGGAATATTTATGAAATTTATCGCTAAATCTAATCTTAGTTCATATATATATATATATATATCGGTAATCTTATTTAGCTTTAGTATTTCATCCTTTTTCTTCTTAACTTCTAATCATTCTTTTGCCGAAGACAGCATAGTATCAGACGTGGCTATTAGTGTGCCAGTCTCCTGTTCTTTCACTGATGATACTACTCCTGGGGTACATGCCGCCACCATTAATCCTGGTACTTATGAAGATGAAATAGGATACACTAACTTTAAAGTCTTTTGTAATGATAGTGGAGGCTTTGCACTATATGCTATAGGATACTCTAATGAAGAATACGGTAATACTACACTAATAGGCAGTGGTACAGGACAAACTATTGCTACTGGTATAGCTCAGTCTGGTAATACTTCTAACTGGGCTATGAAACTAATTAAAGACACTAATGGTTACCAACCAAATAACCTAGTGATTGAATCAGCTCCTAATGTAAGCGGAGGAGCAGATGCATCATTCTCTAGCTACCATACTGTACCAGATGCATATACTAAAGTAGCCACATATAATGCTTCTACTGATGCTACGATTGGAGCTAAACTACAATCTACTTATGCTGCTTATATCTCATCAGACCAAATGGCTGATACTTAT
>JAFQXV010000014.1 GCA_017406775.1 Candidatus Saccharimonadota bacterium | reverse complement strand
AGATTTTAATACGTATCTAGAGAAAACCAGAAATGAAATTGAGATTTTAAGCGGCAAGTTAGAAGGTATCGAAAAGAATCTAACCAAAGGTAGAAGTGATTTTTTAGAATTTGCCCTCGAGTTTATTGATAATATGGGTGAACATTTCTTCGAATTACCACTAGAAGAAGTTGGTGTGTGTAAAAACATTTTATTTCCAAGTGGTTTTTGGGTCGATAAAAACAAAAAAGTTTACACACCCGAAATCAGCCTCATTTATAGGGAAAGAACACTAAAAATGGACGCCGAAACGTCCGAAAATGCCCCGCTGGTGGGTGATGAGGGGCTCGAACCCCCGACCTTCTCGGTGTAAACGAGACGCTCTAGCCAACTGAGCTAATCACCCGCCATTTAATTATATCACAATAATTAGATTTTGACTAGTTCGTAATCGCATGACCCAAGGCCAAGAGATTCCGCATAAGGGAGAATCTCGCGACCCAAGCGAGAATCAATACGCTCTTTAAGTTTGTCGGCACCTGGATCCTTGGATGCCCAAATCATATCGATAAAGGCTTGGTCGTTAGCAACTGGGTCTAAGGACGCTACAATACCAAGATCTTCCATCACGGGGTCATCTTGATTAGAGTCACAATCGCATGAAGTAGAGAGCGCATTCATTACGGTGATATACACGATTGGCTTGTTCTCTGCCTTTAGATAGTCTGCGACTGCCGTAGCAGCTTCAGCCATTGATTCAATAAAATCAATCTGTTGATGTTCTGGAATCCAACATAGTTTTGGACTCTTGGTTTTACCGCAAGAGTGGATATAGGCCTTGCCATTCCTTGACGCAATACCAATCGATTGATTTTTAAGATTTGCACCAAATCCACCCATAGCATGACCCTTACCGTGAGCCAAGTTTACGATTGAATCATATTTTTTGAAATTCTCGCCAATGAGATCATACTTTAGATGTTTGCCATTATTAACTGGTATTTCAAACTCTCCTTCAGCATCCATGATATCTACATCGGCAAAACTGGTAAAACCGTGGTTGGCAGCAACTTTTAAATGGTCTTCGGCGGTATTACGAGCACCTGGGTAGGCAGTGTTGCATTCGATAATTGTACCGTTGAGTGATTTTACAAAAGGACAAATTAAATCGGCCTTTAGATAGCCTTTGGCGCCATCTTCGCCGGTAGAAACTTTGACGCCTACTTTGCCTGGCAACTTAACGTTTAACGCAGCAAATATTTTCATTAAACTTGCTGGTGAAATTTCGCTAGTAAAATAGACTTTTGGTTTCATATTCTCTCCTTTTTTATATATTATCATAAAAATTACTGGATATGGGATACGCTATCAAATAATTACTTTTTGATAATCTTTTTAGTGACATCAAATTTTTCCATATATTTACCTAGCATAAGGCGAGTTTGAGAGTAAAAGGCAGCAGCGGATTGATAGATAATTGAGGTAATTGGCATTAGTACCCACTGCAAAACCATGGAAATGTTTTTGCTCTTACGGTATTTGGCGGGGCGTTTTGGCAGCATTTTAAACGAGACTAGAATGGAGACGATCAAACCGATTGACGCAAAAGTTTCAACTACGCTAACGATATTTGGCAGATTGTATGCCACCATATCGTGCGAAGAAACATTCATAATCATTGGCACCCAACCACCAAAGGCTACAATGGGCGCTAGGATTGCTAGAGTTACGTGGCCGTCCAAAAGCCGCCAGAATTTAGGAAATAATTGCCAAAACGGAATAATGCGGTCTTTCTTTTTAACGAATAATCTTGAGCCAACATAAGCAACATCGCTGGCGCCATAATCCCACCGCCGAACCTGGATAAATTGAGCCTTAACGGTTTTCCAGAAAGTCTCATCAATCACGGCATCTTGATAAATTGGAATGCGGATTGGGAGCACGGAGTAGTCGCCGCTAAAGAAAAACAAACTACGCCAATATTGATGTCCGTCTTCCACAATAGTGCGCTTGCTCCAAAAATCCATGGCCTCGAGTGCTTGCAAAGGTTGAGAATGCGAAGCAAAATTTCTTAATAGATGAGGGCGCATGGTAGAAATCACATTGAAGAAAGAGTTAGAAACTGCAATAACCCGAGAAGGAGCTGGGGCATCCCAAACATTATTCATAAATAATGAGACCGGTTGGTAGCTGAGTCGTTGACGATTGGGATGCGTGATAAATTCATAGGCTACCGAATCTAGATATTTTGGCGCCATATGGTTATCGCTGTCTAGGGAGGTAACAATTACATTTTCTACTGGAATCTTAACTTTCTTTATGTGGTCTGCGATTTTATATCCGGCGTAGGTTAAATTTGGACCTTTGCCAATTACCTCGTTTGGAAGATTGTCTGGGTGCTCTATCAATAAGAAATCTTTGAATACTCCCTGATATTTGTTTTTTAATATCGTGGCTGTTTTAGCGATCGCTTCCCCGCCCCGCTCTTCGTAGGCAAGCGCAAAAATAATATGGTCGTTAGGAAATGTGGTGTTTTTGACGGCTTCGATAGATGGATCCAAAACTTCTATACCTTCGTTATAAGCTGTCATGATAACAACATGATAAATACTTTCTGGCTTAGGATATTCGCCACTCATTGCCGCCATCATCTTGAGGTTTTCTACGTGTTCGTCAAAATGATAGCTCTTATTAGCGTCGTCACGGAGACGTTCAAATGCCTCATGCGGAACGGATAAATCCTCTACGCGCTTACGCCAATCTACCTTGCTAGCGCTCTTAATAACTTTATATCCCTGTGCGGTTCGATAAGCCACACTTACGGCTTTTACCAAAGTAGAGGCGATGATAATAAATAGATAAATGGCACCAATGGTAGGATCTACCCATGACAAAATAAATAAGAGCAGAATCGCGCCATAAGAAATTGCGCCTGGTAGGATTTCAAAAAACCGATAAAGCTTAGTCCGCTTGCCTTGGGGGATTTCTAGATTTTTACGCACTACACTTCTCCAAATAAACGAAACAGCACCAGGATGGCACCAAGAATCAAAACACTAGTGGTTAGCAAGAAAAATTTTGCCATGCCGCTACCACGTTTCTGGAATATTCTAACAGCTAATAGATTATGAAATACGCCAAAAATTACTGCCAGCATTGGAAAAGCCATCATGTCCACCCAAGTACCGTCACGATATCCGCCGATGTCACCGTAGCCAATTTTAACAACTGCGCTGTTGGGATTTAAATGTGTAACCGCAAGGATAAAAAGGAGAACGGAGATTACAAAGTTTAGTCCCATGATGATCATGAGTCCGCGCTCAGTCTGATATATTTTAACAATGTTTTTCCGAAAGTCTTTCATGATAACTTTTGAGAGATTTTATCAATTAAGGTATTTAATTGCTGAATGAACATGATGTCTCCTACTATACCGATAAGGCCGGCAGCAATCATGATCCATCCAATTACGGTAGTAACGTCATTAAAAGTAACGAATACACCCAAAACCATTACTACTAAAGCTAGGATCATAACATATTTCCAGATACCAATACCGGCAGATGATAGTTTAATCGCCGTATTAACCTTTACCAGTGATTCGTAGATTAGCCAAATGCCAATCACGACACGGAAAACATTGGCAATGTCCTCACCAATTACGAGCGCGGCAATACCAATTAAGATTGAAATTACGCCCATAAGTAAATTATTGTTGAAAAAATCGTTTTGGCCTTTTTCCATAAAGTAGTTGATAACCTGGAATAACCCCTTAGTAATAAAGATGACTCCCACGATGTAAGACACGGCCTTAACCATAGTTTCTGGCCAAGCGATAAAAAGTATTCCTAGAATCATGATGGCGAGTGATTCTATAGTGGCCGACCATGCAGACTTTTTGATGTCGTTACCAATTTGTTCCATCGGACGTTTAATGATTTCTACCTTAGACATAACTTCTCCTTAGTTAATATAAGTATAACACAGAATATTTATTTTGGTTATCCTAAGTCTACCTGTGGAGAATTGGCAGTGAGTATTTCTTTACGAACAACTTTTGCGTCTAGGTATTTTGTCATTAAGGAGGCTAGTTCACTTAATGCCGCTTCCAGGTCCTCTCGCCTCTCTGGCTCCATACACTCCATGGCAATAAATTCCTGATTTGTACTATCAGTAATTTCTGTTCTTTGCCCATCGCGCCAGTTGAGGCACCGGCAGACTACGCCAGCGTCATCTCGATAAGCGATTTCACCCTTAATTGGCGGCTCTTCTTTATCGGAGCCGTGTGGCAAGAATGGCTCATCTCCGGTCATTTCGCCAAGATGCAAGTCACCTTCAAATTTAGAAAGATCTTCTGCGCCAATTGGTAAGGCATATTTTAGAGAAATTGCATTTGTGATGTCGATGGACGGAAGAATGCTTCCAACCGGATTATCGTGCAGAACTCTTTTTAGTAAGTTTTCTATAGAACACCTAGCTCCCTTTTTGGTGGGAAATTTTTGGTAAGCTTCGCGCCAGACTTTAACTACTGGATTTTCTGAAATTACATCACTAACGAGATATTTTTTGGCACCTTTATTGGCGTCGTCCAAAAGCGCCTTAATCTCGGTAGCTTCCTGTTGGCTTAATTCTTTATTTTCGTTAACATTATCTAGTACTAGTACCCCTACACATGCATCAGGAAATAAATCCCAGAACGCTTGATCAATAATAAATTTTTTCACAATAACTCCTTATATTTTTTATAATTATATCATTTTTATAAGGAATCTGGGAGTTAATATGGTATAATTAGGGTGGTGCCGATGTAGCTCAGTTGGTAGAGCAGCTCATTCGTAACGAGCAGGTCACAGGTTCAAGCCCTGCCATCGGCTCCATTTTTGTGCAAACGATGTAATAATTTTTGACGAGCATGGGGGGTGATGATTTTATCAAGCCAAGAACTTTTGGGGGTTTGATTTTTAGAAGTTAAGATTTCTACGATATCACCCTGCTCGAGTTTTTTATTTAAGTTGGACATTTTACCGTTGATCTTAACGCCAACGACGTGGTCGCCAATTTCTGAGTGTAATCTATAAGCAAAATCAAGCGGTAAAGAACCGGCCGGAAGATCGATAATATCACCCTTGGGAGTGTAGACAAAGATTTTATCGGCAAAAAGATTGAGTTTAAGCTTTTTTAAGTCTACTTTTTTACCTTCGCGGAGCCTGGCAGCGGTAGTTTGCAAATCGCGAATCCAAAGTAAATTAGTCGGGAGGTGTTCAATCTTCCCTTTTTTGTAGTTTTCGGTAACTTTTTGTTCGTTGTAATAAAAGCTGGCCGCCAAACCCCGCTCGGCGTATTCGTGCATCTCTTTGGTACGAATCTGAAATTCTACTATCCGTTTGTCTTTAGTGATAACTGTAGTATGAAGGGATTGATAGCCGTTTAGTTTTGGCTTGGCGATGTAATCTTTGATGCGACCGCCCATCGGCGTATAAAGTGAATGAATCACGCCCAAGGTGAGATAACAGTCCGTAATATCGTCAACAATAATTCTAAGCGCAATCAAATCGTAAATTTCATTAATGTTTTGGTCGTGTTTGGCGAGTTTTTTATGTAAGGAGTAAACTGATTTAACTCTGCCAGAAACTGTAAATTTGATTTTCTCTTTTTTAAGTGCGGCGGAGATTTCGTCTTCGATTTTCTTGAGAGATTTTTCGGCGGAGCGATTATATTTATCGATCATGGATTTAAGTTCTTCAAAGCGACGCGGATTAACATATTTAAAGGCTAGGTCAGACATTTCGGTACGAAGTAGCCCCATATTTAAACGATCCGCAAGTGGCGCAAAAACTTCGAGTGACTCTTTGGCGATTTTCTTTTGTTTATCTGGCGGCAAGGCTGAAAGCGTGCGTAAATTATGCAAGCGGTCGGCAAGCTTAATGATTAAAACTCTAATATCATCGCCTAACGCAATCATCAAACGTAGAAAATTGTCCTTAGTAGCAGGTAGATACGTATCGATATCACGCATGCCATTACGGGCAGTAGATAATTTAGTGACGCCGTCCACCAAAAAAGCCACCGATTCGCCAAATTCCTTTTTGATGTCGTCTAGGGTTAACTCTGTATCTTCCACGGTATCATGAAGGATTCCGGCTACAATAGTATCCTCGTCCATGCCCCACTCTTCTAGAATCTTTTTGACAGCCAACGGGTGCACAATATAAGGTTCGCCAGTCTTGCGAAATTGTCCTTCGTGGGCTTTAGTAGCAATTTTTACAGCTTTTTTTACACGCTCAGAGTCGTTCTTGTTTGTCATATACCTATTATACCTAAAAAATGTTAAAATAACCTTATGAAAATTGCTATTTTCTCTGACTGCTATCTAGATTTAACTGGCGGAATCGTTAGTTCTATTAATGCGCAAAAAAGTGCTTTGGAGAATTTGGGACATACCGTGTATATTTTTAGTACCGCTTTTCCTAAAACTACAGACGAAACTAGAAAGCTAGCTAAAAATAATATCTTTGTAGTACCAAGTTGCAGGCTGTTGTTTCGTGGTTTAACGCCAGTTTCCAGACGGCCTAGAATGATAGAAAGGTGGCTTACTAGAGAGCACCCGGAAATTAGGGAGTTTGATGTTTTTTACGTACATTACGAGTCTGGTTGCTCAATCGCAGGACTTAGGCTGGCTAAGAAGTGGCGGATACCATCTGTACAGGTGATGCATGGCCGAGAAGATATGGGGGTAACTAGCTTGGTGCCAAAGGGGCTAAGAACGGTGGTGGCAACGTTTTTAAACTGGTTTCATAGCTGGTATCTTCCCCACCCAATTAAAGTTAAACGAGATAATTATCTGGCAGATACTGTAGCCAAAGCCAAAATGTGGACAATGATGGTAAATCATGCAAATTACGCCGATTACGTAATAACTCCTTCTAAGCATTTTAGAAAAAAATTGATCCATTACGGCGTAAAAAAGGATTTTTTGGTCTTTCCAAACGGCTACCCAGATACTAAATTCCCTAAACAGGCGTCCGTTAAGGTATACAACAACAATGAGCCGCTGAAAATTATCTGGCACGCAAGAGTTTCTGGTGAAAAACGCATATTGGTATTACTTGAAGCGCTTAGACTAGTAAAAGGCTCATATAAATTGGAGATTTACGGGGGTGGAGGCGATCTAAAAAAAGCACAAAAATATGCCAAAAAATACCGACTTAATGCTACCTTTTACGGAAATACCAGTTTTGAAACCGTAAAAAAAGCCATATTAGGCGCACATTTAGGGGTTTTGGTGTCTTATAACTTTGACAATTACCCCATGACGTTAGTGGAAGATGAGGCGGCTGGGGTACCAGTTCTAATTTGCGATCCAGATATGCAAGAAATTGTACCCAGAGGGAGCTATCTTTTAAGTAAAGACGAGACGGCACCAGAGATTGCTAACGCACTGAACAAAATTTTTGAACAGCCTGAACAGATTGAAGCAATGAGCAAAGTAATGATAAAACACCGAGACGAGGTATTAATTTCGCGTCGGATTAAGCTACTAGAACAAATCTTTAATGATATAATTAAGAAATGAGATATTTAGCAGATATTTTAACTTCTATTAGGTTTATTTTAGCGTTGGCATTGATCTATGGTTGCGTAATGCATAGTGGTGGACCAGAGGCCGCTTTTATCATCTTTCTAGTGGCAGAGTTAACCGATGCATTTGATGGCACCTGTGCACGCAAGTGGCCTTTCCCTAAGGATAAAACACCTAAGTATCGCAAATATGCAGCTAAGTTTGACATGGTATCTGATGCGCTACTGGCTGGAGCGCAGGTCTTATTCTTAACCTTCCGGGTTAATTGGGTCATCGGTCTCGTTATCATTATCTACTATGCGATTTCTTCGATTGGTGGTGATCTGTTAGTATATGGTAAATTGATGGGGCATCCAGATGATTGTACCAAAAATTCCCTAGCTCAGAAAAACTTCCCTGTAGCTAAAAAGATAATCTTAACACGACGCTATTTATACACAATCTGCCTTGGCGTTACAAATGCGTTGATTCTATTTGCTACTAGTTGGCCAGAGCCTGTAAAATGGGGGCTTTTTGCCTTTGGGTGTTTGATTTTTGTGTTTATGTGGTTTTTCTTAAAGCAAAGACGGCAGAATATTTCAAGGGATGCGGTTAATATTGAGGAAAAATTAGCAAAGAGACCGAGTAGTAAGTAGTGTTTTAGCTAGACTTGTTTATTGTAATTCTCACAACATAAGTCAAGAAAAAATATCTTTATAGTTCTAAGATATTTTTTCATTGTTAAGTTGTAAGAATTACAATAAACAAATCTGGTCTAAATCTCATTATGCTAAAACACTACTTACTCCTCGGTAATCGCGGTAATTGTCGCATCGATAAACTGGTGGGGATTGTAAAGATTAAGGGCGAGAATTTTAGCAGCGAGTTCGCCATTCCAAAACATCATTGGCGAATACCCGGATTTTGTTAGTTCGATCGCCTTAACCATACCATTTTTAGCAATAAGGATTTGGCCATCGTGCAGAGTAACTAAGCTAATAGGATAACTAAGCGTAAACTTATGCAGAACCTCCGCAACTTGGATTAAAGATTGTGACATCAAAAGCATCTTGGGATAATACACGGCCCGAAAGAGCTTTTGGAGCTGCGGAAGCGAAGCAAAAAAGAACAGGTTTTCGTTCATAAGCATACGATCATTAGCGTTTTCGGTAATTAAATCTACGGCGTCACGCGTGATCAGTAAAGGTTTTTCGGCAGAAGTGCAAGCGCTAGCTATAACCTTACTCGTAACGGAATTTTTAGATAAATCGCCCAAGAGCAAGTTGGCATCAGCACGGTTAATAGCCGAAGTAAGTTCCGCCCCATCAGCTAGAGAACCGGAATCGGTGGAGCTTAGGAATAATAAATTAGGTAGAGGTGGAAGTTTAGTCTTAAGTGCATCTGGCAAAACCACGTTTAGAGCTTGAATTGGGTAGCTTGAAGTTAAAAATTCCGCAATCTTAATTTCTGTCCGAAAATTTTGGCTATTGCCACCAATAATATTTACTGTTCCCTGCTTTTGCTCGGGGATGTTCCAGGAAAGATCCGTTTGGGGGGCATCTAGTTTTTCAAAGTATTCCATCAAAACTCCAATTCAATAGAGATTGGGCAATGATCTGAGCCCAGGTAATTTTCGTATATTTCGGCGGATTTAAGATGCTTTTTGAGCGACTTGGAGATAAAGAAATAATCAATCCGCCAGCCAACGTTATTCTCCCTAGCATGACCCCAATGGCTCCACCAAGTATAGCGTATATCACTAGGATGGAGAGTGCGAAAGGTATCGATTAGTCCGACATTTATTAGGTTGGTAATTCCCTGACGTTCTTCGTCGGTAAAGCCAGCGGAATGATGGTTGGTCTTGGGTCTGGCAATATCTATCTCCTCGTGGGCAGCATTAAAATCACCGCAAGTAACAACGGGTTTTTCTTGTTCAAGTTTTTTAAGAAAGCATAAGAATTCCGGATCCCATTCTAACTCGCGGAGTTTGAGTCTGGATAGATCTGGCTTGGAGTTTGGCACGTAGACATTAACCAAATAAAACCGGTCACAATCCAGTGTGAGGATGCGTCCTTCTTGAACGGCAATACTATTTTCTTCAGACGACTTGTTTGCCAAAAATGTCATACGCTGGACAGCCGGGAAAGCTTGCCCCTCTGGGGCAACTTTCTCGGTGTCGGCAGGAATATACATTTTTGGACAAACAAATCTGGCCAAGTCTTCAGAAAACAGTATTGCCGTTCCAGAATAGCCTGCTTTTTTGGCGGGGCTCCAAAAGGTTTGGTAACCCGGAAAGTCGTAGTCGATCTGCTCGGGCTGGGCTTTAATCTCTTGCAAACACAAAATATCTGGTTGTTCTGTAGCGATGAATTCTTGCAAGGCACCCTTCCTGATGACGGCGCGAAGACCATTGACATTCCAAGAATAAATCTTAGGCATAGCGCCCTCTTTCGATATCGCGTTTTTTGATGGTTTCGCGCTTGTCGTATTTTTTCTTACCCTTTCCTACGGCAATAATCAGCTTGATATGCCGGGAGCCACCCAGAAGTTTAACCGGCACGATGGTAGAGCCGGCAACTTTTTCTCTTTCTAAGCTGGCGATTTGTTTCTTGGTGGCAAGGAGCTTGATGTTTCTAGCGGTGTCGGCACCTAAAGTCAAATTATTCAGCCAAAGCTCAGAATTTCTAATCGTGACAAAAGAACCTTTAAGTTGAACATGATGATCGCGGATGGAACGGACTTCATCGCCATTTAGACTCATGCCCACAACAAGCTCGTCGCCGAGCGTGTAATCATAGTGAGCCCTACGATTAACCGTAACCATATCTCCCGATTTTGCTTGTTTCATGGTTATATTATACCACTAGATGGGCTTGGTGGTTTTAATTGAACTGATAAGGATTGTGATGCTCCCAGGTGGGCTTCTGAGCCCTGCGTTGGCAAAGTAACCTAGCCAGGTGATAATAGCAACTGAATCTATCATTCCTTTCCCGCTAGTACTATGGAGACATCTTCTGAGGAAGTAATGGACATGGTGAAGGCAGAAACATTGCTAGCACTGCCTGTGGCAACAAAAATAGTGCAAAGTAATTAATATATATAATAACACCAAAATTAATTATTATGCTAGTGTTTTTTAGCAAATTTTGACTTTGTCAGGGCCAACTAATTCTTGGAGCTTTTTGATTAGTTCTTTATTTGTGGCGTCTACTTTAAATGGCATTCTAAGTGGGCGCTTGGCTTCCCCATCTTTTAATACCAACACTACTTCTTGAATGCCAAGGTAGATATCAGCTAGGCGCCGAATGGCGGTAAGAACTTCTGTATTATTAGGGTCTTCTATTAATATATAGAGACGCTCTTTAGAATGATCCTTGGGTGGCTCTTTTAATACTTGCGGGGGGTCGATCGGGGCAGAGGACTTTTTGGTGCCAGTATAAACTCGTTCGGCCGAGGTGCGACCACTGCGACGACGGTTCCCTGCCGGAGCGCTAACTGGCATGGCTAGTTTGGTGCCGGTTGATTTGTAATTATCTAAGACTTCGTCTGATACTAGTTCGATTGATTCGGCGAGGATTTTTACGTCCGAGGTGATATTACCGTCTTTATCTGTGGCGTTTACCTTGCCGGATAAACGAATCACATTATCTACTTCTAGTTTAGCGCCATGCTCGGCAAATACGCTTGGAAACACGATAAATTCGGTCTCGTCGGTTTTATTCTCTATTTTAACAAAAGCCATTTTGTCGCCTTTTTTGGTGAGGATAGTACGGACGTTAGTAATGATACCGCCGATGGTGACAATTTTGTTGTTATTCTCTGCCGTAATTAGGGACATGGGGTGAGTTTGTTCTTCAAAATAAGTATCGTATTTATCTAATGGGTGAGCAGAAAGATAAAGCCCCATTAAATCCCTTTCCCACAAAAGCTGTTCTTTTTCCGGGTGCTGGACAGGCGCTGGCTTAATTTCTACCTCTGGGACCTCGCCAGCTTCGCCCATCATGCCGAATAAATCGGTTTGCCCAGAACCAACGTCTTTTTGGATCTTGGCACCATAAGCCTGGATGGCCTCTAGGTTAAAGAGCAGATCGGAGCGAGTAGCACCAAATCTATCAAAAGCACCCGTCTTAATGGCGGACTCCCAGGATTTTTTATTAAATTTGGTGGAATCTACCCTTTTAGCAAAATCACAAACAGACTTAAACGGACCGTTTTGATCACGCTCTGGAATAACGATTTCTTCTACTAAGGATTTGCCCATATTCTTAATACCAGAAAGACCAAAACGAATAGTATTTTGTCCGCCCACGATACCAAAATCGCCATAAGATTGGTTGATATCAGGGCCAAGCACCTTTAGCCCCATGCGTTTACATTCGGAAATCTCTATAGCGAGGCGATCGGTCCAACGCATATCCGCTGTCATGAGAGCGGCCATAAAGGCGTCCGGATAATGCGCCTTAAGGTAAGCTGTCCAATAAGCAATCAAGGCGTAACAGGCGGCGTGAGACTTATTAAAACAGTAATTGGCGAAATCTAGAAGTTGCGACCAGAAGGTTTCGGCGATTTCTTCGGTGGCACCGCCAATCTCTACAGCGCCTTTAATAAAGTCTGGCTTAACCTTTTTCATGAGATCCACCTTTTTCTTACCTACGGCTTTACGCAAGGTATCTGCCTGGCCACCGGTAAAACCGCACCATTCCTTAGAAATCTGCATGAACTGCTCTTGGTAAATCATAATACCATAGGTGTTTTTGAGGGAGTTCTCTAGTCCAGGGTGAAGGTAGGTGATAGGCTCCTCGCCATGCTTTCGCTTAATGAATGAATCAATAAACTGCATTGGACCAGGACGATATAGAGCCACCATAGCGATGATATCTTCAAAAGTAGAAGCTTTCAAATCTTTTAGATAGCGCTTCATGCCGGCAGATTCCAGCTGAAAAACGCCGGTAGTTTCGGCGCGTTGGAGGAGCGCGTAGGTTTCTGGATCGTCCAAGGGGAGTGCAGATAGATCAATATCCGTGTGGTAAACTTTGCGAATCATTCTTAAAGCGTTGTTAATTACAGATAGGTTGGACAGCCCTAAAAAGTCCATTTTAAGGAGACCTAGCTCTTCTACCTGACCCATTGGGAATTGGGCGGCGATAGGGCCTTTGGCGGAAACCTCCAGGGGCAAGAACTTAACCAAATCATCTGGAGCGATAATTACACCACAGGCGTGGACGCCGTGGTTTCTGATAGTGCCTTCAAGACGTGAGGCAAAATCGATCACTTCTTTAGAAGTAGGGTTGGTTTCATACTCTTGCTTTAAATCTGGGACGTCTTTAATGGCGTCTTTAAGATGGACATGGTGCCCCATTACGGGATCTGGCACCATTTTGGCTAAGCGGTCCGCTTCGGAATATGGTACTTCTAGCACGCGAGCTACATCGCGCACGGCGTTTTTGGCCATCATTTTACCAAAGGTTGCAATATTGGATACTCTTCCCTCGCCATATTTACGCGTACAATATTCGATTACTTCGTCGCGGCGTGTATCCTGGATGTCTGTATCAATATCCGGCATGCTAATACGATCTGGATTCAAAAATCTTTCAAAGAGTAGGTCGTATTTTAAGGGATCCAACTCCGTGATTCTTAAAGCGTAAGCTAGAATGGAACCGGCGGCGCTACCACGGCCTGGACCGTAAACAATCCGTTGGCTTTTGCCCCAGTTAATAAAGTCTTGTACAATTAGGAAGTAGCCATTGTAGCCCATTTTGTCTACTACAGATAGCTCGTAGTCTATGCGTGGTAAAACTTTGTGAAGTTCGTCGCGTTCTTCGTCGACTTTGGTTAGGATTTTACGGCACTCTGCCACCGATAAGCTAGTGGTATCTTCCAGTTTTTTGCCGCCATATCTATATACAAGACCTTGAAACACAAGTTTATCTAGATAGGTTTTTTCGTCCTCTCCGTCTGGAACTGGGAATTTAGGAATTAAAATTCGGCCAAGCTGCAAGTCCACGTTGCAACGGTCGGCGATCTTTTTGGTATTTAACACTGCTTCTGGGCAGGTGTCTTCCCAGTGGCTAATGATTTCTTCGGCTGGAATTACGTGCAGATCATAATCTTTTAGAGTCATTCTGTTGGGGTCCGAAAGATTAGCCGCGGTACCAATACAAAGTAGGACCTCGTGCGCATCTTGATCTTCTTTAGTTAGATAGTGGGCGTCGCAAGTAACCACTAAATCTAATCCGAGTTCCTTGGCGTGCGCCATATGCCAATCGTTGACTTTTTTCTGTTCTTCAGAATGAGTAGAAGATTTAGGATGGCCATGATCTTGCATTTCCAAATAAAACCGATCCTTGAACACATTTTTGTACCAGTTGATCAATTCTATGGCACGTGCGTCATCGCCAGCCCTAATAGCTTCGGAGATTTCTGAACCCATACAACCAGATAAGCAAATAATGCCTTCGTTGTATTTTTCGAGCTCCGCATGATCGGTGCGGGGTTTGTAGTACTTTCCGTGCTCCTCGGCATTGCTCATAATGCGACAAAGATTTTCAAAACCTTGGTTATTCATGGCGATTAGAGTAACGTGGAAACGCTGCTTGTCGTGAGCCGGGTCTTTGTCGGTCATTTTGCGTGCAGCAACATAAGCCTCTAGCCCTAGCAGAGGCTTAATACCAGCCGCATTGCATTCTTTATATAACTCAACCAGACCAGACATAGTGCCGTGGTCCGTAACAGCCACGGCTTCCATGCCGTCGTTCTTAACAAACTCTACTAGTTCTGGAATCTTAGTTAAGCCATCAAGCAGTGAGTAGTGTGTATGGTTATGCAAATGGACAAAATCACTCGGCTTTAAACTCATAATAATGAAATTATATCACAAAAAAATAATACTTTGAGGGGACGGGTCGCTCGCGCCCTTCATCTTCGGCCGTAGCTTCCGGACACCCCTCAAAGTATTATTATTTGCTACTTTTTTTCTTATTGGTTTGTTTTTTTGGCACCTTCTGGTTCTTTGGCGTCTTCTAATTCCTCGGTTTCTTCTAGTTCTTCACCGTCGTCTGGTTTGATTTTGATAAACTTACCTGCGAGTGCGCCTGCAGCTGCGCCAAGTAAAGCGCCAAGGAAGAATTTACCGGCTCCGCTTTTATTCTTTTCCGTCATTTTTTTTCTCCTCCTTCTTTTCTTTCATTTTTTCCTTGAGTTTGGGATTGATGTATTTATCTACAAACATTTCTACGGTGCCGCCAATAGAAGTCATACCTTTAACATTATTAACTATACCGTTGGCGTTTTCTGCAATATCTTGGCTTTTAATGACGACTTTTTGCGCATCTTTAGTAAGGCCAATCAATTTAACAATAAGCACAATGCCTACGATCAAGAAGATAAAAAGTGTGATACTTAAAATTGCTACTAAAATCCATTCTGCGATATTCATTTTAATTACTCCTCGATTCCATTATAGCACGCTTAACATCCTCGGCGTAGTCCGATTCTGATAAAACGTATTCCAGATGTGCCATAAAATAGTTTTTAGGATCGCCAGTGGTAATCCATTTACCCTCGCTTTTGGCCACAAACACGTCGCCGTGTTCGGCGAGCTTAGTAATGGCGTCTACGGTCCAAAGCTCACCATCTAGACCGGTATTAGTAGGCACAAGGTAATCAAAGACTTCTGGAGTAAGTAGATAACGGCCGTAGCTCGTAAGGTTGCTAGGGCTGAGGTCTGGGGTTTTGGGTTTTTCTACGATGTGACTTAGAGTGCCATTTTCTTTTAATGCGATCATGCCATACTTATGCCAAACAGATTCTGGCATTTCTTGGGCTGCGATTACAGCCTTGGCGTTTTGGTGATTTTCATATTCACGGATTAGAGTAGCGACATCTCCTTGGCCTAGAATTAGATCATCACTGTAGAGCACCACAAAAGCCTCTTCGTTTTCTACGAATTGTTTGGCAGAAACGATAGGCGAGCCGTTGCCATATGGTAAATCAGGATTTTGTTCAATTACGATAATTTTTGGTAAATTGAGGATTGCTTGGACCGGTTCAAAACGGTCTTCCTTTCCCTGCTTAGATAGCAGAGCTTTGACGTTTTCGGCTGGGTTATGGAAATAATCGTCGTAAATTTCTTTAGATTTAGTGTTGGGGGTAGCTACGATGATGATTTCTTCAATACCGGCCTTAGCGCATTCTTCCACACAAAGTTGCATTACTGGTTTAGAGCCAATTGGGATCATGGCTTTAGGGATAGTTTTAGTAATTGGCAGATACCGGCTGGCAAACCCCGCATCGGTGATAATAGCTTTTTTGACTACTGACATAATAACTCCTTAATTATATTTTTAATCTGGCTTTGTTCCTTTTGTGCCTTTT
This sequence comes from Candidatus Saccharimonadota bacterium, assembly GCA_017406775.1. Lineage (GTDB taxonomy): Bacteria > Patescibacteriota > Saccharimonadia > Saccharimonadales > Saccharimonadaceae > Nanosyncoccus. The sequence continues at coordinate 148,337 of JAFQXV010000014.1, read as the reverse complement.
TATAATCATTACGATAGTTGTAATAATAGCAGAAATGGTCAATAATACTAGAATAATAAACCAGATTGGACAAATAATAACATTCTTTTCTACCTGGGAGACTTCGCCATTATAATAAATGGATTGGCCAACCTTAATAACACCAAGAGCAGGCAGATTGCTAATTTCGCGCTGAACGTAGCGCTCGGAGTCTGGCATGATGATTTCGTTGTATTCGCCGTTATTGTCCTCCGTTGGCAAAATTACCTGACCACTAAAGAAATCGGAAACTGTAATGACAAAAGTTGCATCCTCGTGCACGTTACCTTTATTACTGATTAAAGCACCGATAGTAACTGGGTTAGAAGTGACAAAGGCTGGAACATCGTTTTTGATAATCTCGCCATCGTGAATAGTTTCGCCATCTACCTGCGCATAGATTAGGCTAGCTAATTCAAAGACGTTTTGAACGGAGACGCTTTCTTGATTCTTGCTTTCGTCGTTAGAAGCTACCGCAATGGCTGCGTATTGGCCACCAGCCGGAGCATCGTTAGGGACAGAAATTGTAAATTCTACCTCTTTAGATTCGTTGGGCTTAACTTTGCCAGTCGGCTCAGAAATATGAATCCATTTTGAAATGGCGGTATAAGTAGAATCTGTGGTAAGATCCGCCGTATAATCTTGCCCGATTACACCATATGGCATTAGGGAAATCTTGTATGAAAAATCTGCCGTTGCGTCGGCTGGATTTACTATCGTAATGGATCCGGTATACGATTTACCTGGTACTAGGTTATTGAACCGTTGACTCATCGGCAAAACCGTAAAAGTATTATTTTCCATTTATCCTCCGCAGTTATTTTAAGTAATTATAGCAAAAAGTTACTCTACCTGCAAAATTTTACCAGTATTAGGCTCTAGATGTAGCAGACGTTGATTTTTGGAGCCACGGAATCTTAAACTTAAGTCGCGCTGACTTAGAATGAAAGGACCGTCAATCAACGCGTCAAGTGACTTTAATAGCTCCCATGGTTCGCCACCATGTTCTTTAATAATCTCGTAGGTAAAACCGGAAAAACTCCACACGTTCCAACCGAGTTCGCTCCTAACCCAATCGGCAATTTCTCGGCAAGCCTTAGCCTGCACGAATGGTTCCCCACCACAAAAAGTGATTCCGGCCTGGCCACTAAATTGTTTAAGTTCTTGCTTGATATCATCAATTTTAACTAAATAACCAGCTTCGTAATCCCAAGTTTCGGGATTTTGGCAGCCTTTACAGTGATTAGGGCAACCCTGAGTCCAAAGGACGGCTCGCAGGCCATCGCCGTTCACGATGTTGTCGTGCTCTAAGGGTCCGCTCAGCCGGATAAAACCAGCTGGCGTTTCGAGCTGTTTTGCAATTTTGCGCAATGCGATATCGTGGTAGGGGCTTGCGATATTCGCCCCAGGGCCGCGTCCGTCAGGCCCGTCGCCACGGGCGGACGGCGCTAACTCTCGCGCTGCCGCGCTCCGCATTGCCCTGGGTCGAACATCATCAAGCCCCATCTACTTATTACCTTTCGCGCAGCTTACAACCTTTTCGAACGGGAGATCGCCCTCGAGACGGCCACAGTGCGGGCAGCGATCGCCGGTAATAATACCAGAAAAGCCACAGACTGGATCACGATCTACTGGGTGGTTAACCGAACCGTAACCAATACCTTCATCGTGCATTTTACGAATGACAGATTCAAAGGCCGCAATGTTTTGAGATGGGTCACCATCCAATTCAATATATGTAATGTGACCAGCGTTACATAGATTGTGGTAAGGGGCCTCTATTTCTATCTTTTCAAAAGCGGAAATTGGGTAATAAACTGGTACGTGGAATGAGTTGGTGTAGAATTCACGATCTGTAACACCCTTAATGGTGCCAAACTCTTTACGATCGAGTTTAGTAAAGCGCCCAGCAATACCTTCAGCAGGAGTAGCCAGCAAGCTAAAGTTTAGTTTATATTTTTTGCTATAGCTATCACATTTTTCTCGCATATGAGTAATAATGTCTAGGCCTAAGTCACGGGAATCTTCATCTTCGCCATGATGCTTGCCGGTCATCGCTACGAGAGTTTCGGCAAGGCCAATGAAGCCAATAGATAAAGTGCCGTGTTTGATAACGTCACGAAGCGTATCGTTAGGTCCAAGTTTTTCGGAACCAAACCAGTTCCCTTGCCCCATTAAGAATGGGAAGTTACGAACGTGCTGGTTGGCCTGGAATTCAAAGCGCTCTAAGAGCTCGTCTTTAACTAGATCCATTTTTTCGTCTAGTTCGTGATAAAAACCATCCCAATCTGCTTCTTTACGCTCGCCAAGGCAAATGCCATGTTTAATGCCAAGACGCACTAGGTTAATTGTAGTAAAGGAAAGATTGCCGCGTCCAGTTACGATGCCGTCTGATTCTGGAAAAATAGAAGCAAATACTCTAGTGCGGCAGCCCATGGTGGCAATTTCGGTACGGTAATCGCCTTTTTTATAATATTTAAGGTTATATGGCGCATCAATAAAACAGAAATTCGGGAAGAGACGCTTGGCAGATACTTCCATAGAACGCTTGAACAAATCATAGTTAGGATCTTCTGGATTGTAGTTTACGCCCTCTTTAACTTTAAAAATAGAAATTGGGAAGATAGGGGTTTCGCCCTTACCCAAGCCGTTTTCGGTGGCTTCTAATAGGTATTTAGAAACTAGGCGCCCGGCTGGAGTAGTATCAGTGCCAAAGTTGATTGAAGTAAATGGCACCTGTGCACCAGCACGAGAATGCATAGTATTAAGATTATGGATAAAGCCCTCCATCGCCTGAAGAGTTTCGCGTTCTACGTCCTCGTTAGAAACATCTATAACTTCTTTAGGCCACTTGGCTTTCTTTAATTTATTATCATCACCATATTCAATATTATCATTAATTTCTAGGTCGAGTTTTTTGTTGGTAAATTTATTGTATTTGGCCAAGTTCTTTTTTAAAGCTTTGCGGAATGATTTGTTAACTCCGGGAGCCATAGCGTAATCAAAATTAGGAATGGACTGACCGCCGTGTTGCTCGTTTTGGTTAGCTTGAAGGAGGATGGCCGCCAAAGCACCATAAGAGCCAATTGAGTTTGGCGTACGAAGATGCCCGTGGCCAGTGTTAAAACCACCGTTTTCAAAAAGTACAAAAGGATCTGATTGACAACAAGTAAGGGTGCCGGTAGCGTAAAAATCTAAATCGTGAATGTGAATATCACCGTTATCATGTGCGGCAGCAATATCTGGGCGTAGCAATACAGATTTAGCAAACATCTTAGAACCTTCGGCGCCAAACTGTAACATTTTGCCCATAGCGGAGTTGCCATCTACGTTAGCATTAGACCTTTTAATATCGGAATCCTCTGAGGCATCAGCATGAGAAATAGTACGATAAATCATCATAAGATCAGACTTGGCATCACGAACGCGAGAACGTTCCTGGCGGTAACGAATATAGGCTCTGGCGGTCTTCTTAAAACTAGATTCCATCAAAACTTCTTCGACAATATCTTGGATTTGCTCTACATTAGGAGTTCTGGCGGTGATTTTTTCTGCGGCCCTTTCTAGGACTTTTTTGGTAAGCGCCTTAGCGCGATCTGCCTTAAATTCTTCAGTAGCAAGGCCAGCTTTGGAAATAGCTTCGGTAATTTTTTCTGGGTCAAACTTTACGATTTTGCCGTCTCGTTTGATGATTCTCTTGAACATTTGATACCTCCTTCGTATGTTCAGGGTTTTTGTTATTACGCTATATTTAGTGTCTGATAACTAGTATATAGCACTAAATATGGAATTGCAAGACTTTTTATGGTTATTTTAGAACCAAATTAAGCCGCTTGGGACACGGGTCGCTCGCGCCCGCCGTCGCGGGGCTCGCGCCCTAACTCTCGGTCGTAACCTCCGAATTGTCCCAAGCAACTTAATTTGGCTCTAGACTAAGCTAAAAATCCATTAATGATTTTAGATTCGGCTTGGCTTTTGGTGAGACCTAAGGTCATAAGTTTAGTTAGTTGGTCGCCGGCGATTTTGCCGATAGCGGCTTCGTGGATTAGTTCCGCATCTTTAGTCTTAGCGTCTAGGGCTGGAATAGCGTGGACTTCGGCCTGGTCCATTAAAATCGCATCACACGCTGAATGTCCGCGGCACTTGTTGTTCCCTATTATGGTAGCTTTAAAAGTTTGTTTTGATAAATCTTGCGCCACTGAGCGAGAGGTGATGTCCGCCACCGAATCCTTGCCGTTAAGTTCTATATCATATATGCTCTCGGCGGTTTGACGACCGTGAGTCATTAGACGTTCCCTGACAAAGATTTTAGCATTGTCTTCTACGGTAGCGCTGGTTTTACGGATAGTTGAATCCACGCCTTTGATTTGTTCCATTTCAAGTTCGGCCGTGGCACCTTGCTCTAGATAAACTTCCGTGGTTGGATTTAGAATTTTGCCACCCCTACCTTGCCCGAAGCCATAATGTTTTTCAATATATTTAATTTTGGAGTTCTTACCAACGTAAAATCGATGAACACCGTCGTGCACTGAGTCGGTTGGACCGCAGTTGTAAATACCGCAACCAGCAATAATGGTTGCCTCCACGTCTTCTTCAATATGAAAATCATTGTAAACCGTTTCTTTGAGACCTGTTACAGATATAGCTACAGGAATGTGTACGGTTTCGTTCTTGGTGCCCTTTTTGATATAAATGTCTAGACCTCTACCGCCTTCCTTGGGAACCACGTTGATATTTTTAGTGGATTTTCGACCAACGGATTTGCCATTGACACGAAAATTGTAGGCGCCCTCGGGGACTTCAAACGTGTCTGCTACTTCACAGAATATTTGTCTTTCCTCGTCAGTTAATTCCATAATTTGCTCCCGTAATTTGTGATAAGATTTTTTCTGGCGCGCCTTCCGCCTCAATTTTACCGTTTTCTAGTATCACAATCTTATCAGCAATTTTTAGAATGCGTTCTTGATGGGAAATAACAATGATAGTTTTTTTCTCAGCTTTTAGTTTTTTGAATACTTTGGTGAGGTTTTCAAAACTCCAGAGGTCGATACCGGCTTCGGGCTCGTCAAAAATCAGGACTTTGGCGTCTCTAGCTAAAACAGTGGCAATTTCGATACGCTTTAATTCCCCACCAGAAAGTTTATCGTTTACTTCGCGAAGCAAATATTGTTCTGGATTTAAGCCGACTTTTTCCAAGTATTTCCCGGCCTCGGCTTTTTCCATCATTGCGCCACTAGCGACGTTTAGTAAATCATAAACTTTGACTCCCTTGAATTTTACTGGTTGTTGAAAAGAAAAGGCGATACCCATCTTCGCACGCTCAGTAATCGATAAATTAGTAATATCTGTTTTATTATAAATTATCTGGCCGCTGGTGGGGTTTTTGATACCAATGATAATTTGCGCAAGCGTAGATTTTCCGCTACCGTTTGGTCCGGTAATTACTAAAAACTCACCACTTCGCACTTTCAGCGAAATAGAGTCTAGGATTTTCCTAGACCCACCGGTAGTAAAACTAATTTTGTTCAACTTCAACATCTATCTGGGCTACATCACCGTAGTGAAAAATTTATTATGCATCCTTCTGGTGGGGATTACAGGGCTTGAACCTGTGACCTTACGAATGTGAATCGTACGCTCTAGCCAACTGAGCTAAATCCCCATTAGTGTTATTATAACATACTTCGGTGATTAATAGTATTTCTCGGGGACGCTCGTCGCGCCCGTCTTTACGGGGCTCCTCGCTTCGTCCTCGTAGCAACTGCGGATGCCCCTGAGAAGTACTATTAATCACCTTTCATGGTATAATAGGCTATATGGATTTAGAAAAGAGCAAAAAGGAATTAAAAGAGATTGAAGAGTTTTTGGCGCAGCCGGAAGCGTATGCCACGCCTGATTTTGCCGCAAAAAGTAAACGCGCTACAGTGCTACGGGAAATTTTGGAATTGAGTAAAAAAATTGAACATTTTTCCACAAGTTTAACAGAGGCGGAAGCTTTGGTTAGTGATCCAGAATTAGGCGAAATCGCCAAAGAAGATGTAGCTAATTTAAAAGAACAAATCGCATCATCTAAAGCAGAGCTAGAAGAGCTTTTGATCCCGCGAGACCCAGCAGACGATAAACCAGCCATCGTAGAAATACGTGCTGGTGCAGGTGGCGATGAAGCTTCCCTGTTTGCAGGAGAGCTGCATCGTATGTACTTAAAATACGCCGAAACACACGGACTAAAGTCTGAGTTAATTTCGGAAAATTTGAACGAGGCTGGTGGCACTAAGGAAGTAATATTTAAAATATCTGGGGATAATGCCTATGGCCAACTTAAATTCGAGGGCGGCGTGCACCGCGTACAGCGCGTGCCAGTAACCGAATCGCAGGGACGAATCCATACCTCTACCGTAACTGTGGCAGTATTGCCTGAAGCATCCGAGCAGGAACTAGAAATTAACCCAGAAGATCTCAGGATAGATATTTATCGCTCAGGCGGGCATGGTGGCCAGGGCGTAAATACTACTGATTCAGCAGTACGCATTACACATATTCCTACCGGTATAGTCGTAGCAATGCAGGACGAACGCAGCCAACAGCAAAACCGTGTTAAAGCGATGAATATTTTACGCTCCAGATTACTTGAGAAAAAGAAGGAAGAAGAACTTAAAAACGCCTCCGAGGCACGGAAATCGCTAATTGGCACAGGCGATAGGAGCGAAAAAATTCGCACCTATAATTTCCCACAGGATAGGGTAACAGATCATCGTATTCATTATTCTCGCAGTAATATTCCAGCAGTGATGAATGGAGACATTGATGATATTATCCAGGAGCTAACCAAACATGAGCGAGGGCTCCAAGGTTAATTTTTACGGACGTGATTTTACTATTACGCCAGATGTTTTGATTCCCCGCCCTGAGACGGAGATGATTATTGACGCCGTGCTTAACTTAGTTGGCAAACCATATCTTCCAGGTGTAAAGCCGGCAAAAGCTAGGTTGCCAAAAAACTGCAAGATTCTGGACGTGGGCACTGGGTCTGGCTGTATTGCGGTTACGATCAAAAAAGAAATCCTAGAGGCCGAGGTAAGCGCATCTGATATTTCCGAAAAAGCCTTAATGGTAGCGCAAACGAACGCTCGTGAATTTAGCGCGGATGTTAATTTTATAAAATCGGATCTACTTAATAATATTAATAGTGATTTTGACATCATCGTGGCAAATTTGCCATACGTAGACGCTAATTGGGACTGGGTAGATAAAAAGGCCTTGTCACACGAGCCGGCGATTGCCTTATACGCTGAAGATGGCGGACTAGCTTTAATTAAACAACTAATAAGCCAGGCTGCCAAACGAAAAACTAAATATCTTATCTTGGAGGCTGACCCATGCCAACACGAGAGAATAATTGATTACTCTTTTAGTCACAATTATTCTCTCTACGAAGTGCGGGGGTTTACCTTGGTTTTTATTCTGGATAACCCGCCAACGTAACGTTAATAGCGGTTTCTTTGCCTTCACGAATAACAGTAAGCTGTACGGTATCACCGGGTTTGTATTCACCAATTAAGCTAGCTAGGGAGCCGGCGGCGCCAACTTCTACCCCGTTGATCTTAGTAACGATATCTTTATCCTTAAGTCCGGCTTTAGCGGCGGGGCTATCTTTAGCTATAGCGGAGTAGCTAGACTGGCTATAGATATACGCTCCGGATTCTACTGGCAAATTATAACTCTTAGCTACTTCCGGAGTAATCTCTACGCTGTAAACACCCAGGTAAGTGCGCTCCGCCTTGCCAGTATCAGTAAGCTGTTTAAGCATACCTTTAACGCTGGAAATTGGAATGGCAAAACCCATGTTTTCGGCCGAAGCACTAGTAGCGGTATTAATGCCAATGACTTCTCCAGCGGCGTTTACTAGAGGGCCGCCAGAATTGCCAGAATTAATGGCCGCATCGGTTTGAATCATATCGGTAAGAGTTTCTGCATTGGTGCCGGTACTATCAGAGGCAGTAACGGAACGTCCAGTGCCAGAAATGATACCTGCCGTAACAGTGTTTTGGTATTCACCTAATGCGTTGCCAATGGCAATCACCTGTTGGCCAACATGTATAGTTTTGGAATCTCCAAGCGTGGCCGCAGGTAAGTCGGATACATCCTTAATTTTGAGATAGGCAACATCGTTTAATGGATCAGTAGCAACCACTTCTACATCCTCATAGGTAGTACCATCGTCCAAAATAACAGTAACATTAGTAGCGCCATTAATTACATGCTTATTAGTTAAAATATAACCATCACTGGTGGCAATGATGCCAGTGCCAGCCGCAGCCGAGTCAAAACTTTGACCAAAATAATTTCTGACTTTGGTAGAGGTGACGATAGATACAACACTTTTAGAAACTTTGTTTGCAGTGTCTGCAATAGATCCTTCTGTAAAATTAGCGGAATTTCCATCTGAACCATTATTGAGAAAAGTGATTGGAGTATTGGATTTATCGTACCCCATCCAGCCAAGCGTTAAGCCGCACCCGCCAAAAATAATGGCAATTACCGACAAAATGATCGCTAAGGTATTGCCACTACGCCCAGTGTCTAATTTGGTTTTTTCTACTTTTGGTGCCGCTTTAGAATCGTCTAATGTCTTTTTTTCTTCCGCTGCAACAATTTCGCCCTTTTCTGATTCCATTTTTCCTCCTTTTATATATTAAATATTGGATCGCTAAAACATAAAACAATGATACCTATAAGTATAGTGCTAAATATTACTGGCCCCATGATGTGTTTAAATCTAAAATCGTCTTGGTATTTAATCATGGCTTGGCGTGCATAGTTATATGTAAATGCAAAAATGGTTAGAATGATTGCAAGTTGAGGAATACGAATACCGGTGGAGCCAAAAGTGTATACGATTTCCCACGAATAACAAAGCCAGGCAACTTCGGCAAAGACCAAGCCACAAACAAGGGTGGTTAAGGTAAAATCTTTTGCGTCACTTTGGATTAATACGTGACGACTAGCGGCATATCCGATTAGAAATGATAAAAATACCAATAATGCCGGATTAACGTTTGCCGACATAATCGTGACGGCAGAAATACCTAGAAACACAGCTATCAGTGACTGAGCAAGCGTAGCTGACTCGGAAGAAAGTGGTTTAATAAATAACAACCAGATTGAATAGATTGCCATCAAAACGAAATCTACCACCAAAAATGATGAGCCAGCATAATAAGTCAGAAGGACTATACTTATACCAACGATAAGGTCTACTAAATTTGCCTTGATGTTAACCCAAAGATAGCGTGCACGAACGGCAAAAATACGCCATTTAGAAATCAACACTAAAAGCAGACCCAAAATTGGACTGCCAGATAGAACCGTAATTAATACCGCACCTACACCAAGCAAAAGATTTAAAAAAACATGCACAATTGAACTTGCGATGTTACGGGATTTTCTTGCTAATACATAGTCTGCCATATGTATATATATTATAGCAAATATTTTAAATTAAGCTTAAAATAATGGTATAATGTCCCATATGGAAGCAACATTTTTTCAAAAACATCCTCTATTAAAAGACCTGCTTAGCTTGGCTTCTTTTATCTTAGCGATTGTACTCGGTACAGTTTTGCTTAATACCTATGTTTACCGTTCTTACAATGTTGTAGGAAGAAGTATGGAGAATACCCTACACGAGGATGATAGAGTGATAGTAAATCGCGCTGCAGTATCGTGGTCTCATTTCTTAGGGCAAGAATACGTGCCAGAACGCGGTCAAATTATCGTTTTTCTTAACGAAGACGAAGAAAAGGTCAAAGAATATAAAGCGCAGGGAGTAAAAAACCCGATGACTTGTAATGTGCCTTCCAATGTAAATGACCAATATATTATTAAGCGGGTGATTGCTTTCCCGGGAGAAAGAGTAGTGGTTAAAGACGGCGTCATGACAATTTACAACGAAGAACATCAGGACGGTTTTGTGTATGATACTGAATGGAGAGTTTCCGAAACTGATGGCCCTAAAGAGCATACTTCTGGAGAAGTTGATTTAACGGTGCCAGAAGGCGAGCTGTTTGTATCAGGAGACAATCGTGAAGGTTCAAATTCTTGGGATTCTAGAAATGGTCTTGGTACCATTCCCTACTGCCGAATTATTGGCCCAGTAGCTTTAAGGATATTCCCTTTTGATAGAATTAGGGCTTTTTAATTAGTTATAGTAGAGTATTTCTAAACATTTCGTGAGCGCCAGGCAAAAATCAAGAGATTTAATCATGGCTATGCCCGGTACTGTCCGGTACTCGCCTTGACTAAATCTCTTGATTTTTGCTTGGGCCCACTCAGAGTTTAGAAATACTCCACTATAACTTATCGATAAGATTTTTTAGATCAACATCGTTTTTACATTTAAAGGTGAGGCTGCGACCGGTAATTTTAACAACGACGCCGTATTTTTCTCCAAGTTTATCCTCACTCTTGTGATATTTGCTTTGTTTGACTAAAGTTGCAGACGATTTTGGAGCATGGTCAGCAAAATAACGTTCCACCTTACGGGCGGTCCACCCCTCTTCGATGATTTTTGGAAGAACCTTTTTGATGGTTGCCTCATCACGGGAGACTAGTGGGCGCATTACGCCTTCGGTAAGTTTTTCTTTAACCATGGTTTTTTTAACGTCTTCTGGGAGGTTTAGAAGTCTCATGGTGCTTTGGACTGAAGCTTCTGATTTACCGACTTTGGCTGCAATATCCTCTATACTTAAGTTAAATTGGCTTTTTAGTTTAGCATATGCGGTAGCAAGCTCAATCGCGTTAAGATCCTCACGCTGTGCGTTTTCTATGATGGATAGTTCCAAACGATTTTGGGAGTCTAGAGTACGTATAATTGCAGGAATTTTATCTAAGCCAGCGATTTTACTAGCGCGCCAGCGTCGTTCGCCAGCGACAATCTTGTATTTGCCGTCTTCCCTAGTGACTACGATTGGCTGAAGCACTCCGTGCTCTTTAATTGACGCAGCTAGAGCTTCCAAAGCCTCCTGATCAAATTCACGACGAGGCTGCTCCTCATCACGAATAATTTCCGTAATTTTGATTTGCTTTAGTTCGCTAGATTTTTTATCTTCTCCGGCGGTGGGGTCAAATTCGTCATCAATAAGTTCGATAGGAATCAAGGATTCAAACCCGCGACCTAGTCCTTTTTTTAAACTCATTTAGTTCTCTCCTCTACTTCTTTAGTGAAAGCCTTGTAAGCCTTGGCGCCTTTGCTAAATTTATCGTAAGCTCCTACTGGTACGCCATGACTAGGGGCTTCTGCTACTCTAACATTACGCGGTATAGTCGTTTTGAAAGTGAGTTGTTTGAAATATTTCTTGATTTCGTCGTAGACTTGAGCCGAGAGACTAGTACGCTTATCGTACATAGTAGCAAGTACACCAAGTAACCTAAGATTAGGGTTAGCCTGCTTCATGACTAGCTTCATAGATTCTAATAGTTGCGCTACGCCCTCCAAGGCGTAAAATTCAGTTTGAACTGGTAGCAATAAATAATTTGAAGCAATCATGCCGTTAACCGTAAGTAACGATAAAGATGGCGGCGAATCAATCACGATATAATCGTAGGTATCCGCAACCTCCCGAACGCCATCACGAAGACGGATAAATTTGCGTTGCATATTGGCAAGCTCTACCTCAGCGTTAGCCAATTCTGGGGTGGCGGGAGCTAAATCAAAATTCTTGTATTTAGTAGGACGGACGGCACTTGCAAGCGAAGCTTCCCCCAAGACAACGTTTGTCATAGTAGCGCCCAGAGCATCAGTATCGGTTTTATCGATGCCAAGCCCAGAAGTAGCATTGCCTTGCGGATCAAAATCAATAAGTAAGGTTTTGAATTTATCTTTAGAGAGATAATATGCTAGATTAACGGCTGTGGTAGTCTTCCCTACGCCGCCTTTCTGATTAGTTACACATATTACCTTCGCCATAATACTTACGATTATAGCATAAAATCAATAAAAAGCTAAAATCATTTTTAGCGTTTAGCCGATTTTGGTAATTTCGATCTCGGTATATTTTTGACGATGACCGGTTTCGGTGTGTTCGCGTTTTTTAGGTTTGTAATGAATTACGCGAATTTTGTCGCCTTTAACTTCGGGCGTTACTACTTTGGCTAAAACTTTTACGCCCTTTACTGTAGGTGTGCCAACTTTAGTATTGTCACCATCGATTACGAGTAAAGCGTCAAGTTCGAGCTCTTTGGTGCCTGCCGGGAGGAGGTCCACCCGTAGGGTCTCTTTTTCTGCAACGACATATTGTTTGCCGCCGACTAGAATGACTGCTTTTTTCATATTGTTCCTTTAATTAACTCTTGTAATTGTATCATAATTAGATAAAGAATGCAAGACAACGCCGCTCAGAGATTTATCTGAGCGGCGTAAGAGCTTGGCTAAATCTTATTGGTCAGATTTTTCTTTAGGTTCTTTATCAACCTCTTTTGATTCCAAGTCTTTAGCTTCGGTTTCTTTTGGCTCTACATCTTTAGTGATTTCTTTGCCTTTGGCCTTACTTTCTACTTTAGCGAGAGTTTTCTTGGTGCGGTAGAGGTAATAACCACCGCCACAGATGCCAAGCACCACCACTGCCGCCATCACAATTTCTAGCGGACCAGTGGATGGTAATTCTTGACAGCCTTCCATTTCTGGGTTGGTTTTACAGTTTTTCTCTTGACATTCTGGTAGACTTGGATTGGTTTCACAGTTGTCTAATTCTGGAGTTGGCTCTTCGCAATCTGCTTTTTTAGCAGTAACTGAAGCTGAATCTTCTTTACTATCACCGGTTTTCACTTCACTATCATAAACTAGTGTGGCCGTATTAGTTAATTTTTTGCCGTTACAATCAAATTCACCAGTAACTTTTGCCTTATAAGTAATATAAACTGTATTGCCGGTGCCGATAGTGCCAAGATTATATCCTGTCGCTATGATATTATCGGATAATGGCTCTGTAGTGGTGGACTCATTAGCTCTTAAACCTACGCTACCCGGAACAAGGGTTAGTCCTTCTGGAAGAGAATCTTTAATAGTAGCATTGGTTAGAGCTACATCGCCAGTATTGCTAATGGCCAAACGAAAATAAATCTCCTCGCCTGGGTTAGCATCAACACTTTCCGAATACTTGAGCCCATCTTTAGAGACAGTTTTTTCGACTGAACCACCCAGCTCTTCGGCCTGGAGTACATAAGTTACAATGCCGTGATATTCCTCGCAGCCAGGAATAACACCATTTAGGGCGTTCAGGCCGACTAAAGTTCCAGTTTCAGTGAATAAACTAGACGGCATCACCGATTCGTTAGCTTTCCAATCGTTGTATATTTTAGCGGAGCCATCTACGTAATGTAACAAGACTTTATTAGTTTTGGTCGTCATATACGCTTCGTCCCACACTGAAAGTGGGTTAGAATTATCAGCCGTAATAGTCGCCGTAATAGTTCCTTTGTCTTGCGGCGTAAGCACTGTAGAGAATGAGGACGACATGCGTGTTCTAAGTGCTACTCCAGAATTGTTATGTGCTTTATCGTTATATGTAGATGAGGCATTGTTATGGAAATAGACATAGACTAAGTATTGGCGTCCAGGCACTACTTCAATTTCGTTTTTTAGATCGGTTACTTTGGCATTTATTTCTCCGACTCTTACAAAATCTCGCTCATCTCCTATGGTTGGGTTATTAGTGATAGAGTTAAACGTTGGATAGGTTGCTGGCTTCTCCATGGTAAAAGTAGTACGTTCTGGGCCCCAAGCAAATGCAGTGGCAATGTTCAGTAAACCTAAACTAAGTGAAACCACCGCGCCCGTTATTGTTAATTGATGTTTTTTCATGTTATTACCTTTCTCCCTACCCTTTTTAATTTATTCCGAGATCGTTCAAGATATCATCTACTTCTTCCCCACTAGCAGGAGCTTCCGAAATTGGTATCTCTGATGAATTTGCCGCAGACTGCGCTTGTGAATTGGGTGAGACTGGCGCATATTCACCAGCGTTCGCTCCTCCTCTATTTTGACCATAATCGTTAGCTGACGCTTGCGGTTGAACCGTCTCGGCTGGCGCCGATGCGCTATTTTGGGTAGTAGTTGCACTAGTGCCTTGATAGGATTCGCCGCTTGGCCTACTGGTAGGCGTTTGGCTTTCTACCTCTGAAGACGGCGTTTGACTAACCCTCACCTCATCGGTTCCGTTATTTTGCGCAATATCTTCGTGTGCATTTTCATCAATGCGCGATAAGTTTTCTGCATCTTTTGGCTGATCGGGCGGAGTTTCTGGAGTTGGATCATCGTCTGGCGTAATAATGGTAGTTTCGATAGGCGGATTGCCTGGTTCTTCATATTTAACTTTATTAAGCAAATTCATACAAACTGGATTGATCCATCTAGTGACCGTAACGTTATTCTCAAGAACCGTAGTAGCCTGAACGAGGTGATTATGTTCGTCGCGCAACAGTTCATCAGTATTATACTGAATGAATCTACCGTGCTCCGCAATGCCTGGGTCTAAAATTCCCATATTCATAATTACTTCGTTTTGTGGAATTGGCACAAATTCATAATTCGTGTTGCTATGTTGGCCCTTTAGCCATTCCAAAAGACTCTCATTGTTCTCGGGAGCTTCTGCTTGATTTGATAATAATTTTTGCTCTGCATCACGCATAGTCAAATCGGCAAAATCCGGATGGCGCAAAGCGATTAATTCGGCAGCAGTAACTGGAGTAGTATTGCGACTAAGATGTTCAAAGAAAGCGCCATAATCATCTTCTGTAGCTAGGCCGTTGTAGCTGTCTCCGGCAAAATGATCCAAAAATTCAGAATCGTCTTTTAATTCCTCATGAAAACCAACCCAATGCTCTGTTTCTTCTCCATTTTCATAAGCGTAAAAATGCCCACCTGACGTTTGGGGGTTATGGAAAATTTTGCCCTGGTCTTCGGTGAAGTCTTTACGGTCGATATATTCAAGTGCGCCTCTAACCGTGGTGAATCTATCCGTCTCGTAATTGTCTTCCGAATTCAGATCATCTGGGGATACGTTACCGCCGTCGTGTGCGGACTCGTTAGAACCATCTGATTGCCCAAAAAATTGACTGGCAATCGCTGCTCCTCCAGCAACTGCTGCCATAGCTGCCGCGCCGGCAAGAAATCCCCTTCTGGACAAATTTCTTTCTCTAGCTCCTTGTGATTCATTGGTTGTGGGTTGTTCCGTATTTAATGGTTGTTCCGTTGCCGTAGTTACCACGGGTTGTTCTGCCGGCTGCTCTCCCTGGCTTTGTTCTAATGATCCCGCATCCTCTTCCTGGATTTGGCCTCCTGTCCGAAAATATTCTATCCGTTCTTTTCTTGTCATATTTTGCAAATCGGCCATCGTCTTAGATGGGGCTTGGTTTTGAGATTCATTGTTGGCCCCAAAATTGGGTGTTTCTCCACTCATTCCGCTTCCCCCTTTAGATAATCTTCCATAGTAGATTTTTGATTTAATATTAGTGTAAACCTTTCTGGTTTTAGTTTAGCATGAGCTCTTTTAATGGTCAAGAAAATGCGAGTTACGGCACAGCAAAAAACCGAACACAATGTTCGGTTTTATTTGCGGAAATCTTATAATAGACTCATAAGTAGAATGGCTAGTTCGTAAAAAGTCTGGAAGTTTCCAATTCCAATAGGGCTTACATTGGCAATCCTTTCTGTTAAAGTTAATATTTGTTTACTCATCTTATGTTAAGGTCCTTTCTTTTTCTCTATATGACAATTTATAATCCTAGAATACTACTACCGATTTTCCTAGCTTTAATACGGTCGATGGTTTCTTTGCTAACTTCTTCTGGCGAAACGTACGTCCCTTCGCCAGAAAAGAATTCAAACGATGGCATTCTGAGTGCATTTTTTCTTGTCATATTTTTCCTTTTTTTGTTTTTATTTTTGTTTGTTAGAATTTTTATTTTATTTTCTAACTTGTTTTAAGTGTAGCACACTTTGGTGATTTTGTCAATACTATTTATGCTTAAAATTTTTAGTTTTGTCAAATTAACAGATGCAAAAATACATAAATTAGATTAATTAACCTGTTTAATATTTTTATATTTTTTCAAGTGAAATTGTGATGTTCTCGCCGTTAATCTTGGCGATTTCATCGTGAGAATAATTCCCCGCTTTTACTATATCGATAGCATTCACCTCGGATTTAATAAGCGTTTCAAATCCTGTTGGAAGACCGGAAGATAGCGATAGTTTAATCTTATCATCTTGGCGTAACCCAGCATGCTTACGCGCCGCCTGAACAGCGCGGATAATTTCTCTAGCTTTACCCTCAGCCTCTAATTCCGGAGTAAGAGTTTTATCTAGAGAGAGTTTTTTGCCGTTTTTAACATTTTTGACATTGACCTCATCGGCGATAATTTGTTCGTAAAAATTATCTAATTCTTCCCCGTCGTAAGTTAGCTCAGAGAGCGGTTGGCGTATTTTGATCTGCGCTTCAGTATCAGATTTTTGCATCCTAAGAGCTAAGGCATCCGTAATGATTTGACGAGTACGTGCCATATTATCTAGGACGTCATTGTCGATTTTCCCCGCCTCTGGCCAGTTTAGTAGATGTACGGACTCGTCCAGCCCTGTCATTTTTTGATAAAGTTCCTCAGCTAGAAACGGAGTAAATGGAGCCAAAAGTTTAGCTAGATAAATTAAGACAAAATAAAGAGTAGCAAAGGCTGCGCGCTTGTCTTTGGGATCGTCATTCTTACTAAAACGGCGACGCGAGCGGCGTACAAACCAGTTACTCATGTCGTCTATAAACAACAAAACGTCGCTAAGGGCTTTTGGAATATTATATTCCGACATGCCTTCTGTGATTACATTGCGCAATTGATAAATACGAGAAAAAATCCAAAGATCTAGAGGATTAGAGCTTGAAAAGCTTCTTTTTTGGGACGAATCACTTGTGCCCTCATTCTCGGTCGTAACCTCCGAAGCCCCTTGGCAAGAAGCTTTTTCAAGCTCCGCTGAATCTAGGGCTTCTACTTCGGCGTAAGTAGTGAAGAAATCATAAACGTTCCAAATCATAGCAAGTTTACGGTTAATGTCCGAAACGTCTTTATCTAAGAGTGCGAAATCTTCGCCCGAAAGCACCGGGCTAGACAAAAGTAGGAAGCGGAGAGCGTCGGCTGAATAAGTATCCATCAAAACGTTTGGATCGGTATAATTACCGAGCGATTTACTCATTTTACGACCGTCGTTGCCTGCTAGGGTGCCAGTGGTGATCACGTTCTTATAAGCATTTTTGTGGCCTTTTTTCGCTTTTTCGCCAAAAGCACCAATCTCTGCCAGTGCCGTATTAACAGCATGAACATAATAGAACCAGGCACGGACCTGTCCAACGTATTCTACGATAAAATCAGCTGGATAGTTATGTTCGAACTTTTCTTTGTTTTCGAATGGATAATGAAGCTGAGCAAACGGCATGGAGCCAGATTCAAACCAACAGTCTAGGACTTTTTCGATGCGAGTAAAGTGCTCGCCGTCAATATCAAAAGTAATTTCATCAACCCAGGGGCGATGATAGTCATCTAACTCTTTGCCAGAGAGTTCCTTGAGTTCGGCGTAGGAGCCAATAACTTTAACGGAGCCTTTATTTCCCTTCCATACCGGCATGGCGGTAGCCCAGAAGCGATCCCGACTCAAATTCCAGTCAGGGGCAGCTTCAATATTCTTAGCAAAGCGGCCGTGCTTTAAATATTCTGGGAACCAGTTAATATGTTCGTTTTCGTCTAGCATCATCTGCTTTTGGCCGGCAATATCAAAGAACCAACTCGGAAAAGCGCGATACATGATGCGCTCCTTACTTCTGGGATTAAAGGGATACTCGTGTTCTATATATTCAATTTTATAAATTATGCCGGCCGCTTCTAAACATTTAGCAATAAACTTATTGGCCGCCCAAATTTGAATACCATGTTCATCGGTATCACGAACACTTAGTTCGTGAAGTTTTTCGGCGTATTCTGGCAAGTAATAACCGTTTTCATCTAGTGTATCTACAAAATTAATTTCATCACTATGAGCAAGATAAAGGGCGTAATCATCTTCACCATACGCAGGAGCAATGTGAACGATACCCGTACCCTCTTCGTCGCCAACAAAATCTGCGATAAAAACTTGACAAATAGTACCGTCTAGGGATTTATATTTTAGCCCCTCTAAGTCTCGGCCTTTGATAGTTCTTACGGGCTCAACATCTTCGCCAAAAAGTTTACCGGCGAGCTTAGTAGCAACAATTAATTGCTCGCCGTTTATGTCATAAATGCCGTAATCTAAATCTGCATTAACGGCAAGAGCACGGTTGGCCATTAAAGTCCAGGGGGTGGTGGTCCAAGCTAACATACAAGCGGATTCAGAAATAGCTCTTTCTCGGGACGCTTCGTCGCGCCCGTCGTTACGGGGCTCCTCGCTTCGCCCGCTCCCATCGTCGCGGATGCCCCTCGAAAGACTATTCTTTGAATCCGCATTTGTTAGATTAAATTTAACGTATGCACTTGGGTCGGTGACTTTTTGATAAGCATCGTTATCCATAGTGACTTCCGCTTTTGAAACTGGGGTAGCAAATTTAGTATCATACATTAGCACCTTACGACCTTCGTAAATTTTACCAGCCTCGTAAAGCTTCTTGAAAGCCCACCAAACTGACTCCATGAAATCTTTGTTCATAGTGCGATAGCAATTATCAAAATCCACCCAACGCCCCACACGGTCAATAGTGCTACGCCAGGTTTCGGAATTTGCGACCATGGATTCGCGAGCCTTGATGATATAATCCTCTAGGCTCCACTTGGTGCCAATTTCACGACGATCAGTAATACCGAGTTGTTTTTCGACAAAGTTCTCTGCAGGAAGCCCATGGCAATCCCAACCCCAACGACGTTCTACGCGATAACCGTTCATAGTCCAAAAACGTGGTACGGTATCTTTTACGATACTACTTAAGAGTGTGCCGTGATGAGGATTACCGGTAATAAATGGTGGGCCATCATAAAAAACGTAAGATTTATTAATGGGACGATTTTTTACCGATTTTTCGAAGGTTTTGTTTTTCTTCCACCATGCAGTGAGAGCTTTTTCGTATTCTATGGCCTTGCGGCGTTCTCCAACTCTATATTTCATGGTAAAAATTATACCACATTTCCCTATCTTAAGAAAACGCTTTAGATTATATAATATAAAACTTCGTTAATCAGTGGCAGAGTTTTTCCCCGCCAGGAAGCGCGGACAGAACCATTATTGTCTAATGCGAGAATAGTAGGATACTCAACGATGTCGTAAGTTTTGCAAAAACTAGCGTTAGTATCTGGATCCATAGTTTCGATTTTGTAACCAGTTTGACGACGGACGTTTTCTAGAAATTCGTTTACCGTGCGTGAATAATCTTGGCCTTCTCTATAAATACAGATGACTCTCATTTGTTTTTGCCTTTGGCTTTTTGCTCTTTCAGAATATTTTCAAAATCTTCTAAGGTCTTGAATTCACGAAAAACCGATGCAAAACGTACGTAGGCTACCTCATTAACTTCCGCAAGCACATCTAAAACCGCTTCACCAATTTGCTTTGAAGTAATTTCGTCGGTACCGTAGCTATATAAAATATCCGAGGCACGATTTACTACATCTTCAACTTCTAGTTCTGAATTAAAGAATTTACCAACACTGCGACGTACCGCAAGCAATAATTTATCGCGATCATATATTTCTTTGTTGCCACTGCGTTTAGAAACGGTAAGTGGCGGCATTTCTATGCGTTCGTAAGTGGTAAAACGACGCCCATCACTAGATTCGCGACGTCGACGAATCATTGTGCCATCGACGGTTTCGCGGCTTTCTAGAACTTTACTATCTCCGATTCGAAAATTGTGTTCCATCCGCGACTCCTTGGATTAATCTTTTTTCTTCCTGTTCTTGAGGCGATCTCTAAGTGAAGGTGGAATATCCATATCGTCATCATTGTCGTGAGCAGGCTCTGGCGTTGGGTCACTCTTAATTGAATCCCACATGTTTGATTTATTATCGGTTGCAAAATCTTTAGCTTCGGCCTCTGGTTTTTCGTTTTCGAAATTAGTTTCTGGTCGGATGTTTGCTTCGTCATTGTAATAATCGGAATCAAAACCAGTTGCTACGACTGTCACAATGATTTCGTCTTCTAGCTCTGGGCGAATTGAAGCACCAAAGATAATATTAGCTTCAGGAGAAACTGAGCCGGTAATGACTTCAGCGGCTTCTTGAACTTCACTCATAGACATATCGTATCCGCCAGCTACAGAGAATAGTACGCCGCGAGCACCTTCAATCTTGACTTCGATGAGTGGCGATTCGACGGCTTGCTGGGCGGCGATGACGGCGCGGTTTTCCCCGCTGGCGCGACCGATGCCCATTAGGGCGGAGCCGGCGTTCTTCATGATGGCTTTGACATCGGCGAAGTCGAGGTTGATTAATGAATGCTCGGTAATGAGCTCAGAGATGCCCTGGACGCCTTGGCGGAGGACATCGTCGGCGATTTTGAAGGTCTCGAGGAGCGGGGTGCGGGGGTCGATGGTCTGGAGCAATCTGTCATTCGGAATGGTGATTAATGCATCGACCTGACGGGCGAGCTTGTCAATAGCGACATCGGCGTTGGCCTTGCGACGAGCGCCTTCGAAGGTGAAGGGCTTGGTGGCGACACCAACGGTCAAGATGTCCTTCTTACGGGCTTCCTCAGCAACAATCGGACCAGCACCGGAACCGGTACCGCCACCGGCACCTAGGGTGATAAATACCATATCGGCACCATCGAGAGCCTTATCAATGGCTTCACGACCCTCCTCGGCGGCCTCGCGACCTTTCTCAGGATCACCGCCGGCACCTAAGCCCTTGCCGATATGTACCTTGACGTCGGCCGGGGAGTGATGGAGGGCCTGGGCATCAGTATTGATAGCGACAAACTCCACGCCAGAAAGACCCACTTCTTTCATGCGCTCAACTGCTGAACCACCGGCGCCACCTACACCTACTACTTTGATACTTGCTTTACTTTCCACCTCTGTTGGTTTAACTTCTGGCATAAATCACCTCACTTTACTTTAAGACTAGTATACACCGAAAAAGGGGTTTTATCAAGGGCTAAATGCTAGGAAATATTGAGGCGTTCTCAGGAATACGAATCTGATCCCGAGCAACACATATTATAATTATATTGGAAAGCGAGCGCACTAGAGGGTAATTGGTGAAATTTTTACTAAAGACTTAACCATAGTGCTAGCACCTTAAAATGTAAGGGCAAAGAGCTTACTCTGCGACGAGCAGAGTCTTCGGCTATTAATTAATTCTAGCCTAATTCATCTCTCTCATAGTGAGGTGGATGAATTAAATTGCCTCTTACGCCCCCTCATGGGATTGTTGTCTGTCGCTTGCGCCTGTGTTGCAACATATTTTGGTAGAACGCTGATTCGCCATAAAAACCTTACTCCCTTGTCGGGCTACCTCAATAGTGGCAGTTCGCGAAACAACCTCGGTACGAACGGCAACTTCTGGAGTTCTACTTGGAACAATACCAACAATATGTACAATCGCAACGTCAACGCTACAAGTGTCGGCAACGGCAACAACAATCGCAACAACGGCCAATCTATTCGTTGCGTATTAGGTAGTGTATAGATTTTTTCCGTTGTTCCGAGCCTATTGCCCGCCCTTCAAATAAGGTTAAAATTTCCAAATAATAGGGAGTAAGGATTTATGGTTAGCGTTTTTTGGAATTATAAACATAATTCCAGCCCACACTTTCAAAAATTTGCCGGTTAATTTTGCCAGCATCGAGGTGAGAGAACATCCCCAGATATGATGTAATCACTTCTGGGTCTTTGATCCCGGCCGATACTAAATAGGCAGATTTACGAAAATTGTGTACTAATCTTTTGCCCGGGAACAAGCGAAAGCCTTTTACGATTACACCTAGGAACTTCACGCCTTGATGCACTTCTGTGATTTTGGTTTTCTTCTTATTAAGGCTTAGCCCGTACGAAGCTAGGAACGTTTCAATGGCTTTGATATTTTGCTTTGCTTGCGACAATTCTTCCTTAGTTACTACGATATAAAAATCATCCACGTAGCGCCCGTAGTGCTTATATCCTAGAGTGAATTTGATAAATCGATCCAATGGGTCTAGATAGATATTAGAAAATGTCTGCGAGGTGTAATTACCGATGACGATACCCCGGCCTTTTGGTTGCATCATTAAACTCTTGTCGTCTGGCAAGCCAATCCAGTCACGATAAGTGCCCTGGAGTCTGACTCCTTCGGTAGGGTCGTCGAAAATTACTTGCTTAATCGCCCATAATAATACTTGGTAGCGCTTATCTCGTGTCCCTGGCGGGAATTGTTGGCCGATGCGTTCCTTAACTAGAGCATAGAGAACATCCCTTTTGATGTGCATAAAAAATCCTGAGATATCTAATTGGATAACATATGCTTCTCTCGTCATATTGCGTGACACAGAAAGAATATGATGCTGCAACCTCTTAATTCCAAATAGGGTGCCTTTCCCTTCCCGGCACGAATAAGAATCGTACAATAACCGATCTTCTTGCCATTTCATAATTGTGCCGACAACCCAGTGATGTAAAATCCTATCTACATATGGCGCGGCAAATATCTCCCGTTGTACTGGGTCTAGAATAATGTGCACAGTACCCCTGCTCGGATAATAGGTCATGCTAATAAGAGCATCCCTTAACTTAACCAAATTTTCAAATAGATTAATCTCAAAGCCGTGTGTATCCATAGTCTTGCGTTTGCCGCCCTTACGCGCAATTTGTTCGGCGATATATAACTCTACAAGTAGCATATTTGCTGGATCTTTTAGCCACCTAGAGGCCTCTTCGTCGGTCATTATTTTCATAAACCCAAATAGATCTTGGAAAACTTTACTGGGTTTGGTATTGGCTTTAACTTTTGAAGATTTCATCGCCCGGCGCATTAAAGCCAACATTTTTTTGAGGTCACGATGGCTCATTTGAGTTCCGATACCAGATGCTCAATTTTGACAATGGTCTCACCAATGGCGCAAGCTTTGGTCGGCATTATCGCGTCGACATCTCCCAGTATAGCAATACCGGCACGAATCCTAAAGAGGGCTTTCTTGAGTTCGGTTTTGGTAATGTCTAAATCTAATATATTACCAGTATAATAGTAGTATACATTCATCAGCTCCATCACGTCTTTCATAACTGCTTCGCCAACCTCAACTCTAAATACTCTTTCCATGCTGCCAGTGGCTGCAAGAACTTGCCGTCCTAGCATCAATATAGTCAAGAACATTTCGGGTAGAGCCTTTTTGGGGCGGAGGATATTATGCATCGCTTCTTTCCTGAGCTCTTCCGTACGTTTTAATAAGGCTAGCTCCGTATCGGTCAAAGCCTTTTTGAGATATAGGATGTGGACTTTATCCAAGGTTTCTTCGTGTCGACCGAATTCGTTGAGTCGCATTGCGGTTTTAATAAACTTATCTACGTCACTGATACTGACAATTACATCCATTTTGGAAAAATGGTCGTTGTCCTTTTGAGGCTTAGGGGTTTTTCCCATTCGGTCGGCCATTCTATACAAATAGTATAGTGCCGAAAAATTGCCCATTTTGTACCAAGTTAGTTCGTCTTTATTCCTTGAATACGAGGGGAAAATAATGATCTTATCGCGATTGCCGACTTCCATTTCTTTGGCAAATTTTTTGATTTTGCGAATTTTATCTTTGCGTCTAGCAACTTTGGCTTGCTCCTCTAGCTGGTCAATACTGCCTACCCCTTCATTGGCTAGCTTGACCTGGTTGATTCTGCCAAAAATTTCTTTGGCCTCGGCTGGCGAGAAATCTCTTTCGATTTTCCTTTTGGAAGGGGCTTTGACTGCTACCTTCTTCATTAACTCTGATGCTGGCTGTTTCATATTACTCTATTATACCCCTTTCTTCCGTGTCCGCCTAGTCTTGTTCGCTTTAGGCTCTCAAGACTAGGGGACACTATCTTCCTGATGGAAAGGGCGGGCAATAGGCCCGGAACAACGGAAAAAATCTATACACTACCTAATACGCAACGAATAGATAGGCCGGCGTCGCGACTGCTGTTGCCGTAGCCGACACTCGTAGCGTTGACGCTGCGACTGTACATACTGTAGGTACTGCTCCAAGTAGAACTCCAGAAGTAGCCGCGCGTACCGAGGTAGTAGCGCGAACTGCCACTATTGAGGCAGCCCGACAAGGGAGTAGAAAGGGCGGTGTTATGGGCTACGCCCTGAGTCAATGTGGTATCGCCACCTAAGGTACCGCCGCCATTGTAGGCTGAAGAGAGAGCGGCGAATTCACCAGTATAGTTTGGTAAATACCAACCAGCTGGGCAGATGTCACCCTCTATATCGCGATAAGAGCTAGTGTTAGGGTCTGTGGTGGGGGAGCCGGTGGAGCTAGTGCCATTGCCCCAGCAGTAGGTGCCGGCAGAGGTAGCGCAGTAGTTGTAGTAGACACCCACTTTCCCGGTACCAAGACCGAAGGTGACAGGAGCGATGTCGTCCTTCCATCTAGCGGCGGCTTGAGGAACGGAGTAACTGTAACTAGTGGTCCATTCTGAGCCAGAGAGGCCGGCAGTAGGGTATTGGTCGGTAGTAGTGCCAGTGCTGGTGCCTTTGAGGTAGGCGAGCTGGGCATCAGTAGCATTGGTATTGGTAGAGTTAAGGGCATTAATAACAGTGGAGTTGGTGAGGTCTAGTCTGAGGTTATCTAGCATCCAGATGTTGCCATCACAGAGTCTAGCGACGTAGTAAGCCTCGTTGTCACGTGGGTCATAGACAAGTTGTGGAGTGACAGCTTCGTTCTTACAGTTGCTAGAGACTGGGTCAGTAGGAACAGTGAGGGTAGTAATGCTAGTGGTGGCTTCTGTGCCGGTGACAGTAATGGTGGCATTACTCGCTACAGTATAGGTAGTAGTAGGAGCAGTAGTGTTAGCTATAGTACCGGCAGTGGCGGACCAGCTACCTAAGCCGTATTTAGTCGGGAAGACGCCGGAAATCTGGTAGGTTTGGTTTTCTATAGCTTGGACGGTCTGCCCATTAGTATAGGTAGTGCCGTCAAAATAGATGCCGGTGGCGTTGGCGCCAATGCTGAAGGTGATGGTGTAGACCTTATCCCACTGGGCGTAGAGAGTGACACTTGTGGCCTCGGTACCAGTCTTAGCGTAGAACTGACCAGCATCAGCGTAGGAAGTGCCGCTACCGTCAGGCTCGGTGTTCCAACTATTGAGGGCGTAGCCAGTGCGAGAAAAGCCATTAGCGGGTAAGGTGCTAAGTGTATTAGCATTATAAGTCTGGTTACTCATACTGCCAGTGGCGTCCGCAGCGTTCTTATCAAAGGTGATGGTGGTAGAGCCGGTATTGGCTTGGCGAGCTACACACCTGATTGACATACCTCTACCTCTTGCGGAGCTGGTAGAATTGTAATAAGTGGGATAAAGCCCAGAATTGTAAGCATAAGGAGCGTATGCGGTGGTGCCACTATAGACTGTATTAGTCCAGAAGTAACCATAGGAGTCAAGGCTGGAAACGCTACTGGTGCCGTTCTTATACCCTGCTGCCACCATGTACATAGGATTATTTCTGATGTTGATCCAGCCAGTGCTGTTGTCTGGATTATATGTGGCAGTGTCGGTACCAGTAACATAGCTTTGGGCTAAACCTTCATTAACCCAGGTATAGTTAATCTCACCGTAGTAACCCATGTCAGTACTGGTATTGCTGGTCTTGCCTGCGGGCAACCTCCACCCAGCCGGGCAGATAGAGTTAGGAGCAGTAGTGTAATTGGCTGTGATGGCGCTAGTATCATTGGAGGCGACAGCGGCAGACCAGTTATAATAGTTACCAACGTGATAGTGGGGGCAGGTGCCGTCCGTGTGGGCGGTTTCGCAGGCAGACTTGGTGGAATAGCTGGTAGTAGTGCCGGTAGTAGAAACATAGCGGTAGGTATCGCCAGAATCAAAAGAGCGAGGTGCGGTATTAGTGTTGCTACCATAGCCTGATGCCGTAGTAGCTGTGGCAGTACTGGGAGTCCAGGTAGCAGTAGTATCATTAGTGGTCCAACCCAGGTCTGTATTAGCATGAGTCAGGGCGGCTACATTATCTGGCGTGGTTTCTAGGTCTAGGTCTAGGTTCTGCGTCATCCAGACACGACCATCTTTCATTTTGGCTACGTAGTATTCTTTCCAGTCACGATTATCCTTTAGGACGTATTGCCGGCCTTCTACCATAGAATTAATTACGGCATCAGCGTTTGGGTTATCGCCAGAAATATCCTGCATACAGAGAGCTTCGCCAATAGTGGTAGCGAGAGGATTGCAAGCCTGATTGGCAATAGCCGTGATGACGAAAGTGCCAGTATAGGAGCCGACTGTGGTTTCGGTGTTCGCTCTAGCACCAATGGTTATAGTATAATCACCCGAATCATTGGTACCGGTAGTTTGGTCTAGGATATCGCCAGTCTCCGTGGGCGAAGGGAGGAAAGAAGAATTGTCGCTGGAATGAAACTTGCTAGGTAGATAACCCCATTGATTATTGTACTGAGTGTTAGAGGAGCTAGAGAAGTCACTCTCGGACAAAGCGGAGGAGATGGAGGTGAAAGACTTGGTGTTATCGGTGGTATTGATGAGCTTAGTGTTATTGGCACCAGTAGTAGCGGAGTGAATACCGAGGGTATAGCCACCAGCGCCAGTGAGAGAAACAGAAATATCTAGAGCTGGAGACTTAGAGAAAGTGCCACTAACGGAAGTGGGGACTAGGTTTAAGACTACGCTACTGCTACTGACGCTGAGGGAGATGGTGTTGTCGGCGAAAGCAGGGGTGGTATTATTAGTGAACAAAACACTAGCCGTCATGAGGCTAGACACTATCAAAATGGTTTTTGTTATTCTTCCTTTCATCCGATGACCTTATGTGTTAGCGTGTAATCTTAATGATTATATTATATAGTGCTTATGAATAAAATGCAAGAGGGTTTTGTGGTTTTTGTGTTCTTAAACTTTGCGTAAGCCGGATGTTTATTTTAACATTTCGGCGGTGGCATAACTTTATAAAGTTTGTCAATGTTTATAAAGTTTGCTCGATGAGTGGGGTTATCGTGAGGAGTATTTGTTAAAACTTGGAGAAGAGTTTCTTGATGAAGGTGAAAGGATTGGCGCCGGGGGCGGAGGGTTTTTTGCTCTGTTTCTTAGACTTCTTGCCACTAACTGGCGGCAGGTCGCCAGACTCGGCGGCGATGATGGCGAGACCGACAGCGACGGCGAATTCGGGTCTAGCGACGGATTCGGCAACGCCGCCTAGCGCCACAGGGATACCGATTTTGACGGAGGCCTCGAGGGCTTGTTTCGCGAAAATGTCGATATCGCGCATTTTGGCGCCACCACCAGTGAGTATGATACCCTCTGGGAGGCGCTGGTCGTAGTGGGCGGATTTGAGCTTCTTACGGATTTCGGCGAAGATTTCATCAAGACGGGCTTTGACGACTGCTTCGACTTCTTTGCGGTCAAAGGTGCGCTCGCCGTTCTTCCCTACTTTGATGGCGATGGATTTCTCGGAATCAAAATCGCCGGTGATGAAGCGGGTCTTGATTTCCTCGGCGAGGTCGGGATCAATGGCGAGGACAATGGCAAGGTCGTTGGTGATATTATTGGAACCCACTGGAATGACTCCGACATATTGGAGATCGCCTTCCTCGTAAACCGCAATACCGGTAGTGGTAGCACCAAAATCAACGACGGCGACGCCGTTTTCCTTTTGCTTCTCGTTTAAGACTGCTTTTGCGGCGGCAACGGGGCTCGGAACAAGACGGAGGGCCTCGACATCGGCGGCCATAGTGGCTTTCTTCAAATTCTCACAATTGGGAGTGAGGGCGGAAATCACGTTGGCGCGCATCTCGAGGCGGGCACCGGACATACCGAGGGGGTTCTTAATGCCGCCCTGGCCATCTAGGGCATACTCCAGAGGGACTACGTCTAGCGCGTCGCGATTGGCCGGGATGCGCCCCGATACAGCGACGTCCTCGACGCGGTCTAAATCTTCGTCATTAATCTCGTGTTCTACGGTGCCGACGGCAATCATGCCTTCGGTGTGGGTGGAAATGACAGTAGAGCCGTTGATAGAAACATAAGCACTGCGGACATCATAGCCACCCATCCGCTCGGCATCACCGAGCATTTTGTCAATGGCACCGGCGGGACCGGCAAGATTGGCAGGTACGCCTTTTCGCATACCGGCGGATTTACCTTCATTGAAGCCGACGATGGCGATTTCGCCTGATTTATTAACGCTGGCGATGACGGCACGGACGTTCTCGGTGCCGACATCCAAGCCAGTTACGAAGTGCTTATTTTCATCCATAAGCTTATTATATCATACTCGACAAATTAAACAAAATAACTCAGTTTCGTTCGCGGTTCACTCAATCTGAGTTATTTTGTTTAATCTGGTAAGGTCAGAACCTCATAACCATCTTTGGTCACTAATACTGTGTGCTCGCAGTGGCAGCCGATGGAACCGTCTTTCATGCGGACGGTCCAGTTGCTGTCTTCATCAACGTAGTTAGCGGGTTTGCCGAGGCAAGACATTGGCTCGATACAAATGGTGTCGCCTTCGACGAGCTTGTAGCCGCGACCTTTCTTGCCGTAGTTGGGGACTTCGGGAAGCTCGTGCATAGATTTGCCGATACCGTGACCAATGTAATTCTCGATGACGCCGAGGTGACCCTTGCGAAGGACTTGCTCGACGGCGTGGCTGATATCGCCGATATGAGCGCCGGGCTTGACCTGCTCGATTCCCTCCCACATAGAGGATTCGGTGACTTGGAGCATTTTTTTCACAGCGGGGTTGGCTTTAGTGCCGACAATCATCGTGAAGGCAGAGTCAGTAAAATAACCATCATAATAAATATCTAAATCGAAAGAAACTTTATCACCTTCTTCTAGAGGTTCGTCGGTGGGGGCGCCGTGGACGAGAGCGTCGTTAACGGAAATACAGATGGCACCCGGGAATTCGTCGTCGAGCATATCGTAGGCTACTCCGGCGCCACGTTTTATGATTTCCTTGCGGACCCAGGCGTCGATTTGCTTGCCGGTCATACCGGGCTTGACGTAATCTTTCAGATCTTGTAGGAGGTTGCCGAGGATTTTGCCGCCGGCGCGCATAGCGGCGATTTTTTGGTCCACTTCAGCCCTGGAGGCGGTTTCGATATTGATGAGTTTATTCGCCATAGCTTTTTTCGATTTCTCCACCGTTTACATCTTGGGTTTGCTCGGTGGCGTCGGGATTCATAGTCTTGACGACCTTTACAAGACGGTCGGTGACTTCTTCTACGGCACCCACACCATCTACACGTTCTATCGGGATATTTTTAGCTCCCAACAGAGGTAAAATTGAATAAATATTTTGTTCAAAAATCGCAAAACGTTTTTCTATGCTAGCTCTTTTTTTATCATCATCACGACCGCGCAGAGCCAGACGTTTTAGGAGTTCGTCTTTGGGTACTTCCAGGATGATAGCCCCATTGATTTTATCGGCCATGTGGGCGATAAGGTATTCCGCCTGCTCCTTGTTGCGAGGATAACCGTCTAGTATTACATCGTACCCCTCCGCTTCGGCACGCTGGATTTGCTTATCCATCAGTTTTACGACCTCGCTATCTGGGATCAATTCGCCTCGGTCAGTAATTTCCTTATATTCTCCGGTTTGGCGAATCGCTTCACCAACCGATAACCAGCGCCAACCAAAAATCTCAGACAATGCTTTGCCTTGAGTGCCTTTGCCAGAACCGGCTAAACCAAATAATATAATCATATAATCTCCTTTAGAGAGATTATATCATAAAGAAATGCAACTTGTTTCTTATCTTTAAATTTCGCCATAATAAAATATCTCCCGAAGGAGATATTTTATTATTTGAGACCTAGCTTAATACGTTCGGTTTTTTCAGCCTTACGAGCTTCACGAATGATAGCCTTTAAGCGGCGCTCGCGCTTAGAAATAGGCTTACTAAAACGCATTTGCGACTTCTTAAGAGGCATCATGCCGCTCTGTAAAACTTTACGGTTGAAACGACGAATGATGTTTTCGTTTGCCTCACCCTGATCTTTTCTTGTAACTTTAATTGCCATATTAGAGTAATTATATCACACCTTGACTTAACTGGCAAGATGGTATAAAATATGAGCAGTGGAATCGTAGCTCAGTTGGTTAGAGCGCTGCCCTGTCACGGCAGAGGTCGCGAGTTCGAGTCTCGTCGGTTCCGCCATTTTTGTTTTCATAAAAATATCAAAAAAGAGAGACTCGTTCTTCGAATCGAGTCTCGACGAGCAAAGCTCGAACCTTCGGTGCGGTTCCGCCATTTTTGTTTTCACAAAAATATCAAAAAAGGACCCTTAAAGGGTCCTTTTTTTAAGAATTACATTCCTGGAATCTTAAATGCATTAGGGTCGGTAGCCTGAGGGTTATAGACTTGATCCTGCATTGCTGGCTGTGGTCCGAGCGAAGTAGGTGATCCTGGATTATTAATAGTTGGCAATTCTGGCGTCGCGGGTGGGTTAGGTAATGGAGTGGATTCTGGTGTAACGACTGGGTTGATTGAAGCTTGAGCTGTAAGATCTGACGGCACAAACGCGTTAGTATCGATTGGTGGAGTTGGGGGTGGCGGTAATAATTCCTCACCTGGTGCTGGCATATAATTGATTTCTGGTACGCCGTTGATCTCTGGTGTAGATGGAACAACTGGTGCGTTGATTGCGGCGGGGTTTTCTGGTTCAGATACGATTGGCCCCTGAGGTATTGAACTGGGGCTATCAGCAAGCGCTTCTTCCACCATTTTTCTGTAGTCTTGTGTTGGTTCGGCGGCACTAAATGAATTTTTACCGGTTTCTATTGCAGGAGTATCGAAATTACCTGGAGCACTAATTGTTTCAACTGGGGTAACATCGGCACTATTAATTGAGATCGGCTCCTCTTTGGCGATTGGGACCGTCTCGTCCCCTGCCTGAGCTAGACTAGCCGCAGCAGCCTGTAGATCTTCTAGTAACCCGTCGTCCTCTACAGTTTTGGGAGAATCGTCATCTTTTGATGATTCGGTTTTTGGCGACTCTTTAGAATCTTGTGGTTTTTCGTCTGCAGGGTGTTCAATATCCAGCTCGGTGGGGTCGGAGTTTGTCTTTGAGGAAGATTTTTTGGTTGGAAGAACATTTAGTAGTTCGTTTTCTGTTTCGGATGTGATATTGGCCGAAATAAGTTGCTGATTAGCGCCAGACTCCATTAGCTTAGAAGATACCTTCATAGTTTCCGCCGTAGTACTAGCATTTGAGAATCTATCTGTAGCAGCTACAATGCCAGTAAGAAATGCGGTAGCTTCTTCAGGGGCGACTTGTTCTTTGGAATTAATGCTATAGAGTAAATTAGCGATCATTTCTGATATGGAACTGGCTTTTTTATCACTCCACTCAATTTCGCCAAATTTGCCTGGGTTGCCAGTAGTAATATTAACAATTGACGCATCGTGCATAATACGCCCGTGTTCGCGCAAGGCCGAATCCAGATCTACGCCGTTAGCCACATCAAGGGCTAACACTAAATCTATGTTATAATCGCCATACGAAAATTCTAAATCGTCTTCCGAAACTCTAGTACGATAAGGCGTAACATAGATCTTGACATAATCGCCATCGATTTTATACCTGAGATGGTCGGCTTTTTCCTTATTTAATGCAATGACAAAATCTTGCAAAACATCCGCAGAGGATTCGAAGGTTTCTTCTGGTTTTAAGAATTCGAGCGCATTAGGAGTGGAGCCAGAGTAAATAGCCGTGGCATTCTTACCAATACGATCCAAAAACAAGGAAAGCCCGATAGCTGCAGATATTTCGTCTACAGATGGATCACTCGATAAGGCAATAAGTACGTTCTGCGCCTCTGCAATTTTATGGGCAACCTCAGACTCCGTGTTATGATCTTCCGTGGGTGTAGTAACTGGTGCAGAATCTGGCGATAATGGATCAACAACAACTGGGTTCGCATCTAAATTAGTACCTGCTGCAGTAGAATCAGCTGGCGCCACAGGGTTCGTA
Source organism: Candidatus Saccharimonadota bacterium (assembly GCA_017406775.1). GTDB lineage: Bacteria > Patescibacteriota > Saccharimonadia > Saccharimonadales > Saccharimonadaceae > Nanosyncoccus. Next base: position 116,157 of record JAFQXV010000014.1, on the reverse strand, counting down.
GTAGGACTAGTATTGTTGTCTGGCATATCGATATCCTTTTCTTTCTACTATAATATTAGCATAAGCCCTAATCAAATTCAAGGGCCATCCTAGCGGGAGTAAATATTTTATCTCTTTACTTTTTGAGGTAAAAGAGTTATAATAATGGGAAGTTATTAATTTTTAATGCAAATAGGAATAAAATGCCGATTATCAAATCTGCCAAAAAGGCTGCCAGACAAGCGGAAAAACGCACTGCGCACAATGTAGAAATCAAGAAAGAGATAAAGGCTGCTCTTAAAGCCTTTAAAAAGAACCCTTCAGCGGAAAATCTTGCAAAAGCTCAGTCAGAATATGATAAAGCTGTCAAAAAAGATTTGATGAAGAAAAACACAGCTTCACGTCGTAAAGCTAAACTTCATGCAATTGCTAAAGCGGAAAATGTAAAGCTAGAAAAAAAGGCGAAAGCCACCGCTAAAGCTACTACCACGAAGAAACCTGCAGCAAAAAAGACTCAATCAAAAGCCAAGGCTGCAGCTTAGAAGATTTTAACTCAAGGTCAAGTTTGGAGAGCTCTTTAAGGGCTCTCTTTTCTTTGCTTCCCTGCCTTAAAGCAAAATCTCTAATGGCCTGCGAATTTAATAGTCCGGCAAACTGAATTGGATCTTCAGAACTTTTTATTTTGGCAAGTATAGCCACCGCCTTTGGGCCATCGTTTTTGGCTGTTTTATAAATGTCAAAAACCTGATTGAAATTTGTTTTCTCGGGAAGTGTAAATTCGCATAATTCCACTTTTCCCTTTAATGCCTTAAATGTGGCCGAACGTTTATCTAACTTAGATTCAAGAATTGCAATATTGTGAGGCGTTTCGAGATAATCTGGAAGTTTTTCGTAGACGCTTTTATTTTCACTAAAATCACGCAGTAAGATTGAACGCTTTTCGGCAAAAAGCGAGGCGCCCAGGAAAATCGTAGGAAGAGTACTGGGTTCAAGATTTGCACCATCTATAACCTCGTAATTTAGTCCTAGGAACTGCTGAATAGCCTCTTTGGCGCGCACCCGATCGTCGCCGTAATAGATTTTAATCATGAGCCTCCTTCGAAAAATCCTTTTGGCAAGTTGGGCAAATATGAGTACCGCGTCCAGCAACTTTAATTTTAATAATTTTGCTACCACATTTTAGACATGGCTTGCCTTCCCTGCGAAAAACTTGAGCAAACTTTTCCAAATAATCACCCCTTGAGCCGTCTGCACGAACATAGGTTGCCATAGTGGACCCGCCAGAAGCGATCGATTTATCCATTACCTTTCTAGCCTCCTCTAAGAGCCGTTTGGCTTCTTCTTGGCTTAAAAGTCCGGCTTTTTTTAATGGGTGAATCCCCGCTGCAAATAAGGATTCGTCTGCATAAATATTACCTAAACCACAAATAACAGTTTGGTCTAAGATAACTGCTTTGATACAAGACTTGGGATGCTTTTGCAATTTTTGGTAAAATTCTGATGGCGACATTTCCCAAGGTTCTTTGGCTAATTTACCGATAAAAGGTTCGTCCTTAACCTGGTCTGTAGGGATAATTTTAATAAAGCCAAATTTGCGCTGGTCGTTAAAGAATAATGTTCCATCCTCAAAATGCAGAATAACCCGAGTTTGTTTATTGGGGAGATGATCCGTAAAATTATCACTAGGGTGGCCCGCGGCATAACGTTCTTTGCCGTCATAAATTAGCTGGCCGGTCATACGGAGATGAATCATCAACGAGTTACTATTATCTAAATCTAAAACTAGAGCTTTACCAAAGCGTCTGATGTTTTCAACAGTTCCAACGCAAGGTTGGCCAATAAATGATTTTTCGCATAGTATATCTATCTGTTTGATTTTCTTTTTAAGTATATAGTCTTGAAGCCCACGCCTGATTGTTTCTACTTCTGGTAACTCTGGCATACTATTATTTTATCATATTTACGGAGAATGAGGTTTTCCACAACAAACACCATATTTAGTGTTGAAAAAGTCTTGACAAACGCTATATGTAGGGATTACAATAATTTTAGGTAATGCTTATAATATAAAAAACTGGGCAAAATGGCGTTGATTTGAGCTATTTTTTAGCCCCTAAGAAAGGAAACCATGAAGAAAATTATCTACCGCAATCAAAATGAGATAGAAAATTTTGATATCAAAAGGTTTGTAAAATCTATTAATAAATACGCCAAGATTAGCGAAAAAGAAGCTAAAGAGGCTTTAGAAGATTTTGAACAGTACGAGGTGATGCATGTTTCCTGCTTGGTTGAGGCTGGCATGAAATTAATTGGTAAAAATGCCGATGAGAAAACAGTCGAAGAATATTTTAATGATCATGCAGAGTGGTTTGACGAGGGCAAATTTGAGAGATTACGTAGGATTACTGGGTATTTAGTGGGGACACTAGACCGTTGGAACGACGCTAAAAAGGCCGAGGAAAAAGCCCGCGTAAAGCACTGTGTTAATTCGGCCATTGACGACGCAGAACGTTTAGCAGCGCTAGAAACTCAAGCGATGGAGCACAACATTGCATACGCGCGCTAATTTAATTTTCTAGTAATTTGCAGATAAGGGCCACGAGAAGGCCCTTTTCTTTGGGGTTGGACTCGGCAATCAGAAGTGCTAAGGCGGTTAAAGCGCGATCGGAAATTTTGGTTTCACCATTTTTGGTAAGGTGATAATCATTAATGGTGAGAAAAACTACAAAAAACAGAGCGCCAATGCGTTTGTTGCCATCATAAAATGGATGATCTTTAATGATAAAGTACAAGAGGTTGGCAGCTTTTTCAGAAATGGATGGATAAACGTCCTCATTATTGAATGTTTGGACGATAGCATTCAACGATGACTCAAAAGCGTTACCGCGAGGTTTACCGAATAATTCATCGCCCTTAACAGATTTCCTAAGTTCTTCAATAATCTTTAAACCATTTTCTTTAGAAATAACTTTGGTGGCTTTCTTTCCTTTGGCAAAAGAAATATGTCCTTCGTCGTATTCTTTAAGTGCCTTAAAACTGGGGCCATATTTAGTGATGACTTCTAAAATGCCACCTGCTTCGTCTGCGGAAAGATCTGAGGAGGCTACTAGGCGCTTAACGATACCAAGAGCTCCTTCGATTTCGTGTAGTTTTTTTGAATCTAATTCCTTAAGACGCCGTTCGTTGACGGCAACGCCATCTACTACATATTGATGAAGTACTTTAGTGGCCCAGATACGAAAATCGGTGGCTTTCTTGGAATTTACACGATAGCCTACAGAGATAATAGCATCAAGGTTATAGACTTTTATTTTACGTCTAACTTCGCGATTGCCTTCTTTTCGAACTGCGAAAATTTCTTTCGCAGTTCGATTTTCCTCTAGTTCCCCATCATTGTAAATATTTTTAAGATGAATTTCGATACTACGTCTAGTTACTTCAAAAAGTCGCGCAACTTGGTCTATAGAAGCCCAGATAGTTTCTTGTTTTTTGTCAACATTAAAAATGATGTCGCCACTTTTGATTTTATATATCTCTACACCATTCATGTCAAAATTATATCATGAACTTATACGAAAAATGCACAAGTTCAATTTATAGTTCACCCCAGTTTTGACCGACTGTTACCTCTACGGCCAATTTAATCTTAAGTTCTGGGGCAACTGATTCCATTTCGGTCTGCAGGATTTTAGCAACTTCTTTGGCACGATTTTGATCGCATTCCACGATTAGAGAGTCATGAACCTGCATGACCAACTCTGCACCATCTGGGAGCTTTTGATCAACCTTAATCATAGCACGCTTCATAAGGTCGGCTTCGGTTCCTTGAATCGGCATATTTTCGGCAGCGCGTTTTGCGGCTTCACGAATAACAAAATTAGTAGAATTAATGTCTGGAGTTGGACGACGACGACCATAGAATGTTTCAACATAACCAATTTCTTTGGCTTCTTTTAGAATGTTTTCTAATTTTCGCTTGATAGGAGCACGAAGTTTAAAATAATTATCAATGAAAGTCTTGGCCTCGGCGATTGGCATTTTAGCGGCATCCGCCAGACCCTTAACGCTCATGCCGTACAGAATGCCAAAATTAATTACTTTAGCGGCGCGGCGTTGATCTTTGGTGACCTGGTCGAAAGGAACTTTAAAAGCCTCGGAAGCGGTTTTGGTATGGATATCAATATCATTGTTAAAATCATTTATTAGGTCTTGATCGCCGGCCAAAATGGCGGCAAGACGAAGTTCAAACTGTGAATAATCAGCCGAGATTAAAATCTTACCTTTTGGAGCTACAAAACCAGTTCTAATGCGTTTGCCTTCGCTAGTGCGTACTGGGATATTTTGCAAATTGGGATCCTTGGAGCTAAGACGCCCGGTAGCAGTAACATTTTGGGTGAATGTAGTGTGAATGCGGTTATCTTTGTCTGCTAAGTCAGGAATAGGAATAATGTATGTATTTAGCAACTTAGCCGCTTCGCGGTATTCGATAATTTTAGGAATAATCGGATGTAACTCTTTTAATTTGTCCAGTTCTTTGGCGCCAGTTGAATAACCGCGTGTGGTTTTTTTAATACCCTTTGTAGGAAGAGCCAACTTATCGAAAAGTATTTCTGAAAGTTGGATGGGGGAATTTACATTAAAATCCACACCAGCTAGTTTGCAAATTTCTTGTTCAAGCGATTGAACTTCGCGCGCATATTCGGTCTTCAGATTTTTGAAATATTCACGATTAATCAGCATACCCTTTGATTCCATTTTGTATAGAATCGGGATTAATGGGAGATCAAACTCGGTATATATATTATATATTTTAGGATATTTTTGAAATTCCACTAATTGCGACTGTTGTAACTCTTTTGGATTTCGAGCGGACTGTTCTTCCCTCGCTAGGGGATTTAGTAAAAAGGCTGCCTGATTTAAGTCCCAAAACGGATGACCTTTTAAAATCTTTTCTGCAATTTTTTGGTCACTATGCATGAGGGACTTAATATCATAGCTAATAATTGAGTCTTCCGAAATATCACTAATTACTTCGTATTCGTCATCTTGGTGAATATGCTCCTCGAAAGCCTTATTCTCGAACTTTTCGATCTTTCGAATCAAAGAATTAAATTGGAGTTTTTCTAGTCCGGCGATGATTTGATCATGGTTATATTTAAAATCGGGTATTTTAGCAAGATCTACTGGCGCATCAAACATAATTTTTGCGATAGACTTGGACATGTAAGCCGAATCTTTACCGGCTTCTAGTTTGGTTTTGGTGGAGCCAGCAATATTATCCAGGTTACGGTAGATATTATCAAGATCACCGTACTCGTTTAGAAGTTTAGCGGCAGTTTTTTCACCAATGCCAGGTACGCCTGGTATGTTGTCGGAATTATCACCTTTAAGCGCTTTTAGATCCAAGAATTGATTTCTCTTGATGCCATACTTAGCCTCGAACTCTGCCACGTCAATTTTTTCAATATTAGAAAATCCTTTTAAAATACGCCACATAAAGGTATTTTCATCTACAATTTGAAGCATATCTAAGTCTGAGGATATGATAAAAGTATTATATTCGCACTTCCCGCTTGAGTCTAGAGTTTCATCTGCCTCGCGACTGAGCGTGCCAATAATATCATCTGCTTCGTAGTCATCTATTTCAACAAAACTCCAGCCTAGATTATGAATTAATTCTTTAAGTAAAGGAATCTGGGAATAAAAATCTTCGCCTGGTTTAATTCGACCGGCTTTATATTCTGGGTAAATCGCTCGACGTTTAGAAACGGAGGTTTTGGAATCCCATGCTACTACTACCTTGGTAGGATTTAGTTTTTTTACGATTTCCATAGCAATGGCGGCAAAACCATAAACTCCTCCGGTAGGAGTGCCATCTGGCAAAGAAAGTGCACCCATGGCATAGTAGCCCCTATAAAATACCGATTTGCCATCAATTAAAACTAGTCTTTTCATATTACAATCCTATATATTCACGGCCCACTCTACGCGAAATTAATTTTTTTATTGTGACGAGAATTTTGAGCTTTTCCGCACAGGATCCCAACTCACATAACTCCATCGTATCGTTGTCGTTTTTTAAAGAAGCAGTATTAATACCATCATATGCTGTTACGACACGATTAACCGAATCATCGTTAAAACTCTCATCTTCGACTAAAATACGATCGTCGTAAATATAATAGGTAGTGCGATTTTTACTGCCCTCAACATAATTGTCGGTGACGGAAAAACGATAACCTTCTGGCACCGATGCAGAAACATTGCCACTCATAGCAGTAATGAACGAATAAATTAATACACCAATGCAAACCACCGCTACTCCCCAAAGTGTGTAGCGCATCCAGTTGCCTTTTTTATAGGCTACGCTTGAGATTTCGCTAATACTAGTCAAAATTCAATCCCCCTTAAAACTATATCCAATTTTTCTTGCATTTCCGATATGGTGCCATTATTCAAAATATAATAGTCGGCCGCAGCAATAGGCCCACCTTTTTCTAGATTTTCGATTTCGCTGCGATCGCGTTCACGAATAGCAGCTCCATCAAAAGCACGACCTGGACGATTAGCGACTCTTTCATAACGTAAATTTTTATCAACTACAATAGCTAAGAACGTAAGACTTTTAGGAAATTCGCGTTTAAGGATTTTATATTCTGTCCAAGAATATACTCCATCTAAGATAATGCGTTTTTGACCGGCACCAATAAGATCTTTAACCTCATCAATAACTTGTCGTACCACCCAATCTTTGCCCTCAGTTTGGCGAATCATTTCTCGGAAATTCTTTTCGGTTTCGCCGTCTTCAGAACGCTCGATGCCACGTTTTTCCATTTCTTTATAAATCATGCCACCAAAGTAAACTTTAGGATAACCTTTGTCAGTAAGATAGTCCACCGCTACGGATTTACCACTCCCACTCATACCTACGATGGCAAGAATTTTAACATTTTCCATAAGACGATTATAACACATAACATAAACTATTCTTGCTCACGCTTCGCTCATACCCGATAAAAACAAGATTTTCAGGCAAGTCTGCGCCGGAATTGCCAGTTCCGTGCTCGACTTGTAAAAATCTTATTTTTATCGGGTTTGCTCAATATTCGCAAGAATAGTTTATGTTATAATGAGTTATGGGTAATTATTTTACTGTAAAAGATCCGTTAGACGAAATTATTGCGGAGACGTTGCCAGAAAAACAGATTTTAGAGACTAAGCATATTTTGACTGGGTGGACGAATATCGTAATTGAAGTCACAACCGATGCGGGCGCGTATTTTTTTAGATTCCCACGAAACCCGTTTTGGTCCAAGATGATTATTAAAGATGCGGCGGTATGTAATTTTGTAGATGGTAAAACAAGTTATTACACGCCTCAAATGAAACTTTGTTACGACGCTAAGAAACGACCGTTCTCGGTGCATAAAAAGATTGAGGGCTATACTTTAGGCGACAGGATTTATCATCTTTCCCACACAGCAATAACTGGTGTAGCTTATGATGTAGCAAAATTTATTAAAGAACTATCTAACATAGACCTTAGTAGTGCGCCAAAAGAAGTTAAATACCCACTTTCTAAATTTTTATTTGAGCTAGACCATAAACACTATAATCAACATATTGATGCTGACCATGGATATATTAAAGCCACAGAAAAAAATAATTTAGTACATGGTGATTTAAACCTTGGTAATATTCTCCTCGATGAAAATGATAAGGTAATTGGCGTGATTGATTTTTGTTTTGCGGGAACTGGTAATCCAAATATGGACGTGGCTCGCATGATCTCTAGACCAGCACCAAAAGAATTCGAACAGGAGTTTTTAAGTTATTTTGAAGATAAAAAAGAAATTCGTCGCATGAAGACTGCTTGGGAGCATATCGATAATGGCTATGCCGAACATATTCGGGCAAATTTTCCGGAGATAAATTTAAATCAGTTGTAGTTTTTTAGATATTTTATTTTGGCGGCACGGCGGTCGTCATCATCCTCGGCGGGGAGGTCTTCCCTGTCCGAGTAGATTGCAAAAGTTTTTAAGCTACCACTGATAGGTCCATCATAAATGGGTTGTTTATCGTAGACGCTCCACATAATAATCTGGAGGTTTGGCGCGGCCGAAGCATAAAAACGTAAAGCTTCGGAAGTGGCGCGAATGAATTCTTGTTCGGTTTCTTTGGTGTGACGCCAGGCACGATTGCCCAAGAAATGTTCAGTGACTTTTGGCGAAACTGCGATCATTAAGAATAAAATTTGATAATGATTTTTGCTCAGCATATTAAGTAGGACTGCCTCCATTTTTGGGTCTAACAGGGTAACATCTAGGATAATATCATAGTTTAGCTTAACTAGCTCGGATAAAACAAAAAACAACATGATGGTAGCAAACTCATCGGTATTTTTGCGCAAATTTTCTTCACCATAATAATCCTTAATTTCTTGAAAATGTGGGTGATATTCCACAAAACGTCGCGCTGCTACAAGAATTGGACGTAGCTCAAGGTTGTGGCAGCATGCTTCTACGGCTGGTAAAATTTGTGTCGTTTTACCGGAGCCAGAAAGCCCAGCGATACGGAAAAAATGATGCGTGGTGGTTTTATCGATGGTAAAATCTGCGAGGACTTTTTTAACAATGGCCGGATATTCATCTAGACTAACTTGCCACTCAGGCTTAACACGGGAAGGCCAGTGTGACTTCATGTATGCAACAATTTGGGCTAGCGCGTCACTACTTTGAGGCATTTTTTACTCTTTCTGATTTCTATTGTTTTAATATCTTTAAATATATGGTACTCTCCTTCGGCCTGAAGCTCCACGGTGGCCGGAGCAGAAAATTCAATCAAATCACCGTCGGTCTTAGACCCAGGAATGCGCACAAAAATACTTTTAGTCATTAATTTAATAAGGCGCCAAAAATTAGTGAGACGGTCGGTTTCCGAACGGAAAATTTGCGAGTTCTTGTAATCTTCCCCGCCTCTCATGACGCGAGCCATATAACGACCATTAACTGCGGCATAATCAGAAGTTTTGGAGGGCTGTAATTTGCCGTTTAGTTTAAACACGGGTATAAAAATTTTACGATGGCGATTCTTAAAGTACCATGCTGCAAGATATGTGTAGGAACTGATTTTCCGGCCAAAAGATGTTTTGAGCTTTTTGCGCATTTTGGGAGAATCATATAACTTAACAGCTTCAGCCATCATGCCAATGGTAACATAACAACTTGCGTAGCGAAAAAATTTGCCATCGACATAAATTTCTAAAGGATAAAACCTTCGAGTACTATTTTGGGCGGATCCTGCCGTAGTAGTTTCCCCCACCGTGCTCGAATCTCGTCTGCGCGCGGTGGCCCCCTCCCCAGCTCCGTCGCCCACCCAAGCTGGTTTATGGAGTATATCCTCTATGGTCTTCGTGCCTAAGGTACGAGAAAGGTCGTTGAAATTACCGTATGGTAGGACTGCTAAGGTAGCATTTTTGCCAGAGTTAAGGATAGCATTTGCTGCAATGACACCAGTAGCATCTCCGCCGGCAGCAATTACTAAATCATCGTCTTTGAGAATTTTGGCGAAGCTTTTAGCGTTGACGTCTACGTCGGTTTTTTCTACTTCGTATTTTCCCACCATAAAACCATTAAGTGAAGAAATTTGTCCCAAAACGTCTTTTTTTACATCTTGATAACGAGACGAGCGCGGATTATAAATGATAAGAATGCGTCGCATGAAATCCTTTTAATTAGTGCCGGGATTAATTCCTAGCCATTGCAAGAGTGCATACATAATTGCGTAGACAATGAGGCCTATGATGATTTCAAACATGCGTCGCTTGGCTTTGCGGGTTTTTTCTTCGTTACCACCAGCGGTTAAATATTGAATACCAACAATAGTAATACCAATTACACCCAAAATACCGATGCCAACGGTTAAAATATTTACAACTAGATTTAGTATTGCGATAATGCTGTCGCCATTGCCGCTGTCGCAAGAACAGCCGTTTTCACCTAAAATGGCCGTAGGAACACAACCATCAGGGCAATCTGCGGCAAAAACTGATACTGGCATAATTAGCGTTATTCCCACTACGGCTATAAATGCGCTTAATAATAGTTTTCTCATGGTGCCTCCTACCTTAAATATTCGTGTAATTTTTTGGTGTCTTTGTTTTTGCGGAGCTTGCTGAGGGCTTTAGCCTCGATTTGGCGAATACGCTCACGGGTGACATCAAACTCGGCGCCGACTTCTTCTAGCGTGTGAGGGCGTCCACCGCCGATACCAAAACGAAGGCGGATAATCTTTTGTTCTCTTTCGGTTAAAGTGGCGATAATTTCGGATAATTGTTCTTTTAAAATTTGGTTGGCAGCGGAGTCTTCTGGAGAATCGCGCTCTTCATCTTCTACAAAATCGCCCAGGACAGAATCTTCGTCGTCTCCTTCTCTACCTACGGAAGCATCCAGTGAAGCAATATCTTGCTTGATACGCATTACGTAATCGATTTTTTCTGGCTCCATGTCTAACTCTTTGGCGATTTCTTCGTTGGTAGGTTCACGGTTGAGCTCGGAAGTAAGCTTACGAGAAGTTCTTAATACTTTATTGATGGTTTCCACCATATGAACTGGGATACGAATAGTGCGAGCTTGATCAGCAATGGCACGAGTAATAGCTTGGCGTACCCACCAAGTAGCATAGGTAGAGAATTTAAAACCTTTATCTGGATCGAATTTTTCTACTGCACGAAGCAGCCCGGTATTTCCCTCCTGAATAAGATCCAAAAAATCCAGGCCCCGGCCGCCATAGCGCTTAGCAATAGAAACCACTAAACGCATGTTAGATTCAACCATTTTGTCTTTGGCTTTTTTGTCTCCTTTTACAATACGTTGGGCAAGATCAGCCTCTTCTTCTGGAGTAAGAAGAGGGATTTTACCAATTTCACGCAAATAAAGCCGGACCGAGTCATCAGCAAAGGCATCAACGTTTTCTGCAGTAATGGCGAGATCTTCGTCGGAAAGTTCTTCCTCGTTTTCTAAGTCGCCGGACTCTGGTTCATCAATGTCTAAAGGTAAATCTTTTGCATTCAAAATATCGTCTTTTTTAACGCTCATTAACGATTAGTATATTCTATTTTACGGATTTTTGCAAGGTAGCAATTTTAAGCAGAGTTGATTCATAGGAAGGGTCGTCTTCCGAGAGACTGGCAAGATAGGCCTGAAGAGAGATGATTTCTTGTTGTTTTTGCTCAGCTTCATAACGAGTGAGTAATTCTTTGGCCTCTTGATCGGGGTCGTAATCTTCAATACTGGCATGCTCTTCATTATAAATCAGTTCTAGCTCAGCGAGTTTAGCGTCATCTTCTGGAATATCCAACGGAATTTGAGTCTTAGTAACACCACCATAAATCTTAATAGCAAGTAACGAATTTTCTAGTTTTTCTAGTTTGGTACTTTTAACTTCAGTTTTTGGTTTTTTGAGATATTTTTTGTGCGTAGTTTCAATAAGTTTTTGTTCCAAGCGGTCGCCTTTTTCGCGAAGAACGTCAACTTTTACGCCAAGTTTTGCAGCAATTTTTTGTTCGTAGCTAGCTCGCTCTACTTCGTCTTTGACGTAACCAAGAAGCTTTAAAGCCACATCAGAATATTTGCGTTTGCCTGGGGCGGTATTTAAATTGAGATTTTCTTGATATTTGTCTAGCAGCCAATCCACTGCTGGCACTCGATGTTCTACCGCTTGTTGCCAGAGCTTAGGATCCTTTTGAATTAATTCATCAGGGTCCTTGGCGCCGTGATAATCCGAAATTACAGTAAGATCAATGCCGAGATCTCCCGCCATCATGATGGCGCGTTCAGTAGCTTTAATACCGGCTGCATCGCCATCGTAAGCGAGACGAATATCACTAGTTAAATTGCTGAGTGTCTTTAGGTGCTGCTCTGTCATAGCGGTACCGGACGTAGCGACGGCTTCTTTAACGCCAGCCTGATGGCTGGATATTACGTCCATATTTCCTTCTACGATCACTACGTAGCCATTACGGCGAATGGATTCTTTAGCCTGAAATAGGCCAAAAATAAATTTAGATTTATTAAATAAAATAGTTTCTGGAGTATTTAAATATTTAGGTTCGCCTTTTCCAATAATACGAGCAGTAAAACCGATAATATTACCAGTAGTATCGATAAAGGGGACCATCATGCGATTTCTAAACATATCGCCTTTAAAGCGATTTAAGAGACCAGCAGCATCTAGCTCTTGCTCGGTAAACCCGCGTTTAGAAAGAGCAGCAGTTAAGGCTTTGCCATCTGCAGGAGAATAACCAATTTTAAATTCTTGGACTGTTTTGCGGTTAAGGTTGCGCTGATAAAAAACATATTCGCATACTGGCTTACTGCGCACCAAGCAGGCTTGGTAATACTTAGTAGCAAGACTTAAAGCTTCCCTGGCACGAGTTTTTCGCTTAGAAACGGCTGGATCGCCACCACGGTATCTGGATAAATCTACGCCAGCTTGAGCGGCAAGTTTTTCTAATGCCTCCTTAAAGCTGATGCCCTCAACTTCCATTACGAAAGTAAAAATATCTCCGCCCTTATTGGCGGAAAAATCGTGCCAGATGCCTTTTTCAGGAGAAACCATAAAAGAGGGGGTTTTATCGACACCCCACGGAGAGCGGCCTTTGAGATTGCGGCCGGCACGTTTTAGCTCTACATATTGCCCGACGACATCCTCCACCGAAAGTCGGGATTTGATTTCCTCCTTGGCGTCGTTCATATTAATATATAGTATAACATACACCTTGGTTTTAGACACAAGCTGATGCGAGTTTATTTAAGGCACGCTCCGGGCCGCTCTGGCCAAGTCTTCATGTCCTTAAATTAAACCCGCATCAGCCTTAAAATTGCGTCCAAAACCAAGGTGTATGCTATAATAAACGTAATATGGACGGGCAAGAATATCTGAATCAAATTTCGGCCACTAGTCAGCCAATTGGATCCACCAAGCAAGGCTGGTGGAGGTCTAAGTTTTTTATGTGGGGTATGGGGGCGCTGGGGGTTTTAATTGTGATAATTATAATTGGATCAATTTTAGGAAGTGCTAAAGGTGGAGAAAAAAATTTATCCTATGCCCTATTACTTCATTTAAACAATACGGCAGGATTAATACAAGAGTATCAGCCGGAGGTTAAATCTTCTGCCCTACGATCTAGTAGCGCTTCTTTATATGGTGTATTAACTAATACAAGCAAAAATCTAAACGATTTTTTAGTGCAGAAATACGATTATAAGGAAAAGGAGGTTGATACAAAAATCGTGGAAGCCGCTACTTTAGAAAAAGATGGTTTGGAGGCAGACTTATTTGAAGCTAAAATTAACGGGACGCTAGATCGCATTTATGCACATAAAATGGCCTATGAGATTTCCCTTTTTATGAGCGAAGAGGCCAAACTAATTGATTCGACAGGTGATTCTAACTTAAAGGCACTACTTAGTGAGTCGCATAGTAGTCTGGAAAACCTGTACGAAAACTTTAATAGTTTTTCGGAAGCAAAATAAGAAAAGGAGTTATCATGGCAGAAGCCAAAAAAGAAAAAAAATCATTTAAAGAAGAATTTATAGAATTTATCAACCGGGGCTCCGTGGTAGATTTAGCTGTAGGTGTAGCCGTAGGTGGCGCTTTTACGGCAATCGTCAATTCCCTGGTTAATGATATAGTGATGCCGATTGTGGGATTGATTGCTGGTGGCGTAGATTTTACTGGGCTCGCGATTAGAATTCCAAATTTCTTTGGAACTGGCGATGAAGCAGTAATTGCCTACGGTAACTTTATCCAGAATGTAATCCAATTCTTAGTTATTGCATGGGTAATCTTTATGGTGATTAAAGCCATGAATAAATTAAACGAACGCCGTGAAGCAATAAAAGCCAAACGAGAAGAAAAAAAGAAATAACAAAAGCCCCTCTGGGGGCTTTTTTAGACGGTAAGGTTATAGCTTAGGCGAATTAGGTCTTCTAGTTCTGCGTCGCTAAGCTGTCCGGCGAGGACAATTTCGATGCCGCCATGGCCATAATAACGAGATTCCATCACGGATTCATATTTTTCCTTAAGGAGATTGGCCAGCCGTTTATCACAGCGGAGCTCAATCGTGTTACGGTGTATCACCAAGAAAGCCATAGAACCCTTGTAGTAAATATCGCGGTCTTTTTCGCTTTTGACTACATAATCTTTGATGCCGTTTATTTTAGAAACGTCAAGTACCATTTTAATTCCTCTATACTACCATTAATGTCATCTAAGGCACGATGATTCTCTGGCTTTATGAATTTTTGATTGAGAGCCTTTTCAAAATATATTTTCCAAGCCGAAACATCTAGCATGCGGTAATGTAGTTTTTGATTTAATTCTGGCATTTCCTGTTCGATAAATTTACGATCTTGATGAATAGAGTTACCAGCCAAATAAATTTCTTTCCCAAAGTATTGTTCAATAAAATTAATCATTTCGGATTCGATCTGACTAATTGGTTTGCCATTTTGGTTTTGGGCAATTAAATCATCTCGTATTTTTGTGTGATTATCCCAAAATTGTCCTACCATACGACTTTTGATTACATCATCACTAACCTTGGCTATCGCCCGATAATCGGCAATGGGATTTAACTTAATGTCGGTAGCGATGGCTGCCACTTCCATAATCTTATCCTTTTTTGGGTCTAGGCCAGTCATTTCTAAATCCACCCACAAAAGGACCGCTTTTTTTGACATTACATTTCCTCCGGGATTTCTATACCTAGAATATTAAGCCCATGAGCCATGGTGTCAGCATAAACCTTTACTAACTTAATTCTCTCGGCTTCCTGCTCGCTTCCTACCACTTGGCAAGCTTCATAAAAACGCGAAAACTCCTGTGCGAGTTCGTACAAATAGTTTGCCAACTTGTGCGGCGCCATCTCGGTGACAGCTTCGTCTAAAACCGACTTGTATTCAAGAATTTTTTTGATTAAGTTTCTCTCGTGAGAAGAGATGGCGCTTCCGCCGGGGTTGTGCGCTAATTCTCGCGTTACCGCGCCCCGAGTTTCCCCTTGTGGAGATACCCCCTCTTCATTCTGCGTGACCGTTTTGCTCAAGATTTTTTTGGCACGGACACAAGAATACAAAAGATACGGACCAGAGTTGCCGGTCATTTTGACAGATTCTTTTGGATCGAAAATAATATTACCGCCCATCTTATATTTGATAAAGGCATACTTGGTAGCAGCAAGAGCGATTTTATCGTCCACAGTATTATATTCAGTCTTAAGCTCTTCCTTAATCATATCTAAAACGTCTACGGCTTTAAGGAAATTACCTTTACGCGAAGACATTTTAACATTGCCAGGTAATTTAACTAAGCCGTGCGTAAGATGACTGGTTCTTTTTACTAATTCTGGCGCAAATTGCTCGATGGATTTTAGTACTACTTTCATGTAGTCCAATTGTTCACTGCCAGTAATAACCACTGATTTGTCAAAATGATAATCCTGCCACTTAGTAAAGATTAGGCCGACATCCTTAGCCTCATAGGTAGGAACACCCTCGCTATTAACAAAAACACGGGTATGAAGACCGAATTTCTCGCCATCAAAAATGATGGCGCCATTACTTAGCTTATAAACTCCTTTGTCTAGCTGCTCTTTTACGGTTTTTAGGCCGAGGGCCGCTACGGTAGATTCTGGATAATACTTATCAAACTTTAGATCAATACTGGCATAGAAATTTTCAAAATAAGCATAGGACAACTCTCTGCCCTTCCAGTATAAATCTGCCAAAGGTGTACCGTGAATATCTTCAGCATTGATTTTATAGATTTCTTTGTTAAGCTTGGTGATTTCCTGTTTGGCGGATTCATCATCCTCGTAGGCAGCAGTACCTTCTACGTAGCACTTGGCGATATCTTCGATTTTTAACTCGTCAAGCTTTTTTTGCTGAAGGATATACATAGTTTTGGCTACATGCAGACCTACATCGCCACCAAAATTAGCACGAATAACTTTGGCACCAGCATACTCAAATAATCTACTAATAGAATCTCCCACAATAGACGTATAGAGATGTCCGACATGGAGGACCTTGAATGGATTTGGATCACTAAATTCACAAATAACAGTTTTACCAGCAAAACTATCGGTGGAAATGTTTTTTCCGAAATCGGTTGATAGACCATTAATGGAATTTAGGAGATAATCTTCTGGCAAAGTGAAGTTGATGAAGCCAGGGGATGTTAAATTAATTTGAAGCTTTTGAGACCCCGTTCCCTCGCGCCCGTCGTTACGGGGCTCGGTCACTTCGCTCGGGTCGTAACCCTCGCGGGACACGGTCTCTAAAGCTTCAAAATTAATTTTAATATCGCTGGCGATATCCATAGGAGATTTGTGAAGTTCTTTAGCGAGTTTTAAGGGGGCGTTGGTAGAATAATCGGCATCAATATTATCTGGAGATAGAGTGATCTCTGGTTCAAAATCAAGATTGTATAAATTATTGATGATAGTTTTAAGTTGTTCTTTAATATCCTGCATAAAATAATTATACCATATTTACAGGGATATGCTATAATGGAAGCACGCGGGTATCGTATAGCGGCTATTATGTATCCTTCCCAAGGATGAGATCAGGGTCCGACTCCCTGTACCCGCACCAACTACTGATTATTTGGATCAACGATTTTAATAGATTCGTTGATTTTTTGTGATTCTACTAGCTCGTTAAAACGCTTGTCAAACTCAGAAAACGGAACCTTAATAGATACAAAATTAGCTTCCGAATCCGTCTTTTTGATTAGTTTGACAAAATAATAGCCGTCCCCATTCATAGAGACAAACTTACCACTACTAGCACCTGGTTCTAGTTTCATAGCCTCAGAAGCACGTCCGCCATCAATATTCTTACTGTCTACTAATCCGCCAGTTTCTTCATAGCTTACAGCATCGCCCAGCTGCTCGGCCACAGCGCCATAGTTGTTGTTATTTTCGGAAAGCAATTTTTCTACCTGCCCAGCAATTTTGTTGGCATTTTCGTCGATTGCGATACTAACCTTTGATTTTAGCAAAGAAAGGTAAAGCATCCGCTCATATTCGCTCTTGTCCATACCAAAATTGTCTGAAATAATTTTTAAGAATCCTTCTTCACTACGATCGATACCGCCAATTTTAAGATGACGATCAAACTCAGCGGCAACTTCTTCCTTCGTTACTTCTATATCTAACTGTTTGGCGAGAGAAGCAGCAAAGGTATATTTTTCTGCCTCAGTAAGGGCAATTCTCTTATATTCTGCACGTAAAGACTCCACTGAGCTTTGGTCGAATTGGCTACCAGATTGACGCTCAATAGATGTCATGCTACTACGATAAAGCATCAAGTAATCCGAGAAACGAACTGCCTCGTTGTCTACCGTTGCAACTGATGCTGGCACGATTTTAGTGATACGATAAAGTAACTCATCAGTCATTCCTAAGCGGTATAAAGCCAGCCAACCACCAACAACAATAATTGCCAGAATAATAATAGATATTAGAATCGTATTAATAACAATACGATGTTTGGTCCATTGTAGGGGATACTTAAATTTACGTCCTTTGGCCAAGACTTCCTCGCGACGCTCTTCGACCTTTTCCTGCTCGGTTTTTTTCTCGTCTTTTTTCTTGAGTAAACTCATGATATAATTATAGCATATTGTGGCTCCGTAGCTCAATGGATAGAGCGGCTCCGTCCTAAGGAGAAGGTTGTGCGTTCGACTCGCGCCGGGGCTACCATTTTTTTATGGTTGCTCCATATATATATTACGAGTTGGGAGTCGGACCTTCGGTTCGACTCGCGCCGGGGCTACCATTTTTTTTTGTTTAATACCACCAACTTAAGCATGCCCAGCAAGCAGAGTACTTTCAGGACACGCTCCGGGCCGCTCTGGCCAAGTCTTTATGTTCCTGGAAGTACTCTGTTTGCTGGGCTTAAAATATGCTTAAGTTGGTGGTATTTAATTTTATGATTATATAGTATAATGTTATTATGCATAAGGTTAAACACTTGCTATACGTAGGGCTGTTTTTATTAATAACGGCTGGCATGGGAGTAAGTGTTTTTTATTCAATTAAAGGTGAGGAAACTGCCGATTACGTGGTAGAAACAAATGCCTTTTTTGCGCCATTTGAATATTACGAGGATCGTAAAATTGTAGGTGTAGACGTGGAAATTGTAAATCGTGTGGCAGAAAAGCTTAATAAAACAATTCAGCTAAAAAACGTGGAGTTTGATGTAATAATTGACAACGTAGAGGCTGGTAAGATTGCAGATGCAGGAGCAGCAGGGCTTACAATTACACCAGCGCGAGAAGAAAAAGTGAATTTCACTATTCCCTATTATACATCTGTACAATACGTGATTTTTAACCGTAATAATCCGCCATCGCTGCGAGATGATCATATTGTTTGGGAAGCACTGGGCGGATATAAACTAGGCTCGCAAATTGGCAGTACTGGATATTTGTTTGTAGACGACGAAATAGAAAATGGTGTACTAGCTGGAACTGGCGCCACAATTAAAGGTATTGATTCGCACCAATTAGCCGCTGACGCCATTAATTCTCACATTGTGGATTTTGCGATTGCGGACGAGCTCGCGGCTAAATTTATTGTAGAAAAAAATCCAGATTTAAATGCTTTGCCATTATATTATTCTGGTGCTACTAGAGAAGAAGATTATCCAGTAGAAGAATCGTATGCTATCGCCGTAAACAAAGATAGAACAGAACTCTTGGCCGCCTTTAACGAAGTGTTGGCCGAAATGTTGACAGAAGATGAAAGTGGTAAAACCGAAATCGATAAACTAGTATTAAAATATATGGGGTTAGCCGATGAATGATTTTGTAAATAAAGTAGTACAGCTTTTTAGTACACCGGAATACATCGATTCGCTGCTGCACGGGTTTTTACTGACACTACAAATATCATATTTTGCTGTTCTAATTGGAATTATACTTGGCACTATCATTGCGCTAATAGACACAGCTAGGCCGTCCAAGTGGATGGTGATACCGAAATTTATATGCCGGGTATACACCACCATTATTCGTGGTACACCAATGGCTTTGCAACTTTTTATTATGTTCTTTATTATTTTTGCGGTTAAAGGATTCCCTAGTATTATTACGGCAATTATTGCGTTTGGGCTAAATTCGGCAGCCTATACCGCAGAAGTAATCAGAAGCGGTATTCAATCAGTTGATGTTGGCCAGACGGAAGCAGGGCTAGCACTAGGGCTTTCTCGCACTACGATTTTCTTTAAAATTGTAGCGCCGCAAGCAATTAAAAATATTATTCCAGCGCTCGGAAATGAAGTAATAACAGTTATTAAGGAAACTGCAATCGTAAGCATGGTGGGAATGTACGATCTTAATATGGCAGCTAAGGACATTGGTTCTGGACAAAATATGGCCAGTTATATCGTACCAATGTTTACTGCAGCGCTGTTCTATCTAGCAACTATCTACCTAATTACGTTCGCCGTAAAAAGGATCGAAAAAAGTTTACGGAAAAGTGATTTAAGGGCGGAAAAATAATGGAAAACAATACAAGTTTAGTAGTAAAAAATTTAAGGAAAAGTTTTGGCAACAATAAGGTTTTGAATGGGATTAATTTTGAGTTAAAAGAAGGCGAGCGTGTAGTGGTTTTGGGGCCAAGTGGCTCTGGCAAGTCTACGTTTTTAAGATGTATTAACTGGATGGAAGAACCTACAGCGGGAGAAATTTATTTTAACGGTAAGCTATTAACAGAAAAGAATATCCGTAAAATACGACGCAATATCGGAATGGTGTTTCAACATTTTAATCTAATTAACAATTTAACCGTAATGGAAAATTTAATACTGGCGCCAGTTAAATTAAAAATAATGAAACGAGACGCAGCCGAAAAGCGTGCCAAAGAATTACTGAAACATATTGGTTTAACTAATAAAGCCGATTCTTTCCCTGCCTCGCTATCTGGCGGACAAAAACAGCGCGTGGCAATTATTCGCGCCATGATGTTATCACCAGAAGTATTATTATTTGATGAGCCAACTTCGGCACTTGATCCAGAATCAATCGGCGATGTGTTGTCTTTAATTCGTGAGTTGGCGGAACGTGGTATGACTATCATTATAGTAACTCACGAGATGAGCTTTGCTAAAGAGATTGCCACAAGATTAGTGTTTATAGATAAAGGTAAAATCATTGAAGAAGGTACGCCCAGTGAATTCTTTGAGCACCCAAAAACTCCTAGAGTACAGGAGTTTTTAAAGAAAGTATTATGAGATTATTCGTATTTGACAAGTGAGAAAATATATTCATAATTGTCTAATCCTTTAACGAATAGCCAATAGTCTTGCGTTTTTTTCGTCTTTATCCTTTTTGTTATATTTATATTCATTTCCTTTTTTAAGATTCTTTTTTCTGCATCGAGCTCGTCCTGGACAAAATCTCTGCAGATTAGAACATATCGCTGACCTTTTTGATTTTTATAAAAATACAAAAAACAGTCCGGTTCGTATTCGATGTGTTTTTGATAAATCAAATCATCATTTATTGCAAACCTGGGGAGTATAGTTTCAAGCTTCTCTTCTTTTAGTACTTTCATTTTTTTAATTATATTATATTTTAATGGGGCCAGCAACTAGTGCTGGCCCCGGAAATTAGAGGTTGGTAACTTGTCCTTTCCTATCGTCTCGGTAAATCACTTTGCCATCTTCTCGCCAAAAGCGAAGTTGCTCTTTAATGATGTTGACGTGATTATGCCCAGGTCCGTCTGGTCAACCCTTGCCCCCATAAAAAATCTGGACTTGATCGGAATTGCCAGAATCGCTGACCTTGATGATAGCTGGCTGACCAAGATAAGTACCATGGTAGATGCCATCACGCATAGAAACCTCAGTGCGACTTTTTGTCCTTTCCGCTTTGAGCAGCTCGAGTCTTTGGTCAAATTCTGCTTTGATACGGAAAAACTCTTCCTTGGCTCGATCAAATTCCGCCTTAAGGCGGTCACGTTCTGCCTTCAACTCTTTAAAGCGGGTCTGTGCTTTAACGTGACGATCCTTTGCTGCTTCAAATTCAGCCTTAGCTTGATTAAAAGCCTCTGAACTTGCCCTTGGAGCATGGGATTCCGCGTATTCTTTAGCGGCGCGAATTTCCTGGATAAGACTTTTGATCTCCTCATTCGCAGCATTGCGGTTCTCTTTATGTTCGCGACCCTCTGCAGAATAGATGGGAGCTTCAGAACGATCGCCGTATTCATATGCAGCACTAGCTCGATCAAAGCACTCTTTCATCGCTTCGTGTTCGGAATCGGCATACCTTCGCAGGTCTTCGATCCGGTAGTTGTTGCGATTACGGATGCGTTGATACTCACCCCAAATTTCATCCCTACTCTCGTACGCTGATTTCCTGGCTTCAAATTCTGCATTCATCCTTTCTCTTGCCGCGGTGCGTTCTTGCCAGGCAGCATTCATTTCGTCATGTGCCATGCTAGTACGGTCACGAATCTCCTTGTACCGTTCGAACGCGAGTTGCTTAGCTTGATACGCCTGATCTCGTTTGGATTTAAGTCGATCCAAAACTTGGTCCCTTACCACACTTACCACCAACCTTTCTAGAAATGTGCAAAAAACCGATTACTCGGCTTTATATAAATTAACATATAATTATAGTTTTGTCAATCAAAAAACTCCTCATAGAGAGGAGTTTTGAGAGCTAATTAAATTAGCGAGTGTATTTTTCGTTAAGATCGCTATAATCGTAAAGCTCGTTGGCGTTAAACCAGAGATCTATTTCTTTCTTTGCTTCTTCAATAGAACCAGAAGCGTGGACAAGATTTGGCACACCGGTACCTTTAGCATCTGAATAGCCAAAGCTCATGTGTGAGAAATCGCCACGGATAGTACCCATTTCAGCGGATTTTGGCTCGGTAGGGCCAACGATTTTACGTACAAGAGGTTGAGCCTCAACACCCTCTAACACCATAGCGATAACTGGTCCACTCATCATGTATTCCACGTTATAGCGAAAAGCGGTTTCGCCACGACGGGTAATCATTTGACCAATATCCTCATAGTGTTGACGATACAAATGTTCATCTGGCATAACCATTTTCATGCCAACAATCTTAAGACCAACACGCTCAAAGCGCTGGACAATTTCACCAATGATACCACGTTGAACGGTGTCTGGTTTTAATACTACTAAAGTACGTTGAATAAAATCTTGGGTTTTTGCCATAAAAATAACTCCTTTTTTTTATTATATCACAGAACTTAAAATTAAACTTCGATCGCGGTTTGCTTCGCGCCACGTTATTTTTAACAACATTTCGCTCAATCCTCGTCTCGATCAAGTTGTCTCGCGCCAAAGGCGCTCGCAACTTTACTCGCCTCGGATGAGGAAAGGTTGTTAAAACTAACTGGGCTCGCAAAATGCTCTCTCAGATTTAATTTTAAGTTCTGGTATAATAAGGTCATGGATATCTATGAGCTGATTGATGATTTTTTGGAACACCTAGAAATTGAAGCAGGTAGGAGCAAAAAAACTACAGATAACTACCGATTGTATCTAGAGCGGTTTGCGATGATAGCACAAGAAATTTTAAAGAAAGACGATATCAAACCCAGTGATATCACAAGAGAATTATTAAGAAAATATCGTCTCAAATTAAATCGTTATGGTTCGGAGAACGGTGATGAGGATTTAAAAACGATTACACAGACTTATCATCTGATCGCACTAAGAGGATTTTTAAAATATTTGGCCAGGCGCGAAATCAAATCACTTGATCCTTCCCTAGTTGATCTACCACACGTAATCAGAAAACAAGTCACATTTTTGCATTTTGATGAAGTAGAAGATATGCTTAATCAAATTGATTTATCTACCGAATCTGGGCTAAGAGACCGCGCCATAATTGAACTACTGTATTCTGGCGGACTACGCGTATCCGAGCTAGTGAGTCTTAATCGCGACTCTATAAACTTAGAGCGACGTGAGTTTATGGTAAGAGGTAAAGGCAGCAAAGACCGTCCAATTTTTATTAGCAAGTCAGCAGCAGAACGAGTGCAGGACTACTTGGACGCCAGGACTGATTCCCTGCCAGCATTGTTTTTAAACAACTCCAAGAATTTGCAGGCCGTGGATACGTCGGGTAATTATCGGCGTATTACGGTGCGTTCGGTAGAAAGAATTGTAGAAAAATACGCCAGATTAGCTGGCATCACTAAGCATGTTTCGCCGCACACATTAAGGCATTCCTTTGCTACGGATTTACTAATGAATGGTGCAGATATTAGATCCGTACAGTCTATGCTGGGACACGCGGATATTTCCACCACACAAATCTACACCCATGTAACGGACAAGCATTTAAAAGAGATTCACGAGAAATTTCACTCTGATACTACTTAGTAATAGTATTGGTAGTAGTGGTAATAGTCGGGTTGTATAGGCGAATTACAGTAGAAACGGCAGAAGGCTTATCGGCATTAGAGCCATACCAGCAAGTACGGATATAAAAATCGTAGAAAGCGGAAGTTTTGCTAGAATTATTTCCTTGTGCAATATTGGTAGTGCCGTGATCTTTTACAGCTATTACATAGATGCCTTCCGCAGTAAAGCCACCATTTACATTATCTTTATCGATTAGGCGTGGGTAGGTAGAGGCTGGTTTAAAGACAGCTTCATTTGCACCATATAGTACATCACCTATATTATCTGAATCAAAAGTACCCAAAGTGCTTGGATTGATAACAAATGCTTTTTGAAAATAAATACTATTTACACCTTCTTTTTCATATAACTCGTCGCATGTTTCTGGAGTGTATTTTAGGATTTCTTCAATCTTATCAGTGTATGTAGAATTATCGACTGCAATTGAGTGGTTATTGGTAATTTCCTCCCAAAGCTTGGCATATTTAGAATCTTTATCATTAATATAGGATGACTGAATAAACCTTAAAGCCTCGGTTTGGGAATCAACTTGTTCCCTGGCTAAAGTAGATTCTAGCGCGGTTTGTGCATTGGAGGTACTGTTGCTTAATACCGCTACAACCGCAATTGCAATCATGGAAAAAATCCCAACTGCTAATGTTACTTCTATTAATGTATCACCCTTTTTTACCATAACCTTATTATACCATATGTTTTACGTTTTATATCAAACTTAACAAAAAGCCAGAACAACTAGAAACTAATATATAGGCTCCTACTAGAAATGGGCCAAGGTAAATCTTCTTGGAGTGACCTTTTTTAATAAACGGGGCCATCACTAAACAAGCTGCTAGGTTTGCAACAAACAACACGAATAGAGCTAGGAGTGGCTCGTGTATCGCCATAGCAATGGAAAGACCTAAAATCCAGTCTCCGTCACCCACCCATCTACCCTTAGACACCACGTAAAGAATTAAATACAATCCGCCCAAAATAAAAGCAGATAGTACCGGCTTCCAAACTAAATCTAGACTAAAGGGATGCAGTGCAAGATAGTTTACTTCATTAAATACCAAAATAATTACCGATAATATAATTGCAGAAATGAGCACAATACTAGGTAGTTCGCCATACAGCCCATCATAGATAGCAAGAAAACATAAAATCGTAACAAACACAAATGTAATAATTAAAATAATCCAAGATAATGGATCGGGATTAAAAATATCAAAATTAATACCAGTCAAAACAAAAGCGAGCGCAGTACAGACCTCCGAAACAAACTCAGCGACACCAATTTTGCGCTGACAATAACGACACTTGCCCCTTAACAAAAGCCAAGAGATAATCGGCAAATTATCGTACCACTTTAATTGCTTATTGCAATGCAAGCAGACGGAACGGTTCCCTAATTTTTTAGACTTAGTTTCCTTTAAATGCTGGCGTCTGGCTTGGCAGCACAAGAACGAGCCAAAGCAGGCTCCAAGTATAAACAGAAAAATCCCATAAATTAACCTCATGTTGTAATTTTAGCATAAATAATTTATAATTACGGTATGAAAAAGGGTAATAATAATAGAGGATTTACAATAATTGAAGTAGCACTAGTACTCGCAATTGCTGGGCTAATTTTTTTGATGGTGTTTGTGGCACTACCAGGACTTAGAGCCTCGCAGCGAGACACTACAAGGCGCGAAGATATGATTTCTTTAATTGATAGCGTAAAAAAATATCAACAGAACAACCGGGGGGCTTTGCCTAATGGGACTCAAGATGTGACGGGTGGTTCAATCGATGAAAATGCCGATAGCAACTCTTGGGCTGGTTTTTATCGTGATTATTTGGGAGAAAATTTCATTGATCCGGATGGCGAACCTTACAATCTAACGGTTTCCAAGTGTGATGGTAGTTTAGAATCGGATTGCGAGGTTAACTATTCTGAGGAGCCGTTCCCTAATGGGTATAATATCGCTATCGTTTTACAAGCTAGTTGTAATGGCGAAAGGGCGATTAAAAGTTCTAATCCAAGGAAGTTTGCCGTAATATATAAACTTGAGGGGGCCGGAACTTATTGCGGAAATAGCTAGTAGTTAAAGTTTTATGTAGATTATTTTTAAGAACGGGACTTTTCAGCTTGTTAAAAATACAACATCTCACGGATGTTGTATTTTTAACGCTGAAAAATCTGGTCTAAATCTCATTATGTTCTTAAAAATAATCTACATAAAACTTGAGCTTCGCTATTCCTTAATTTGCCAAAGTAAAGGACTTACCAGAAGGTGGAGTAGCGTAATATGACGTAGTTTTGCCATAAAACCTAGAAGTAGTATTGGAAATTGGTGAGGCAGCTCCATTAGTTCTTGGAATTGTTACAGACCAGGTGGTGGCGCTGTAGCCGGCATAGGAGAACATGCCATACATATCCGTCACGCTAGCAGTGTTCCAGGAGGAGAGATCGCCTACGGACCAGGTGGTGGCGCTGTAGCTGGCATAGTAAAACATTTGGTTCATATTCTTCACGCTAGCAGTGTTCCAGGAGGAGAGATCTAGCTACATTAGAAAAGAAATAGCCCCAAGAGTTAGTGGAGGTATTTAGAGGAGAAGTACCATTTACTGGCGTAAAGTAAGTACCAGTAGTGTTATTAGTGCTATCACCATTTAGATATAAGTTATTATTATTTACGGAAGTGGACATGGTGAGGTTATAGCCTGCCCTACAAGTAGTTATTACATTTACATCATCTACACTAATATTAGTACTAGTATCACTATCTTTATCTGGCAAGATATCTATGGAGGCATCTTCTGATGAAGTAATGGACATGGTGAAGGCAGAGACATTACTAGCACTGCTTGTGGCAACAAAAATAGTGCTAAGTAAAGCTAATATGATTAATACACCTGTTTGTTTGACACGTCCCATGTTAATGTATGACCTTTATTTATATATAAAATACACCAAAATTAATTATTATGCTAGTGGTTTTTTGTAATAATTTGATCTAAAAAAATACTTCCCCGTTAAAGAGGAAGTATTTTTGGTTTTAATGATTTTACTGATCGTCGATGCAGTAGATACCGGCACCCTCAAGACGGTAGAGGATGGCGAAGTGACGAGCAGCGTCTGTTGCAACATCTTCACCACTACATTTAGCACCCGTTCTAACATATATCGTATAGTTCATTGCAGGAAGCTCCGGAACCGGTGTGTCGGCTGGTGCAATATCTAGATTATAATATGTTCCATCCGGGTCTTTGAATGTATTCGTATCTGAGTCTGTGCCTGAATTCATGTATCTCTGGAGGAATGAGCAGGCTTTATTGCTTTTACAAGCGTCTGGGAATGTGCTGGGGTCATTATCGTCATCCTGAGTTTTCCAATCCCAGCTTGCCGTGGTAGGCAAGTCGCCGTTGCCGGTGTCTTGGTTGTTGGTTTGATATTGAATGAGCGAAGTGTCTACGCGAGACATATCGTTACGGCGGGCGGTGTCACGCTGGGAGCGCTGTAAGGCTGGGAGCGCAACGAACACCATCAAGAAGATAAGGCCGGCGATTGCAAGCACGAGCACAACCTCGATGATGGTAAAGCCTTGTTTAGAGTTGGTATTTAGTTTAGCCATAAATAATCCTTTCTAGATTTTTATTCTTATGTTTATGATAGCTTAAAATAAAATAAAAATCAAGTTTTTTATACTGCTACTTGATTAACAAGAGAGTAGATTGGCAGCAGCGTGCCACCGATTACTACCGCGATAAGCCCAGCCATAATTACCATTAAGATTGGCTCTACCATAGTGGAGATATTGTTGATTTGTTCGTCTAGCTCGTTTTCATACACTTGGGCGGCTTTACCAAGCATTTCGTCGATCTTACCAGATTCTTCCCCGATTGAAGCCATTTGGGGTACAAGTGGTAACATAAAATTACGGTCCTTTAATGCCTCGGAAAGGGCTTTACCACCCTTAATAACATCTAGAGATTTGGAATATTCATCTTCTACTACCACATTGTTGGTAGCATCTATGGCAATACGGACAGAATCTAGCATTGGCACACCAGTAGCTAACATCATTTCTGCGGTGCGAGCAAAGCGTGATACATATAGCTTGCGGAATAGTCCACCAAACAGAGGAACGTAGAGTTTGAAGTTGTCCGCTACGCGGCGGCCAGAGGTGGTCCTTTTGACGGCATACCAGGTACCACCAATAATGCCAGCAAGGACTAAAGCTACTAACCACCAGAAGTTAGCAAAGAAATTAGATAGATTAACTAGGAATTGGGTAAGCTGTGGTAATTGTTGCCCCATATCTTTGTAAAGGTTTTCTACTTGCGGCACTACCATAATCATCATAAAAGCGAGCACCGCAATAATTACTACTAAGATGATGCCTGGGTAAACTAGGGCGCCTCTGATTTTACTCATCATGGCGGCGTCTTTCTCCTCTTGGTCGGCTAGCCTTTTTAGTGCCAAGTCTAGCGTACCAGACGTTTCGCCAGCCTGAATTAAGGCAAGATAAACACCATTAAAAATATCCGGGAATTGAGAAAACGAATCATATAAAGTCTTGCCGGATTCTACACTAGTGAGAATCTCCTCTACTACAGACTTCATGCTTTTGCTTTGGGTTTGCTCGGCAACGGTTCTAAGGCTGGTAGCCAGCGGCAATCCAGCGCCAATCAATGTAGAGAGTTGGCGCGTAAACATGATGCGATCTTTAGTAGTAACCCTTCCCTTACCTCCAAAAAGCCCGCCGCCTTCTTCGGTGATGCTTTCTGGGATATAACCCTGGTCGATAAGTAGGCGGCCAGCAGTACTTTCGTCTTCGGCCTGGATGTTGCCCTTAACAATCTTGCCGGAGTCTTTTTCTTTAGCTTTATAGTTAAAACGTTTCATTAGCCCCTCACTAACCTATCTAGTTCAGTAATATCTACGGCATATTCACGGGCAGAGTCATAGGTAATTACGCCAGTTTGAACAAGCTTAGCTAGCGTGCGGTCCATAGTCTGCATGCCTTGATCAGCGCCAGTCTGAATGGCGGTATCAATTTGATGGGTTTTACCATCACGAATTAATGAACGGATTGCAGAGTTAGCTACCATAATTTCGGCAGCCACTACGCGGCCACCACCAATGGCCGGTACTAAGCGCTGCGCGCAAACTGCCATTAGCATATTAGAAAGCTGCGAACGCACCTGAGGTTGCTGGTGAGCTGGAAAGACATCAATCATGCGGTCGATGGATTGTGCGGCGGAGTTTGTATGAAGGGTGGCAAAAACTAAGTGTCCAGTTTCGGCGATAGTAATGGCAGCCTGGATGGTTTCTAGATCGCGCATTTCCCCAATTAATACTACATCTGGGTCTTCACGCAGGACTGATCTAAGGGCCGCAGCAAAGCTAAAGGTATCATAGTGAACCTCACGCTGAACAATCACCGAACGTTGAGATTTATGCGTAAATTCGATTGGATCTTCAATCGTAACAATATGACAAGATTTTTCACGGTTAATTTTATCTACTAAGGCTGCGAGAGTAGTAGACTTACCAGAGCCGGTAGGACCAGTAACCAAAACTAGGCCGCGCGGAAAATCAGCAAAAGTCTCTACGATGGCCGGCATACCTAAATCATTAATATTCTTGATCTTGTTAGGAATTAGACGAAAAGCCGCCGCTAATTTGCCACGTTCATGAAAAGCATTCACGCGAAAACGGGCAATATCACCAAAAGCAAAGGAATAGTCAAACTCTTTGTCCTGGAGGAGAATTTTTTGTTGTTCTGCGTCTAGAGTTGCAAAAATCAGTCTCTGGAGATCCCCCTCATTGAGGGCCTGAGTGCCTGGAACTGGCGTTAAAACGCCATCAATACGTAAGATTGGAGGGAGCCCATATTGAATATGTAGATCAGAAGCATTTCTACGAACACACTCTTCTAATAAAGTTTCTATCTTAACAGCATTTACGGCGTTAGCAGTGTTTACTACGCTTGCCGTATTCATCGCATTTGCTGTATTTACTGGTTGCCCACTATTTTCCATAATTCTATTATACCACAGGCATTATGATAAATCACTGGCCACGCGGTTTACCTCCTCTATAGTTGTTATTCCAGACAAAGCTTTAAGTACACCGTCCTGACGCATAGTAACAGTGCCTTTAGCTTTGGCCGTACGCATGATTTCGCCAGCGGTAGCTTCGGAAATGATTAGTTTCTGAATATCCTCATCAACTACGATAGTTTCATACAAACCAGTACGACCAGAGTAGCCATGTGGAGTTTCTTTTGAATCTACACCACGAGCCAGCATGTAATGCTCGTCATTTTTAACTGGTAAACCTGGATAGCCGAGATCCTCGCTAATTTTAGCAACATCTTCTTTGGTAGTAGGTAGGAGATCGCCAACAATACTATTAATACCTTTGGTTTCTACTTCGGTTGATTTAATCATCTCACGTTTTTCGGTAATACGGCGAACTAGTCTTTGACCAATTACTACGTTTAGAGTCGAGGAAAGCAAGAATGGTTCTATACCCATATCCAGGAGACGTGGTAGAATACCGGCGGCGGAGTTAGTATGAAGAGTAGAAAACACAAGGTGACCAGTGAGGGCTGCCTGGACAGCCAAACCGGCGGTTTCGGAATCACGAATCTCACCCACCATGATAACATCTGGATCTTGACGCAAAATTGAGCGAAGCCCCGAACCAAAGGTAAGTCCGGCATCTTCGTTAACTTGGATTTGATTAATCCCGTCCATCTTATACTCAACTGGGTCTTCTAGGGTTACAATATTAATTTGCTCAGATTTGATTTGTTGAATCAAGGCGTAGAGGGTAGTAGACTTACCGGAGCCAGTAGGTCCAGAAGTTAGAATCATGCCGTTTGGTTTTTTGATACCTTCTAGAACATCTCTTAACGCATGCCCAGTCATGCCCATTTTTTCTATTTCCATAGATACACCGGTTTTATCGAGCAAACGAATTACGACTTGTTCACCCCAGGTGACTGGAGCGATAGCGATACGTAAATCGATTTCCTGTCCATCCACTAATACGGTAAATTGACCATCTTGAGGAATACGGTGTTCGTCGATCTTGAGGTTGGCTAAAATTTTTACCCTCGAAACTAAAGCTGGAGCTACGGTTTTGGGCAGATCCATAATTTTTCTAAGCACGCCATCAATACGACAACGAATAATAAGAGAATCTTCGAGCGGTTCTATATGGATATCAGAAGCTTTGGTTTTGGCAGCATAGCTTAAGATAGTGGTAAGAGCCTTGGAGATTGGTGAGTCTTGAACGATTGTTTTAACGTCTTTTTGCTCGCTTTCAGCTTCCTCACCAGTTTCACGAACCGCCTCATTAACACCAGAAAAATCGCCATGATACTGTTCCAAGGCTTCTTTAATTCCGCGTTCTGAAGACATCCAGACCCGAATTGGTTGGTTAACTAGACTAGCCAAATAATCAGTAGCTTGGACATTAGTTACATCCACCATGGCAACGTTTAGCATGCCGTCTTTTTCGCCTAGTGGTACTGCTAGAACGCGACTAGAAGCTTCACTAGGAATTTTAGCTAAAATATCCTGATCTATAGTGATATTTTTTAATTCTACATACGGTACACCCAAAATAGCTGCCGTGCCACGGGCCACCATATCGTCATTAATAATTCTGCGTTCTACTAGATTCTGTAAAAATGTTTTTCCTTCTGGAATTGGCTGCTGTTGCACTGCCTGTACCAAATTAGCATCAGCTAGACCTTCTCCAATTAGAAGATCTAGGATTCTTCTTTCGGCCGCTTCAGTTAGTTGCGCCATTACAAATTGCCCTGATTAGTTTGGCTATTACTGGAACTGCCCGAATTGGATGACGAGTTATCTTTTGCGGATTCGACGTCGTTGGACGTTTCGGTATTTTCTTCTATCATGTTGATGCAGTTCCCGTTAGCGTCGAATTCTGTACAATTACCCACATATACTTCTACGGTTGGGTTCAAGGCTTTATAATTAAACAACTCTGGGTTTGGCTCGGCCAGGTTGGCATCCACCGTGGAAGTAATAGTCTTAATAGTAGCATCTTCTATGGGACCAATAAAAAGATTAGTGACAAAAAATGCAATTGTAGCTCCAATTATGGCTACTACAATAGATGCGGCTAAATCTTTTTTCATTTATTTTCCCTCCGCTTTAATGGTTTTGGTAGATTCCTTAATGGTGGATTCATCTGTATAGTAGGCATCGGCGTGTGCAGAAATAGACAACCTGTTGTCGTTTTCCCAACTAATAGTAGCGCGAGTAATATTAAACTCACGAATTGAGCGTTCTATATTGTTTAAAATCGTCATTGTAGTGTTAGTATCCGCCTCAAACGGGAGTCTAAGAGATATAGTATTTAGTCCATTAGTGGATGTAGACTGCGAGGCCGAACCGCTTGGACTGATTGATTCTGGCTCCCAATTTGATTCAATAAATAACTTGTTAAGGCTGGCAAGGAGAGCTTCTTCATTTTTAAAGGCTGGCAAAGCGTCTGGAATTACACGTAAAGCAGAGCAACTTTTAATTAATTGACTAGCGGCACTTAAAGCTTCGGCACCTTCGGCCTGATTATAATTGTCGTTTAGCTCCTTGTAGGTGTAGTTTTTGCCAGTAGATGGATTGATACAGCTAGATACATTTTTGTTGGGAACGGAATCTAGAGCTTCGCTTGCGGCGATATTCTCTAAGATGTTTGCTCTTAGAGTGCCAGGGATTTCCGAAGTCGTAATGGTATTTGGATTACATTTTTTTAATTCATCATCGGAGTAGACACTGCCGCTGGGTTTTTTACAAATACCGATGGTTTTGATGGCATCTGAATAGGCTACGATTGATTGATCGGAGGCCATAATAACATCAATATTAAATGAGATTTGCTGAACAAAATGAGAGATTAACGATAAGGCAATACCGAGGAATATAGCCGCAACGGTAACAGCAAAGAACATGTATTGTTGAGCTTCTGAAATTTTAGCCCGCTTTCCAATTGCGATTTCTTTAGCCATTGTTGCCTCCATTATTTGTTGAATTACATGCAGTGTCATCTTTTGCACAATCGGCAGCTCTTTCTCCGAACATAGCTTGGACCTGGACATAGGAATCCGTCACATTATAACGCCCGGATGGGCCGATTGCTACCATATGATAATTCGAGAATTTGTATACTTCCGGCGCAAATTCGATTACTGCGGAAAACCTAAGGACAAGTTCGCCAGAAGCACCGCGGCCGTTAGAAGAATCACTGATTCTAATCCCTTCTGTACCTTCGGGCACTAGCTTACAACTATTAATCTCACTCCATTCTGGACTGGATGATGATTTACTGTTGTTTCCAGAATAGGTAATACACGAGCTCTTAAAATGTGGAACATTTTTGATTGTACCGTCTAGACTAATCGATGGCTGATCATCGGTTGGGTTTTCTTTATACCATTCAGTAAACTGTGGGGTACGCCAAATTTTAACTACGTTTTGACCTTCGTAGGTTTCCGTAGTATAACCAGTTGATTCATTTTGGTTACATCCTTCGGCGTCGATAGTCCAATAAGCATATCTACCACGGCTGGAATCTTTGAACATACCATCAGAATTAGATTCTATAATACAATAAGCTGGAATATTATTACCTTCTTTATCAACGTATCTACCGTAATCATAGTGCATATATTGCATACTTTTTTTGAAGGCGTCCAGAACGTTGTAGTCGATAAATGGCTCTTTGCGGGCATCCGCCTGTGCGTCAAAGGTAAAACTAGGTTTTTCTTCGGAAAGATTAACGTTTAACTCTGAGATAGTAATTTGGTCATCATTATTTCCGGCCGCCGGAATGATTGCAGATAAAATATTGAAAGTACGTGACAAGACCTGCTTTTGTTCGGTTAAGGTATTAATTTTATTAAGTTGATCTTTGATAGTGAGGAAATCATTAAGATCGCCATACAAATTGATTTTAGAAGAAAGACTATCAATGGTGTTTTTCTTACTATCAATTGCGAGTTGTTGACCACTTGCAGTTAACCAGAAAATTGCGGTAACGCCGATACTGGCAGCAGTTACAACAATGCAAAGGAAAAAGATAAAATTCCTAAGTTTAAGAGTTTTGATCATTTCTGCTTTGACGTCTGGTACTAGGTTGATTTCTTTTGCCATTACTCGTTACTCCTTTCGGATAAACCAATTGCTACGGCGAATTCGCCAGATACACTCATTAAGGCGCGTTGTTGCTCCGCGGTGGTACGAACAAATTGCCATGGATTGCCACGCATAGTAGATACATTGGTTTTTGATTCGATATATTCTGCAAATAGAGGAATAATACTCGCATAACCAGATAGAACAATTCCACCAACTTTACCGTTAATGTATTTAGTCTGGAAAAAGCGGGCCGATTTGGTTAGTTCAGAAGCAAAATTATCTAGGTAGGAACTTAAAATAGAAGTTATCTGACCATTGAGTTGGTTTTGATCCAAGCCGAATTTAAAAATAATTTGACGAGCTTGCTCGCTGCTAATATTTAATCCGCTCGCTACGGCGCGGTCCAATACGCTAAGTCCACCTGGAATACTGCGCACTAGGCGAGGGCGGTCTTTATATATAATAACTAGGTCGGTGGATTGTTCACCAAAATCTACTACCATGGTTGCGTCAATGGCGCCCGGAACATTCAGTGCCCTGGCGGCCGCCAGTGGCTCTGGTTCCATAGCAACAATGTTAAGACCAGTTTTTTCAATCATCTCCATAGTGGATTCGGCATAATCTTTGGCTACTGATGAAACTAACACTTCGGTTTTGGCTGGATCGCTAGGATTAGGGCCAAGTATTATAAAGTCTGCTTTAGCATCACTCATAGCCATAGGAACATATTTACTCATTTCGTATTGAAAAGTTTTACGAAGTTCTTTTTCTGGCAATGTCTCTGTTTCTACAATAGAAGTAAAGGTTTTACCAGCTGGCAAGCCTAGGGCTACGTTTTTAGTCTTTATCCCAGCTTGTTCTACGGCGCCCATAATAGCCTCACCAAAACGTTTACGACCAAGTTCGGACGAGTCTTGAGCGAGTTTTTGATCAATCGGCACAAATGCGAACTTTTGAAGAGTCCACCCGCGCTGGCTTCCGCCAGAAAGTTGAATAATACGTATCGATTTCGTCCCAATATCTAGAGAGAAGAAATCGCCCACGCCATGCAATAAATTCATACTTATGATTATATGCTCATGTTTATTAAATGTCAATTAAAAAACCGTTACTTTGACAAATTTAGCCAGTAAAATCTTTCTAAATTGCCGTGTTTTCCCTCCAGGCTGTTGTCGCGTTTTTTTACGATGATAAAATTATTTTGTTTTAGCCATTGCTCAAATTCTTTGATAATTTCACGGCGGATTTTTTCGTTTTTAACAATCCCCTTGCTGAGCTGATCTGGCCTAGCTTCGAATTGGGGTTTAAGCATAACGAGGAAAGTGGTTTTTTGGTTTGATAAGTGGAATTTTGCGTGTAATAAAACTTTTTTGAGACTAATGAATGAAACGTCTGCAACGATCACGTCTGGAACACAAGATAGTTCCATCTCGGGCCGCGTCCGGCCGGCCCGTCGCCACGGGCGGCCGGCGCTCGTCCTCGGCTTGCCAGCCTCCGGATTCCCTCGATTGGAACTATCTTGTGTTCCCACTGAGAAGATGTTGGTTTTTTCGTGAAGTTCGATACGCTTATCGTAACGAAGTGGTTTTATCATTTGATTAGTTCCCTTTTCTATGGCGATGACTTTTTTTGCGCCATGTTCTAGGGCATATTCCGTAAAACCACCGGTAGAAGAACCGATGTCTAAAACGGTTTTATCTCTAAAATCAAAATTAAAGGCGCGAGCGGCGCCTTCAATTTTGTAATAACCTCTATTTTTTGCGTTCACGGTATGCATAGGTTTCTGTATCCACTGATACGATATCGCCTTCTTTAATAAAAGCTGGGACTTTTATAACTACGCCAGTTTCTAGAGTTGCATCTTTCATGACAGAAGTTGAAGTATCCCCCTTAACGGCAGTTTCTGTATAGGTTACCGTAAGCCAAATATTTTTAGGTAGAACGAGATTAATTGGGGTGCCATTATAGAACTGGATTTCCATTTCATCGCCGTCCTTCATAAAATCTTTGGAATCGCCAACCATATCAGAAGTAAGCTCGTATTGCTCAAAACTTTCTGGGTCCATAAAATAGAACTTAGCATCATCCTTGTAAAGATACTGAACCTTTTTAGTGGTAACTTCTGCAGGTTCTATTTTTTCTTGGCCCTTAAAAGTCTTCGGGAGCAAGGCGCCAGTGATTAAATTCTTAACTTTTACATTAACGATCGAACCACCACGCCCCATGACTTTTTGAGAATACTCTACTACTTTGTATGGCTGCCCATCTAGGGTAATTAGTGTATTTTTCTTTAAATCCGTTGGTCCGTACATATCCACTCCTTAACTATTAGAAACAAATGGCAAAAGCGCTAAATGACGAGCACGCTTAATAGCTACCGCTAGTTGGCGTTGTTGCTTGGCGGATAGGCCAGTTTTCGAGATTGGCTCAATACGCCCGTAAACGTCGATGTATCGTTGTAAGGTTTTTGCGTCACGATAATCGAAATAAAGATTTGGGTCACTTTTGATCTTTTTCATGAATCTTTCTCCTTCGTTAAATTTATATTAAAATGGGACATCACTGAGGTCGATTTCTTCGTCTGGGATGTCGTCTGGCATGCCAGCATCTACGGCATCGTTAGCAGAACTAAAGCTACTAGAACTGCCGCCAGCATTATCTCGAGCTGAACCGGTAAAATTAAAGTCTTCTGCGACTATTTCTACGCGGGAGCGTTTTTGACCGGTGGCCTTGTCTTCCCAACTGCGTTGATCTAAGCGGCCTGATACTAATACGCCAGAACCTTTCTTAGCGTATTGATTAATCATCTCACCCAGTTTGCCCCAAGCAGAACAATCAATAAAGGAAACGTCTTCCTTTTGTTCCCCGCTGGCATCACGATAGGTACGATTTACGGCTACCGAGAAACTACACACAGAGGCACCATTTGGTGTGGTACGAAGTTCTGGATCACGCGTAAGATTACCAGTAATAATTGCTTTGCTAAAACCGCGCATTATCTATTCTCCTTTTTCTGCAGTTGATGATTTTTCCTCTTCTTTGGGGGCTTCAGCCGCACGACGAGCAGCTAATTTAGCCTTACGCCCATCTACGCGAACTAATAAGTAGCGTAAAATTTCATCCGTAATATTGAAAGTGGAGGAAATTTTAGCTGGCGCCTCTGCGGGTAAGGATAAATCAATGTAATAGTAAACAGCAAAATCTTGGCCTTTGATGGTATAAGCAATGTGCTTCTTGCCT
Source organism: Candidatus Saccharimonadota bacterium (assembly GCA_017406775.1). Lineage (GTDB taxonomy): Bacteria > Patescibacteriota > Saccharimonadia > Saccharimonadales > Saccharimonadaceae > Nanosyncoccus. Next base: position 79,317 of record JAFQXV010000014.1, on the reverse strand, counting down.
TCGTTGCTTTCCTTGGTGATTTTGCCGCCACTAGTCTCAATGATTTTTTTGACCTTATCCAAGGCGGGTTCCAGATTCATCTCTAAATCAGGATGAAAGAGGACTGTGAGTTCATAGTCTTTCATAAAACTCCTTTGGTTAAAACAAGTGCTGTTCTCCGTTTTCTCTCGGGTTGACACACCTGTTGAGCTAATATTGGATTGATTATAGCATAATTTTACAATAAATAAAAGAGGTTTTTAAGAGTGGGGCTTTATAGTCCGGCCATTTCGTCGAATTCTTCCATGGAAGTAACATGAAGATCACGAGGTTTATTGCCATTAACAGGGCCAACTACGCCAATATCTTCTAGCCAAAAACCTAGACCAGAAACCCAACCATGACCTTTACTGAGACGAGTCTGAAGCATACCAGTGGAGAATTTACCATTATTAATAGAAATTTCTACGGCTTTACGTACTAGTGGATCATTAGGGTCGAATGTACGACCAAGGCCATCCATGTCGCCACCACCACCCATACCTTTAATAGCTACGGTTTGAGCGATAACCTCATCATTGTAATCAGCGGGTCGCTGGCTACGTAAGAAGTTGGTAACCTTTTCGATGTCCTCGTCTGGGGTCCAGGCACCCTGAATACGTTCTGGACCGTTTTGGGTTTCTTCGGTGGAAAGTAGCATATCACCCTGACCTAGTAATTTTTCGGCACCTGACAGATCAAGAATAATACGAGATTCCATCGAAGTAAGTACACGGAAAGCAATCCTGGAAGGAATATTTCCTTTAATAAGACCAGTAATAACCTTTACAACTGGTTTCTGGGTGGCAAGTACCAGGTGCATGCCTGCGGCACGCCCAAGCTGGGCAATACGCACAATCAAAGGCTCTAGCTCCTTGCCAGCCTGCATCATAAGATCGGACATTTCATCAATCACGATAACAATGTATGGCATTTTGCCTCCCTTAGAATCTTTTTCGGCATCGTCAGTGGTAGATGAATCTTCGGAAGATTTTTTCTGCATTTTTTTGTTGTAATCAGAAATCTTTTTGACTTTTTCCTCGGCCATTAGTTTGTACCGGCGATCCATTTCTCCAGCAGCCCATTTCATGGCAGAAAGAGCCTTAGTAGTATCGGTAATTACTGGAGTTAAGAGGTGTGGAATATTATTATATGCTACCATTTCTACCTGTTTTGGATCTACAATAATTAGACGCATATCGGCGGGTGAATTACGATAAAGCAGTGACATGATTAGGGTATTCGTCATGACGGACTTACCAGAACCAGTAGTACCGGCGATTAGTAAGTGACGCATATCAGCTAAATCAGCCACAACTGGTTTACCGGAAATATCTTTTCCTACCGCAAAAGTGAGCGGGCCGTTGCTTTTACGCCATTCGTCTGATTCTATGATGCCGCGTAATGAAACGGAGGCAGATCTAGTGTTAGGCACCTCCACGCCGATTAATTGAGTACCTGGGATTGGTGCCTCAATACGTACCGTAGTAGCAGATAATTTATAGGCAAGTTCTTTATCGCGAGCTGCAATTTTAGCTAAGTTAATACCACCAGGGGCGCGCAAGGTATATTGTGTAACACGAGGACCGACATTAGCACCTTCCATTTCTACATCTATGCCAAATTCGGCAAAAGTATTTTTAATAATGAAGGCATTTTGTTGAATATTGCCAGCATCGGCTGGAGATTGTTTCTTGGAAAGAAGGTTAGTAGACGGCATTTTCCAGTCTGGGTCAGAGACAGCCACAAGAGCTTTTTCTTCCACTTTAACAGGCTCGGCCTTTGGCGTAGCTTTTGCCATACGATTAATTTTTGGTGAAGGCTCGATTGGGCCAACGCCTGAATTAACTTTAATATCGAGTTGGCCAAGTTTTTTGTTCTTTTTAGGTTCTTCTAAATCCGCGCGGTTGCCGTGTTTGACTAAATTTTTGGTTCCTTTAAAGAAGGTTACAGGTGAAAGCTGGAGCAAGAATGCAGTAGTGATAAAAATTAGAATAAAATAGATAAAGATTACTACGCCTTGACTTAAGACTTTAGTGGTTAGAGAATTAAGCCACTCACCAATAACGCCGCCATTTTTCCAAATGGCAGCAATACCGGATATCCAAATAATCATTAAAAACCCAGCAACGTAGACTGGGGCTGCAAGGCGATTGTCTTCGGTACGAAGTTTCTTAATAGCGAGATAAACCAGAAGAACTGGAATAAAATAAGTAGCAAAACCAAGAACATTAAGAATAAATTTATGGATACTATTAAGGATAGTGCCGCCTTGACCAAACCAAGTAATCACGCAAAATAATGCTAAGGCGATCATTAAAATTGCGGCAATTTGACGCCAAAAACCGCCCGGCAACTCGTACTCTACTGGCGCTTCTTTGGTGCGCTTTTTGGTCTTTCTTGTTGATTTTCGCCTTTTGGTAGCCATAGAGTAATTATAGCACACTTTAGAGAAAAACACAAGAGGAATCAGGTCTCATAAAAGGATATGGCCCCGGACTGTGCCGGGGCCGGTGGGCTAATGACCATGCCGAGCTTCGTTAAGTTCGCAGCCGAGGACTTCGGCGAGATTTCGAATGGTATTGTAGCGGTCGTATTGTTTTTGATATGCCGCAATGTAGCTGCTTATATCCTCTATCTCTTCAAGCATACCTTCTAGATTTTCTCGCCCGGCGGCCTCCCTAATAGTAGTATGCTCTGTTTCCGCCTTTTTGGCGTAGTGCATGTACTTATTACGGATAATCTCAAGCCTGGTTTCTGCCCAATCTAAAGAACCAACATCCATTTTTGCTCCTCTCGGTTGAGTATCGATACGGTTAACGGATGATTGCATATTATATCATTTTTCCCTGCTTTTGTGAAGTTTTGACGGGGCAGACTGATTGTGATAGAATAATTGATATTGGACCGTCGCCAAGCGGTAAGGCACTGGGTTTTGGTCCCAGCATTCGCAGGTTCGAATCCTGCCGGTCCAGCCATGTCTCTTTCAGATACACTGGAAAAGCGAGGATTCGTTCTTCGAATCGAATCCTGCCGGTCCAGCCATTTTTTTATGTAAAAAACTGTAAAAACGAGGATTCGGACCTCGCTAAAGCTCGGTGCGAATCCTGCCGGTCCAGCCATTTTTTTGCAAAGGTTATGGTATAATCTTTGCATGATAAAAATAATTGCTGGGGGAAAGAAGAATGTTGGTTGGTGTGCAGAGGCTTGCTCCGAATACGAAAAAAGACTGAGGAAACCGTACGATATAACCTGGGATTTTTTGGAGGAAGAGAAGTTAGCACGGAAATTGGTGGAGTGGCCTTTTAAAAGTGATGACTATGTAATTTGCTGTGATGAGCGTGGACAAAATATATCATCACCTGAATTATCTCAGAGATTAGAAAAGGTGTTTTTGGAAGGAAAAAATATCGTCATTTTGATTGGGGGAGCGTATGGGTTTATAGATGAGGTACGTTTACGTTCGGATTTTGTATGGAGTTTTTCTAAATTAGTATTCCCTCATATGATTGCAAGGCTGGTTGTAGCTGAACAGGTTTACAGAGCTTCACAAATCGCCATTAATGGTCCGTATCATCACGAGTAATTATTCATTTGGTGATATATTTTAGATACAAAAAGTGCCACAGATGCGGCACTTTTAATGAAAAGCTTGTCGTCTACTACTCTACAAAGAGCATAGTATAGACAGATTCTAGAGACTGATCCTCGAAAACCAGCGAAAACTTTGTGGCTTTTTCGCTAATGATCTTGAGACGGGCTAGCGTGACAATATCTCGCACCCGAAGATCCAGGCATTCCTCACGCGTGAGGAGCTCATCCTTTAGGACCTGGTATCCCTCATCCTCCAGGATAAAGTCTGGATTGTCCGGAGCACCAATGCGACCGTCTGAGAAGACGTAGATTGATACGGTACTCATCTCTTCGATCTTTTTGCGAACCGTATCGAGCTCCGCGAGCTTGGTGTGGCGCTGATCTGAGATATCGTTCATCTCGGTGACGATTTCGTTTGCCTGGGTGTCTAGCTGAGTGGCGCGGTCGCGACAGGATTGAGTCTGCCGCTCGAGCCCTTCTAGTTCGTCGTCAATCTCACGAAGTCGTTTTATGATGACACGGTGCTTTCCGGTCAGTTCCGTATGGGTAACCTCTAGAGATATTACGTCATTACTTAGGGCATGCTCTTTCTGAATGAGTTCGTCAAGAGTTGGCTTAGTAGGTGACTCTTGTACCAAAGTAGGTACGACCACGCATTCAGGTTCTGACTCAGAATTAGATTCCAGTTCAGACTGCTCTGAAAGATTGCTCGCTTCTTCGCGAAGCTTAGGGCGCGCCTTCTTGCGATTAGCGCCTAAATCCCTTAAAACACCGTCGGCGCCAGTCTTAAACAGTAGGCGGATATGTCCTTCTAGCTCCTCCTCCGTACATTCAAAGCGTTCGCAGAGTTCTTCGTTCGTAAACCCTTGTTTGATGAGGGTTTTGATCTTTCTACTGGTGGCAGTGCGAAAATTCATACCTACTCCTTCCTGATGGTCAGAATTTTTGCGTTTTCTTCTTGCTTAGCGATGCACAGACTGAGCTCCGCACGCACTTTTTTGAGGTTATCTAGAACCTCATTAAAGCGCCTCTCGAGCTCCGTAGTATTGACCGGCTTAACGGGTGTAAAGTTACGTCCAGAGTGATTCGCCGTGAAAGGCTTTTCCAGAAGAGACTCTCTGGACACTCCTGCCTTGTTTGCGATCTCAGCCAGACGGCCGTACACTGTACTGGCGCTCAGGCCGTATAGTTTGGCAATCTCTGAGACACTCCTCCCTTCTTCGTGTAGTCTGACATAGTTTTCCATCATTTTCAAAGTACGTTCGTGCGGTTTTTGCAATTATCTCACCCCTTACAAAACGAAAACGAATAGTAATATTAATTATAGCATATTTCCTGTTTCTAGTCAATTTTAAGTGGTAATAAATAGGGGTATGTGGTATAATTTTGATATGAAAATTTTGGGAATTGAGACCAGTTGCGACGAGACAGCAGCAGCCGTAGTAGAAGATGGGGTTTCTATCCTCTCTAATGTGGTTGTGAGTCAAATTGATATTTTTGCTGAGTATGGTGGTGTAATTCCCGAAGTAGCCGCAAGATCGCATCTTGAAGCGATTATGCCGGTTATTAATAAGGCCCTTGCCAATGCGTCATGTAATTGGGATGATATAGATGCCATTGCGGTAACTCATGCACCGGGGCTGCTCGGTTCTCTTTTGATTGGGACATTAACGGCAAGAACTTTAGCAATACTACACAATAAGCCTTTATACGCCGTACATCATCTGAAATCACATGTGTATGCAAACTGGTTAAGCACAGATGCTCGGAATAGTGTTTCTTGGGACCGGACGTCCTCACGCCCGTCCTCACGAGGCTCGGCGTCCTACGCTCTCGGCAGTAGCCTCCAAGAGCCCCCTCAAAGCACTATTCTTAAACACCCGCAATTCCCCTTGTTGGCTTTAGTAATATCAGGGGGACATACACAAATTTTATATATGCGTGGTCATAATCAGTTTGAGATTATAGGCACTACTCATGATGATGCGGTGGGAGAGTGTTTTGATAAGGTGGCAAAAATTTTAGGGCTACCTTATCCTGGAGGACCTAGTATTAGTATGGCAGCCGAAGGTCAGTGTGTTCTTCTCGGACACACTCAAGGCCGTTCGGTCAAGCTTATGGTCCTCAAAGAACACACTAACCTTCGGCCGGGCGATCTCAATAAATACAGGTTGCCACATCCAAAGGTTGAGGGGTTGGATTTTTCGTTTTCCGGATTAAAAACTGCAGTACTGAGGGCTGTACAAAAAGAGGCCAAAGTGCCGATCTCTTATCCATCTCATAAATTAAAAGACTTATTAACTCCGCAACAGGTGTGTGATTTTGCAGCATCGTTCCAGAAAACTGCGGTAGATATTTTATGTGAAAAATTGGAGATGGCGCTAGAAGAATATCCCGAAACACAATCGATCGTAATTGCTGGAGGGGTGAGTGCGAATCAAGAACTCAGGAATCAAATACTCGAAATATTTAATACGGAACACGCTCAGGGGCGCTCGCCGAAACTTATGGCACAAAATGAAACATCCCCGAATGTCCCTGTATTTTTCCCCGCTACTTCTCTTTCTGGTGATAATGGAGCAATGGTAGCAGCAGCTTGTTATTTTGAGATACAAACTGGAGTTAAGCCAGTTGACCCCTATAGCTTAAATATTTATCCCAGAATATCAATCGAAGAATAGAATTAAATTATTCCTCAGTATCTTCCCCACAATTATAAATAGTGAGGTCATCAGCTATTGAGGCGTAGTTATAATAAAAAACTTTTCATCATTGGTGTTATTTTCAAGTGAAGTATCTTCTTCGCTGGTTTATAGATATTTGAATCGAGAGTAGCATTATCTATACTGCGCTTGAATTGTTTTTCGAAGTTGTTATTTTCCATATTTTTATTTAACATAAATGGATTATTAGTAAGATTTTTTATCAAAACGTAACGAGAAATAGCGAACTAAATGATGGATGACTTCAAAAATTACTAGTGACAGGACAGCTGTGACTGCAAGGATAATAATCCCATTGCGGCCAAGATAAATAAAATCAAAGAAATCATGTAAAAATGGAATAACAAAAGCGGCGACTATAATACCGATAATAGTAATCAGGAGTGCACTACGGAGCGGAGTAAGCGGTCTAGAGATACGATAAATCAAGGCTAAATCAACGATAAAGGTAACAAAAATGGCAATGGTGGACAATTCGTGTACTGGGAAAAAATTATTATGGGTAAGACAAGACAAAACGATCATTGCTATAGAGATAGTAAGACCGACCGGAACAGAGTATTGCAGGATGTTTTTAACAAAGAGATTTTTAATGCGGCTAGTATTGTGTTCTAGGGCGAGTATAAGGCCCGGAAAGCCAATGCAGGCAAAATTGAGAAGCGACATTTCTACGGGTGAAGCAAATGGAGACCTGAATGGTAAGAAGATAAAAACTACTGCCAAAATGGAGGCGTAAACAGTTTTAGCGATAAACAAAGTAGTAGAACGCTCTAGATTATTGATGGTTTGACGACCCTCAGCGATTATTTTGGGTACGCCAGCAAAATCATTACTTAAAAGAACAAGTTTAGCGGAACGCCTAGCAGCATCGGAGCCCTCTCCGATTGCGATAGAGCAATCAGCTTCTTTCATAGCCAGAATATCATTAACGCCGTCACCGGTCATAGCAACGGTCTTACCTAGCTTTTTAAGGGTTAGAATCAATGATTTCTTCTGGGCGGGCTTAACACGAGTAAAAATATTATAATTTTTGACTAATTTTTCATAATTAATATCGCCTTTTATAGTGGAAAGATCGATACCGGAGATGTTTTTAATGCCAGTATTTTTAGCAATGGTTTCTACTGTTTTTAAATTGTCGCCAGAGATAATTTTAATATCAACATCGTTTTTGTAAAAATAATTTATAATTTCTTCGGCATCCTTTCGAAGTTCGTCTTCGAGGAGAATATAACCTAAAACATCAAAAGGTGGTTTATCGGACACGGAGTCGCGCTCGCCCGTCGTTACGGGGGACGCGCTCCTTCTGTCTCGGTCGTAACCTCCGACAGATTCCTCTAAACCACCTTTTTGGTGTTCGTCTTTCACTACCGCGAGGATGCGGAAAGTGCCTGGAAAATCTGGTGTATTACCAGCAATAATTTCGGGAGCCCCCATAAGGTAAGTAGCATCTTTGGTACGAACACCGGAATATTTTCGATCGGATGAAAATGGAATAAATTCTATGATTTGCTCCGTGGGCTTAAATTTTGCCTTTTTAAGCAGTTTTTCTTTTAAGGCGGTACTTGTAGCGTTATCGGTAGCTGTTGCGCTTAAAATAAGCTTGAGTGCTTTTTCTAGGGCATTTTTTGTGTGGCCTTCTGCTGGAATTATATCTTTTACGGTCATTCTGCCGGTGGTAAGCGTACCAGTTTTATCTAGTGCTATGCAGTCTATACGGGCTAGAGTTTCAATTGAGTAAAGATCTTGGACTAAAACTTTTTGACGTGAAAGACGAATAGTGGCTAGTGCGAGAACGGATGAGGTGAGGAGGATTAGACCCTCTGGAATCATATTGATAAGTGAAGCGACTGTACTAGTGACTGCAACTTCAGGAGTAGTGTCTGGTACACGAAAACGTGCCCAAAGCAGAAGAACGCCAATTGGAATAAGTATAATTGAAATATATTTGACGATGTTATTCATAATAGTAAAAAGTTTAGAATCTGCGGTTTTTATGGTATGCGCGCTCGATTCTAGCTTATTGATGAAGTTTTCGGCCCCAACAGCGGTAACAGTAGCTTTACATGTTCCTGAAACTATAAAACTACCGGAAATCAATTTATCGCCTGGTTTTTTAAGGACATTGTCTTGCTCACCAGTGATAAAAGACTCATTAACTTCTACGCTTCCCTGTTCAATTTGCGCATCCACCACAACCTGATCCCCAAAACCATAGACTATGAGGTCGCCGTCTACGATTTCGGATTGTTTAATCTGGATGTTTTTACCTTCTCTAATCACCGTAGGTTGTTTTTCGGCAATTAGACGCATTTTATCGACGGTTTTCTTGGCACGAATTTCGTTAATTATACTAATTAGGGTGTTTGCTATAGCAATTAGAACAAAGAGGAGGTTTTTATAGGCACCAACAGAAATGATCAATATGGCTAGGATGATATTAACTAAATTAAAAATGGTTAAGGTGTTTTTTAGTATTATTTTGCCAATTGAATTGGTGTTTTTACCTGGAACACGGTTAATTCTTCCCTGTTCTTTTTTTACTTTAACTTGTTTAGATGTGAGACCTGATAAATTCATTTTAGATGCTTTATTTTTGATAAAATTTTGTGAGTATTATAAAAAAATCTATTTAATGGCAATTCATAAGCGCCGATTAGTTCTACCACGTGACCACCAAAGCCTTTTTTAAATTTATAGATACCGTAACCTGGTTTATTTGGATCTGGGAGGCCTTGAATGCCATAGAAATTATAGCGTTTGAAGTTATTTTTGATGGCATATTTAATCATATACCATTGAATAGCATATTGGGCATTGTATTCTTTCATATATTTTTCATCGCTACCAGAAAATAGATAGATAACTTCATCGCCGTAAGTCATAAACATGGCGGCGGCTACTGGGATTGGCTTTTTGTCGTTTATTTCTGCAATGATAAATTTAACTTCGTCTTTTTTTGCAAATAAATCATACATCGTTTCGTAATAATCTAAAGATTTATCACTAAAGTGACGACGCTCTGAGGTTGATGCGGTAATTTGCTTAAAACTATTCAGCTCTTCCCTGCCAATCTCACGAACTACAACCCCCTTTCTAGTAGCGCGACTAATAAGGTTACGGGTATTTTGTTTAAAGCTAGCAAATAGTTCGTCTTCTTTTTTATTTTTGATATTTAAAACAAATAGATATTTTGGATTATCTGAATGCGTAGGTAGAAAACCAAGTTTTTTTAGGTTACCGAGAGCCTTTTGATGATTGAAGCCATCTGGTTTTTTCTTGCCATCACGATCGCGTTCAATTAATTCGTAATATGGTTCGATATGAAGTAAATAGCCATTGTGAGATTTAGCATAATTTTTGAGATTTTTAAAGAAAAAGTTTACTACGGCCGTATCCTCGTAATCTAAGAGTGGTCCACCTGGAATATAATAGGTGGATTTACCAAGAAAAGTGGGTTTAGCTACCACCATAGCTGCAGCGATTATCTTGTTGTCTTTTTCTACCCCAAAATAATATGCTACCCAACCATTCTCTTCTCTTAATTTGGCGATTTCTGCAGTCTGGAGAAACGATTTATAGGGGCTTTTATCGGCAAATTTAGAGTATTCGGTTGCGTTTAGATGAATAAACTTCATTTATACTCTCCTTAGTAATCTATTGATATTCCTGATGACGCGATAAACATTGTATTTTAATGGTTTCAAAATAATATCTGTGGTGCCGTGATATTTAACTTCGCGGCCTGCAAATGTTTTTTTGAAGTTAGTAAAACCTTTCCATGGGTGATTGTCCGACGCATCATCTGGGGCAATACCCCAAAAATCAAAATATTTAAGATTTTTAGCTTTGGCATCTTTGATAAGTTGAATAGTTAGAATTCCGGTAGCGTGTAGTTTTCTTCCCTGCTCAGATTGAGCACCCTGAAGATTATACCTTGTTTTAGAATAATCAAATACTAAACCTGCTGCAACTACTTCTGAGATATTTTGTTCCGGTGGTTGGTATTTAACTAAATATAGCGATGCGAAAGGTTGGGATAACTCCGTTTTAAGATATTCTTTTGAAAAAGTATTAATGCCTTTTTTATTTGCAAGGGCTTTCTGGAGATTAATTAAATAATCTATATCGTCTGGATTGTGTGAAATTTCTATCGTAAGACCATTCTTTTCGGCATTTTTATGGTAACGACAGAGTCTTGATGGGAGCTTAGATTTTAATTCATCATCATTACCGGCTAAATCTAAAATCCAAGTCTCTTTAGGGTTGAGATCGGTAGATTTCTTCATCTTATAAGGAAGATTTTTGGTAAAATCAGAGATTTGAGGCTCAATACGAATAAAAAAAACCTTGTTATTGTTGGCAATTTTACGAATTTTACGCATAACGCGAGCTATGATGATTTTTTGTGGATTTTTACCAGGCTCAATAAACGGTCCATATGGCAAATAAAGATATTTACCCAGAGGTGTATTTTTTAAGATAGCTAAGAATTGGTAGTTGTTCCCTACTTCAAAAAAATATTTTTCACCAAGTTCAGATTGTAAGTTTGCCCATTCTTTACTCTGCGTAATCGGAATTTCCATGTCAATATTATACCACGTAAATACTCACGTCCCCTGTTAGACACGTGTTTTAGGTTGATTTATAATAATTATGATTATTTAGCCATTGACTACTTATGTACAATATTTTATACATAAACATTATTCGTCAGGATTGCTTCCCTGTCGTTGGCTAATATTTGTTTTAGCTACGGCGCTATCAGATCTACCCTAAGTTCACGGTTGCTAAAACGTCTCCCAACTTCGCCCACTCGCTCAGTTGTTGACCTAATTTTAGCGCGAGCAGTTTGGTTTGTCAAGCAGGTTGCCAGCGGTTGCGGATGCTAATTAATAGGGAATTATCATCATTTTTGCTTATGCTTTGGTGGAAAAAAGTGGGGGAATTGTTGTGTAAATTTCTTCGGCTCCAGTATGCTACAATTAAGATATGGCTTATATTAGACGGTTTAAAACGACTTCTGGAGCAACTGGAGTCCAGGTCTGTTATAAAGAACAGGGAAGAGTAGTAAAAACTATTCACATTGGATCGGCTTCCTCGACTAACGCATTGGAAAAATTAATTCGGCGGGCACAGAAAATTATTGATGGGGAAAATAGGCCTTTATTTAATCTTAATAATTACGATAGAAAGAAAGAGCATGAATAATCATTTATTTTTACAGCTAGAAGATCTACTATTTGAGATTTTGCTAGTACCCCCAATAAAGCTACTAGTATAATTTCTTCGATTCTTGAGGTATTGATTGGTTTTAAACCAGCTGCTATGGTGATGATTGGCGAGAAAGGCTCGCTCGTAATAGATACTACGCACATAGCAGGGAACATGAAGAAGAGGAATATTACCTTTATGACCAAAAACTCAATAAGGCGGTTAACGAATATGCACCAAAAACAGCAAAGATATACAGTACTAACAAGTCTGAGCAATGGTTGACATTTGATTTAGATTAACTCTAATTGTTGTTTTAGGCGATTAATTAGGGACTCTTTCTCTTTGACGCCATCCCTGGTTTCTTTAACGAGGTGAGCGGGGGCTCTATCCACATAATTAGGATTCATTAGACGAGCATTAAGCGCGTCCAGTTCTTTACCGACAGAGAGGATTTTTTCTGTAAGAGTTTCCTTGTATTCCATGACGATATCTTCTGATACGTCTAAATAGATTTCATGATTAGCTAACGCAATTCTAAGGCCACGTGGATTGCCATTTAGCGAATTAATACTTGGGACTTTGGTGAGATTTTTAATTATTAGCATATTTTCATTCACAATACTATCATTGTCGTATAATAGCCCGTATTTTTTTACATTATTGGTGCCTGGAAGGGCTTGTAAGGTGCCTCTAACCTCAGACACGATTGTTCTTATGCTTTCGAATTCTTCGGCCGAAATTGGGTCAAATTTTAGCTTAGAGGGCCATTTAGCTGCAGCTATAAAACCTTCCGTCCAACTGAGATTTTGCCAGATGGTTTCCGTTACAAATGGAGCAAAGGGATGAAGTGTGATTAGGAGCGTTTCGAGAGTGGTTTTTAATAATGGGATATTTTTATAAACCTTTTGAGTTTCCAGGAACCAATCTGCGTACTTGTCCCAGATGGTTTGATATAAAACTTCTACTGCTTCAGCAAAACGATAAGCCTTCATGTCTTTTTCTACTTGAGAAACACACTCGTTAATTTCACGACAAATCCAGTCTTCACCCATATTATTAGAAGTGTAATTGATATTATTTTGAAGTTTTTTTGACCCCATTCGCTCAGACCCATCGTCATGAGCTTCGCTCATTTCGCTCGGGTCGTAACCCTCGCGGGGCACGGTCTCTGAAACTTCAAAATTAATATCAGTTTCATCAGTCATCGACTGAATGAGGCGAGAAATATTCCAGAGTTTATTACAGAGATTGCGGCCAGCGATGACGGAGTTTTCGCTAAAGGCTTGGTTCATGCCAGCGGAACGGCCCCTTAAAATACCCAGACGAAATGCATCTGAACCATATTTAGTGACGAGATCCATAGGATTGATAACGTTGCCTTTGCTCTTACTCATTTTCTTACCATGTTCATCCAAAACTAGGCCGTGTAGGTATACTTCTTTAAACGGAACCTCCCCGGTAACGTAAAGCCCCATCATGATCATGCGTGCAACCCAGGCAAATAGAATATCAGCGCCAGTCTCCATAACATTTAATGGGTAGTAAGGACTGAAGTTATTTTCGTCCCAATCCGTACAAACTATTGGCCAGTGCGAACTAGAGAACCATGTATCAAAGGTATCTTCATCGCGGACGTATTTAACACCAGCTTTTTCAATTTCCTGGAGATTAGTACGACGATCAAAAATCCAATCTGGTTCGTCGGTGGCAGATAAATCAACTTTGCGAAACATTGGAATAGCAATACCCCATGGAATTTGACGTGAAATATTCCAATCTTTAAGCCCTTTATAATAATTAATCAAAATGTTCTTTTTGTTGGCAGGATGGAATTTGATTTTATCTTGTTCTATGGCGTCTATCGCTAACTTAGCTAACTGTTTTACATCAATGAACCATTGTTCCTTAAGCATTGGCTCAATAGTAGTACCACATTTATAGCAATGCGCTACAGCGTGATCAATTTTCCTTTCACCTCTTAATAGATTTTGCTCTTTTAGAGTTTTAAGGACTTTTTTGCGACATTCTGTAGTAGTTAGACCATTAAATTCTTCTGGAACGTTTACCATTGTGCCGTTTTCAGCAATTACCTGTAAGCGGGGAAGGTTATGGCGCTCGCCTACTTCAAAATCATCAAAATCGTGTGCTGGGGTAATTTTAACTGCTCCAGTGCCAAATTCGGGATCAGCGTGTTCATCGGCAATAATTGGAATTTCGCGATCAGTTAGTGGCAGTTTAACTTTTTGACCTAGTAAATTTTGATAACGTTTATCCTCTGGGTTTACAGCCACGGCAGCATCCCCGAATAGCGTTTCCGGTCTAGTGGTGGAAACTATAATCTCTCCACCATCATACTGGTAGGCGATATCCCAAAGGGTACCTTTCTCATCTTGATGTTCCACTTCTATATCTGCAAAGGCAGTTTGATGCTTGGGGCAATAATTAACTAACTTTTCACCTCTATAGATTAGTCCATCATTCCACATTTTTTCAAAAGTAGTATAAACACGGTCTATAACATTTTCGTCCAAAGTAAAAGTGAGATCATCCCAAGAACAAGACGCCCCAAGGGCACGTAATTGCAATTCCATATTACCACGCTGTTTAGCCACAAAGTCCCAAACGCGAGCATATAGTTCATCTCTTGAGTATTCAAATCTAGTATGGCCTTGTTTTTCTAGCTCGCGCTCATAAACTACCCAGGTCTCGAAACCAGCATGATCAGCTCCGGGAATATACCAAGTACTATCGCCTTTAAGTCGGTAATACCGAGTAAGAGAGTCTTCTAGTGCGATAGTAAGTCCATGGCCAATATGAAGATTACCATTTGCATTTGGTGGCGGCATAACGATTGAAAATGTTTGGTTGGATTTTTTTACTCTGTCATCACTGCCATCGCTATTATTATCTATTGGTACAGTGGGGACTTTAGGATTAAAAATACCAGACGCTTCCCATGCAGCATAAATGTCTGATTCGTACTCCCCCGGCTCATAACTACTCGAAAATCTCATATTGCTATTATATCATATCTAGTGATATTGTAGCTTGGCACAGATTTTTTCAAATTCTTCTGGTGAAGTCTTAACTTCGCGCCCATGATACCAGGTTTCATCGAGTGGCTCTAAATGAACGTGCGCATGCGGAACATCTGTGCCTACTACCTTCCAGAGGGTACGTTTACCAGTTATTTTTTCCATGTGAGTGGAAAGTTTTTTAACGGTAGACATTAATGCATTATAATCTTCTTCCGGTAAATCATAAATTCGATCTATTTCTTTTTTAGGGACAACTAAAGTGTGTCCGGGGGTTTCTGGGTGAATATCTAAGAATGCAAAAGTTTTATCATCTTCATAAATTTTATAACAGGGAATTTCACCATTGATGATTTTAGTAAAAACACTACTCATTTTTTCTCCTTCTTCTTGGTTTTAGCAACTATGTAGTAGATTTCTGTAAAAATAATAGCAAAAGCTACACCACCAAAAACGTCAATCGGCCAATGCATATTCGCAAGTACGCGACCGGTACAAGTAAGTGAAATTAAAATCGCCATTAGAATATCCAAAATTACGCGCGCAACTTTAGAGTGAATATATTTTGGTAAAATTGTTATTACGATAAAGAAGATTGTAGTGACCACCATGACGTGAGTAGAAGGGAAGGATGGTTCACTGGAGCCGTCTGGACGAGTGTTTAAAATAATTAGTTTGTCGAAGATAAAATAAACTATCGTCATTAATGCTAGCGGTAATGGGATCCAACGTAAGACGCGGTCGATTTTCATAAACGACTTCCGATTAGTCCATTGCACTAGAGCAACAATCGCGAAAGTTGCCAAAGTTAAAAGTGATGATATTAAAATTATATTAGTAATTAAATCCCATTGCATAATTTTATTATAGCAAAAAATAATTTTAAAATAAAAATAAGGCCTTTGGCCTTGTTTTTATTATGGTATGCCCGACAGGATGGGGATCCTTTTTCGACCATCCCAAAACACAAAAAACAAGAATAAATTCTTGTTTTTTCTGTTATGGTATGCCCGACAGGATTCGAACCTACGACCTTTTGCTCCGCAAGCAAACGCTCTATCCAGCTGAGCTACGGGCACATATGTGGATGCTAAGATTAACCTAAACATCCACCTAGAAATTAAATGAGCATCACCTAAAAGGTGACGTTTTTATTATAACATATTTTTGAATAATTTGGGAGATTATTTTTATAAATTTGTTTTAATTCACAATAAGCATACCGCCAAATTAGATTGGTTTATTAGAGTAGACTCTGTGATATAATTATAGGTGGAAGCGTGGCCGAGTGGTTGAAGGCGCACGACTCGAAATCGTGTGGGCTGGCAACAGTCTCGGAGGTTCGAATCCTCTCGCTTCCGCCATGTTGCTATCGCAACACACAAAAAGCGAGATTCGTTTGTCGCTTCGCTCCAATCGAATCCTCTCGCCTTCGTCACGGCTCCAGAAGCCGTTTTTTTTATTGGTAATACTGATGAAATTTTTTAATGATGGGTATTTTATCTAAATAATCGCTCATATCTGCATACGGATAATGCATAAAATTATCTTTACCCCAATGTCCACCACCATTTTTTCCATCCTGACACGACTCCTTACAATGGTATTCTAAAAGGGGAGTAGTGAGAGCACCCGGTTCGATGTAATTTTCTCTTAACCCTAAGTTGTTTGTTTTAGAATTAATACATTCAATACTACTAATCCAGGTTTTTCCTTCAAGAGTGGAATAAAATAAATATCTAAGAGAATGATCTAAAGAATCAAAACACCGTGCGGTAAGTGCGCCATCTTTACTTAGAAAAATATATTCTTCGTTATGTGATCGCCATTCACATATTAATTTGGAAAAATCCGGTTCCTTTTCGGCTGGAATATTTAAAGTTTCTGGATCGGGGAGAATCCAGTTATCGCCAAAAAATGAATTTTCAAAAGGATTATTATAATCATTCCCAAAATAACCTAGCGCCAATTCACCAGCGCACGTAACAAAATTAGAAATATCAGTTCTGTTATTTTTAGTTGATAATCGAGAATCAAAAGTGTCATTTACGATATAGCCAATAAATTCATTACTAATTTGAGGTATTTTATCATCTTCGGAGTCTGAAATATGCTCTACTTTAGCCTGAATCTCGGTTGGTAAATTAATGCTATCTTCGTGGCTAGTAGTTTTATCATACCAACCATCGACAATCCTAGGTAAAAATCTCCAATTCATAGATGAGTTACTTCGGTAAAAAACATGGGCGCTTATTCCATCTGGGGTTTCTGCATAGAGTAATATATGAGGGCGGCGATGGGCTTCAAATGGCATGGACGAGTAAAAATTTATACCATTAAGCTTTTCCAACGCATAAACGGGACTGCATATTCGTAGTAGCTCATCGGTATACTCATCATCCGGAAATTCTTTTTTTATTTTAAAATAATAATCACCAAAATTTGATTTTGTAAAAATATCGTGTTTTTTATCTTCTGGTATTTTTTCGTAAGATGAACTAAAAGTATTTTCAGCCCTAAATTCCGGCTCCCCATGAAACGGTGGCGCGTTATCTTTTATGTTTTCCCATCCAGTAGATAAATCGCCTTGAGTGTTTTCAGTATTATTAGATAAATGTGGATCCATTTTTTTTATAAACCTACTTTATTTAATAACTGAATTACACATTAGTGTCAAGATGAATTAGGTTGAAAACTGATAAACAAGTGATATAATAAGGGTATTATGAGTGAGAGGGAAAAATCCAATAAACGCAATGACAAAAATGGTGGGCTCAAAGATAAAACACAAAAAATTAAAGCTAAGATTTTAAAGTCGTATTACGGAAATCCGATAAAAGACATGAAACTTATCGCTATTACTGGTTCTACTGGTAAAACAACGGTAGCTCATTACGTCCACGAAATTCTTAGAGCGGCCGGTGAGCAGGTGGCCGTACTTGCGTCTGATCAACCTTTTAAAATTGGTATGCTTCATAAATTTTTAAGTGATGCTTGGAAGGCGGGGGCAAATTATGTAGTAGTAACTGTTCCAGCTGAAGGTTTAAGAGATAACGTTTTTTATGGATTGCCAATTTCGGTAGCCGCTATGACTAATTTCGTAACTTCTGGACTTAAAGATATGGAACCAAAAGAATTTCTTGATAACGAAAAAACATTATTTGATATGAAACCAGAAATAGTGGTTTTAAATCATGATGATATTAATTATGATACTTTTGCCGAATTTAGAGGGAAGAATGATACTATCACATACGGACAATCTAGTTCCGAAGTAAAAATTCTCAATTCTAAACTTTACAGTAAAGGGACAGAAGCAACTTTCTCAATCAAGACTGATATTTTAACGGTAGCAACATTTGTGCCTGGAGAAACGGCCGTTTCTTATATGGCTTGCGCAACCGCAATTGCCCATACTTTAGGAATAGAGAATGATAAGATAGTAGATGGTTTAGCGGAATATATCCCAGAATAATTTATTTTTTGGCTTTTAGGATTTTTTTCACTACTTTAATATCTTCAAAATCATGAGGACCATCTGCTCTAAGAATAGTCTTTTCGTGGCCTTTGCCTAAAACTAAAACTAAATCACCTTTTTTAGCACTATCTATCGCTATTTGAATTGCTTTTTCTCGATTTAATTCTTTAATCAGATCTTTACCGAGAGTCTTGCCGGCTTTAATTGCACCTTCAATAAAACCCGCAGCGATTTTTTCTGGGTCTTCATCACGTGAATCATCCTCTGTAATAATTACTAAATCGGAGTTTTTAGCTAGTATTTCTCCTCTTATTGGACGAGTTGACGGATCACGACGTCCGGCTCCACCATGTACGGATATAATCTTACCTTGGTGACCTTTAACTGATTCAAAAACTTTCTCCAAAGCATCTGGAGCATGAGCATAGTCCACTATCACTGTAAAAGGTTGCCCTTCATCTATAATATTCATACGACCTTCAACGGATTCTAGAGATTTTATACCATTTATGATATTTTTATTAGTCAAACCAACTTTTTTACCTACTAAAGCCGCGGCTAATGAATTATATACATTGAATTCTCCTGGTATACTTGTTGATATCTCCATATCACCAAAAGTATATTTAACACCTTTCACACTTAATTCTATATTTTTAGCTTGATTTTCTCCCTTATTTATACCGTATGTGGTATATTGCTTAGATAATTTCTGATAATAGCTTGTGGCTTTATCGTCTGCGTTTAAGATAGAGTAACTCGCTTTTTTAAATAACTTACCTTTAGCATTGCGATATTTTTCAAAAGTTTTGTGGTAATCTAGGTGATCGTGTGTGAGATTAGTAAATACCGCAATATCAACTGGGATACCTAACGTACGAAATTCTGCAAGGGCATGAGATGTTATCTCTAACACTAAATATCTTGCACCTTTTTTTTGAATTTTTGAAATTCTTTGATTAAGAGTGAAGGCATCCACTGTAGTCATGTGTGCTAATTCTGGCTGCAGATGATCTATACCCCATGCTACCGTTGTCATGATGCCGGTTTTAATACCAGCCTGATTTAACATGTGCCAAATCATAAAACAAGTAGTGGTCTTACCATTGGTGCCAGTTACACCTATAACATGAATTTTTTTGCCTGGAAAATTATATTTAATGCCGGCCGCAACTGATTGCAGAAAATGATATGGTAGGACGGCAGTATTATAAAATGGTAATTTTTCTAATAACTTCTTCATAAGAGATATTATAGCACGTAAACTAGCGATAATGTCTAAGGGAATCGATGGGATTTTTGGCCGCCGCTTTAATTGCGGGATAGATACCAAAAATAATTCCTATTAATGTAGTGGTAAGAAAAGTGACAGCAATAATATGCCAGCTAATGTATGGTGAAAATGGGGTAATAGTGGATAGAATAAATGCCAAAATATAGCCAAGCAGAAGGCCTAAAATGCCGCCCATAAGAGATAAAATAAGAGCCTCAAATAAGAATTGCATTAAAATATTACGCGAAGAAGCCCCCACGGCCTTTCTTACACCAATTTCATGTGATCTTTCGGCTACAGATACCAACATAATATTCATTACTCCAATTCCACCTACAATAAGTGAAATTGCGGCCACCAGAGTAAGCATACCTGACACTATCATAAATAGTGAACTGGCGGGATGCATAATACTATCACCATAAGAGACGGTAAAATTTTGATCACCCAACTTTTGATTAGTGAGAGTATTCCTGATATTATCAGAAATTTGGCCGAGACTATCAGTATTTTTAGCTTTTATATTAATTTGTTGAATTTGGGCGGTTTCGGCAATTTTATTAAGATGTTTGATATTAATGATTGCAGCGTTATCGAAATCTATATTATCGAAATTAATTGATTTATCCACTTCATCTAAAACACCTACTATCATGAATTTTTCGCCCATAATAGTAATCGTTTTACCTATAGTACTATTGATTGTGTTAAATAATGCTAAAGATAATGTACGACCAAGGACAACAGTTTTCTCCTCGTTCTCATCGTTTAAGAATGAGCCGTAGTGGAGGGCTATAGGTTGTATCTTAATAAAATCAGAATTGGTCCCTAAAATTTGAACCGAGGAAAGATTGTTTTTTTCCGAATCAATTTTATTATTCGAAATAGCGATTGGTGCAACGGCGGAAATATCTTCTAATTTTTTTATTTCATCTACATCTTTAATACTAAGACTACTATTTTGGAAGGAATTTGATGATGTTAATTCTTCTATTACACTAGTAACGGAGTCTTTAGTGGAGTTTGGTCTGACCACAATTAAGTCTGAACCTATTTCACTAATTTCGTTTTTAATAAGATTCGAAATCCCACCCATAAGAGAAAGTATTAGTACTATACTTGCCACCCCAATAGCAATACCGAGACAAGTTAAAAATGAACGAGTACGATTCTCTTTGATAGAAGTACGTGCCAATCTAAGATGAGTCCTAAATAAAGTAGCCATTTATTTTCTCCGAGATTTTTTACGTTTTTTAATTTTGACGCTAATGGGTTGGGGAAGGTTTTGATCTTCTACAGTTTTAATATCGGTATCAATTTGACCATCCAACATATTAATAACACGGGTAGCATAAACAGTAAGTGCCGGATTATGGGTAACCATAATAATAGTGTTGCCTTCTTCATGGATGGCCTTTAGCTCTTCCATCACAACATGAGACGAGCGTGAGTCTAGGTTACCAGTAGGCTCATCTGCCAAAATAATTTCAGGGTCATTCACAATAGCACGTGCTATTGCTACTCTTTGCTGCTGACCACCGGATAGTTGATATGGTAAGTAGTATTCTTTTTCTTGAAGATGAAAGCGCCTGAGCGCAGATGAGGCGTTTTTGAGTTGTGCGGTTTTAGAATAGCCAGTATAAACTAAAGGGAGGGAAACATTATCAATAATCGGTAAATCTTCTATTAGATTAAAATTCTGAAAGACAAAGCCAATCTTTTTAGCACGAAGTTTGGCTTGACGACGCATAGAAATATTGGCAACATTTTCGCCATTTAAAATATATTCACCTCTGGTAGCACGATCTAGTAGGCCAATGATATTCAGTAGTGTAGTTTTGCCACAACCCGATGGCCCCATAATCATAATAAATTCGCCGCGTTTAATGGTGAGGTCAAAATCTTTTAGAGCGAAATATTTCGTATCGCCATACCCATAACTTTTGGTTAAACCTTTCAACTCAATTAAAATATTTTCGCTCACTTATACTCCTATTTGTCTGAAAAAATGGCGGAAAGGACAGGATATTGATCCTAGATCCATTCCTTTAAATTACCTCCAGAAGAGCAAGCTCTTCTGTCGCTAATTTGGCGGAAAGGACAGGATAAAATAATCCCATTTCATTCCTTCAAATCTCCTAAAATAGAACAAGTTCTATTTTAGCTAATTTGGCGGAAAGGACAGGATTCGAACCTGCGGTACGATTGCTCGCACACACGCTTTCCAAGCGTGCGCCTTCAACCACTCGGCCACCTTTCCGTCTCTTGTTATTCTAGCATGATTTATTTAAAATTACTAGATTTTCGATGTGTGGTGTACGTGGAAAAAAATTGAATGTTTTTATATCTTTTATTTTGTAATTATCTAGCAATTTCTTAACATCTCTAGCTTGAGTAGAAGGATTGCAGGATAAATAAATAATAGTAGTTGGTTTAATGGTGTTTAATTTCTCGATAAGTTTATCATCGCAGCCAGAACGGGGAGGATCCAAAATTACAGTTTGGTTTTGCTTAATATAATCTAAAGCTTCTTCGGATCTTGATAAGACAGTATTAATTAATTCACTCCGAGAACCCAGTCGCCCGCCCGTCTTTACGGGAGGCGCCTTCTGCTCGTGCCAGCTTGACACTCGCTCTATGTTCTCAGCGTGAATTATATTTATAACATTTTTATTTAATTCCTCAAAGGCAAATTTATCTACCTCTACAAGAGTGAGTTTTCTATCACGAGCAATAGAAAGACCGATTGTGCCAACACCTGCGTATAAATCTAAAACTTCGTCCGTTTTAATGATTTTTTTTATTTCTTTAAGAGCGAGTTCATAAACTGGTAAATTAATTTGAAAGAATCCATTAGGAGAATAAGAATAATGATAGCCTAAAATTTCATCACTTAAATTTTTAAATTTAGGATGTGGCTGATGATTTTCGTAAAGGCCGCCGGAAACTTCACCTTTTTGATTAGAGCGTAAGAGAAGGGTTTGGTATCTGCGAGCTTCTTCATGTTTTTGATTGAGTTCGTCTATGATATTTTGAGCGGCAGCAAAAATCTCTGGACGCTCTATGGAAGATTTAAAGATAGGTAATTTCTTATGGCTTCCTCTATGACGAAAAGCTAGTTGAATCTTAGAAGTTTGTTGATCCCAATAAAGTGCATATTCCATTTTATTACGGTAAAAATATTCTTGGTTATCCGAAAAATTATTAGGTTTATCTATAATAATTCCGTGTTCACGGAAAATTTCAACTATTAAATCTGTTTTGAGATCATTTTCATAATCCCAGTCAATAATCTGCCAAGGGGAAGTAGATAAAAAACAATCATCTTTAGGTGTAATACGTTTATCTGATTGATTAATGACTGACGTAGCAATAGCCTCACAGTAATGAGATTTTTGCTTAGTTATATTATATTCTATTACATTTTCTCCTGGCAAGGCATTCCAAAAGAGGATTTTTTTGCCGTCTTCCATTTGCCCCAAAGCCTGACCGCCAGGGATTATTTTTTCTATCTTTATCACTCTGTGATTATATCATACGCTGGTTAGAATAATCTGATGATCCTTAAAATTTTTAATTAAACTATTTCTATGAGTCTCATCTAGCTCCGAAAATACATCATCCAGAAGAATTAATGGTTTGCGATGATTTTTTTCTTCAATGAGTTTAGCCTCTATGAATTTTAGAGCTAAAATCATGGAGCGGGTTTCGCCTCTAGAGGCAGAACCATCCGCAGGTTGATGATTAAGTTTAAATAGATAATCGTCACGATGAATACCGAAACTAGTGTATCCAAGATAAGTGTCTTTTTCGTAGTTTTGCTCTAGATATTTAAGATATTTTTCTTCGGTAAAATTATCAACTTCGGTTTTATATTTAATACTCACTTCATCTTGATTTTTAGTGATTGACCGGTAATAGTTGGTATATTCAGTATTTATTTCTTTTGTATAATTATTTCTATAATTATATAGCTCTGTGCCAAACTTAGCCAATAATAGATTCCATGAAAAAATAGCATCTTTTGAAATAAATTCTTTTTTTAATAGCTCATTCCTCTGTTTTAATGTTTTATTATATTTTAATAAAGATTCGTGATATTTTTCGTTAAATTCATTATAAACTCGATCAAAATAATCACGATGACGACTAGGGGAATGACTAATTAAATTCAGATCTGAAGGCAAAAATAATACTACTGGGTATTTATTTTTCTTAGGCAAGCGTTTAGTTTTTTGATCATGAATAATAAAATTTTTATTTTTATGATCATATGTAGCTATGTTAGTGTCGCCGTTATAATAATTTAATTCTATCCGATAAAAATCAGTGCCTCTTTTAATAATTTCTTGATCAGTAGCCCTAAAACTTTTACCTTGAGTTAAGATATAGATAGCCTCTAATACGGAAGTTTTACCAGAGCCGTTTTCCCCCAATATTAAAGTAGTATCTTCTTTGCATTGTAAATTATAACTACTATGATTACGAAAATTAATTAGTTTGATGGATTTTATAATCATGAATTTAATGGCATTATAATGTGAATATATTTATCGTTATGTTGATTTTTTAGTATAACTGGGGCAACATGACCGGAAAATTGAAAGTTAACCTCGGAATCTTCCAAAGCATTAAGTGCATCCAATAAGAAGCGAGAATTAAGATTAATTTTGCCGTCTTTTTCTACTTCGGTTTCTATCTTAGAATCATTTTCACCAAATTCATTTGCGATGGATTTAACTAGAAAAGTATCTGGGGTTTTGGATTCGCAAATAATTGAGCCACCAACCGATTTAGAAAAGAGGGCCGCTAGTTTAGTAACACGAGTTAATTCTTCACGGTTCAAAATAACTTTAATTTCTGGATTTTTAGGTATTAATTTTTGATAATCAGGGAAGCTAGCATCGATAAGCTTTGATATAATTTCTACTTCACCTAAACGAAAACGTACTAAGTCGTCATTAAATGAAATCTCAATTTCCTCCACGTCATCACTAATTGATCTTAGTACTTCCTGAAGTGAATTAGTGGGAACAATAGCTTTGACCTCACTTTCTACATTGTCTATGATTTTTTTCTCGGCAAGACGATAACCATCAGTAGCGGCAATTCTTAATATGCTTCCATCTGTATTAAAAAATACACCAGTGAGAGCGGGACGGGTAAGATCATTGGAGCTAGCTACAACAACTTGGCTAACGCTAGTTTTAAAATCGTCTACACCAATTTTATAAATAACAGCATTCTTTTCGTTAATCTCTGGAAGTTCAGGGAAGTCGTCAGCAGGAGCACCGTTTATGGTGGAGGAATATTTACCAGCACTGATGGTAACCTTATCGTTTTTAGATTCAATTTCAATATTTTCACCTCTTGGTAGATTAGAGACAAATTCAGCTAATAATCTAGCTGGTATAGTGATGACTCCGTCTTCTGAACTAGATACTGGTAAAAAGTCAATTATTGCCATATCTAGATTAGTGGTGGTTAGGGAGACCTTTTTACTATCTACACGAATGAGTACATTATTTAATATCGGTAAAGTGGCTTTACTGATCGCAACGCGACTAATATTGTTAAGAGCTTTGCTTAGTTTTTCTTGTGTGACTTTTATTTTCATTTATTAATCCTTTCTATTAAATAATAATCGTAGTAGTTATAGTAGGGTATGTGGAATAGTGGAAAAGATTGATTAATAACAGGGAGTGTTAGGCTGGGTAAAAAGTGGTGCAAAATAATGGAAAACTTAGTGAATAAACTATTTTTTGCACATGAATAATTATTTTTGATATTTTTTACACAGAGTTTTACTTTTTTTATACACAAAGTAATTAACATTTTTATACACATCTTTTCCACTTTAGCCATAGATTTTTTCCTTAATTTCTTCAATTTGATCGCGTAAAATAAAGTTAAGTTTTAAATCTTTTTCGATTTTTTTAATTCCATGCATTACAGTGGTGTGATCTTTAACTCCAACTTCAGCCGCAATTTTATTTGTACTTAAATTTAGTTCTTTAGATAATAAGAACATGGTAACCTGACGAGCGTTTTTTATATTGGCAATACGCGATTTTCCACACATCTCTTTGGTGGATAAATTGTAATATTTGGCAGTTTTGTCTACGATTTGTTTGGCGGAAACCGGACGGAGTTTAGAGGTTTTATTAACGGAAACTGAACCGTTATTAATTAACTCTAAAGGTGTTAAGCCGCGAACTTCTGACATTAAGAGAATAGTTGATAACTCTCCTTCAAGGTCACGGATGTTAGTGTTGACGTTTTCCGCAATATATTCAATAGCTTCTGGCTCAATTTCTGCACCCTGAAGTTCAGCTTTGGCGCGTAAGATGGCGCATTTATCCTCAAATTTTGGTAATTGTATATCAAAGGCGCCAGCCCAGGTTAAACGAGTGGAGAGACGCTCATCTACGGTTTTAATTTGGCTAGGTAAACGATCGGACGTAACGATAATTTGTTTATTTAATTGATACAGATCATTAAAGATATTAAAAAATTCTTCCTGGCTCTTTTCTTTGTTAACAATAAATTGAAAATCATCAATAATTAAACAGTCTAATTTCTGAAATTTTAAGTTAAACTCTTTACCTTTGCCATTTTGAATTGCATCAATAAAATCTGAATAAAAATGCGAAATTGGAGTGTAGAGGATTTTGCAGTCTGGATTATTCCTTAAAAGCTCGTTACCGATAGCCTGAACTAGATGAGTTTTACCTAAGCCTGGTCCACCATAAAGGAAGAAGGGATTATATTTATCGCCTGGAGAGTTAATAATACTTTTAGCCGCTGCCACCGCTAATTCATTATTAGAACCAATTACGAAATTATCTAAAGTATATTTTGGATTTAAGCCATTACTAAAAGATTTTATTTCGTGGTTATTCTTACGAATGGTTTTAATTTGAGTCTTGATGGGTTGAACTGTGCTGATTTCTCTAGGTTTGATTTTGGGTTTATTAGTGGATACTACTTCAAATTCTATGTTATTAACTTGGGTGTTGTTGTTTTTTAAAGCATTAGCGATAATGTCGTAATATCTAGCACGTAGTTGTTTAACATAGAAGGAGTTTTTTACACCGATTTTAATATTTCCGTCTTCGGCGGTAATAAGTGAAGTATCTTGAAACCAGGTGGAAAAATTAGCAACGGATATTTGTTGCTCGATCTCAGCTAAGGCATTTTGCCAAACATCGTACATTCTTCCAACCTCCTTTTAAAAGAGTATAGCACGAAAAAATGAAGTTTTCCACAGGTTTATTTTTTTAAAAATATGTCATAATTTGGTTTTGAATAAACAGATTAATAGTTTTCCACATAAAAAGGGCTTCCTCTATTAATGATGTGGAAAAGATATTGAAAAATGTGGAAAAATGAGTTATACTATAATAAGTTTTTGAAATAAATTAAAGTTTAAGGAATAATATGCCAAAGCGAACATATCAGCCTCATAAAAGGCAACGCAAAGTTGAACATGGTTTCATGAAAAGAAATGCCACTAAGAATGGTCAGAAAGTTTTAAAACGTCGTCGGATTAAAGGACGCGCACGTTTAACTGCTTAGTGTATAATATATATTATGCTAAATAAAAAATATCGATTCCATTCTAGAGGTGGAGTTAGATATGTATATCAAAAAGGGGAGACCGTAAGATCGCCAAAGATGTCATTGGTTTTTGTTGATAATGAGCGTGGCTTTACAAGAGTTGGTGTGGTGGTATCTAAAAAAGTTGAAAAAACTGCAGTAGGTAGAAATAGGATAAGGCGGCGAATATATGAGGCTATCAGAAATAATTTTGATCTATTACCTAAAAAAAGAGATTATATTTTCGTAGTTTATTCTAAGGATGTACTAAAAATTCCTTTTAATGAATTAGAGTGTAGACTGGGAGAGCTAGTAGAACAAAGTAAAGGTGTGATATAATATATAATATGAGTGTAAAAAAGGTTATTCTGTGGGGTGTATTAATTGCTTTTGTGGTAGGTTCAATTATTACTGGAGGCCCATTTGAGTTCATTGATTTTATCATTGTAAGACCGATAGTTAATATACTATTTGTCATTTTTAATTTAGTACACGATTTTGGTCTAGCTATTATTATCTTTACGATTTTAGTGAAGCTACTAATGTGGCCGCTTACGAAAAGACAGCTTAATCAAACAAAATTAATGCGTAAGTTGCAGCCAGAATTAACGCAAATTAAGAAGAATTGTAATGGTAATAAACAGCTCGAATCGTTGCAAACGATGGATCTTTATAAGAGATATAACGTAAAACCATTCGCATCGATTTTAACCTTATTTATTCAGTTACCAATCTTTATTGCAATTTTTTCAGCAATTAGAGTAATAGCTACACCACTTCCAATTGATAATTTAATGAACCGAGCGTACGATATTGTGGCTTATGAGGGCTCGGAAATAAGAGCGCTAGAAGAAAAGCAGGAAATATACTTAAATGATTTAGCTAATGAGGAAATCCCTGTAGAAGAAAAAAGTGAATATGATTTTCATCCTGAATTATTTGGATGGATAAAATTAGATGTAAAGGCAAGTGATGTACTAACTGGAAAGTTTAGCCCCAGTGCATTATTTATTTTAATTTGCGCAATATTAGCGTCTGTGGTGCAATATTTAGCAACAAAACAACAAATGCCATCAGGTAAATCCGAAAAGAAAAAGAAATTCCGTGATCTACTTAAAGAAGCAAAAGATGGTAAAGAACTTGATGAATCTGATATTAGCAGTATGACTACTAGTCAGATGTCCTATATGATGCCAGTGATGATGTTTTTAATCATGTTTAATTTGAATGGCGCATTGGCTTTTTATTACTTTTTAAGTAATATTATTACCGTTATTCAACAAAAAATTATTTTAAAGGGAATTGATAAAGAAATAGATGATATGACTGATAAGGCAGTATTAAAAGAACTTAAAAATATTAAAGAAACTCAGGTGGTGGAAAATAAAAAAACAGGAACAAAAATTACTAGAATCTCCGCACGTGATATTAAAAAGAAAAGGAGATAATAAATGAATAAAGATGAATCAATTAGGTTTGCAGCTAAATACCTAGAAGACTTGTTGAGCTTTTTTGGCATCAATGTGGCAGTTTATTCTACGATAGATGATGAGGTGATTCAATTATCGGTACCATCTACTTCACTTAACTCACTTCTGATTGGGCGTAATGCGGATAATTTGCGTGCTTTGCAGCATATTGTTTCGATGGCATTAGTATCTAAAGAAGCCGAAATAACTAGAGTTAACGTTGACGTTGCTAACTATAAAAAACAAAGAGCGGATAGAATTGCTGAAAAGGCAGAGGGATGGATTAAAAAAGTACGCGAAACTGGTGAGCCAATGGAAATTAATTTAAATGCGGCTGATAGAAGAGTAGTGCATAAATTAGCTCAAGATTATTCGGATATTGATACACACTCTGAGGGGGAGGGAAGAGAAAGAAAGTTGATAATTAGTAAGAAATAATAATAAAATACTAAATTATTACTGGACTTATTTGATGTATTTGTTTACAACATAAGTCAAGAAAAAATCTCCTTATAATTTAGGAGATTTTTTCATTGTTAAGTTGTAAAAAATGCATCAAATAAATCTGGTCTAAATCTCATTATGTAATAATTTAGTATTTTATTATTATTTGTATTAATTGGTTTCTGGGGTGTTGTTGATGATGATTATAAAATCGTATTCGTGTGGAATGGTTTGCGGGAGTTCCTCTGCGGTTTTAGAGGTGGTATTATATTTTTCTTCGAGAAGTTTTTTGACGCCTGGTGCGGTGTCTGTGAGTGAATAAAGGATATATTCTTCGCTAGTATCTTCCATGGTAGTATCGCCAGTTTCGATATTACTGTAACCATCCTCTTCTAGGGAGGTTTTTTCGGACGCTGCGATACCAGGAGTTTCCGAGGCGTTTAAGACAATAATAGTGTAATCTTCGTAATTTCTAGGATCACTACTAAACATTTTTGCAACGTAATCTTGAATTCTAGTATAATAACCAGCTCCACCTACTGGAAGAACATAAGAGATACCATTTATAGTGCCAGTGGTCATAAGTATTTCTGGCTCAATGAGTGAAACTTGACGAATACTATTAAAGTCTAATTCGGATGATAAGTGGGCTAAAGTTTTTATTTCATCAATAGAAAAATTTGTACGAAGATTATCACCTAGTGCACTAGCTAGATTGATAATATCGGTAATAGAAAGTCCTTTTTCTATGACCTTATCTTTAATCCCGACAAGGATTTTTTGTTGAGAAGCGCCACGAGAAAAATCGCCAGATTCGGTGCCGTGGCGGGCGCGAGCTAAACCTAAGGCTTGGTCGCCATTAATAGTGTACTCTTTACCGGCTTCAAAAACTGCGCCGGTATAATAGTAGTCCGAGATGTCTTCATCTAAAGTAACAGTGATACCACCAAGTGCATCTACGATTTGGATGAGTGACCCCCAGTTTAGGTGAGCATAATACTGAAAATCTATACCTAAAATACGGTTAACTTCCTCCATTAAGGCGTTGGCGCCGGCGGATTCATTGTCTCCATCCATATTATTACACCAGTAGACTTCATTAATTTTGCCGGTTGCGGTACAAGTAGGTGAGGCTTTAAGGTCACGAGGTAGACTTAACATAGCAATGTCGCCAGTTTCTTGATCGAGGCTTATTACCATTATGGAATCAGTAAGTTGTGCACCGTCGTGTACTCCATTACCTTCTTCGCCATCCATATTGTAGCCGCTAGTACCAAAGGCTAATATATTAGTGCGACCGTTTGAATCGGTTTTAAGTGGTTTATATACGTCATTCTGAAAAACTAAATCAAAGACATTACCTTGTCCGCCAGTGATTTTAGCAATAATATCATTACCCCACAAAATAAAACCAACACCAGCAGCTAATAGTAATAAAAGAATAACTAGAATGATAATTAAAATAATTTTACGCTTTTTAGACATAGGTTTTTTGACTTTTGGTTGATGTTTTTTAACTTTTGTTTGGTTGGTTGGAGCTGTGGCTTTA
Organism: Candidatus Saccharimonadota bacterium; assembly: GCA_017406775.1. Taxonomy (GTDB): domain Bacteria; phylum Patescibacteriota; class Saccharimonadia; order Saccharimonadales; family Saccharimonadaceae; genus Nanosyncoccus. The sequence continues at coordinate 48,918 of JAFQXV010000014.1, read as the reverse complement.
AGATTACCACTTACTTCATCAAAATCAAAGGTTTGAACTGGGTTCAGAAAATCTTCGACTGGATTTGTGGTTTGAGGGGTATTATTAGTTAAAGAATCATCTAGGTTATTTAATTGGGTGGTAGTTAATGAAATATTATCCTTAGTTTTTTTGACTGTTTTTTGGGTAGTTTTGTTTATGGCGGCTGATTTTTTAACGGACTTCTTATTAGAGGCTACTTTTTTTGGTGAAGTAGTTTTTTTAGGGGTAGATTTTTTTTGGGACTGTCGAGGTTTAAGCCCATCAATTGATTTATTCTTATCCATTGGGTATAATTATATCATATGGGTCTTAAGTTAACGAAAAAACAATTAGCATTATTGGAGTTTTTGGAAAATTTTACAGCAGAAAACAATTATTCTCCTTCATATCGTGAAATCATGAGTGGAATGGGGCTGTCTAGCGTATCGGCGGTGGCTGAGCATATTGATAATTTAGTGAATAAGGGTGTACTAAAAAAAGTTCCTGGTGCGGCTAGATCACTCGAGATATTAGATTATAAGCATGAGGAAACAGTGGAATTGTTTAAAGAGCGAATGACTTTGTGTACGGAGGAGCAGAAGACGATATTAAAGAAGGCGGCAGAGATATTGAGATTAGATCTAGAAGATTAATTTTATATGATAGAATAATGGTATGAATGACAGGGGAAGGTGGATGGCGTATTCGGTTGGATTGTTTTTGATGATTGTATTATTGGGTGGTATTTTGATTAAAAATATAATTGATAGAGCTCTATATAATTATTTTCCTGATAGGGGTGTAGCAAGAATTAATATTGACCTGAATGGAGTCACGCTGAGCGAAATAAAAGAAGGGCCGAAAGATATAAAATATAAAGGAAATGATTTACAGATATATGACAACGAAGAAATTTTGAGGTATAGAGGAGTAGAAATCAAGGGAAGAGGAAACCTGAGCTGGGATCAACCAAAAAAATCTTATCAAATTACATTTTCTAAAAGTACTCAATTGTTTGATCTTGGGAAGACTAAAAAATGGATTCTTTTAGCTAATTATCTTGATGGGAGCTATATTCGAAATGACGCGGCTTTTGTGTTTGCTGATATGTTGGGTATGAAATATAATAATTTAGGAAAATTTGTTGAAGTTTACTTTAATAATGAATATGAAGGTTTATATTATTTAATTGAAAAAATAGAAATATCAAAGGCTTCTGTTGATATACGAGAGGATGATGGTTTATTATTTGAGCTAGATAATTTACATAATGATGGTAATTGTTATTGGACTTATGCTGGGAATTGTTTAATACTAAAAGACTATAATGACAGTGGGGATGTTATAAAAAACGTAGGTGCATTTATTGATGTTTTTAATAGGTTCGAAATAGCGGCTGAAAAAGGTGATTATGAGACTATTAAGAACTTGATTGATGTAAAATCGTTTGCGGAATTCTTTTTAGTAAGTGAATTCGCCGTAGATCCAGATGCGTACTCATCGAGTTTTTATTTATATCAGGATGGAAAAAATAATAAAATCTATGCTGGGCCAGTATGGGATTTTGATTTAGCATTCGGAAATAAAGATTGGAGGTGGGGACAAATATGGGATGACTTTTATTCACCATCCGAAGATATGGTTAGAAAAAAAGAGGCTTTTGGTGAAGGCGGCTTAATGGAAGATTTAAGCATTGCAAGGATATTTTATTATTTAATGGAAATTAGTGATTTTAAGGATGAGGTTTTAAAAATTTTTAATCAAAAAATATCAGGGAGGAAAATAGAATATTTAACTATCCTTTACGAAAGATTAAATGATATACAAAAGAGTGCAGAGGTTGATGTTAGGAAATGGGATAAAAAACAATTTCAATCTGAAAAAGAAGAAATGAAGGACTGGGTTAAGAGAAGGTTTGAACATTTTGAATTGCAATATGGTTGGCATGGTGCTAATTATATAAACTCACTGTGAAATCTTTTATTTTAAAGTTGTTATGGTATGATAATGATAGGAGTATTGTAATTAATGGTAAATAGACGTAAAAGAAATAAAAATTGGATCATATGGTTATTGTTTTTGGTTTTGGTAATTGTAGCTGGAGCAATTTGTTATTTAGTATGGGATAATTACTTCAACGACAAAACTATAGAAATAGGGGAATCTAAGTATGTTGAAAAAGATAAAAAAGAGAATGAGAATATAATTAATGAAGAAGATGAGGCTAAATCTAATGGCGAGAATGATGAAAAAAAGGTAGTTCAGTATGAGGGGAATGACCCAAATTTAAACGAAGAATTATCTGGTTCGGTGACTTATGCCGGAATAATGAATGATAAAATTACTATTAGAGTAAATATCGACCAATATTTGAGTGAAGGAAATTGTACCCTAAGTTTAATAAGTGATGAAACTGTAGTATATAATGAAAATGTTAAGATTATAAATTCGGCTTCTACTGCTACCTGTGAAGGTTTTGATATCCCGGTTTCTAATATGGGTGAAGGCAACTATGATATTGTAATAAAACTTTCTTCAGGTGATAAGATTGGTAGTATAAAAGGTGAAATTAGGATATGATTAAAATGGAGCAGAAGACAGTGAGACGAAGAAATAAAAGAGCATGGTATTTTGTTGGTTTGGTGTTTGTGGCAGTGTTTGTATTTTCATTTTTAGTCCAGCGGGGTAAGGTATTAGATGAAGAAGTGGAGGCAGTTAATCTAGCAAAATTCGATCCAGGGTATATTATTTCCGATTATCAAATGAGTAATTATAATTCAATGGATGAGTCGCAGATACAGGCATTTTTAAAATCAAAAAATTCCTGTAATGATACTAGCATTGGAAGATATACGGTTGGGGAAAAGGTTGGGTATTTTTCGGAAATGTCGCCACCAAGGACTTGGCACATTAAGGATGGTCATTTTGTTTGTATGGCGGATGAGGTATTTGATGGTGGTACGGCGGCGCACATTATTTATCAAGCGGCGCAGGATTACCGGATTAATCCACAAGTTTTATTGGTTTTACTTGAAAAAGAGCAGAGTCTAGTAAGAGATACCTTTCCACATAGTCAACAATATCGTTCGGCTACTGGGTATGGGTGCCCGGATACGGCAGAATGTTCCTCTAAATATTATGGGCTAAAAAATCAAATTAGGAATGCTGCGGCAATGTTTAGGACGGTACTTGATGGTGGATGGACTAATTATCCATTAGGTAATAATTATATACAATATAACCCAAATGCGTCTTGCGGTGGATCGGTGGTAAATATTAGAAACTTGGCTACATCGGCTTTATATCGTTATACGCCGTATCAACCAAATGCAGTGACTTTGGCGGGTGGAAGTGATAATTGTAGCGCTTATGGAAATTTGAACTTTTATAGATATTTTGAAGATTGGTTCGGTGGGTCGTTAAAAACATATACCGGAATGAGAGTTCCAGACGGTACATACTATATAAGAATGGAAAAAGAAATAAATAAAGTAATTGATGTTTATGCAAATAGAAATATAAATGGTACGAATATTCAAGTATTCGAAAAAAATGATTCTGACGCACAAAAATGGTATTTAAAATATAATTCAGCAACTCAGGATTATACCATTTTTAATACTTTAAGTGGAAAAGCATTGGATGTAGAAGGGGCTGGCATTGAGGATGGAACTAATATTCAATTATGGGAGTCAAACGAAACTTGTGCCCAGCGGTGGAAAATAGTTGATAAAGGGAATGGATTGGTTGCATTTTTATCTGCTTGTTCGGAAAAAGCTATAAGCGTTGAAGATGTTAAAAAAGATGAATCTCCAAATATAGCCATAATGCAATATCAAGAAAAAACTACTCAAGGATGGAATATTATTCCGGTAAATAGTTTAGAAAAAGATGGATTATATACGATTCAATCAAGAGTAAATGAGAAGAAGGTGATCGATATTAGTGGTGGAATAAAAAATGCGCGAAATGGAACAAATATTCAAATATGGAATAACAATAATACTGGCGCGCAGAGATGGCAAATTGAGAAAACAAATGATGGATATTACAGGATAGTCAATTATCAAAGTAAAAAAACAATTGATGTTGATGCAGGCTTAAGCAGTGATGGCACTAATATACAGGTATGGGATAATAACAATTCATGTGCACAAAAATGGAGTATATTAAAAAATGATAATTATTATACTTTTATCTCTGCCTGTTCTAATAAAGTGATTGATCTTGAGGCTGGTTTGGCGATGAATGGTCAAAATATTCAGCTATATGGTGCAAATGATACGAAGGCGCAACAATGGTTACTTAAAGAAATTGGTGTAATAAAAGATGGGGAATATGAAATAGCTCCAGTTCTAGATGATAATAAAGTGGTAGATATAAACGCAAATCAAAATTTAAACGGTACCAATATTCAGATATGGGAGAGTAATGGTACGGTAGCACAAAAGTGGAATATCGAATATGATCCAAAAAGCGATTATTACAATATAGTAAATCCTAATACTAAAAAAGCTCTTGACGTGGAGGCGGCTGGTATAAGTAAAGGTACGAATATTCATTTATGGTCTACTAATAATACGTGTGCTCAGAAATGGACTATATATGACGGTGGAAATAATAGTTATATAATTAGCTCTGCGTGTTCTAATTTGGTTCTAGATGTTGACGGCGCAAAAAAACAAAATGGTACCAATGTTCAATTGTGGGAAGCTAATGGGACGAAAGCACAAAAGTGGTCCCTGAAGAAATTGTAAGGATTATTGTTTTTTGGTGTTATAATTAATATAATGAAATTGGTTTTAAGGGTATTACTATTTTTATTTGGAGGTGTTTTTGCTGGATATTTACTACTAGTAATGGTTTTTTGTTTACCGCTCGGAAGGATACGCGAAAATGTAGTAAAATCTGCTCCATCTTTTGAAAATGGGTATCATATATTAGTAAATGATTTTATTACGACGAAAACTGATGACTATACTGATGCCTTGATGCTTCTTACGGCAGAAAATGAAAATGATAGAAATCCTTTTACCGCTTCGATATATTCTTACCATATAGGACAAGATGGAAAAGATCCTTATGATATAATAAATGACTTAGAAAATCCATTGAATAAGCATCAAGCATATAGTCGTTATTGGCATGGGTATTTATTATTTTTAAAACCCCTCTTGATGTTTTTTAGTTATAATCAAATTCAAATTATAATATCCGTTTTAGTGATCTTATTAATAGTTGGAGTGATATATTTGCTAGGAAAACGGAAAATGGATAAATATATTATTCCTTATACATTAGCAATGACGATTATGTTTCCAGCCGTAGTGTCTTGGTCAATGCAATATTTTACGGTTTTTGCTATTTGCAATTTAGCTATAATGATAGAACTATTATCTTATGAAAAAATTAAGCAGTCAAATAATTATGTTTTTGTGTTCCTAATTATAGGTATGATGACTTGTTATTTTGATCTTTTGACTTATCCCGTTGTAACACTGGGGATACCGCTACTTATATGGTTGATGCTTTGTAGTAAAAAGGAATCAAGGACTATAGTGGAAAACATCAAGCAGCTGATTTTTGGGAGTATTGCATGGTGTTTGGGATATTTTGGGATATGGGTGGGAAAATGGGCGCTTGGAAGTATTATTACTGGAAAGAACTTATTTGATGCTGCTATTAAGGCGGCAGAAACAAGGGCGTCATCTGCTACTGAAATCGAAGATATATCTCGAACTGCAGCTATAGAAGAAGCATTTAAGAATGTATTCACGGGGCCGTTTTGGTTTATAGTAATGTTTTTAATAATCATGATAGTAGCGTTTTTATTAATGAAAAAGATAAAAATTAATCGTAAAAAGGTGGTCGATAATTTGTGGATACTTTTAGTTTCACTAATTTCAGTAATTTGGTACTTAGTGATAGCTAATCATTCGTATTGGCATATGTTCTTTACTTATAGAACTCTTAGCATATTTGTATTTGCAATTGGTTGCTATATTGTTAGTTTATTGGAATTAAACAAGAAAAAAGAATGGGGAAAAGGGAAAAATGGATAAGATAGCTGTTTTGATACCTTGTTATAATGAAGCAAAAACAATACGTAAAGTCGTGACAGATTGGAAAAAAGCATTACCTAAGGCGGTAATTTATGTGTATGACAATAATTCTTCTGATGGAAGCGATGAAATAGCTAAAAAAGCTGGTGCGATAGTGAGATATGTAAAACAACAAGGTAAGGGAAATGTAATTAGAAAAATGTTTCGTGAGGTAGATGCGCAATGCTATATTATGATTGACGGTGATGATACTTATCCTGCGGACTCATCAAAAGAGTTGATTGATGCTGTTTTCAGTGATGGAGCGGACATGGTTGTGGGTGATCGCTTATCTTCAACTTACTTTAAAGAGAATAAAAGGCCATTTCATAATATTGGAAATACAGCAGTACGTTGGGCTATCAATACGTTTTTTAGGAGTGATATAAAGGATATTATGACTGGTTGTAGGGCATTTAATTATCAGTTTGTTAAAAGCTTCCCAGTTCTTTCGCAAGGGTTTGAGGTTGAGACGGAAATGAGTATTTGGGCTATAGATAAAAATATGTTAGTTAAAAGTATACCAATTAATTACAGGGATCGTCCAAAAGGAAGTGATTCAAAACTAAATACTTATTCGGATGGGTTTAAAGTTATTATGATGATAATCCGATTATTTAGAAACTATAGACCGATGGCTTTTTTTGGAATAATTGCATTTTTGCTAACACTTGTGGCGACGGTTTTTTTCATCCCAATTTTAATTGAATATATTAATACTGGGTTGGTGCCAAATTTTCCGACGTTGATTGTATGTGGTTTTGTCTTTTTAACAGCAATTCAGGCTTTTTTTGCAGGATTAATCTTAAAAACTCTGAGGCAAAAAGATAGGCAGGATTTTGAACAAAGATTGATTGATATTCGAAATAAAAAATAGAATAGTCTATATGATAAGAGTAGCATTTATGCTATAATAGAGGTATGAAGAGTAGAGTAAAGGTATCAGTGTTGGTGCCGATTTATAACGTAGAAAAATTTTTGCCGGAGTGTTTGGATAGTTTAGTTAACCAAACGTTAAAAGAAATTGAAATAATCTGTATAAATGATGGTTCTAAGGATAATTCTTTAAAAATAATAAAAGATTATGCAAAAAATGATAAACGAATAGTAATAATAGATAAGAAAAATTCTGGCTATGGTGATTCGATAAATCAAGGGTTAAAGAAGGCAACTGGAGAATATGTTGGAATTGTCGAATCGGATGATTTTATTGATAAGGATGCGTTTTTGGAGTTATATCGAATTGCGGAAAAATATGATGTAGAAGTAATAAAATCAAATTTTTATGAATATTATGGTGAAACTAAAAAAGACAGTGCAGTTAGTGATATGTTTTTGCCTGATCAGATAGGGAGGGTAATTGATCCAAGGAAACATAGAGAAATTTTCTATCAACCACCATGTATTTGGGCAGCAATATATAAAAATAGTTTTTTAAAAGAAAACGGAATTAATTTTTTGCCGACTCCTGGAGCGGCTTATCAGGATGCTGGTTTTAATTTTAAAGTATGGTCGGTAGCAAGGAAAGCTTATTTTGTAAAAAAAGCATTTTTACATTATCGGCAGGATAATGCTAATTCGTCGGTTAAGGATGCAAGTAAAATTTATTGCGTAAAAGATGAATACGATTCTGTAGAAAAATTTTTGGAAGAAAAAGGTTTAATGGATGAACTCGGTTCAGTTGCTTTTACTTGTAGATTTGGTGGGTATATTTGGAATTTACATAGATTGAATAGGAAAGCAGCTCTGAAGTTTTCGAGTGTTGTTAAAGCGGATTATAAGCGGGCAAAAGAGGGTGGTTATTTGGATTCTGCAAAATTAGATGAAGTCGGAAAACATAACTCAAAAATGTTTGCTATCCGATATCCAAAAATATATATTCTGTTTCGACCTTTACATGATTTACGTAATAAGATTAGGCCGTCGGTTTCTAAAGTAGTTAAAGCTATTTCGCCACGGTATCGACAAAGGCTAAAGACGATAGATGCTTTGGATAGGTTGAGGGTAGCGCAGGAAGAACTAGCGAGTAAAATTGAGAATATCGAAAAAAGGAATAATAAAAAATGAGCAGTAAGGTCAGTGTGATTGTGCCAGTTTATAATTGTGAAAAATTGGTTAATCGTAGTCTCGAAAAATTAACAAACCAAACTTTGAAAGATATAGAAATTATTTGCGTAAATGATGGTTCTACGGATGGGTCTCTTGAAATTCTTGAAGCGTGGGCAAAAAAAGACAAACGGATAAAAATAGTTAATCAGAAGAATGGTGGATTATCTTCTGCCCGAAATACTGGTATTAAAAATGCGAACTCATCTTACTTAATGTTTTGTGATGCGGATGATGAGTTTGATAATGAAATGTGCGAGATAATGGTTCAAGCCATTGAGCGAGAAAAAGTAGATATTGTTGCTTGCGGTACAGAAGTGGAGTATGATGCTCATTCTGAAATTGCGGAGAGCGATAAGAATTATTACCGGATAAAGTTTTTTGGAAAAAATTATATTAATGAAGCAATAACTCTACAGACTGATGTTTCGGTATGTGATAAACTCTTTAAAGCGGAAATTGTTAGGAAGTATAAAATTGCTTTTCCGGATAAATTGAATAATGAGGATTACTATTTTTATAACGCATATATGAGCGTAGCAAAAACAATCTTCTTTGTTAATCGAAAGTTATATACGTATATTCGTCATGAGAATTCAATTATGTCGGAAAATTTTGATAAACAGTCATATTCGCCTGATCATCTGCTAGTCGTGAAGGAATTGTTTAATTTTTATAAAAAGCATGGGTTTTTAGAAAAACATATAGATTTTTTTTGGAACCAGTTTTCGGAAAGTTATTGGTTTTCATATGAACATTCTGCGAGGAAGTTTCATGGGGAGATCCATAAGATTGCAAAAGATTTTATAATAAAGAATATTGAAAAATATCAAATCAATAACCCTAAGGTGAAGAAAAAAATTTTTATAATATTACGTAATGATTTGGTGCATAAAATAATTCGTGGCGTAAAAGTGAAAATGAGTAGAATATATCGTAAAATAAACATTGCTTATAAACAGCAAGATTTTATAAATAAGAATATTGAGCAATTAGAGCAAAACGTTTATGATATGTCAGAAAAAGTAAATGAAGTTGAAGGAGAGCTAGATGGAAATTAATAAGGACTATCTAATTGTGGGGGCGGGGATATTTGGGGCTACTGTAGCGGAAAGATTAGCTTCGGCTGGTAAAAAGGTTTTAGTAATTGATAGGCGTTCTCATTTGGCGGGAAATATTTATTCCTATACAGACGAAGAAACCGGTATTGAAATTCATAAATATGGTTCACATATTTTTCATACCGAGATGAATGAGGTCTGGGATTACATTACTGAATTTACTGAGTTTAATAATTATACCCATACAGTGAATACTAGACATGAAGGCAAACTTTATCCGATGCCAATTAATCTTGATACAGTTAATCTATTATACGGAACGGAGATGTCGGCAGAAGAAGCGGAGAAATTTATTACTGAAGAGGCCAGAAAGGGTAGCGAGAAGTATGGAATTGTTGAGCCAAAAAATTTTGAGGAAAAGGGGATTAGTTTGGTGGGGGAGAAACTTTATACGGCGTTTCTTAAAAATTATACCGAAAAGCAATGGAATACTTCGGCGACTAACTTATCGGCCGAAATTTTAAGTCGGATTCCGGTAAGGTTTTCGCATGATAACCGATATTTTATGACAGCTAAACATCAAGGTATACCAAAAGATGGATATACTAAAATGATCAAAAATATGCTTTATTCAGAAAACATTGAAGTAAAATTAAATACGAATTTTAAAGATATTAAAAAAGATCTGCCAATAAATATAAAGATTATTTATTGTGGACAAGTGGACGAACTACTCGATTATGAATTTGGAGTCTTGCCGTGGCGATCTCTAAGATTTGAAGAAGAAAAAACCGAAGATGGGTTGGGTGAAGCTGTAATTAATGAAGCGGACAAGAATGTGCCCTATACTAGAACGCATGATTATAAATATTATCAAATTCATCAACCAGAAGTAATCGAACAAAAAATTTCTTATATTGCGAGGGAATATCCGGTGGATTTTGAAAAAGGTGGAGAAGCATATTATCCGGTAGATAGTGAAGAATCGCGTGAATTATATAATAAATATGTTGAGCTATGCAAAAAAAAGTATCCGAATATGGTGCTAGGTGGAAGGTTGGGGGCATATCAATATTGGGACATGGATAAGGCAATTAAAAACGCATTGGAACTAGCAAAAGATTTACTGAATGTGCGAAATATTAGTAGGCTTTCCTAGGTGGTGATAATATTATAATTTACCAATCAGGATCGAAGCATGTTTTTTGATGAGTGATGAAATTGGTATACATATGATTAATGCGAAAATTAAATAAAGTGGAATGATAAAATAATTTGAAATATGCGCAACTGGGATTAGTAAAATAAGGTCATTAATTAATTGAAGGGGGTATTTATGTAATATGAAAATAATCATAGTATCTGAACCGATTTTTTGCATTAGTTTTGATAATTTAGAGGTGTGTCTGGCTATAGTAAAAGAAATCAAGAAGCTAGCGATAATTCCTGAAAAAGCGGCAATAAAGAAATACAAATAGTTGCCGTAGCGATTTTCCGCCATAAGGACATAATTAGTATTATTATGAAGACTAAAGTATGTCAATATTGTTATAGATAAGATAATTAATGGTACGGAAATTAAAATTGGTATTTTTAGTTCTTTTGTTTTGCGATGGATTTGAAAAAGATAACCAGACAACATAAATAAAATGGCCATAGGCACTACATCTATACCAAAAGGTAAGTTATGTCCACCTAACAGGTATTGAATAGAGGATTGAGATGGTATGAGTAGAACGATAAGGAAAAAGATAATCAGTAAAAATGGAAGATATTTTTGCCAGTTTTTCTTGTAGGAAAAAAATAGAATAAGATCTAAAAAGATTGTCGCAAAGAATAAAACTGGAAGAAACCAGAGAGAGCTATTACTAACTGAGGCGATTGACTGGTGAGTGCCATAGAGAATTTTAGGTATAGTCATTACGGAAATACTAGGTAAAGCTAAAGCTATACTCCATATTAAATATGGTAAATAAATACGATTGAAACGTTTTTTAAAATTCTTTTTTAAGTTTAGGTTATGATAATTGGTGAAATATAAAGATAAACCAGAGACGAAGAAAAAAAGAGGAATATGAAAAGCGTAAATCCATTTATGTAATTCTGGGTTAAATCCTGGATATGGTGTGTGCCCTACTATAACTAGAATGATAGCGATTGCCCTGAGGATATCTATATCTTTAATTCTTTTCATTTGACTTTATAATTCTTTTTCAGATATTTTTTGAATAGTTTCTCTAATTTTAGTACTTGAGATACCTTTGGTTCTAGGAAAGAAAACGATTTCGACGCCAAGAGGGTTAAGCTGCTCTGCGTATTCATTCCATCTTGGTGTATTTTTCCAGTCAGAGCCAGCGAAAAGTTTATTAAAGTGATATTTTTTCCAAGTGGAGAGCCTATCGCTATCGTTTTGAGGGATAACTTTATCGACATATTTACAAGCTTTGACTATAGCGGCACGATCTTTATATGGAAAAACTGGCGTTCGTTTCTTTTGTTCGATAATGCGCTTGTCAGTGTTTACTCCTACTATTAGATAGTCGCAATGGGTTTTTGCTTTTCTGAGGAGGTTTAAATGGCCGATATGAAACATATCCCATGCGCCAGAAACGTATCCGATTACTAGATTATTGGAATTTGACACGATGAAGGTTCCTTTCTTTTAATTTTTTATACGGTTTAATAGCTTTATCAAATAATTTATATGATTTTGAATTAAAAACCGCCTCGGCGTTTTGTTTGAAAGTGAGAAGGTGAGAGTTTTCTTGAGTTAGACGGTCTATTTCTTGAATTAATGAACGGATGGTTTGGTCCTTTTCGTAGAGACGACCACCGATTTCGAATTTACTTGCAGCGAATAGCTCAGCGGCAATTACCGACTTGGCGTATTCCGAGGAGAATGGAGTTATTTTGTGAGGTTTTAATTTAGTGAAGATTTTTGGTAATACTGAGTCGATTGAAAAATCTGTTGTAAAATCGTTTTTGTGTTTTTGATGAAATAAAAGACTGTCATGATATCCGTTCAATAATTCGGTGACAATTTGATTAGCGGTTTTGTAATGAAAAATGCCGCCTTCGTAATTGGGATATTTATCATTTTGGTAGCCAGAAAAATTACGTATTTTAGAGTCTTTAATATTTTTTTTATTGAGCCAACCTGGTCCGCCGCCATAGGCATCATAAACATAAACTGGTGTACCAGAGAGCAGACAGTATTGAACGGTTTTTGCGATGGTGAGAACTGCATCGTATTGCTCCAGAAGTTTTTTACTAAAGAGCTCGTACTTTTCTTGACCTTCACCAAGTACATCGACTTTGATATTATATTTGGATTGGAGGATTTGTTTTGCTTCCAGAACTTCTTCTGGAGGGTGACTAGATACTATGAGTAGTTTTTGAAGTTGTTCGTTAGGCTTTAGCGAGCGGTCTTTATAAATAGCGGGGGCAGGGTTTCTGAAGTAGTCTGTAGGTATTTTAGAGTTAAGAAGTGGTTGATTAACATTTTCTACTTCTTCGCAGATAAATAACGACATACTACTGAGCTGGTTTTCTAAATTATAAATCCATGGTTTTTCATCTGGAATCCAATCCATTCCAGACATATGCAAGAAGATAAAAGAAGGTAATTTGGCAGGAAGTTTTTTGGATAAATGCTTGATAATACTTAACGGGATGATTTGAGAATGAACCCAGATATAATCAAAATTTGATAGTTGATAATTTGGATTGTCTTTAGCTTGATCAACTTGTATGCCAGAGTTTTTGAATATTGTTTTGGCGGGATCGGCATAATCGCAAGTGTAAACTGTAACTTTGGCTCCACGTTTTTTTAATTCTTGTGCTAGTTCTAAAGTGACTACGGTAGAACCATTGATTGAGCGAATGATTGGTTGAGTAATAAGAAAACGTTTATTATTTAGCATTTGATTGGCCTTTTGTTTTTATTATGCGTAAAGGTTTAGTAATCTTCCAACTAGTAGAATTATAAATAGCCTCTATGTGCTTAGTAAGATTTGCGGATATTTCGTCTTTTTTAATAATCTCTTGTTCTAGTTTTTTGATTCTGAGTTCTTGTTCTGATAATTTTTCTAAAAGAATGTCGTGTAAGATTTTGCGCTTGTCTGTGTTTTCGTCGATTTCTAGATAATGATTGATGATATCTAGAAAATCTTTATATGGGTTTTTGTAATCACAGATAAAGAGTTTTTCTTTAGTTTCTGCTTGTTTTTTAGCATACTTCTTGATATTTAAAAGTATTGGTAATATTTCGTTGGGTTTTTTTGCTTGAGGAATAACTTTTTCTTGTACAAGTTCGTATTGCATGGTGTTTAATTTATTCAAGTGTCTAGCGTTAGGATCGTCAGTAAAAATTGCAATAGGGACGCCAGCGCAAATAGCTTCGAAGATTGCTCCGGAGTTGTCGGATAAAACAACATTAGCTTTACTTAAAAGCGTATCGATAGCAACACTCGAATCATAAAATTCGTCAGACAAATTCTCAAGTATTTCAAGAGATTCTTCTCCGTCTATACCAAAATGAACGGCATGGTGGGCTTTTGCAATAATATGAAAATGCTGCTTAATATCTTCCATAGTCTTGGTGGTAAAATGCTTAATAAAGCTAACGTCCGTACCAAAAGTGGGTAAAAGAAGAAGCGTGGGTTTTTTGTTGTTTGTTGCTTGTCTTTTAAAATTATGATATCTCCAATATGGTAGAGGATATATGATTGGTCCGTAAGCATTAAGAAATGTTTCGTATTTATTAAAAGAAAAAATAGCATCATAATCGATTTTGCATTCCGGAAGATAAGTGGGGTTAGGTTTTGCAGAAAAGGCCCCATAAGGGTATCGGATATGATATACGTAGTTTAAGCGTTTAACAATATCTAGTCCAGGATATGGAGTAAGTAATATTTTATAGCGAACGTTGTTGGGGGCGTCTTTGAGGGGAGAATAACCCAGAGATTTGATTTTTTTAAAAGTATATTCTGCAAGATGATTATAACCACTATCGTATGGAACAATAATATCAACTTTGATGTTTGTTTTTTCCATAGCATTGATTGCTGGTTGCATGACAAAGAATTCGGTTAGATCGTCAAATACTATAGCTAAATTATGATCTGTTTTTTTCATGGTTTGAGTATTCTCCACGATTGAATAATATAGCATCTGTAGTTTTCTTATTCATGTTTTCATAATCGTCACGTCGGAAGACAATGGTTGGAGATAGTTCATCTAGGCTATAGGAGAGAATGGAGCCATCGATATCTCGGACGGAACAATAAATGCGAATATTTGTATCATTTAGGGCGGATAAGTCAAAATTAAAACTTAGAGATTTTTGACCTTTTCCTTTACAAGGTTTGTTTCTGGAATTACTATTAATCAAGGTTTGACTACGAGCTATATCCCATAGCGTGATAGCAGCAAAAGTATTAATGTTTTCTTCTACGTCATAAGTGATATTAATTTTTAAGGTATCTTTTTGGCTGATTTGTTTTGGCGAGTCTAGTTTTACTTTGAGGTTTTTGATCGGATTATCTTTAAAAATTCCGCCTCCATTTTTATTGGATTTAGAGCGTTCGGCATTTTCTAGGCTATAACTATTAGCAACGTCTTCTGGACTACCATCGATTTTGACGATTCCATCACGAATGAGGATGGCGCGATTGCAATATTGGCGAACGTTTTCCATAGAATGAGTAACGAGAATAACGGTTTTAGTCTTGTCTTTTTTTATTTTATTAAAAAATTGATTGCATTTAGTCTGGAAGGCTTCGTCGCCAACGGCAAGGACTTCATCGAGTACTAAAATATCACCCTGGGCTTTGATGGCAATAGAAAAGGCTAGACGGACCTGCATGCCGGAAGAGAAGTTTTTAAGTTTTTGGTCCATAAAATCTTCGAGTTCGGCGAACTCGACAATTTCGTCGTACATGGCGTCCATTTCTTTATTAGAAAAACCTAAGAGTGAGCCATTAAGATAGACATTTTCACGTCCAGTGAGTTCTGGATTAAAACCAACGCCAAGTTCGATAAAAGGAATTAAATTACCATTAACGGTGATTCGGCCTTTTTCTGGATAATAGACGCCAGCGAGAATCTTAAGTAAGGTGGATTTGCCCGAGCCGTTGCGGCCAACGATACCAAGAAAATCGCCACGTTTGACTTCAAAATTAATGTTTTTAAGGACAGTTTGTTTTTTGTATCCTTTAATGCCACGAATGAAATTAAAAACTGAGCCCTTAAGACTATCTGAACGTTCGGTTGGAAGCTTAAATGATTTGGAAAGTCCGTCGACTTTAATAACGGTATCGTTGTTTGGGTCGTTTACTTCAATTCGCGTTCCTATTATTTTTTTCATTATACATTCTCCGCGAAATATTTTGACTTCTTACGGAAATATATTGTTGCAAAAACGAGAATAAGAACGATGATTATGATTGGAAGAATTTGCAGCCAAAAATTGCTTACGTAATTCCAGGTTGTGATGGTTTCATGCGTAATGAGATTATAGCGGATGTCTTGGATGGCCTGGGCGATAGGATTGATAAGGATAATTTTGGCGGCGATAGTGCTGGTGCTTGCTACCATAGTGATAGGATAGATGATTGGCACGGCGTAGAAAAGAGCTTGGATACAGACGTCCCAGATTGACGTAATATCACGATATTTGACGTTAATGGCGCCAAGCAGGAAAGAAATGCCAAGGGCCAGGGTATATAATTCGACGAGAGATAGCGGCACTAGTAACCAGGTCCAGCTAGGTTCGACTCCGTTGATAAGAGCAAAAATTACGACAACGACTAGATTGATGAGCATATTGATGACTGCGGTTAATGTTGCGGAGACTACAACTATGTATTTAGGAAAAGAAATTTTACGAATAAGATCGCCACGTACAACCATGGCTTGAATACCTTGGGAAGTACATTCGGTAAAGAAGCTCCACATTGTTGTGCCGGTAAGAAGGTAGACTGGGTAATGAGGAATATCGCCGCCAAAGCGAAGTAATTTTGCAAAAACAATATAAAGAATAGCAAACATCATTAAAGGGCGAAGTAAAGCCCATAGATAGCCAAGAACTGAGCCTTGATAACGGAGTTTAAAATCAGTTTTGGTTAACTCGGATAGGAGGACTCGGTTCTTTTTATTCAACACGTGAGGAATATTCATACCTATTAATTTTACCATAGAATGGTATAATTGTCATATGAAGAGGATACTAGTAACGGGAGGAACCGGATATATTGGTTCACATACAATTATTGAATTATATAAGCAAGATTACGAGATTGACGTAATAGATAATCTGGTAAATTCTAAAATTGAAGTTTTAGATAAGATTAAGGAGATTGCTGGGAAGAAGCCGAATTTTTACGAAGTTGATTTACTTAATTATGATGCGTTGAAAAAAATATTTGAAGAAAATCAATATGATTTAGTAATTCATTTTGCGGGACTGAAAGCGGTAGGCGAATCGGTAGAACAACCATTGAGATATTATGAAAATAATATTGGCGGAACAATTAATCTACTAAAGTGCATGAAAGCATATGGCGTGAAAAAAATTATCTTTTCGTCTTCAGCGACAGTATATGGTGAACAGCCGGTAGCTAAGTTAGTGGAAACAATGCCAACAGGAATTGGTATTACAAATCCTTATGGCGAAACTAAGCACATGATTGAAGAAATTTTGAAGGATATTGTGGAGTCTGACCCAGAATTTGAAGTCGTGATTTTGCGATACTTTAATCCAGTAGGTAACCATGAATCTGGACTTATAGGAGAAGATCCGAAGGGCATTCCGAATAATTTAATGCCAATCATTATGAAAGTGGCACGAGGAGAAATAAAAGAGTTGTCGGTATTCGGTGATGACTATCCAACTTTGGATGGAACATGTTTACGTGATTATATTCATGTAGTGGATCTTGCAAAGGGACATGTAGCTGCGATTAACGGTATTAAGCCTGGCGTGTCGATTTATAATCTTGGGACTGGTAAAGGAACGTCGGTTTTTGAGATGATTAAGGCGTTTGAAAAAGCAAGTAAAAAGAAATTACCATATAAGGTAGTTGGGCGAAGAGCCGGTGATTTAGCGGAGATTTATGCGGATCCGTCGAAGGCTGAAAGAGAACTTGGTTGGAAAACTGAATTGACAGTAGAAGATGCGATGCGTGATACGATTACTTATTTGAATAATTTATAAGATTTTTGAAAAAGTTTTGGACTAAGAAGCGCGAGCCTTAGGGCGAGTTTGTCTTTAAGGCTGGCTTCTGGATTTTTGGTGATGAAGGTTTTGTGGGTTTTTAGGTAATCTATAAGTTCTTTTTTGCGTGGATGGTCTAGTGGGATTTGTCGAAGAATTGAAAACCTGGCGCGCATGCGGCGTTCGTGGGTAGAATTCTTGAGTTGAGGAAAACTTGCGTCTATTTCTCTACACATTTTATCGGTGAGCTCAATAAGATCGAATTTACGGCTGTCAAATTTAGAAACAATAGAATTACCGTGATGATGATAAATGTAATCGTCGTTTGGAGTGAAGACAATTTTTGAAGCTTTTGTAAAAGCTTGATAAGTAAAACCAACATCTTCGTGAAGTTTGCCTACGGGAAACGTGAGATTTTTTACAATACTAGCTTTATATAATTTCATGGTGGCGGTTAGATTGAAATTCTCTTCTTTTAACATTGCTCTAATGGCCTGCACAGTGGAATAGGTTTTTTGTTTTACAACATGTGGGAATGGTTTCGTTTTTCCGTTTTGAAATGTTTCTATAAAAGAACAGATAGAAATGTCGGAGTTAGTTGATTTAATAGCATTTAATAAATCAGAAACCATAGATGGAGTTATTTCGTCATCAGAATCAACAAAAGTGATAAATTTACCGGTTGCGTGCTTGAGGCCTGTGTTGCGAGCAGACGATAATCCTTGATTTTCTTGATTAATAATCTTAATACGGCTGTCTTTTTTTGAGTATTCTTGAAGGATTTTGGCGGAATTATCGTTGGAGCCATCGTTAACACAGATGATTTCGAGAAAAGAATAAGTTTGGTTAATGATGGAGTCTAAGCATCGAGAAATATATTTGGCTGTATTATAAACTGGAACTATGATTGTAACTATGGGTTTATTCATCTTTTTTCTCTGTTTGTTTATTCCTTTGAAAAACAAACTTGTCGTAAAATAGGAAATTTAAAACCATAATAACAACAGAAGTCAAAGCAAAGGCGCCAGTAGTGAGAATGAATTCATAAGAAAAAGATAGATGAATTGCGTTGGTGATATTAAAGGCGAGCTCATAAAGTGGAGTAAAAAAACTGAATAACTGGGTAAGGGCAGGGCTAATAAGAATAGCAAGGAGGGCATTCCAGATGAAAAATCTCATGATTGAATATTTTGTAACATCGCGTTCTTTCCAAGTGATTTTGGAATGTGCGATATAAGCTACGATAACGGTAATTGAAGTGGCAATTAGATTGGAGAGCCAAAGAAAATTGTTGTTTTTTATAATTAAATTGGCGATGATGGCGAAAAGAACGTAATTGAACAGGGTGATTCCGACGCCGACAAAAAAATACCTAAGAGCATGCTGGCTGGTTTTGACATCCTGCGTTGGTCTTTCGTTTTGTTTCACATTGTCTATTATATCATAGACAAAACTTGAATATTTTGGTATAATATACGCGTTTATTTTAAGCGAAGGCAGGAAAAATGGATACGGATAAAGAGATAAAAGACAGGGATTTGAAGGGGGAAATTTTTGGTAATGATAATGTGATTCGGGTGCGTGGGGCAAGACAAAACAACTTGCAAAATTTAGATGTGGATATTCCGAGAGATAAACTAGTAATCATTACTGGTCTTTCTGGTTCTGGTAAATCGTCGCTCGCCTTTGATACTGTCTATGCGGAAGGGCAAAGACGATACGTGGAGTCTTTGAGTTCCTATGCAAGAATGTTTTTGGGGATTATGGATAAACCGGACGTAGATTCTATTACGGGACTTTCGCCGGCAATTTCAATAGATCAAAAATCAACATCTAGAAATCCGCGCTCTACAGTAGCTACGGTAACGGAAGTTTACGATTATTTAAGGTTATTATTTGCGCGAGTGGGGGTGCCTCATTGTCCGGTTTGTCATAAGCCCGTCTCTAAAAGATCGGTTGAGGATATCGTGAACGAAGTCCTTAAATTACCTCTAGGCTCTAAATTAATGTTACTTGCACCAATTATTCAATCCAAAAAAGGCGAATTTTTGCACGTGCCGGAACAATATTCGGCAAAGGGTTTTTCCAGGGTAAGAGTGGACGGGATTATTTACGCTTTAGACGAATTTCCAGAATTAAATAAAAATGAACGGCACAATATTGAAATCGTAATCGATAGATTTGTATTGAATCCGGAATTAAAGACGAGGATTGCTGGTTCTATAGAACAGGCCTTAGAAATTGGACAGGGAGTGATCCAGTTATTAAAGATAAATGATACAACTACGGCTGTAGGAGAATCAAAAATAGACCCGAATAAGGCGGAGGTCTTGGTATATTCTCAGCGTTATGCTTGTCCGGATCATCCAGATGAACTGATCCCAGAGTTAACTCCTAGACTTTTTAGTTTTAATGCCCCAGAAGGGGCCTGTCCGGTTTGCACTGGGCTTGGTTCTAGGATGGAAATTGATCCGAGTTTGGTTTTTAACAAAAATTTAACAATTGCTGAAGGTGGAATTAGGCCTTTTAATCGAGTGCAGCAAGATTCCTGGTGGATGAAAAGATTGGCTGGTGTGGGCGCAAAACACGGATTTTCTTTACACGTGCCAATTGGAGAGCTCACGGAAGAACAACGACAAATTATTTTATATGGTACAGGTGAGGAAAAGTATGAAATGCGAATTAGTGGTTCTGGTAGATTTGCAGATGGAACTGTATACCAAACCACCTATGAAGGAGTAATACCGACACTGGAAAGACGTTATAATGATCCAAAAATTTCTGAATTTATGAAAAAAGATATTGAAAGGTTTATGCGGGTAAGGGAATGTCAGGAGTGCCATGGCGCTAGATTGAAACCGGCGGTACTAGCAGTCACAGTGCATGACTTAAATATTATGGACATGTGTAATTTGGATGTGGATTCTACGTTAGAAGTATTAAATCAAGATTTAGGATTCAGTGAGTCGGAAGATTTGATTGCTAAACCCATCTTAAAAGAAATAAGAGAACGAGTAAAGTTTATGCAGGATGTGGGATTAGGCTATTTGGAATTAGGAAGGGCGGCGAATACATTGTCTGGTGGCGAGGCGCAAAGAATTCGCTTAGCAACTCAGATTGGCTCGGGATTGCAAGGCGTACTTTATGTGCTTGATGAACCTTCGATCGGATTACACCAAAGGGATAATGATAAATTAATTTCAACGCTTAAACACTTGAGAGATCTTAAGAATACCGTGCTGGTGGTTGAACATGATGAGGACACGATGTTGGCGTCGGATTATATTATTGATATTGGTCCAGGAGCTGGAAAACAGGGTGGACGTTTAGTGGCGGCTGGCACACCGGAAGAAATTATGAACAATCCGAATTCTATTACCGGTAAATATTTACGTGGAGAAGAGAAGATTCCAGTACCTAAAAAGAGGAGAAAAGCAAAACGGGGGCAGGAATTGGTAGTAGTAGGTGCGCGGGAAAATAATTTGAAAAACATTGATGTGCATTTTCCGCTTGGAGTAATGACGGTAGTGTCTGGTGTGTCTGGATCTGGCAAATCTACATTGGTTAATAGTATACTTGCAAATGAATTATTGGCGAGATTACATCGTGCGCAGACGGTGTCTGGTACGCATGAAAGGATTGACGGAATTGAAAATATTAATAAGGTAATTGTAATTGATCAATCACCGATTGGGAGGACGCCGAGAAGTAATCCAGCTACATACACTGGTGTATTTACGCAAATTCGCGAATTATTTGCGGGGCAACCAGAAGCGGAGGTGCGTGGATATAAAGCCGGTAGATTTTCTTTCAATGTTAAAGGTGGTAGATGTGAAAATTGTCAGGGAGATGGTGTAAATAAGATTGAGATGCATTTTTTGCCAGATGTTTATGTGACATGTCCAAAATGTCACGGTAAGAGATATAATGCAGAGGCTTTGGAGATTAAATATAAAGGTAAAGACATCTCACAGGTGCTAGATATGACAATTGATGAGGCGGTGGAGTTTTTTGCAAATATCCCATCGATTGCAGGCAAATTAAAAACGATCCAAGAGGTAGGATTGGGTTATATTAAGCTAGGGCAACCGGCTACAACATTTAGTGGCGGTGAGGCACAAAGAATTAAGTTGGCTACTGAGCTCGCAAGACGTTCTACCGGTAAAACTTTATATATTCTAGATGAACCAACTACAGGTTTACATACGGATGATGTAAAAAGGTTACTCGGGATTTTGAATAGATTAGTGGACGGCGGAAACACGATGATTATAATTGAACATAATTTACATGTTATTAAATCGGCAGACTATGTGATTGATATGGGCCCTGAAGGTGGACAAAAAGGTGGAATGGTAGTAGCAGCTGGCACGCCGGAAGAATTAGCCAAAAGTGCAAAAACGCCTACTGGTGAATATTTGCGGAAAATCGTGTTATAATTAAAATTGTGAAGGCTAAGAATCTTATTGGTGGGTTATGTTTGCTCGGTTTTTTATGCCTGTTTGGCTTTAATACTAATGATGTTTATGCGGACTGGAATTATCTACAAAGAAATGGGTTAGGTGGGATATTTTCTCAAAACGATATTTATTTCTATGACCCGTGTGATGGAGGTTCTAGCTTGGCGAGGAAGATGACGACGGCGGAGGGCGGGTGTACTAAATTAGCTGAGCTGAGAACGGCGATGTGGGATAGTGCATCCGACAAAGATAAAGAAAACTTTATGTATGTGGTGTCGCACGAAAATGACTCATTGGCTGGAATAGAAGGTTATATGAACCAGGTGATAGCCAGGTCTAATGGCAATCTGAATGGTTGGTTAAATGGCTTATGTGGCGCATTTAGGGGAGGGCAGCCGTGTTCTGGTAGTCATAGTATTTCGGAAAGAGAGCAAAGATGGATAGAGAAGGCCTTAGCTGGAAGTAACGTAACAAATTTTGCAACTGGAAATGCATCTTGGTATCCGGGTGGAGATGCTGGTACGGGAGGACACCTCTCTTGTCTATGGGTGAATAGTGATAATGAAAATGGCGGTGAGTGTAAAGATTTAGATTATGATTCATCGCCGTATAAAAATGGTGGAATGTGTTCGGAAATGATAAGTGCTGCAGGTGGTAATATTAATAGTGGTTGGGAATGCTGGGGATGGGATAATACGGAAACTTGGAGCGATAGTATGAAATCTCAATGTGGCGGTAGCCAATCAGTGGGGTTAACTACGGTTGAGTCGGATGATTCGGCGAGTAATGTAGAATGGAGCACGGAAGGCTGGATTACTGGGGGTATGGAGGGATACACCAAAGAAGAAGCGCCTGCTCTTAATACTAAATATGATGGTGGTAAACCAAACAAAATTATCCTTCACTATACTCAAGGTGAGACGGCGGGATTGGCGGCATATGGCGACAAGAGGGCAGCCGCGCATTTTACGATTGATTTATTAAATAAAAAGGTATCACAACACTATCCTATAAGCGTGCCATCTGGAGCTTTAGTGGACTCAGCTGATGTGATGGATAATATTCAGATAGAAATTGTGGGATTTGGCTTTCAGGCAGATAATCCGGATAACCCTAGTGAAACTTCTAAATGCATAATAGACGGTACTGATTATACTGGTAGTAAATATTGTTTTTCTAAAATAAGCGTAGATGGCTGGAATTATTTAGGAAAACTATTAACAGCTATTAACAAATGGGGGAGTGCTAATGGCGCTAATCTTCCATTGACAACTCCTGTATCTTGGAAGGGAGATGTGAATAAATTAAGAATGACGGAAAGTGCCTTTAAAAAGGCGACGGGAATTTTAGCACATATGCACGTACCGGGTATAAATAATCATAATGATACTGGTAATATTTGGCCATTTGTACAGGCGGCACTCAGTAGAAGCGATTGTAACTTAAGTACAAATGAAGATAGTATATCTGGTGCAAAAAATGCTGAAAAACAAGCAAACGAGGTAGGACCGCTAACATTCGGGGATGGTGATAATGCATCTATGAAGACATTGTTAGAAAATTATGGTGATTTGGCTTATCGGACTGGTAACGCTTATGGAATTCCGTGGATTGCTATATTGGTACAAGGTAGATATGAAGATCCTAAAGCGGTGTGTGGTAATAATAATTTCTGGGGTATAGCCTGCTACCCTGGCACTGGTACTGGTGGTGGTTCCAATGTCACTAATTTGGGTGAGGGATTTGAGCTGTATGGAAAAACGATTCATAATGGGTATTACGATGTTGCGCTAAAACAAACTGATCCATTTGAATATCTAAAGGCCTTAGGTCCAGTGTGGGTGCAGGGTGACTCTAATGGTCCTGGATATAGTACGATTGATGGAATGAAGAATTCTATCAACTCTTTAACTGAATATATTAATAGTCCAGAGGGCCAGGCGGTGGTGGCGCAATTCGGTGCAGTAGGTTGTGGTGATAGTACGGGTTCTTGCTCTACATATGTAGCAAAGGATGCAAGTGGTTTGCAAGCACTAGTAAAGGAATGGGCCTACGAAGATTTTAATAGTAAATTAAATACTCCTAAGACGGCTTATGCTAATGTAATGAAGCATACAAAGCATCCGGGGGCGGGCGCTTGTGGCTTGGCTGGAAAAGATTGCGGTTCTTTTGTTTATAATCTGATATACGAAAGCGGATGGGATACAGATTATGTACCTAGCGGAACTTATGATCAGGTACCATATTTGCGAAAATCTGATAAATGGGATGATGTGACATCTAAAATAAAGAATAACAGTGATGCAATGCCTGGCGATGTGATTATTTGTAATAATGCTGCGGGGATTACATGCCCAAGTTATACTATTGGACATGTATTAATATATGTTGGTGACATTGGATTTAGTAGTCCGATGGCATCGGCTTCTTATTGTCAGTGGTGGCCAACATCAGATTATGCGTCGGATATTTCTCAATATATAAATGAAGGTTATCATGTATTTAGAAATACTGAAGGAGCGACAGCCGAGATTGGTGCAGTGCTAAATTCCTGGGGTGAATCGTTAATGTTTAGACAGTGTAGTGGGTCGTGTGACTCTGCGAAATTTGGTGCAACATCGGCTTGTGGTTTAATAGCTACAACGATGGCCATTGCGATATTAAATAACGATCAGAGTCTTACTCCAATGGCAGTGTCACAAAAAATAAAGAGTGAGGTATCTGGATGGCATGATTATGGTAATGGACATAGTGATGATATTAACTGGTGGGCATTACGAGAAAGTGCTCCTAAATTGTACGGTCTAAGGTCTGGTGAAGTGTTTACTGGTAAAGCTAATGCCCGTAAAATTAGCACTTTAAGAAGTCATTTACAAAGTGGGCACATGATAGTGGCGAGTATATTTGAAAAGAATGGTGTTCGTCCACTGTTTTTGTTAAACACTGGTGGGCCAACTAGAACACGTAGTAGTCACGCAATTATGTTTTACAAATATGAAAATGGTAAGTATTGGGTAAAAGATTCTGCTCCAAGTGTAAAAGTTTCTTCAATTGGTTACACTGAAGATGATTTATATAAACTATTTAGGGCTGGGTCTTCAGTTTGGTGGTTTGGTCATTAAATATAATGAAGATTATGTTAAAATAATAATATATGATAACTATAGAGGAAAGAAGAAGCTTATTGGTTAGGTGGGGTTTAATAATTTGTTATAGTCTATTTATTATTGTGCCATTAGTTGTGTTGCTGGTAACTAATCTTACACAGGAAGAAATCTCAATTTCTGAAGAAGAGGCTTTGCGATCTGATATAGATGCTACATTAATGCAAACAATTGAAGATGAATATGAATCTGATGTTGATGATTATGTAATGCATCAAATATCAAAAGTTGGTGACTATACGATTATTTTAGTGACAAGCATTACGGCGGATGAATATGGTGATAGCTCCTTGTTGATTGTAAAGGAGGAGGGGAATGAATATGATATTTTGTATAATGGTCAGGTTTATACTGAAGACGTTTTAAAAGAAGCCGATATTCCTGATCGAGTTATAAGTGAAGTTCGTAATAAAAATAAATATATTACTGAATATTTAGCCACGATAGCAAATGCGTCGGCTAACCCTTTAAATAAATACCCTTTAATATCAGTATTACCGTACGCATCCGATAATCTTAATATTTCTTATCTTTACGAGGAAGGATCGGATATTCCAGTAATAGAGATTTCTGCGATAGATGCAACGGATCGAAAAAATGCTTTAACGGTAATTCATAATCTTTGCGAGTGTGAATCAGCGGAATATAATATTAGATACATCAATTTTGTTAATCCATTTACAGGGGGAGACAGATGAATTTTAGAGATTTAATTAGAAGTATTTGGCAAAATAATAAAGCTGCGATTATTGGTCTTGGTATTTTAACAATTGGGCTAATTATTTCTAATATTATTGCGGTTAGCATAAAGAATTACGAAGAAGCCGAACCGGATGATGGGGAATATGTGGCTGGCGATACTTTTTATAATGAAAAAGAGGCAGTGGAGAGTAGTGAGGATATTAATATATATAAGGAAGAGCTACACAATATAATAAAATCGCACTACGGCGAGATGTTAAATGGTTATGAAATTATGATTGGCAAATTGCTAGAAAGCGATGGTCTTTGGTATGTAACTACAATAAAGCAACCATTAAAAGATCGCTGGAGTCTGGCGACAGATACGTTTAGATTAATTTTACAACAAGATAATAATTCGTGGAAAATTGTGACGGAGCCAAGCCTCTATTTTGAGTACTCAAAATATCCGAATATTCCAAAAGACGTGATTATTAGTGCAAATAATATGTAATTATTTAGTGTGATATAATAGAGAAAAGGAGTTTTTATGACAAACATTACAAAGATTTTTCTGGCGCTTAACTCTGGTTCAAGCAGTGAGAAGTTTTCGCTTTACGAAGGCGAGGATGAAGTATGTTCTCTTTATTTTGAGGGGATAGAAGAAGACGGGAAGAAAAAATTTATTTGCACGATAACGCGTGCTGATGGTTTGGAGGAAGTCGTAGATAAGAAGTGGGATAGTTTAGATGATGCATTCAAAGAGGCAAAAGTTATTTTTGAAAAAGAGGGATTTATCAATGAAGCGCATCCACTAGATGGAATTTTAGTACGAGTGGTTGCGGCTGGTAAGTATTTTTCTCAAAATCACATCGTGGATGATCAGACAATGAAGGAGCTGGAAAAAGTTCAAGTGACGAATCCTTTGCATGTACCTGGTACGGTGCGAGGAATTAAAAACGCTAAAGAAACATTTGAGAATGTGCCAGTAATGATTATGTCTGATTCTGAGGCTTTAACAAAGGATTCTAGAAAAGATACTGACTACGCGTTGCCAAAAAATATTATTGAAGAGTTTGACCTTGGAAGGTGGGGGGCGCATGGGGCTTCGTATGGCTATATGATGGATCGGATTCCGGAGCTTGGATTACTGAAGAAAAGAATGATTGTGTGTCACTTAGGTTCTGGGTGTTCAGTAACTGCTTTAATGGATGGGAAACCAGCGTATACTTCTATGGGGGAAACACCTTTGGAAGGTCTAATGTCTTCTACTAGGACTGGTTCAATTGATCCTACGATAGGGGCTTTGTTGGGGGAAAAATTTGGTGCAGCAGAAGCTATAAAAATGATGAATAAGCAATCGGGACTAATTGCAATGGCTGGGTCGAATGATATGCGTGAAATTATTGCAGGAGTCGAAGAGGACAAAGCAGATGCAGCTAAAGCTTATAATATGTTTATTGATGGTGTTGCTGGTAAGATTGGCGAGTTTGCTGCTAAGATGGGAGGCGTAGATGCGATTGTGTTTACAGCGACAATTGGTGAACGTTCTATTCCAGTAAGAAGTTCTATTATTAGTAAATTAGAATTCATGGGATTTAAAGCCAAAAACGATGTGATGCTAGATAAATCTAAAGGTTATGCAAACGTGGCAAAGGATGGTTATAAACCTATTTACGTAATTCCTACCAATGAAGCGGCATACATGATTAAAAAGGCAGGAGAACTGCTGGATGGCGTGGAATAATGACCAAGTTTCTGAGCTAGAAACCAAAAAAATATCACAGATTGCAGAACGGTGTCTCGAACTGGAAGGCGATTTTGTGGAATTGGGGTGTTATAAAGGTGATACTTCGTTGATTTTGGCTAGTATTTTGGAAAAATCTGGTAAAAAGTTATGGATTTACGATTCTTTCGAAGGTTTGCCAAAAAAGGCGCAAGAAGATGAATCTGCGATGGGACAAGAGTTTAAAGAGGGGGAACTATTCGTAACTAAGCGAGAAGTTAAAGCAAGATTTTTAAGGGCGGGATTAAAAGTTCCGATAATTAAGAAAGCGTGGTTTCAGGATTTAACCCAGGAAGATTTACCAGAAAAAATTGCTTTTGCGTTTTTAGATGGTGATTTTTATGAGTCAATAAGGATAAGTTTAGGATTAGTGTGGGACAGAATGGTGGATGAGGGGATAATATTGATCCATGATTACGATAATCCAACTTTGCCGGGGGTCGCTCTAGCCGTGGATGAATGGATGAAGGACAAAAATCTTAAAGATGAAAGGTATCAAAGTCTGAATATTATTAAAAAATAAAGATGACTAAAACGAGTGGGACGTTGTTAGAAAAAATGAAAGATCGTCGATTCCGGAGAACGGAGGAGGCGATTTTTAAATTATTTGCGGAGAAGGATTTTGATTTAACAGTTAATACAATTGTCAATAAGATAGATATTTCTAGTTCTACCTTCTACAGGCATCACCATGGCGTGACTTGTATTTTGGCAGATTATGAACACTTAATCATTGAATATTACATAAAAGATATGAGCGCTAAGATTAATAAAACAGGGGTTAAAATTGTAATTTATTGGGCTTTAATATTTATTATGAATAATAAAGAGCTAATTAAGGTGGTAGCAAAAAAAGATAATTATAGCATTATTTATCAAATGATTATGGCTTCGAAAATCATGATTGGCGAAGTTTTTATTAATGTGCCAGATAAGATTTTTAATATTTATGCTTTGGAAGTATGTGGGGTAATTATGGAGTGGCAAAAATGTGATTATAGTGAGGAGAAGTTAAGGGAGGTCGGTAGAAATATCATGTATTTAACTGAGACAGTAAAAGAGCGACTTGGGCCACTAACAAATTAGCACTCAAGTGTTGCAAGTGCTAATTTTTGTGCTATAATCATGGTAGAAAAGGAGATAATAGAATGACATTAAAACCGCTAAAAGATCGTGTTGTTGCTAAGATAGAAAAACCACTAGAAAAGACAAAATCTGGTATTTTGCTTGGCGAAGCTAAAGAAAAACCGGCGTATGCTGTAGTAGAATCAGTGGGGCCGGAAGTAAAGTCGGTTAAAACTGGAGATAAAATCGTTTTTAAGGAGTATTCTACTACGGAGATTAAGATTGACGAGGAAGATTATATTATTCTAAAAGAAGAGGATGTCTTGGCGACATTATAGAAAGGATTTAAATGGCAAAAAAAATTTACTATGAAACGGAAGCTAGAGAAAAAGTTTTAGTTGGTGCAAAGAAATTATACGATGCAGTTAAAGTAACTTTTGGTCCTAAAGGCAAGAATGTAATTATTGAAAAAGAGTACGGTGCGCCAGTGATTACTCATGACGGGGTAACGGTAGCGGAAGCTGTGGAGTTACCTGTGGATGAAAATAGTTTAGGTGAAGCAGTGGGGGCAAAGTTAATCAAAACTGCGGCCCAAAAATTAAATAAAGTAGCGGGTGACGGTACAACTACTGTAACGGTACTAACTTATAATATTCTAAACGAGGCAAATAAACTGATTGCTGCTGGTATGAATCCGATGGAGCTTAGGCGGGGTATAGAAAAAGCTGGATCCGAAATTATGGCAGAGATTGATAAAGTGACTGAGAAAATTGATGGTGATGATAAAAAAGTTGCGGAAGTGGCTACTATTTCGGCTGGCGATGAGAAAATCGGCGAATTAATTGCGGCGGTTATTTCTAAGATCGGTAAAGACGGAGTAGTAACAGTGGAAGCTGGACAAGGTCTGGAAATGGAGCAGGAAATCGTGGAAGGTTTTAGTTATGATAAAGGTTATTCTTCACCTTTCTTCGTAACTGATGTAAATAGACAAGAATCAATTTTTGATAAACCGTTGGTATTAATTACTGATAAAAAAATATCAGCAGCAAATGATATTTTGCCGATTTTGGAAAAATGCGCACAAGCTGGAAAGAAAGATTTAACAATTATTGCGGAAGAAGTTTCTGGTGAGGCTTTGTCACTTTTGGTACTCAATAAACTTAAAGGCGTATTCAATTCCTTGGTGCTAAAGGCTCCTTCTTTTGGCGATCGTAGAAAAGAAATCATGGAAGATATTGCAATATTGACTGATGCTACTGTGGTCTCAGAAGATAAAGGTCTTAAACTGGAAGAAGTTGGATTGGAAGTACTTGGCTCTGCAAATAAAATAATTGCTACTAAGGATGAAACCACTATAATTAAAGGCGCTGGCGATGCTAAGGCTGTAAAAGAACGTATTGATTTGATCCATGCACAGGCTAGCAATGCAAAATCTGATTATGAACGTGAAGAATTTGAAAAGAGAGCGGCGGCTTTGTCTGGTAAAGTTGCGGTGATCAAGGTTGGTGGTGCATCAGAAACCGAAATTGACGAAAAGAAATTTAGAGTTGATGACGCGGTGGCGGCAACTAAGGCGGCGTTATCTGAAGGCATTGTAACTGGTGGTGGTGTTACACTAGTTAACGTAGCGGGTAAGTTGGATGATTCCGATGCGGGAGCTAGGATTGTTAAAAATGCCCTTAAGGCTCCGTTTGTTCATATTATGGAAAATGCCGGATTAAATGCACAGGCATTATTGGCGGAAGTAGAATCTGCGAAGGCTGGTATGGGGGTTAATGTAATGAGTCCAGACAAGGGTTTGATAGATTTGAAGAAGAACGGAGTAATTGATCCAGCTAAGGTTACTAAAGAGGCGGTAAAGAATGCTACTTCTATTGCTGCTACGGCTATAACGATGGGGGCGTTAATTTGTGAAATTCCGGAAGAAAAACCAGCTGCTGGCGGCAATGAAATGATGTATTAGTGACCAACAAAAAAATACTCCTCCTATTAAGGGGGAGTATTTTTAATGTTACATTTTGTCAATTGATTCTATTAGGTAAAGAAGAGCTTCGGCACGTTCGGTGTCGTCGACGATTTCTTTGGCAGCATTATAAGCTGGTTCTAGAACAGAATAATCACGTAGGTCCTCAAAAATATCTTTGTAAATATTAAATTTTTGGGAAGCATTGATTTTTAAGTTACTTAGTACTGGGATAAGATCGCGTAAGGCGGCTTCCTTAATTTGGTGCATATTGAGAGATTTATTTTGTTCTGGTGTGGTGGTTGGAGTTTCTGGAACGGTAGTGGTTGGAATTTCTGGCGCTGGTGCAGGTGGTAATGTTTCTGGAGCTGGCATAGAAGTGGGTGCAAAATCTTGAGATGGTTGTGGTGGCATGGCAAGATTATTAATTTCTGGAATATTCATAGATTCTAATGGTGCCATTGGTTCTGGGGCTGGCGGAACTACTGCTACTTGTGGTTCTGGAAAAGGACCTACAGCTTCGTCTAGTTCGCCAGTATCACCTTCTGGCACTGAAGAAGGGGCAGCTACGGGATCTGAAAAAACAGGATCCACATTGGTTGTGTTAGTAATATCGTCGATTGCTTTTTGTAGATCATTGTCTACAGTTTGATTTTGGTCCATTTTAACCCACCTTTATATTATACTTATGTTTATATTATCACATGTTTTTTAAATACGCAAGAAGTTGACTATTTTATCTAGAAAATCTAGTTTAACTTCTTCCATGGGAAGATGTGCACCCAATGCATCTACTATTGCTTCGCCGCTGCCGCCAGGGAAATATACTTTTACGCTAAGAGAAAAACGTTTTTTGGGAAGAAGCACAGCGGAAAAATTGGAATTTTCTTTTAAAATGCCAAACGCGCGGAATTCGTCATACCGATGAAGATTGTTGCCTTCTAAAAGACCATCTTGATTTAGGGTGTATTTAATTTTACGTGGTGGGCGCAGAGCAGAAATTAAGATCGTGATGGCGCTTAGGATTACTAAAATTAGAAACGTCCACCAACCAAGAAAGATTGCGAGTATGCTAAGTGCCACAGTGATGATAAATAAGCCGATATACCATACGGTATTGTGACTTTGGACAATGTATTCTTCGGCTTCCCATGAAATTTCGTTTTTCATAAGTACATTATAGCATGTTTTGAAAATGGTAGCGGAAAATGGAGGCTGGGAGATCATAAATAATCATCTGCCCCTCCTTCAGAATAGTTTCAGAAGAGCAAGCTCTTCTGACCCTATTCTGGCGGAGGGTGGGAGATTCGAACTCCCGCTCCAGATCACTCCAGACTAACGATTTAGCAAACCGTCCCCTTCAGCCACTTGGGTAACCCTCCGTATAGATAATTGTACCACATATTTTTCTTTTTTGGAGGATGTGCTATAATCAAGCCATGAAGAACGTATTTAAATTATTTTTATCAGTATTAATGGTTAGCGTGTTTACGTTAACTGGCGTATCTAGCGTATCCGCTTTAACATTGCAAGAGGGGGCAGAGGCGGCGAGATGCGATGGTTGTCCGGCTAATTTGTTTGGGGATACTGGCGTATTTAAACAGGTTACCAATACAATTCTTTATATCGTTGGTATCGTTGCAGTGATTATGCTAATCATCGGTGGTATTAAATATGTGGTTTCTGGTGGAGATTCGAAAAAGGTTACTGATGCTAAAAATACAGTACTTTATGCAATCATTGGTTTAATTATTGCATTCTTGGCATTTGCAATTGTAAACTTCGTAATATCCGCGTTGCCATCTGATGAAGAAGAGACGGCGTTAATCTTAAGTAATTTGATTTAGTTTTTAGTGCGACTTACTGCCAGAATTAAGAAGACTATTTTGGTGGCGCCAGCATTAGATAAGATTTTATGTGCAGCTTTCATGCTAGCGCCAGTAGTCCAGACATCATCAAAAAGGATATAGGTTGTATCTGGATTTATAGTGATTTTAGAATTTAATTGATAGGCTTTCTTGGCTTGAGACAGACGTTCGGACTCGCTGGCTCCAACTTGGACGGTTTGTCTCGCGCGAATTAATAGCGGTTCAACTTTCCAGTTTTGGTAAGGGTGAGCTATTATTCTGGCTATTTTAGTAATATGATCAAAACCACGTTCGCGAATATGACGAGAAATAGTGGGGAGTGGTACTATTGAGACGTTGCCAACAAAAATCGGTAAGATGTCTCGGCATATTTCTGCAATCGGGTAAGAAAGGGCGCGAATGGAGTTATACTTGTAATCATGAATCAAATTGCCAATGATAGTAGAGCGATCGTTAATAATAAAACAAGGAGGTAGTGATGGGCATTTGGGGCAAATTGGGGTGGTTTTGATAGCTTTGCAATTTGGGCAAATATTTTGGTGGTTGATCATGATGTAATTTTTACAATTGTCACATAATGCTTTGCCGACGGTACCACAACTTTTACAGGAGTGTGGAGCAATTAAATCTGAAATTCCAATTAATGTTGTATTTTTTACATTTAAACCCATATTTCTCTTGATTTTACTATAGACATGGTTTATAATAAAGCATAACAATATAAAGTGTGGAGGAAATATGGCTCGTACAAACAGTGACGATTTGCTGATGGAAGACGATTTAGCCGCGGCTTTCTTGGGAGACGATGAGATTACGGCTCCTGCTGTGCAAGAGGAAGTCATAGAAGACGAAATCGGTGATACAGAACCAGGCGAATCAGTAGAAGATGAGTGGGCAAACGACACCGACGATTTTCCAGGACAGCTTGCTGTAGATGTCTATGAGACCGTCGATAAACTAGTGGTAAAGGCTAGGACCGCAGGAATTTCTAAGTCAGACCTAGACGTGAGTATTTCCGATAACATTTTGACTATTTCTGGTGTGTTGTCTGGTGGTGAAGACGAGCAAACCACAAGATGGCATATTCAAGAATGTTATTGGGGCGAATTTTCACGTACGATTGCTTTACCTGTGCAAGTGCGTGAAGATGAAAATAGCGTAAAGGCAGAGCTAAAGGATGGCGTGTTAACAATTACTTTTGAGAAGGAAAAGACTGAGGCACCAAAGAAGATTGAAGTACAATAAGAAATTGTAAAAAATCCACCGTAGCAAATAATTTACGGTGGATTTTTGCAGAGAACAAAAAACTCCATCTGGACGACGGAGTTTAAATTGATAATTAGTTGCCAAGAATATTAGCAATGACAAAGTTTACGATGGCAAAAGCGAGTACGCAGACAACTAAACCGATGATTCCGTATAGGATGGTATCTTTGGCTTTTTTAACCTTGCCAGATTCGCCAGTGGATGTCATATATTGAACGCCGCCTAAGATGATTACGATTACGGCAACGATACCTAAGACGCCGATAACCGCATTGAGGATGGTAGTAATATTTCCAGTTAGATCACTGTTACCATCACCAACTTCGTTAACTGGTGTGCCTACTGCTAAGTGTGAAATAATGTTTTTCATTTATTATCCTTTATAGTTATTTTAATATTATTGTATAATTTTTTTAAAAATAATGCAAGATTGCTTTTGCTAGAAGTTGAAGGCATATTGCTATCCTTGACCTAATATGACGTTAATTGTGAAGTTTACAATCACAAAAGCTAATGCGCAGATTACTAATCCTATGACGGCATAAAGAATTGTTTTTTGAGCGGCTTGAACTTTACCTGGTTCGCCGGTTGAGGTCATATATTTAACTCCGCCAATTATAATAAATATTACGGCAACTAGTCCTGCTATTCCAATAACGCTATTTAAGATGATTCTGATGGCCTCTTCTAGGCCTGCAGTGCCCTCATTGCATCCAGAGGCGGCTTGGACTTCTGCTGGGACGCCAGTTTGATCGCAAATAGAATCCACAGCAGATGCCGGTAATGCGAATGCAGAACAAAAACCGAGAGCCATAATTATTATGGTTGAAAATAAGCTAGTTAATTTTGTTTTCATGGATCTCCTTTGAAATTATTATATTGTTGGTTATTGAAGTATTACTGTTTCCGGCGTCTCTAATTATATTAGACACAAATGCAGTAATAACCTCAGCTAAGGCTACAATAGCTAAACCAATTAAAGCATAAAGGATAGCACTCTTAGCTTTCTTAAGTTTATCTGGGTTACCAGAAGATGTAATATAAGAAATACCACCATATACTACAAAGATAGCACAAACAATACCAGCTATTCCTACTACCCACTGAATAGCTCCAGTTATCATAGTATTTGGATCTGTTTTACCAGCTGCGCTTCCAGTAAAGTCTGCACCAAGAGCAATTCTGATGGCATTTAAAATAACGTTAGACAACATTACAATAGCTAGTCCAATAAAGGCTTGAGTTAGAGTCTTTTTTCCAGTAGCTACTTTACCTACATCTCCACCAGAGAACATATACTGATAGCCACCATATATGACATAGCCTAAAACTAGGTATGCGGCTATAACGCTAAGATCTACTAGTACATTAGCAGCTATAGTAATTATGCCTGAAGTAAGAGATTCTTGATTAGAGATATCTACACCACAATCCCAAGAAGTAAGGCCTAGGATGTAGTTGCAATTACCTTTGAAGGTGGAACCAGAGGAGGTAGGAGCGGCAAAGACTGGAGAAAATATTGAAATGCTTAGGATGATAGTAGAAAAAATCGTTAGAACTGTTCTTTTGATCATAGTTTTATATTATCATAAAGTGTGGAAAAGTACAGTTTAAATCTGAAAAGTAATTATGCTTGATAATTAAGTAATAATGTTGACTAACTGTAAAATAGGGTTGTTATTATTGACAAAAATGCTTATGTGTGCTATAATTATATGCGCGCCTAGAAGGGAGGCGGTTTAGCTATGATCAGAATAAAGGAACTAAAAAATAAGCTAAAAAAAGCCATTTTTGGGTTCTTTTTCGTGTTTGTAGCTTTGTTTGGTTTATTATCTGTGAACATTTCTGTAAGCCAGACTGTTTATGCCGTACCAACAGAGAATGAATCGTCGAGTCAAGTAGTTGAGGTGGACAGTTCTGAGCAAGCGGTGGAAGATGAAAATACTAACCAAAACGAGGTTGCTGCTAGCAGTGATGGTTTCGCAGAAAACAGCTGTAAGGGAAGTATGGGCGCGATTGGATGGTTTGTTTGTCCGATAACTGGAAAAATATCCGAAGCAGTGGATTTTCTATATGGGATAATTGAAGATGCCTTAGTAATTAATCCGGTATCGGCTGAGGACGGCTCGCCAATTTATGAAGTATGGAAATACTGTAGAGGAATCACGAATATTGTATTTATTATCTTTCTTTTGATTGTGATTTACTCCCAGATAACGGGACTAGGGATAACTAACTACGGTATTAAGAAATCATTACCAAAATTGATTATTGCGGCAGTTTTGGTGAATTTAAGCTTTGTGATATGTTCACTAGCCGTAGATATATCTAATATAATTGGCGATGGACTAAGAGGGTTATTTGCGACGATTGCAGAATCTGCAGTATCGTCCAATACGGCGTTGACGGCTTCGGAAATGAAGCTGAGCATGGCAGATTTATTTAGCGCTGTAGCTGGCGGTGCGGCTTTAACGATTGGCGGAGTGGCAATTGCGGGCGGGCCTGGTGTGATATGGATGTTAATTCCGACGGTATTAGGCGCGATTGTGGCGATGGTGTCCGGGGTTATAACAATTGCTTTACGTCAGGCTGTAGTGGCACTATTAGTAATGATATCTCCACTGGCTATGGTGGCTAACATCTTGCCGAATACCGAAAATCTATTTAGAAAGTGGAAAGATCTTTTCAAAAAGATGTTGGTATTTTATCCAATGTTTAGTCTACTTTTTGGCGCGTCGAATTTGGCTGGATTTGCAATCGTGGCAAGTGCTGATTCGATGTTTGGCGTGTTGCTTGGTGTAGCGGTGCAGATTTTTCCATTAATATTCTCGTGGAGTTTGATGAGGATGTCTGGTACGATGCTGGAGAGCGTAAATGCCGGCATACGTGGATTAACGCAAAAGCCTTTGGCTGGCAACCGAGCTTGGGCGGAATCAAAGCGGGCAAATACTAATGCAGTATTCCTATTGAATGGGAAAAATCCGCTTAGCGCAATAAGAAGAAAAATGGATGAGAGAACGGCTGAACGTGAGTGGAGGACAAAAACTTTAACTCAGATTCGTCAAAATGAGATTAATGCTAAACTCCAAAGGAAGATTGGAGCTGGCTATGATGGATCTAAGGCGCAGGATACTAAGGCATTCTTGAAACCGAATAAATATACAAAGCTGGCGAAAGATTTATCTAACTCTACATTGGCTAGTGAAACTGCGACGATGGATACCGCGCATGCTATTGGTAATTATGGTGATTACTATGTAAGCAAGGAAACAAGGGGTAAAGTTAAAGTTGCCGAGAAAAATAACGATCGGACGGCTCTCAAAAATATCGAGAAAACTGATGCCGAATATCGCAGAGCCGTGACTGGTGCTAATAATTATCTTGAGTTTGGACGCGCTCAGATGACGGCGGAAAATGATAACGAAGCTGATTTGAATTTCTTGGTCAGCAAGTATTTGGATGCGGTGAAGGGACACGATCCGAATGCGCCAGAGGATGATTTTAGTGAATATCGACATTTTATTGTTTCATCTGCTGGCGGATTAGGTAAGACTGGGCAGACAAGAGTTTTAGGTAAGATTATCGCAAAGGCTGCTTCGGTAGAAAGTAACCAGAGGCGCGATATTAATATTATTGCGAATAAATATCCACACATGAAGAACGAATTTAGGAATATGATCATTAATTATAAAACCGACTCCGATGGCTACGCAGTGGATGAGAATGGAAGAAGAATTGAGGAAGTACGTGGTTGGTTGCTTGCGAATGATCCTGATAGACTTGTTCTTTGGGATAAATACGATGAAGATGGTGAAGCATACTACGATTGGATTGATCCGGCTTCAGGACAGTTTGTAACAAGGATCTATAAGAAAGATAAAGCGGCGATTAAGGAATTATTAACGAATTTTGACGCGCCAATTAATGATCCGATTAATAACTTGTATGGGATTTTGGCCGGTGTAAAACCTGGCGATATTGTAGGTAATGACGAAAGGCTAAAAAATATTGGGCTTGATGGGTATAGAACTACAATTGCGCGAGCACTGTCTGGATTTAAAGAGAAAAATGCAGCTTACAGTCCAATGGTAAAAGAAATGGTGGCGAGAGGGTATATCCAGAACTATACACAGGAGGTGCTAGCATATCTAGACAGTATCAATAAAACTGCTAAGCCGGGGGCTTGGAACGTGCAGGATAGAGATGCGGTCGAGACTTTTGCTAAAGCTCTGGATCCTAACAACTGGGAGGAAGTTTTCCCAACTGAATTACTTAGAACTTATAGGAATGTTGATGGCGAACCAATTAAGGGCTTAAGATATGATGAAAATGGAAATCCAGTAGATGTGCCAGCAGAGGAAGCTACGCGTGAGGAATTAATGAATAGAGTAAAGGAAAAGTTCATTAAACCTGCGCTTAAGAAGATGCCAGCTTTGACGAGAAAAAGTACACAAAATATTGTTGATAATCAAAAGCCTGAAGTAGCAAAAAGCTGGGGTAACTTGTTTGACGTGATTGATAGATGTGGTAGAGAAGTTGGGGTAGATCCTTATGCTCAAGAAGAGGGGGCTAATTATCTAAAGGAGGTACGAAATAAATTTAATGCGAATGATCCTGCTGGACAGGGAGGGGGTGCTGCAGTTGGAGTTAATCATCATGCGGAGGTGTATGAGATTTACAATAGATCCCTAACGGCCGATGATTTTGCAATGGCCTTTACCAGGTATTGTCAACGATATGATGAGCTTAACTGGGTTGCAAGACAGTTTGAAGACTTTGTGGTAGGGGAAGGATTCAATGTGACCAAAGAGCAGCTTTATAATTATGCGATTGAAATGTTGGATTACGCTGAACAATAACTAATGAAGGTTCAATATTTTAAGGATGGGCTAGGCTTATGCTATAATATATAGTATATGGCGCAATATAAAGTACCTCAAGACGTTGAGGCAGACGATAAATTAATCGGGCCGTTTTCTTTCCGACAGTTCGTTTATCTTTTGATAGCCGGTGGGTTAATTGCTCTAGCGGTAGGTCTTTTTCAGTTATTTCCATTACTCGCGATTATTCCAGTACCTTTTATTTTGCTGTTTGCGGCGCTGGCTTTACCTTTAAAAAAAGATCAGCCAATGGAGACATATTTGGCGGCAGTGGTCTCATATTATTTAAAACCACATAATAGAGTGTGGACGCCTGGACAAAGAGAATCAACCATTGATATCTCTGCACCTAAGGTTGTAGACGATGATAAGACGCGCAAAATTAGTGGTGAAGAAGCTACGCATAGGCTTTCGTTTTTGGCAGAAATAGTTGATTCTAGAGGTAGAGCGATTAGTGATACGAATGAACAAAACAAGGTACAGGATGACTTAGTTGACGAAGCGAATGCGACAAGTGACATGTTTGAGACTGGACACTTTGAGAGATTAGAGGGGACTATTGCAAGGGATGAAATTGAGAGACATAAGGAAGTAATAAAGGAGATGAGGCAAGCAATAGAAGATACTAATAAAAAAACTAATTCTAATGACAGTGTAGTTTCTTATCAAAATGGTAAACTAAATGATGAACGCACAATGCAGAATGCGTCATCTCTTGTTGAGAATAGAATAGCGGAAAATGAAAAGGTGGTGGAAAACAAGCCAGCAGAAGTGATAAAACCAGAAGCGAAAAGCGAGACAAAAATGCCAAAACCTAGTATAATAGAATTAGCTAACAATACTGATTTTTCTGTTGCGACAATTGCAAAAGAGGCTAACCGTATAAAAGAAAAGGAGGATGGCGAAGTATTTATTTCGTTACATTAATGTATGGATCCACAACAAGCTTTTAATCAGAATACGCCGCAGATGGTCACGCCTGGGCAGAATGTGTCTCAGCCGCAAATGATCATGCCTGATTCTAATTTTCAACAAATGCAACCTCAGGTAATTATGCCAGGACAAAATACGATGCAGGCGCCAATGCAAGTTCCGATGCAGCAAAATTTTGCAGCTGCTAATATGGGTGCAGCTGCAATGATGGCTAACCAGGCGGCGCCAATTTCGCCAAATAAGGAGTCGCCAACATCTACGCAATCTACGTTACTGATATCTGAGCTTAGAGATAATATGGTAATCATGAAGGATGGTTCTTTTAGGGCGGTAGTGGCTTGTAAGTCGATTAATTTTGATTTGATGTCTGATGCGGAACGGGAGGGAGTAGAATATTCGTATCAGAATTTTTTGAATTCTCTCAAATTTACCACTCAAATTTTAATAAGGTCACAAAGAGTTGATATTGGTCCGTATATTGAAAAGCTGACTGAAATAAGGCGTAATAATGATAATATGTTGCTTGGTGTATTAATGGATGATTATATTAATTTTATCGATGTGTTGTCTCAGGCGGCTAATATTATGGATAAATCGTTCTTTATAGTGATCCCATACTATACATCAGTAGATGCAGAAAAGGTTTTACAACAGACTAAGAATTTCTTTAAGTCGTTTGGTAAAACGAAAACTCCAACAGTAACTAAGATTGATCGTTTAACTTACGATAAGGCTGTGACGGAATTAAATAACAGGGTTGATTCTGTAATGTCTGGTTTGTTTCAGATCGGTGTACATTCGGTGAGATTAAACACTAAAGAGTTGGCTGAGTTATATTATAATTTCAACAATCCAGATACGGCTGTGAGAGAGCCTTTAGTGGATTTTTCACAGCTTGCAACGATGTATGTGAAAAAGGGAGAGAAAAATGGCTAGAAAAAGACAACCAACTCCAGAAGAACTTGCGGCACAGGCTGAGGCGATGGAGGCAGCGCGTATACAACAAGCTTTTGAGCAGGGGACCAATACGCTTAGGGATTTAATTTCTCCTTCGGCGATTGAAATCCATTCGGATTATTTTAGATTAGGAAATAAGTATGGTCGAACATTATATGTGTATGGTTATCCGCGTTCACTTTACACTGGTTGGCTATCTCCGATTATTAATATTGATGAAGTAATTGATGTGTCGATGTATATTTATCCGGTTGAGTCTGCTGTAGTAATGAAAAATTTAAGAACAAAAGCGACTCAGCTAGAGGCATCAATGAATTTAAATGCGGAAAAGGGTAAGGTACGTGATCCTGAGCTTGAAGCGGCGCTTTCAGATACGGAAGAATTGCGTGACCAGTTGCAGTTAGGCGCAGAAAGGTTTTTCCGATTTGGGTTATATATTACGCTTTGGGCGGATTCCTTAGATGAGATGAAATTTGTACAACAAAAAATTGAAACAATTTTTGGACAACAAATGATTTTTTCTAAAGTGGCCAATACACAACAGGAACAAGGATTAAATTCGGTAATGCCGCAGTGTACGGATCAATTACAAATTAGAAGAAATATGAATACTGGTGCAATTTCTACATCGTTTCCGTTTACTTCTGCAGACTTGACGCAGGATAAGGGAATCTTGTATGGAATTAATATGCATAATAATGGTTTGGTAATTTTTGACAGATTTAGTTTGGAAAATGCCAACATGGTAGTATTTGCTAAGTCTGGTGCTGGTAAATCGTTTACGGTAAAGTTGGAAGCTTTGCGTTCTATGATGATGGGGGCGGAAATTTTGATTATTGACCCAGAAAACGAATACCAAAAGCTATGCGATGCGGTGGGCGGTTCTTATATTAGATTGTCGCTAAATTCTGATGTAAGGATTAATCCATTTGATTTGCCTAAGGTGGTGGATAGCGAAGATGCGAATGATGCCTTGCGGGCAAATTTGGTAACTTTACATGGACTACTAAGGTTAATGTTAGGTGGTAATCAAATGTCTGCTGGGGGGCAGATGGTGCCAGCCTTAACGGCAAACGAAGAAGCTGATTTAGACCAAGCCTTAATTGATACTTATGCGAGGGTTGGAATTACATCTGATCCACTTACACATCAATCTACTCCACCCACAATCGCTAATTTATATGATACTTTGCTTCATATGGGAGGGTCTGGTCCTAATTTGGCTAATCGGTTACGTAAATATACTACGGGTACTTTTGCGGGAATTTTCTCGCAGCAGTCTAATATTAATATTAATAATCAAATGGTAGTATTTAATATTAGAGATTTGGAAGACGAGTTAAGGCCGGTAGCAATGTATATTGTACTTTCGCATATTTGGAATATTGTGAGGGCAGAAAAGAAAAAACGGATTCTAATTGTAGATGAGGCTTGGCAATTAATGCAGCATGAAGATTCAGCAAACTTTTTGTTTAGTTTGGCAAAAAGAGCTAGAAAATATTACCTGGGGCTTACTACGATTACGCAAGATGTAGAAGATTTTATGAGTACCAAGATGGGGCGCGCAATCGTGGGGAACTCTTCCATGCAATTACTTTTGAAACAATCGGTGGCGGCAGTAGATATATTGTCTGATGTGTTTAAGTTGACAGAGGAAGAAAAACGTAGGTTGTCTAATTTTCCGGTGGGACAGGGATTGTTTTTTGCGGGGGCTAATCACGTTCATATTCAGATTATTGCTTCCGAGACAGAGGAGAGTTTGATAACTACAAATCCAAATGATAAAAAATGAAGAAGAGAAGTGTAATAATAGGAATAATCATAATCGATATAGCCGTTGTAGTGGTTTTAGCCGTAATTGCGCTAATTAATGCGAGTAAAACTGCAGTTATGGACGTAATGCTAGTTCCGAAGACAGCAGTACTTAGAATTGAAGATGGTGAATTTAGACAAGGTGTATATAAGATGTTTCCTGGGAAAGTGAGCGGTGTGATTTCGGCAGAAGGTTTTG
Source organism: Candidatus Saccharimonadota bacterium (assembly GCA_017406775.1). Lineage (GTDB taxonomy): Bacteria > Patescibacteriota > Saccharimonadia > Saccharimonadales > Saccharimonadaceae > Nanosyncoccus. The sequence goes on along the minus strand of JAFQXV010000014.1, from coordinate 6,401 downwards.
AAGATAAAATCATAGAAATTGATTTAAACTCAGAAACTACTACAAAGGTTTATGAATATTTAATACCAATAGCGGAAAATAAGACATATTATGCTAAAAATCAAGATGATTTTGATGCGATGAAAAAAATTGGGGGAGAAGAAGCTCAAAAAATATCGAATTTAATATCTATTAGAGAAGTATTACCAATTATCGAATATGAATACGCTGGATTAACTGGGAAATCCAGGGAGATTATAATTGACCAGGATTTAGCTTGTGATGATTATTATTGCTTGGGAGTTACGGGTGCAACTGAAGACGAGAGAGATGTAGTTGAAGCGATGATAAAGGACAGAGGATATAATCCGGAGGACTATATAATTAATTATGAGAAATAAATTCTTAAGGAGGATATCTTGTATTGGGATGCTAGTCTTGATGTTGATGAGTACACCGGTAAAAGCAATTGACAACAGTGCTTTAGATATTTATTCCCAGAATGATATTATTTTTTATGATCCCACAAATTGCGAGGGTAGCAGTGGTACGCCGGAATATGATAATTTGATTGTTGGTAAATCTAGTAGTGAACGCTTGGAAAAAGTGGTAAGAGAATATGGCGAGCTTGCTATGGAAATGCAGAGGGAGTGGGGAACGCCGTGGGAAGTAGCATTTGCACAGATGGTAATGGAATCTAGTGTGGGGACGGCAGGTGTAGCAGTATCTATGTATGAGGATAACAAATATTATAACTGGCTAGGTATGACAGGCAGCGGTGGTTCTAATAGCGTAGGAACACCATATATTTCGGGCCGAGAATGGGCGCAATATGCTTCGATTGGCAACATGATTAAGGATTGGGCTGGGGAATATATCGCAAGAAATGGATATTATGACAAGGCTTTTACTAATAACTTAAATCCAAATTCTTTTGACCTAAGAGGTTTTTTGAATGACTTTATTGCAGTATATGCGCCTTCTAGTGATGGCAATAATGTAAATAGTTACTAACAATAGTAGAAAGTTATATTAATGGGACTATTGCAGATATAAGGAAGGAAAAAGGTTGGCCATCTTCGGCTGAGTTAGCAAAAAACGAGAATATCGCAATTGGCGGGAAACATCCGATAGGAGTAAAAAGTGATGAAGGTGATGAAGAATCTAGTAGTGTGGCTGGCAAGTGTGTTTTGCTTAGGAATTCACCCGATTATAGCTCACGGGATTATTTAGAAAAACTTTCGCATTTGCATGATTATAATCAGGGTAGTGGTACGTTTAAGGATGAGAAGATGTGTGGTGGGGAGAATTATAATATGGCAGGGAATGGGTGCGGTATTATGTCTCTCTATGCGGCATGGTATATGTTTTCTAGCGAAGGCTACAACGACGAGAATGTTTTTAGGGATTTTGTAGCAGCAACTAGATCGGACGGTTATAACGCATGCTATGCTTCGGCGGCGCGTAATTTTGGTAGTAATTTGAGTGCCTTCACGGATATGTCTGGAGAAATGTTGTTCGATGGTGGCGGTGATCATTGGGATGATATGGTGAAAGCACTGGAGAGTGGTCAGAAGTTAATTATTTTGGTTGACGGCAGTGATGGGTCTTTATTCACGTCTGGCGGGCATTATATGATGTTAGATCATTATAATAAAGAAAAGGACATGATTTATCTTTTCGATCCGTCTATGTATACGTCAAAATACGATAAGGTAAAAAGCGCAGCTGGAAGTGGCGTAGAATACTTTAACGGCGATGAACGACTGAATACTAAGGCTGATGCAAAAAGCAATGCTGAATTGTTCGACAGTATTAGGGATGGGATATATGTGAACCGTGATGCGATGAATAGTACTGTAAAGCCTTGGCATGCTTTAGCTTTAACGTATAACGGATGTTATGGCGGGGGAACCAGTGTGTGTCGTTCTACTTCTAATGGTTTAGTGGACGGTGGTATGACGTACGAACAAGCAGTTGAATTTATGAAACCATATGCTATGGAGGCAGCAAAGGAAAAATTTGGTGATTACGGTGATAATACTACTAACGGCACGGTGATTGGCAATGGACGTATTTATAGTGTGGGCTGTTCACACGGCACGTTAAACAACTGTGTGGCGTTTTCGCAATGGTTTTTGGGTAACTACACAGAGTTGGGACCGGTGGTGGGCACGGTTAACGGCTGGGATTATACAAATTATTTGATAAATGATGTTTCGAATAAATTGCAAGATGGGGGGAGGGTGCCACGGGCGTACGCGATTTTTAGCACAATTAGTTATAACCATACCGGTGTGGTATTAGGAGTGAATAAAGATAAAAATGAAGTATATATTGGTGAGGCGTCTTGTGGTTATTATTATGCTCCGAGTGTCCACACGAAGAGTTTAGATGAAATGACTAATGGTAACTATAGGTATGCTTATACGGATGGAAAATTAAAGATGGGGAACATAAACAAATGAACGAGGATAAAGTAAAAACGAAAACTATAAATCCTGTAATCGCTGTATTTGTAGTTTTGCAAATATTGTTTATAATTTTTATTTTTATTTCTTTTCAAAAAGTTTTTGAGATTCAAGAGCCAGTACTGAGTACTAGTGTAGCCGGATTAGAGCAAGAAATTGAATCGTTGCCAGAGGATGCTAAAAAAGAAATTGATTATAGCGTTTATCAGGCGGTAGTACGAAATACGATTGATTCTGGGAATGTGCAAAAACACGGAGTCTTAATCAGAAGTAATTCTCTAATTGAAAAACAATATGAGAACATGAATGTGAATTATGTGAGTTTTATTGCAGATATTCCAGATATTCAGCAGTCGTACAGGGTGATATATGTATGGAGTGATGATTTTGAAAATCAATTTATTTCGCCAGATTACAAGGCTGTTACTTTATGCTTACCAGATGACCAGCTAATTTATGATGGCTTTGATTGCAAGGATGATAAAGAATACATCAAAAAAGAAATAGTCTATAATTTGATTCGAGGAAATGACTATACCATACCTGGTTATAAAAATGTGGGTATTTCGTTTGTATCTAACCCGCAAGACGATAATTTTAGAATTAATTATAGTTATTTGTCGTGCGAAACTCAATGTATATGTACGGAAGTATCTGCGGAACAGGAGGAAGAAATTGTACGGGCTTTTGAGGAGCAGTATATTTATGGTATTGGTTTTTTGTCGGAGGAAATACCATATTCCTTTGATAATTGTGGAAGTAGTTTAACGGAATAGTCCGCGTTTTTTGGCGTCTTTAAATTCTTCTAGGAGTTCTTTTTGTTTTTTGCTGAGATTTTTAGGGGTTTCTACAAGAATTGTGACAATGTGTGGACCACGATCGCCATCAGCACGAAAAGGTACGCCGTGCCCAGATAACTTAAATGGAGTGCCTGAATCGGTGCCGGCGGGAACTTTCATGGTAACCTTACCGTCGACGGTTTCTACTTCTATTTCGCAGCCTAGGGCGGCATCTATCATGCTGATTTTTTCTTCGGAAAGGATAATGGCGCCTTCGCGGGTTAAATGCTTGTGTGGTTTAACACGAATTTGAATATATAAATCGCCTTTTTCGCCGCCTTCGGGAGCTTCACCTCCTTCGCCGCGAATACGAATGGACACTCCATCATCTATGCCAGCAGGGATTTTTACAGGAAGTGACTTACCATTCAGGCTGATGGTTTTAGTGGTGCCAAAAATAGCTTCCTCGAAGGTGAGTGTTAGGGAGGTTTGTAAATCGCGGCCACGGCGAGGTCTTCTAGCGCTAGCGCCAAAGCCAAACAGACTACCTAGGATATCATCAAAGCCTCCGCCAAAATCAAAATTAAACGATTGTCCATTAAAGTTAAAGTTGCCACCCTCAAATGGGTTTCCGCCAGCAAATGGATTACCGCCGGCTGCGCCATTGACGCCGGCATGGCCGAATTGATCATAGCGGGCACGTTTTTGTTTGTCGCTTAGAACTTCGTGGGCTTCGGAAATTTCTTTAAATTTAGCTTCAGCTTCTTTATCTCCAGGATTTTTGTCGGGATGATATTTAAGTGCGAGCTTGCGAAAAGCTTTTTTGATTTCATCATCGGATGCGTTTTTAGAGACGCCAAGAATTTCATAATAGTCACGTTTTGCCATATTTAGTATTATAAATCCTTGGCACTCGTTAGTCAAGAGTGCCAATTTAGATTTTAAAAATGATGGTAAAATTGTGTTATAATAGGATGGGGAAGTAATTAATTAATTTGATTTTATTTGTTAAAACGTTGGTATAAGGAAAATACTGACAAAAACAACTAGAAAGGGCAATATGGAAATAGCAATCCCAATTATTGCCGCCGTAGTAGGTATAGCTGCTGGGGCTGGTGGTATTTTTGCATATAATAAAAGTAAGGAGAACGGGGGAAAAGATCGAGCGGAGGATTTAGTACGTAAAGCTAAGCGTGAGGCTTCTGATATTGTTTTGAACGCTAAGAAAGAAGCTGCTAAAATCACTGAAAAAAGTCAGGCGGAAGAGGCTGATAGGCGAAAGGAATGGAAGAGGACCGAAAATCGTTTATCGGAAAGAGAGATCTCGCTGGATTCTAAATTGGATCAACTGGAGAAAAAATCCGATCGGCTAATTAAGGAAGAAAAAGAGATCGAGGAACTTAAAAACGAGATTCGTGAAATTAGAACCAAACAGCATGAGAAGTTGGAGAAAATAGCTGGTTTATCAAAGCAGGATGCACGCGATAAATTGATGAAAATGACAGAAAATGATATTAAACAGGATTTGGTAGGTTTGATTGCGAAAGAACAAAAAGAGATTAAACATGATATAGATGAAACGGCACAGGCAATGCTTTTGACTGCAATGGAGAGAATGTCTTCTGAAGTTACGGCGGATCGTACAATTACTGCACTTAAATTACCCGATGATGACATGAAGGGTAGAATAATTGGCAAGGAGGGTCGCAATATTCAGGCTTTGCAACGAGTAACTGGGGTAGATATTATGGTAGATGATACGCCGGGAATGGTAGTGTTGTCATCCTTTGATCCGATTAGACGGCAGGTAGCTAGATACGCTTTGGAGCGTTTAATGAAGGACGGAAGAATTAACCCGGCATCGATTGAAGACGCAGTGGCTAAAGCGGAAAAAGAAATTGAAAAAGAAGTAGTAAGGGCTGGTGAAGATGCAGTAAGGGAAGTAGGAATTGTGGGTATTCCACGTGAGTTGGTACATCTTTTGGGGGAATTAAAGTTTAGGACTTCTTATGGGCAAAATGTATTGCTACATTCGGTGGAAATGGCACATGTTGCTGGAATGATCGCAGAGGAGATTGGCGCGGATAAAAGAATTGCTAAAACGGCGGCTTTGATGCATGATATGGGGAAGGCGGTAACTCATAAGATTGAAGGAAAACACGCAGATATTGGTGCAGAGCTTGCAAAGAAATACGGTATGCCAGATGAAGTAGTGCACGCGATTGCGGCGCATCATGATGATATTGAGGCAACGACCCCAGAGGCAATTATCGTAAAGATTGTAGACGCCATGAGCGCTGCAAGACCAGGCGCTAGAAATATTTCGGCGGAGAATTTTGCGGAAAGAATGAAAGATCTAGAGAATATTGCAACTTCGTTCCCTGGTATTGATAAAGCTTATGCGATTTCGGCTGGTAGGGAAATTAGGGTGATCGTGGAACCTAAGCAAATCGATGATCTGTCGGCGTTAAAGTTAGCACGCGATATTGCAAATAAGATTGAAGCTACAATGTCTTATCCTGGGGTGATTAAAGTAAATGTAATCAGAGAGACGCGTGCAGTTGAGTACGCAAAATAAAAATACGCCCTGCGGGGCGTTTTTTATGCGGTGAGGGGCGACCAGACGTTGTTGCTCGGTTATGCATGGTGGTGGACTGGTGTATTGACCACCCCGAATACACAGCAAAAATCAAGGTTATACCTAAAAAGGACTACCCTATTCTGATGCCGTGCGAGTTCTGAGGTATACTTTTGCAGGCAAAGAGATAGGGATGTCGTGCTTCGCACTCCATAGGGATGTCGCTTCGCTCCATTCGAACTTTTAAGGATTTATAGCTTTACTGGAGCCATAGAGGCTTAGAACAATGACAATGGAGAAAATAAAAGAAATACAATGTCAATGCGAAAGCTCTACTTAAGAGCTTACAATGTCAATGATAATATGCGTCTGATGGTATAATTATATATAATATATCTTTAAAAGGAGATTAACTATGGCATTACAACTAACGGACGAATGGGATAAAGTATTCATAAAAAGCGACAAAGTAAACCACAGAAAGGTCACCTTTAAGAATCACTTCGGCATTGAGCTTGCGGCAGATTTATATGAGCCAAAAGACGCAATTGGTAAACTGCCAGCTATCGCTGTTTCTGGCCCATATGGCGCAGT
>JAFQXV010000013.1 GCA_017406775.1 Candidatus Saccharimonadota bacterium | reverse complement strand
TTTTCTTAATAGATATTGTTTGTATTGTGGCTCCAAAAGATAATACCAGTAATCTATTTCCTCATTCACCTCTTGGATTATGGATTTATAGACTTCTTCAAGGGTGCGTTTATGTAAAATGCTCCCCTCCCGCTCCACCAAACGGTTTATAAAAGTGTTTTTAACTATTCTGTAATCTATAAATGCCTGTTAAATCCCTCGTCAAAATAGAGGGCTATTTTTATGCCATTTTTTATGCAAAAATGCGTCAAAAATTGTATTTTACCTCTATGCTTTCGTCTGTTAAATCCCTAAGGCAGTCTTATCGTATAAAAGCACCTGCGAATTAGATTCGCAGGTGCTTTCTTATTTTACTAACTGAATATTTTCTGAATTCAAAGGAGTATTGGCAACTATTATTTAGCTTCAATCCCATCCATTAATGTTTTGGAGATGCTAAGAGCCTCGACATAATCTGGCGTGTTTTCACCAGATTCACAGCCGTTGCCATAATGAGTATTTACATAATATTCGTAGTCGCCATTTGTTAATGATAAAGTCATACCGTTATATACTGCAGGACTTTTTTCCCAAGACTCATGTGAACCATTTGGATTCCATCTGTCTACATTTCCTAGGAAAAATGGGTATTGTTTATAGACATCTTTGCCGCCGCATATATCAACATCATAAGTTTTTCCGTTCTTTGTAATACTATATATGTATAGTGCACCATCGTAATTATCGTTAGTACCATATTGTATATCGGTTACACCATCGGGGTAGGCAAAGCGGACGTTCCATCCTTCCGGTTCAAGATACTTTTTAACAGAAAAAGACGCATTGTTGGCATCAGCATCACTGATGCTATCCGAAACTATAGTAGTACTACCGCTTTGAACTTTTTCTGTAATTTGATTTTGTTGTTCTTTAAGAGAAGAAATTTCCGTTTTTAGCGTATTGATTTCTTCATTTTTTTTATTGTTTTCTATTGTTTGAAACACGCTAAACCCAATACCGCAGGCTGCCATGACGCACGCAATCACAGTTGCAATTTTTAACCCATTGCCACTCTTTTGTTTATTATTTGCTACTGGCATTGTTGGTGCCACAGTGTTAACATCTTGCTCCATTGTGTTTCCTTTAATTAGACTTATGTTTTTATTATAGCATATATGACTAAATATCTTTAGATATCTTCCTTATAAGCTGTTAAAACCTGGCGAATCAACCCCCACCAGAATAAAAAGAAGTCCCAACGGGACTTATTTTTTTGCACTTTTTCAAAAGTTACGGGACATTTGTCCCATATCTTCAAATTACAAAATATTTATTCAGTAGATTCATGCTAGAATCACTTAAGCGGAGGAGAAAGGATATAAAAATGTTAAAGGTTGTGGTTTTTGATAGTGGCTATGGCGGAGAGGCCTTTGCCGATAAGCTGGAAGCGGAAATACCAGTCATAAAAGTTATCCGTGTAATCGATTGGCGTAATGCCGATAAAATATTAACTAGTGCCAGGCAAGCGAGAGAAATGGCAATTAAGGCTTTGCGCCCATACATTGGCAAAGTAGACTTGATTATTTTTGCCAACCATTTACTTACGCTCACTAGTCTCAAATATTTTAGTAAAAAATATCGTTCTCAAAGATTTATCGGACTAAACCTAAAAGAACCTGACACCTTCGTTGACCGTGATATCTTAATTCTTTCTACTAAAGCGGTTGCTAGTACTCTAGGGTTTCGTTATTTCGTTTTAAAACTTCATCGAAAAAGCGCTACTCTTCTGGTTGACTCTTGGTTTAATAAAATTGATGACGGAGAATTAGAGGAAGACGAAATCAGGTCCACCATCAGTAGTTTTATCGCCAGTAAAAATATTCAACCAGAGGAAGTGATTTTGGCCGGTTCTCAATTTAGTGATATTAAAGCCGAACTAGGGAATGTTTTGGGTCGCAATATCAAAATATATGATAGTTTTGAAGACGCCATTAGGAATGCGGGCAAAATACTCAAAATCAAAGGTTCCGTTAAAAAGCTTAAATAAGATAAAACTATGCTATAATTATAGAAAATAAATGGAGTTAAATTAATGGATAATTTGGAGAAAATGCGCCACACCTTGAGCCATGTTTTGGCGGCGGCCGTGTTGGCTTTATACCCAGATGCTAAATTTGGCATTGGGCCAGCCGTGGATAATGGTTTTTATTATGATATTGATTTTGGAGATACTAAATTATCTGATACGGATTTGGCTAAGATCGAGAAAAAAATGCGTGGCATTATCTCGCGCAAACTTCCCATGACCAAACGTCTTTCAACCAAAAGCGAAGCCTTGGACTGGGCACGTGATCATCAACAAAAATACAAAATCGAACTAATCGAAGAACTCCCAGAAGATGCTGAGATATCTTTCTATGATATGGGAGATTTATTCACAGATCTCTGCAAGGGCCCGCACCTTAAAGATTTAGGCCAGATTGGCGCTTTTAAGCTTATTCGTATTGCCGGTGCGTATTGGCGTGGTGACGAAAAACGTGAGATGCTTACCAGGATTTATGGTGTAGCTTTTAATACGGAAGATGAACTTGCCGCATATGTTAAGCAACAGGAAGAGGCCAAGGCTAGAGATCACCGTAAACTTGGAAAAGAGCTGGATCTATTCTGTTTTTCCGATTTAGTCGGTGCAGGGCTGCCATTATTTACGCCACGCGGTACAGAGCTCCGTGAGCTAATGGCTAACTACTCGCTCTCGTTACGCGGTAGGGAAGGTTTCAAAAAAGTCTGGACTCCACATATTACTAAGACTGACCTTTATAAAACTTCTGGACACTATGCTAAATTTGGCGATGAGCTCTTTATGGTTCATTCCCAAGTTAGCGGAGAAGATTTTGCCATGAAGCCTATGAACTGCCCTCATCACGCCCAGATCTTTGCTTCTCGCCCCAGAACCTACCGAGATATGCCAGTGCGTTATATGGAGGCTACCACGGATTATCGCGACGAAAAAACCGGCGAGCTCGGTGGTCTATCTAGGGTCCGCTCGCTCACTCAGGACGACTCCCACGTTTTCTGTATGACAACACAAATCAAAGATGAGGTAAAGCGTCTAGTAGGCATTGTTAAAGAATTGTATGGCACTGTAGGAATGCAAAAATTACGCGCTAGATTGAGTTATCGCTCCGACGAAGACAAATATCTTGGCGACAAGAAATTATGGGCTATGGCTCAAGACCAGATCAAGCAGGCCGCAATCGACAACGATTTAGACTATTTTGAGCAAGAGGGGGAGGCGGCATTTTACGGACCAAAAATTGATTTTATGGCTGAAGATGCCATTGGTAGAGAACACCAATTAGCCACTATTCAGTTGGATTTTGTCCAACCAGAGCGTTTTGGCTTGGAATTTACTAATAGTGAGGGTAAAAAAGAACGCCCCGTAATGATTCATCACGCCACTTTAGGTTCCATAGAACGATTCTTGTCGGTATTTATTGAGCATACTGGCGGTTGGTTCCCATTCTGGTGCGCACCCGAACAGGTAAGAATCGTTACCGTAAATGATAAAGTCGGTAAATATGTAGCCGAAATTACTAAAATTCTAGACGATGTTATCTTAGAAAAGCCGTTAAAACATAATGAATTAAGGTATACGGTAGATGATTCTGCGGATTCTCTAGGCAAGAAAATTAAACGCGCCACCGAAATGAAAATCCCTGCAGTTATGGTGGTAGGGCCGAAAGATGCCGAAGAAAAAATTGTTTCTATCCGGCTTCGTGACGGCGAAGAAAAAATCAAGCTAAACAAACTCACCGCTTATCTAAAGAAATTAAGCTAAAAATGTCCACAGTTGTAATTTTAGGTCCTACAGGCTCTGGAAAAACAGGCGTTTCTATTGAAATTGCCCAAAAAATCGGTGGAGAAATCATCTCCGCCGATTCCAGGGCAATTTATAAGGGGATGGATATAGGTACAGCTAAACCTACAAAAGAAGAAATGCAAGGTATTCCGCACTACGGCATTGATTTGGTAAATCCAGACCAAAGATTTACTGTAGCGGATTGGAAAAAATATGCCGAAACTAAAATTAGGGAAATTAAAGCAAAAAATAAAGTCCCTATAATCGTGGGAGGTACCGGTTTATATATAGACGCCCTAATTTACGATTATCATTTCAAAGGCCCTACGGGTAATAAAATTGGCGACATTGAACAAAAAAGTTGTTCAGACAGAACAGAGATAAAAGGCGATTATCTACTAGTAGGAATATATTGTAAACCAGAAGAACTTAGAGAGAGACTTCGTAAAAGAATTGACACAATGTTTTGTGAAGAATTATTCATTGAGACTAAAAAACTTGCGCAGCAATATGGTTGGGGTCTTGGCGCCATGAAGAGTGATATTTATGAATACGCTTGGAAATACCTAAATGGAGAACTTTCGCTATCAGACGCCAAAGAACAATGTTTTTATGAAGACTGGCATTTGGCTAAACGCCAGATAACTTGGTTTAAAAGAAATAAGAAAATAAATTGGCTCGAGCTTGATAAAATTTGTTCATTCGTGATAAAATATATACAAGATGAGCAAAGAAACTAACACTCCAACGGAAAAATTATTCGGTTCTAAAACGCGCGCTAAATTATTAAGACTATTTTTTGAAAATCCCGAAAAATCCTTCTATGTAAGGGAAATGACTAGAGTAATAGACGAGCAAATCAACTCGGTGCGCCGAGAATTATTAAATCTAGAAAGTATAGGCATCATCAAAAACGAAACTTTCGATAACAAAGTTTATTATTCGGCCAATAGCAAACATCCATTTTTCCGTCCCATGATTGATATTTTCTCGAAAAAAATTGATTCAACCCGCGAAAAAGACATCAAAGAATCAACTTGGGAAGATCATTGTCGTTCGGTTAAAAAATACCTTAAAGCGTTGGTAGTTACCAATCGCTTACCAGGGCAAGACGGAGTAGATTTACTTATTATCGGCAATGACAGAACCAAAAAACTAACTAGATGGGCAGAGATGGTCGAGAAAAAACAGGGAAAGCCAATCAATTATGTGATTATGTCCCCCGATGATTTTACCTATCGCAAAAGCGTTCGCGACCGCTTTGTTCTAGATATTTTAGAGATGGAAATTAGCGAAATCATAGATCCAGATAAAATAATAAAAGAATAGGAGTAGTATGTTTGAAATCGAGTCCAAAAATCCAGACGAAATCTCAATTGTTACTAAAAAAGCCACTGTTAAATTTAATATCGCGGACGCCGTGATAGACGCTGGGTTGTCTGTTGGTAAAATAACTGGGCCAGGTGAATTTGAGATTGGCGATGCTACTATCAGAGGAATCGCTACTGAGTCTGGCAAAACTATCTACGACGTAGAGATTAACTCTGTTCACATCGGCATTATTGGCAGTATCGAAGATAACCTCGATGACATAGTGGCCGATATCCTTTGTACGTCTTCCGTGCGAGCCATTCGCGAAATTGAACCCAAGATGATTATTGCAATGGGGAACGTAGATGCTATGGTTACCGATCTTAAACTTACCGCTAGAACCGAGAAAAAATTAAAAATAAAAGGCGTAGAGAGTTTACCCGCCACTAAAGAAGTCATAGTACTAAATTAAATGATCGAAATACTATTAGTCCTAGTAATCATTATTGGTTCAGTTATTTTGCATGAGTTATCTCATGGGTTAGTTGCTTATTGGTTAGGGGATCGTACTGCTAAAGATGCAGGCCGACTCAGTTTAAACCCAATTAAGCACATAGATCCATACATGTCCATCCTGGTCCCAGTAATACTATTCTTGCTAAAAGCACCAGTTTTTGGCGGCGCTAAACCAGTCCCAGTTAATCATTCTAATCTTAAATGGAGGGAGTGGGGTATGGCACTTGTAGCTATTGCTGGGCCACTCACTAACTTTCTTTTAGCATTCATTTTCTTCTTGATTGGTCACTTTTCTGGTTTATTATATGGCTCCGGTGGCGAAGTAGCCGAATTCTTTATCTCTGAGGCCATCTTGATTAATTTGGGTTTCATGATTTTTAATCTAATCCCCATTCCGCCGCTTGATGGTTCTCGCGTACTTTACGCCATTTCTCCAGATGGTGTCCGTAATGTATTAGCCGGAATAGAGCAATATGGCGTATTTTTAGTATATATTCTAATTCTATTGTTTGGAGAAGTTTTTTCTCACCTGATGGTTAACGGCATGCAGGGTATCCTAGACTTCTTTTACCTAATCGTCGGACACTAAATATAGGTAACCTAGTCTAAGATGTGATATAATTAAATTAGCCCTGCTAACGGCATGATTTTCCTGAATAATCATGTTCTAGGGATTTCGTGGCATACGTCCGTGGATGTATCGCATAAGATTTTACCCACCTTGTATATATTACGGGGAAAACAGGTTAGCGGGGCATTATGAAGGTGGGCATGAAACAAAGAATCAGAGTAGTTGGTATTATCAAGAACGAAGAGGGGGTGTTAATTTTTAAACGTAACCGTGGACGGAGTGAGTCCCCAGTTTTTTGGGAATTGCCCACTGGTAAAATTAAATTTGGTGAACAACCAGAAGAGGCTATGGCACGCTCTTTAAATGAATATACCGGACTCAGCGCAACCTCGGTTAAATTAAAAGATGTAGTAACTTTTATGGCCCCAGAAGGTTCTAGTCAACTGAGTAATTTATATATTGTATATGAATTAAGCGCCGAAGGCGACATAAATCCAGATCAAAGGTACAGCGCATATAAATATGTTAAAAATTTTGATCAAGCCAATATCGCTTTAGACGAAGCAAGCATGTCGGTAATAGAAATTGAAGAGGGCAAAACTGTTTCCAATCGTGCATCGTCCAGAGAAACTGCCAATTCGGTTACTGTCAATGTGGATGGAGCCTCGCGTGGTAATCCTGGGCCATCTGGTATCGGGTACTGTATCCATGACGAAAACGGCCATATCATCGAACAGGGAGGAGAATTTATTGGCTTTGCCACCTCAAGGGTTGCCGAGTATTATGCTATGAAAAAAGGCGTATCCAGAGCTCTAGAGCTCGGCTATCGGAAAGTCAAATTTTTGTCCGATAGCTTAATGGTGGCTAACCAACTAAACGGAATTTTTTCAATCAAGAATCAGGATATCATCCCTATTTTTCAGGATGTAGAGAAGGAAATATCTAAATTTGAGGCGGTATCATTTACTCACGTTCCTAGAAGCAAGAATGTGGTAGCTGATTACGAAGCCAACAAGGCAATTGACGACATCTTAAAAAGATAGCTTTTTTATCGATAATATGGTATAATATTATACATGATATTAGGGAAAAAACTATTGGGTAAGGTTATTGGAGCCACGGAATATATTGATATCGCTGGGCACCAAAAAGTCCCAGCCAAAATAGATACCGGCGCTGATTCGTCGTCTATTTGGGTTTCCAATTTAAAGATGAAGAAAGATGGAAAGCTGTCTTTTACTTTTTTTGGCGAGAATTCTCCCTATTATACCGGCGAAATCATAGAGACATCAAAATATCTAGTTCGAGCAATCCGCTCTTCTTATGGCGATCGCCAAGTTCGCTACCTCATAAAACTACCTATTAGAATCAATCACAAAGAAATCACAACATCTTTTACTCTTGCCAATCGTGAGCGTAATGATTTCCCGATTCTGATTGGCAAGAATACTTTAAAAGAGGGCGGCTTTGTAGTAGATATTACAAAAAACGCCGTGAACCAACAAAAACGCGTTAAAAATACTACTTTACGTCACGAGCTCAAGAAAAACCCCTCATATTTTCACCGTAAATACGTAAAAGAACAGTTTAATACGAAAGGAGTGGCATGAAACTAGCGATTTTGTCTAATGGTCCAGGCAATTACTCCACTAAACGCCTAGTGGAGGAGGCCAAAAAGCGCGGCCACGAAGTTAGGGTCATCAAGTATAAAAATTGTTACCTTTCACTGGACGACAAGCATCCAGACGTATACTATGAAGGGGAAAAACTGGAAAAATTTGACGCAATTTTGCCACGCATTTCAAATAATATGACTAGATACGGCTGCGCTGTGGTCCGTCAATTTGAGATGCAGGGCGTGTATACCTCTGCCGCATCGGTAGCGATCACTCGCGCTAGAGATAAATTGCGTGCCGCTCAAATTCTAGCTAAATATGACGTTGATACTCCTAAAACATTAGTATCGCGTAATACTTCTGATATCGACGATTTGATAGAGCAAATTGGGCTACCTGTTATTATCAAGCTTGCTTCTGGTACGCACGGAAATGGCGTAATTTTAGCAGACACTAAAAAAGCAGCTAAGTCTGCACTCCAGGCGTTTTATCTCTACAACGAGGATGGGACCAACATTTTATTACAGGAGTTTATTAAGGAATCTGCCGGTACAGATATTCGTGCCTTTGTGGTAGGGAATCGCGTGATAGCGTCTATGCAGCGAGCTTCGTTAGATGATGATTTCCGCTCTAACTTGCACCAAGGGGGGCTGGGCACTCCAATTAAGTTAACAGATGTTGAAAAGAAAACCGCTATTAAGGCTGCAAGAGCCATGGGTCTTCATATCTGCGGTGTAGATTTGATGCGCTCATCTCGCGGTCCACTAGTGTTAGAAGTTAATGCTTCTCCAGGTTTTGGCATCGAAAAAGTTACCGGTCGCGATGTTGCTTCTAAGATTATTGAATACATTGAGCATAACGCTTCTCGTCGCAACGGCAAAGACAGAGTTGGCGCATAAAAGAATCAAAATAACACCCTGAGAGGGTGTCCGGAGGTTACGACCGAGGATGAGGGGCGCGAGCCCTGTGTCAACAGGCGCGAGCGACCCGTCCTTCGAAAGGTGTAATTTTGATTCTTTCATGATATAATCTAATAGAGCCTGAAAGGCAATCGCTTGGGTTACCAAGAGGAAAGTCCGGGCAACACAGAGCAGGGTAGTCGCTAACGGCGACCGTCCGTAAGGATAGGGAAAGTACCACAGAAACCAAACCGCCGTTTTTACGGTAAGGGTGAAAAGAGTGGGGTAAGAGCCCACAGCAAGTTATAGCGATGTAACTTGGCGGCAAACCCTACCTGTTGCAAGGAGTGCTATCAGCCCCTGCTCGGGGACGCACGCTCACCGCTAGAATACTATAGCAATGTAGTATCAAGATAGATGATTGCCGGTTTTACTTCGGTAAAATTACAAAACCCGGCTTACTGAAGGCTCTCATTTATAGATACAAAAAATCTCCTGTTATCAGGAGATTTTTTGAAACCATATAAATTATTTGTTCTTTTTATCGGCACGAGCCTTAGGTGATTCAATCAGACCTTTTTTCTTAAGTGTGCGTAGTGCCGATGTAGACACATTACACTTAACTTTTTGACCATTAATCACCAAAGTACGCTTAGAAACATTCGGTTTGAATACTTTGCGTGTATGGCGCTGGGAGAAGGAAACGTTGTGGCCATACATCTTGCCTTTACCGGTAATTTCACAGATTGCCATTTTATTTCTCCTTTACCGTGTTAACAATTGCTTTAAATGCTTCTGGATTGTTTACTGCTAAATCTGCAAGAACTTTGCGATCTAAGCTAATATTCTTAGCCTTCATTCCAGCAATTAGTTGTGAGTAGGATACACCCAATTCTCTAGAGGCATTATTGATTCTTGTAATCCAAAGCGCCCTTAAGTCACGTTTCTTGTTGCGACGATCTCTGTAACTATAGCGTAAAGCTTTAATTACACCTTGTTTGCCAAGGCGAAAGCTTCTAGTTCTAGCGTGTTGCATGCCTTTAGCGGCATTTAGAACTTTTTTGTGCTTTGCGTGTGCTGCGACTCCTCTTTTTACTCTCATGATTAAACTCCTAACGCCTTCTTAACGTTTTTGGCGATTTTACCGTTGATAGTTGCAGCAGTTTTCATGTTGCGTTTTCTGGCTTTGGATTTTTTGGCTAGGATATGATTGCCAAAGGCACGCTCCCTAACCAATTTGCCAGAACCAGTGATTTTGATTCTCTTTGCAGTACCTTTATGCGTCTTTAATTTTGGCATAATTAGTTCCTTTATATTATGGTTAATATTTTCCCCCAAAGGTACAGTCGACGGGCCGTGGAAGTGAAACTAACTACTTCTTCCGTACCTGAGCCGATAGGTTACGTCCGTTCATTTGTGGCTTACCTTCTAAAATGACATCCTCTCCAAGCAAACCGATAATTTTGTTTAACAAATCATTACCGATTTCCTTGTGCGCCATTTCGCGACCACGAAAGATTATTAAAATTTTTACTCGGTCGCCATCGTCCAGGAAACTACGCATTTTGCGGACTTTAATGTTAAGGTCGTTATCGGAAATCTTTAAGCCAACTTTCATCTGTTTAAGCTCGGATTGTTTTTCGCGAGCTTTTTTGCGATTTTTGGCCTCTTCCTTCATCTTTTGGTACTGATATTTACCCCAATCGATGATCTTAACGACCGGTGGGTTTGCATTAGCGGCAATCTCCACTAAATCAACCCCCTGTTCATTCGCCAGAAGTTGGGCTTCACGGCTCGACATAATACCAAGCTGCTCGCCATTAGAACCGATTACACGGACCTCAGGATAACGAATGTCTCCGTTAAGTCGTGTCCGTGAATTATTTTTTATAGTAGTCCTTTCTTCTCTTGAATTAACCTGTTAAACATTATATCAAACTCCCCCCTAAAAAGCAAGAGAAAAATAGTAGAAATAAAGCATTATTTGCTCCTGTAGGTAAGAGCCTCAGCGATATGGCGCTCGCCGATTATTCCAGCGAAATCTAAATCGGCAATCGTTTGAGCCACTTTAATTATTTTAAAATAGGAGCGAGCCGAAAGCGCTAATTTTTCTGACGCGGCTAGAAGTAATTTTTCTGCCTCAGGACTGAGTTTAAGTAGCTTCGTTACTTCAAAAGAAGAAAGGGAACTATTATAGCAACCTCCACGTCCGTACCGCTGTTTTTGCCGCAATATTGCCTCTGTTATATTATTTTTTACAACATTGTGCTGAATCGATTTTCCATTGTTTTTACGTCCCAAATCTGCGTTATTCACCCTTTCAACCTCAATTACCATATCTATTCTATCAAACAGCGGCCCAGAGAGTTTTTTACGGTAGTTCTGGATTTGCATTTCTGTACATTTACACTCGTGAGTAGGATCGCCCAAATAGCCGCATGGGCACGGGTTCATGGTTGCGATTAGCATAAAATCAGCAGGGTAAACTACCTTATGGTCGGCTCTCGAGACTGATATCTGCTTATCCTCTAATGGCTGCCTTAGAGCTTCCAAGACAGAACGGGGAAATTCTAATATTTCGTCTAAGAATAGGATACCTTTGTGCGCCAGGGAAATCTCTCCTGGGCCACGGCTTCCACCGATTACCGAAATTTGGCTCGCCGAGTGGTGCGGGCTCCTAAACGGACGCTCCCATACCACATTGTCATCTGATTGTCCCGCAAGCGAGTATATTTTTGTAATCTCAAGCACCTCTTCAGGGGATAAATCCGGCAATAAATTTGCCGCTACCCTTGCTAAAAGGGTTTTTCCGGCGCCAGGGGGTCCCGAAATCAGGAGATTGTGATGCCCAGCAATGGCCACCTCTAGCGCCCGCTTAGCGATTTCTTGCCCTCTGATATGATCGATCAAGGCGTTAGTATGGAGATTGGGGCGCTTCGATTCCAGAATGCATTTAGGGTTAGCTACTGGCAAGATATGTTGTCCTTTTAATGCCAGATATAAATTTGTTAGAGTATCCACTCCATGTACCTTTATTCCGGAAATTAACGCGGCCTGACTTAAGTTTTTCTTTGGAACATAGCATTCAGAAAATCCAAGCTTTTTGGCGGCCTCAATTAGATTAATAATACCTCTTACTGGCCGTAGCTCGCCATTTAACGATAATTCACCGATAAATAGCTTATTCTTAATATCAACTGGTAGTAGTTGTCCAGAAATCACCAATACTGAGAGTGCAATCGGTAGATCTAGATAGGTTCCATCTTTCAATAATTCGGCTGGAGCCAAGTTAATTGTTACTTTTTTATTAGGAAATATGAAGCTTGAGTTTAGTAGGGCACTATGCACCCGTTCGCGTGCCTCATTAATGGTTTTATTGGCCATTCCGACTATGTTAAAAGCGGGCAAACCTTTATTTAGATCTCCCTCCACTTCTACTATTTTTCCCTCATAGCCAAAGGGGACAATAGAATAAATTTTAGCTATCATGGGCTCTAATTATCACGGCAATATATTTTTTACAACCCCCCACCCTGAGCTTATGGTTAATCTATCTAAAAGTAAGCATAAAAGGTGTGGAAAACTTTACAAAAATTATACAAAAATTGTTCATAAAATCTATTGACATAACCATTTTTTCGCGATATTATAGAGGTAGCTTCTGAATAAAAAAATTATTCAGGAGGTAAAAACAAAAATTTAGCCAAAATAACTCCACACTCTACTTAAGAAGACCGGTTTTCCTCGCAGTTACCGGTCTTCTTCTTTTATTTGAGTATTTAATTTAAGTTTTATAAGCATTTTACGGGCCAGAAGTATTTGGAAATATTCGTCACGAGAACGGAAGTTTGAACTATTCATTAAAAAACGCCAAATTCCTTAGCGTAAGTGAAACTACAAATAAAATCTAAATTAAATACTTAAAATAATTGGTGGAGCTGCCGGATACTGCCTCCGGGTCCGAACTATCACCGGGATATCATTCTACGTACATAGTTTACTGTTTTGAATCTTGGCTAATCTTGCTAGAAACACAATAAACGAAACTAGCAAACGCCATGGCTAAACTCTTGCCGCTTTTCGCCACTAAAGCAACCGTATTCCCGTACTATGATAATCCTGGCTCTACGGAACCTTGAGACAGGACCAGCCTATTAATAATTAGGCATATGCAGGCATGTAAGCAACATGCGCTACTTTAGTGTTTTTAGCACTTATTTAATACTTACGGTATTTAATCGGTACGCTTGATATCTGTTAATAATCCGTCTAAGCTATGATCAGCCCCAACTAACTAAATTTTACCATAATACGAGCCAAAACTCAAGAAAGGGAAATCTTTTCAATTAAGAATGATCATTTTTCGCCATAAAACAGTAGAATAATTGTAAAAATTACAACAAATTGAATAACTTTTTAGAACAGGGAAGAATAGGGAGTAAATTGTAAAAATAACAACAAAAATATTGAACAAATCTATTGCCTTTTTATAATTTTTATGCTAATATGAATTTAGTCGAGATGACTAAACAAAAACATAAAACAAAAGGTAATTTAACAACATGAAAAAGCATAAGCCATAGCACTTAGCGGGCGAAAAGGTAATTTCTAGCCATAAATTACACCTAGGAATTACCTAGAGCTCCGCTAAAAGCGTAGAGCGCGTTAGTAAATCCTTCATTAGTACATTGGATCATATAAAAGAGAGTGAAGGGAAACGCTAGCAAGGACAATGCTTCACACTAAGTGAAGCGGTCAAAAAGGGATGGCGGATCAGGGCTCAGGTCAATAGTTGAATATTTTAGCGCCGGATAGCCCCCGCCCCCTCCAAAATCTTGGGGGCACGACTAGATATGATATAATGAGGTTATGAAGCATAACCGAATTATTTATTTAATAAGCATAATAGGACTCGCAGCTTTAATTATTATGCTTAATCTTACTTCTCCGACGGAAATTGGTCCTGTCGGGGTTTTATTATTTTTTACAACATTATATGTCGTTGCCTTTTCGGTTATTGTTATCATTATTCAAACATTCATTCAGATCGCATTTAAAAATCGGGCCTTTAGGAACAAAGATTATTTGTATGCGGCTGTTTTTGCGTTTGGGCCAATCATGCTTTTAATGGCGCGTTCATTTGGCGCTGTCAATTTTTGGACCATAGGATTGATCATTTTATTTCTGACTTTAGCTGAATTTTTAGTATACAAAAGAATTTAAAATATGTTAAAATAAGCATATGGATTATGGTCATACCAGTAGTGATATTGATACCAACGGATTTAAAGCCGAGACATTGGACGCGCAACAAAAAAACACCCCTATAGAACGCGACCTTAAAGATTTGGGGAGTAGAATTGTTAACACGTCGGAAGCATTGCCAGATAATTTGAAGCCAACTAGTAAGTCAGGGGAAATACCACTATCTATGCCGCCTGGCTATTCTTTGGCTACTCCCGAGGCCGCAGACGTAGATTCAGTGAAATCAATGAAAGAACCAATCTCTAATATTACTATCAACCCTGATTTACTCCGCGAAGACAATAAAAAACGCATCTCTAAAGAAACAATCAAAGCGGTAGACAGCGCCGTATTGAACTTTGAAAATGGCAAAATTGACCCTGCAGAGTTAACCAATCAAAAACAAGTCGCAGTTAACGCCTATCTTAAAAACAGCTTCGGAAGGGAACTAGGCAAATGAATTACCACTGTTTTAGTATTTTTTACAACAATACGTCAGGAGAAAGACGATAATGGAACTCTGGGTGGTGATTTCAGCTGTTGTTGCAATTTTGGCCATAGGCGCTAGTGTATTTTTTGGCGTAAGGGTTTCCAAACTTCGTAAAGCCAAAAAATACGAACGCGGTCTTAAGATGGTGCCACTACTGATTCATCTACCTCCGACCACTGACGATATTGATGCTGGTGGCAGGGATAAGCGTGATATCGCCAACGAGGCAGTTTCTAAGGCACAAGTGATGTATTCCATCCTTTCATCCACTATTACTAAAGGGATTAAAACCAAGCTTTATGGCCAGCGCCATTTTTCCTTTGAAATCATTGCCAAAGATGGCTTTATTAGATATTACGCCATCGTGCCAGCCGTTCTAACAGAGACAGTTCGTCAAGCGATTCAGTCTGCCTACCCCACCGCAAGAGTAGAAGAGCACCACGAAGAAAACATTTTTGAGGGTGGCGGTGGTACAGAGGCCGTTGCCGGCGCTGAACTTACCTTGAATAAAGAATTCTATCTACCGATTGCCACCTACGAAGACACTAAACGTGATGCGCAGACAGCACTTTTAAACGCACTTTCAACCGTGAGCAAAGGAGAAGGAGTAGCTGTACAAATTTTGTTCCGTCCTGCACAAAAAAATTGGTCAGAAGCAGGCAAACAATACATCGAAAACACCCAAAAAGGCAAGAAAACTAAAAAGACTATTGGTGCCGGAATTGGGGAGCTTATAGTTGATATTATTCGCGCCCCTTGGGAAGTGCCACCAGAACACGAAAAAACCACTAGCGAAACAGTGATTACTAATATCAAGCAAAACGAGATTGAGGCAATTGCGGGCAAGATGCGTTATCCAGCTTTTGAGACGCTAGTTAGAATCATTGCCAGCTCAACCAATGCTCCTCGCTCCGAGGCCCTAGTTGGAGGGGTAGTATCCGCATTTTCGCAGTTTAATTCACCTACACTTAACGGGTTTAAGGTAAACACCCTAAAAGATCAGAAGAAACTAATCGTAGATTATACTTTTAGATTTTTTCCAATCAAGAATCAATCAAGTATCTTAAATAGCGTAGAGCTAGCCTCACTATTTCATTTGCCAGAGCAGAGTGCTATCCCGAGCTCCCAAGTAGAACGTCAGCTTACCAAGCAGGTAGATGGTCCAGCCAAGCTTGCCACCGAAGGCTTGTTCCTCGGCACCAATGAATTCAGGGGTACAAAAAAACCAATTTATCTTCAAGAAAAGGATCGTCGCCGCCATATGTATGTTATCGGCCAAACTGGTATGGGTAAATCCGTATTTCTCGAAAACCTAGCTTTTCAGGATATGTGTGATGGTCGTGGCTTTGCTTTTATTGACCCTCATGGCGACGCCGTTGAAGCGCTTTTGCAGCGTGTCCCAGAAGAAAGAATTGACGATGTAATCTACTTTGATCCTGCCGATATTGAACATCCTGTTGGCATGAATATGTTTGAATATACCACCGAAGATCAAAAAGACTTTATCGTTCAAGAGGGCATTAGCATGCTGCAATCGCTCTTTGATCCACAAAACCAGGGTTTCTTTGGGCCACGTGGTCAGCACATGTTTAGAAATGCTGCGCTACTCTTAATGTCTGACCCAGCCGGCGCCACCTTTATTGATATTCCACAGTGCTTTACCGACCCAGAGTTTGTTAAATCAAAACTCAAATATGTTACCGATAAAGCAGTCTACGACTACTGGACCAAGGAGTTTCCGGCCTCTCAGAAATCCAACGATGCCGGCGAGGTTATTACTTGGTTCTCTAGTAAATGGGGGCCGTTTATAGCCAACACCATCATGAAAAACACTTTAGGACAGATCAAATCTGGGTTTAACATTAGAGAAATCATGGATAATAAAAAGATTTTCCTAGTTAACCTTTCTAAAGGGCGGCTAGGCGACATTAATGCTAATCTGCTGGGTATGATTTTTGTCATGAAATTCCAGCAGGCCGCTATGAGCCGCCAGGATATCCCAGAGGATCAGCGCCAAGATTTCTGTCTGTACGTAGATGAGTTTCAGAATTTTGCCACCGATAGTTTTGAATCTATTCTTTCTGAGGCCAGAAAATATCGCCTCAATCTAATTGTAGCTAACCAGTTTATGACGCAGTTGACCGAAAAAATCAGGGAAGCATTGCTGGGCAACGTGGGTACCATTATCTGTGGACGTATCGGTGTTACAGATGCAGAATTAATGGTTAAGGCATTTACACCCACTTTTACCGCCGAGGACCTTACCAAGACACCAAATTTTGCTGCTATTGCTAAGGTGATGATGTTTGATATGCCATCTGCGCCGTTCACCATGAATTTGCCTGCTCCGATGGGAGAACCAAACGTGGAACTTATGAATAGTCTTAAGGCCTACTCCGCCACTAAATATGCTAAATCTCGGGCAGAAGTCGAACGAGAAATTAATGAACGTTGGAGCTCGGCTGAACGTGCCAAGGCTGCGCAAAATATGCCTCCTGAGGCCACAGCAGCCCCACAGCAGCCTGCGGACGACAAAAAAGGCTTCCTGACGGTTGGTTAAACAAAAGCGCTTAAAACCTTGAATTTTTGCCTTTTAAGGTGTATAATAGGGAAGTATATTTAAAGAAGAGGTATAAAAATGGCCGAAAAAGAGGCATATGATTCGTCTGAGATTCGCGTGCTAGAAGGTTTGGAACCAGTCCGCCTTCGTCCAGGTATGTATATCGGTTCTACCGGTTACGATGGCTTGCATCACCTTATTAAGGAGATTGCTGACAACTCTATCGATGAAGCTATCGCGGGTTTCGCAAATAAAATCGACATCACCATCCTAAAAGATGGTGGCGTAAGAGTAGATGATAACGGGCGTGGTATCCCAGTAGATATTCACCCCAAAACCGGAAAATCTACTCTAGAGACGGTTTTAACTGTACTTCATGCTGGTGGTAAGTTCGGCGATGGTGGCTATAAAGTTTCCTCTGGTCTGCACGGCGTAGGTTCCTCCGTCGTAAATGCACTTTCTACCCATATGGTAGCAGAGGTTTATCGTGACGGCAAGACGCATCATATTGAGTTTGACGTTGGTAAACCCACTATGGAACTGCAAATCACCAAAGGCTCTCCTAAGGAACATGGTACCTCTATTACATTTTATCCAGACCCCAGTATTTTTAAGGAGACCACTACCTTCGATTACGACTGGGTTTCTAACTACGCTCGTCATCAAGCCTACCTTACCAAGGGCATTTTAATTACTGTTACGGATGAACGCAGTGGTGAGCACGAATCATTTTACTTTGAGGGCGGCATTAAAAGCTATGTTAAGCGCCTTAATAACGGCAAAGAGCTTCTTTCTGATGATATCTTTTACGTAGACAAACAAGTTGGTGACACAGGGGTAGAAATCGCTCTGCAATACAACGATACTTATGCCGAAACTCTTAAACCTTTCGCCAATAACGTTCTCACCCCAGATGGCGGTATGCACGTAGTGGGTTTCCGCACTGGTCTAACGCGTACTGTTAACGACTACGCCCGCAAGAACGGTCTTTTAAAAGAAAAAGAAGATAATCTTACTGGCGATGATATTAAGGAGGGCCTGACTGCAGTAGTGCTGGTCAAATTACCAGATCCTCAGTTTGAAGGTCAGACCAAAAATAAACTTGGCAACCCAGAAGTTAGAGGCTATGTAGATAAAGTCATGACCGAATATTTTGGCTATTATCTAGAAGAAAATCCAGCTATTGCTAAAAAAATTGTTGGCAAGGCCACTCTAGCGGCTAGGGCACGCAAGGCCGCCCGTGCCGCTCGTGATAATGTCATTCGCAAAGGTGCATTCGAGGGGCTTAACCTGCCGTCCAAACTGGCTGATTGTTCCTCTCGCAAGGCCGAAGATTGTGAGCTCTTTATTGTAGAGGGTAATTCAGCGGCCGGCTCCGCCAAGGAAGGACGCGATTCTAAAATTCAGGCAATTTTGCCACTAAGAGGCAAGGTCTTAAATACTGAGCGCGCCAGATTAGATAAAATGTTAGCCAATGCAGAGCTAGTTTCTCTAATCAAGGGGCTCGGTGTAGGGATTGGCGATCAATTTAATATCGATGGACTAAGGTATCATAAAATTATCTTTATGACAGATGCCGATGTGGATGGTTCCCATATTTCCACTCTATTACTTACCTTTTTCTTCCGCTACATGCCAGATGTGATTAAAGCTGGACACATTTACCTGGCTAAGCCACCGCTATTCGGCTTAATCAAGGGTACCGGTAATAGCCGTAAGATTGACTACATCTATGATGAAGCCGGCCTAGAGAAGAAGTTGACAGAGAAGATTGAAGAACGTAAAGCTGCGGGTGTTAAAATCGATGAAGAAGCCGAACGCTTCAAGCAGGCTGGTTATACGGCTCAACAACGATTTAAAGGTTTGGGTGAAATGGACGCCGCTCAACTCTGGGAAACTACCATGAATCCAGAAAATCGCACCCTAATCAGAGTCGATATTAGTGATGCAGAAAAGGCGGACGCTATCTTTTCTAAGTTAATGGGCGATCAGGCCGAACTTCGTAAAAACTTTATTCAGGCTAGAGCAGCTTCAGTTGATCTAGACGATCTGGACTTTTAAGGAGGAACCATGGCAGAAGACAAAGGAAATATGGATAAAAATAAACAACCAGAGAATCCGAAGGATATGCCTTCTGAAGACCATAAGCTTGGGCGAACGCCCTTGAGTGTGTCCGAAGAAGGCATGACCGAGGATTCTACTACGGTTGCCGAAGATGGCATTGAGCTTCGCACCGTAGAAAACACCATGGAAGATTACTTCCTGCGTTATTCGCTTTCCGTTATCGTAGATCGCGCCTTGCCAGATGTACGCGATGGTCTTAAACCAGTTAATCGTCGTATCCTATACGCAATGAACAAAAATGGCTGGAAAGCTCCTCACGCTACGGTTAAATCCGCTCGTATTGTTGGCGAAGTTATGGGTAAGTATCACCCTCATGGCGATTCTTCGATTTATGAGGCTATGGTTAACCTTGCTCAACCTTGGAAAATGCGCTACACCCTAGTAGAAGGACAGGGAAACTTTGGCTCTATGGATGGTGATGAAGCCGCTGCTTCGCGTTATACTGAGGCTAGACTAGATAAAGTCGGTGCTGAGTTACTTGCCGATATAGAGAAAGAGACTGTAGATTTTAGGGATAACTTTGACGGATCAGAGAAAGAACCTTCTGTGCTCCCGGCCGCCGTCCCTAATATCCTTTTAAACGGTCAAATGGGTATCGCAGTAGGTATGGCAACCAACATCCCACCCCATAATCTTGGCGAGCTTATCGATGCTACCGTAGCCCAAATTGATGACCCAGAAATCTCTCTAGAAGGCTTAATGAAATATGTTAAGGGGCCAGATTTTCCAACTGGCGCCGAAGTTTACGGTGGCGCACCGATGAAACAGGCCTATGCCACCGGCAAAGGTTCCGTAGTAATTCGTGCTGTGGCTAATATCGAAGAACGCAAAAATGGCCGTTATAATATCGTGATTACCGAAGTCCCTTATGGTATGAGTAAAGAAGGATTTATAGAAAAGGTCAGGGAACTGGTGCTAGCCAAAAAACTAGATCATATTGCAGATGCCCGTGACGAATCGGCTAGAGGCAAGGTTCGTGTAGTAGTAGAACTTAAAAAAGATGCTTTTCCTAAAAAAATCCTCAACCAACTCTATAAACTTACGCCTCTCCAGACTTCATTCCACTATAATATGCTCGCTCTTATCGATGGTATTCAGCCTCGTATTCTGGGTCTCAAAGAGATCTTAGCTGAGTTTATCAAGCACCGCCAAAAAGTAATCCGTCGTCGTACCGAATTTGATCTCCGTAAAGCTAAGGAACGCGCACACATCTTGGAAGGCTTAAAAATTGCCCTTGATAACATTGATGAAGTAATTAAGGTGATTCGCGCCTCTTACGATGATGCAGATCGGCAACTCATGAAGCGTTTTGGTCTATCGGAAATCCAAGCCAATGCCATCCTGCAAATGCAGCTAAGGCGTCTTCAAGGTCTAGAACGCGACAAAATTGAAGATGAATTAAGGCAACTCCACGAATTGATCGCTAAATTAGAGGCCATTCTTGCAGACGAAAAAGAGGTCCTAAGGGTAGTCAAAGAAGAGCTCCTAGCGATTAAGGAAAAATACGACGACCCGCGCCGCTCTAAGATTATTAATCACGAAGTCGGCAAGTTTTCCGAGGAAGAGCTTATTCCGGAAGAGGAAAGTGTAATCTTATTAACTTCTCAAAATTATATGAAGAGGGTCCCTCAAACCGATTTCCGCAAGCAGAATCGTGGCGGTAAGGGCAAACGCGGTATGACTACTAAGGAAGAAGACGTAATCGCCCAGATTCTTACAGCTAATTCACACGATTTCTTACTCTTCTTTACTAATCAGGGGCGCTTGTTCCGCATGAAAGCTTACGAAGTCCCGCAGGCCTCGCTTGCGGCCAAGGGGACCGCCGCTGTTAATATGTTAAACATGCATCCAGAAGAAAAAATCACCGCTATTATTAAACAAGGTGATGCTGGAGCCGAGGGCTTTCTCTTTATGGCCACTAAGAAGGGCACTATTAAGAAAACCGCTATCAAAGATTTCTTTAATGTGCGCAGTAATGGTCTAATTGCGATTAAGCTAGCTGAAGGAGACGAGCTTAAATGGGTAAAGGAAACTACTGGTGAAAACGATATCGTAATTTCCACCTCTGCTGGTCAGGCCACCAGATTTAATGAAAAAGAAGTTCGCGTAATGGGCCGCTCGGCCATGGGTGTAAGGGGTATGCGTCTCCGTCCAAAGGACGAAATTGTGGGTATGGATGTAATTACGGATCCAAAACAAAAACTTATTGCCGTATCAGCCAATGGCTATGGTAAGGCGACGCTTGTATCTAACTTCCCGCCGCATAAACGGGGAGGGGTAGGAATTAAGGTGGCTGCCGTCACTGCCAAAACTGGCCCAATTGTGGCGGTTCATACCTTAGATCCCTTAGCTAAGGAGGTAATTATGATGTCTACTAAAGGTCAAGCTATTCGTGTGGCCATGAAGGAGATTCCAACCTTAGGCCGTGCCACTCAGGGCGTTCGCATTATGAAGATGAGCGAAGGCGATACTGTAGCTTCTATTGGCATCGTTCTGCCGGAAGAAGAGCCTACCTCAGAAACAGACAAAATCGAATCAGTAAAATCAAAAAAATAAGTAGTAGCGCTATCAGGTATACCATAGGCAATTTAAGATAAAACGCTTATGCGTAAAAATCGCAAGGTAGGGGGTTGTGATTTTTTACTATCTGTGTATATATTCCTCAAAATTAACATTTTTAAGGAGTATTATGAAAAAATTGCCCAAATTAATTTTACCAACTTTGATTCTTGGCGCTGTGACTAGTCAAGCTTTAGCGCCTAAAACATCAGCGCTTTATATAGATGACGACGGCGCTACATGGTATACAGTGCAAGAGTTATTAGGCTACAAAGAAGAAGTTGATCGGGAGACTGATAATTTATGCGGAGACGATATGGGTTGCCGTGAAAATCTATATTATTCGCACTTCGAAGCTGAAGATTATAAATTTTGGGCGCTTGAACAACTTTTGGACCAGCAGGTAGTATTAACGGCCGTTAACCCTAAAGAAGAAACCCTAAAAGTACTTTATTTTGACGAAGATATGATGCTAAAGCGTATGGGTGTATCTGAACCTATTGACCTAGAAGTTTTTTATTTGGGTTGGTTCGAGTATGGCACTGAGCGTATTTATAATTTTGGTGGTATCACCGATGAGTTATCCAACGAAACCATGCCAGGTACGCATAAGATATACTACTGGGATACAAGCGTAGATGGGCCTAACCCGATTCCGGCCAATCAGGAATTTGAGCTGTCCGCCGCGGGTTCAGGTTTAAATTCTAATGTGTTAGGAGAAATTCCTTACGGTGCAGATGCGGGCATGTATAAATTTAATGCAGCTGGAAGATTTATTTATGCATCGTGCTTGGCGGAGTCGGATTATGAAGAAGGGAAGGAGTGTCGCTTAATGATTTCCGGTGAAAAGGGCCAGGCCTATTTTCCGCCTAGAGAAACTATCATAGAAAATGAGCAAAATAACGGAGATGACCCAGATCAAACAGGCGACATCACGCCTGATAGTGGGCAAACAGAGGTTATCGATAAAAATATAGAAGAGAGCAATTCGGACCAAACAGAAAATAACACCAAAAATAGCTTCGCCGACCAGACATTTATAACGGACAACAATCAAGCGACAAGGGTAACTCAGGCCCCAAAGGCTCCAAATACCGGAGTAGGTAACATTTGTATAGAAGATTATGATTTTCCATGGTGGTTAGTTGTCATGTTGATTTTAATAGATGTAGCCATTTTATGGACATTTTGGCCAAAAAAATCTAAAAAAACTATTGACAAAAAATAATATCTGCGATAAGATGATATCAGTCTAAAGCTGCGAGTACTTATTTTACCAGTCTTTAGAAAATCTTTAACAATTTAGTTGTGCAATTAATCATCGTCAGTTTTACTTTATGAGTTTGAACAAACTTATTACTTTAATGGAGAGTTTGATCCTGGCTCAGGA
>JAFQXV010000012.1 GCA_017406775.1 Candidatus Saccharimonadota bacterium | reverse complement strand
TAATGTTACTATCTGATGCGGTGCCAGGAACTAGATTATTTATCCTAAGATCTGCAGAGGAGAGCGTAAGAATGATAGAAGAATTAAAGGTGAATGAGACTGGAATATCTTGTTGGTAGGTGAGGGCGGAGGAGTGGGGAACAGAAACTAGTGGCAAAACAGCCGTTGCTCCTAGAATTATAATAGTTTGTTTTATCTTTCTTAGCATATTACCTTTATGTTTATAATTATACCGCTTATGTCGTCGCATAGTCAAGAGTTTATTTTTATCCTTTAATATGGTATATTATAAGCATGAGCGCGGTGGGCATTGGAGAAATCGAAAAAATAAAAAAACGTATTAGGCTATGCGATTATTTATGTGTGGCTCAACTTTTTTTGCAGGATAATTTTTTATTAGAACGTAAACTAGAATACGATGATATCAAACCGCGTCTGTTAGGTCACTGGGGGACCTGTCACGGCATAAACGTTGTTTACGCTAACCTTAAGGCCCTATACGGTAGTGATCCTGATTTTTCTTTTATTCTGGGACCTGGACATGGCTTTCCGGCTTTAAATGCGAATCTCTGGCTGGACGGCGAACTTTTTAAAGTAGATTCCCGCGCTACGGTAGATGTTGCTGGGCTGGAATATTTTTGTCGGAGATTTTCTTGGCCGGATGGGTTCCCAAGCCACGCCAGTCCAATTACTCCTGGAGTAATTACCGAGGGAGGAGAGCTTGGTTACGCACTGGCTAATGCTTACGGACTGAGTTTGGGCCATGTAGAAAAAACTATTGGGGTACTGATTGGTGATGGCGAGCTAGAAACCGCCACCGCAATTGATTCGCTTAATTTAAGGAACCTTTTAGATGGCCCTAAAAATAGCAATGTATTGCCGTTTCTACATCTTAACGGCTATAAAATATCCGCCCCTTCTATTTATGCCAGAAAATCCGAACGTGAACTTCTGGAATTAATCCGTGGTTTTGGATATACTCCCGTAATGATAAATGATGACGCGAACGAGTTTCAAGAGGCTTTAAATAAGAGTGTAGTTGCTCCGTTTTATATTTTTGCTAGCAAAAAAGGCGAAGGTGGTCCGACCGAGCATCAAAATGCACATCAAATCCCACTCAAAAACCCTCGCACCGATGAGGGGGAGTTAAAGGAGTTAGAAGCTTGGCTAAAATCATATCACGTCGAGGAATTATTTGACCGCGAAAAAGGAGTGTTAATATGATAGAACGAGTGCTAGAGCCAGGGGCAGAACTATTTTCGCCAGCTAGAAAAATTGGTGAATTATTAACGAAAGAATTTAAGAACGATCCACACTTTTATTTCTTTTCGCCAGACGAAACCACTTCTAATAAGTTTGATCAGGTTTTTGAGATAGAAAAGCGAGCTTGGGGAAGTCTAGCTGAGGAGCCGTGGGATTTACCGGAATCTCCTAATGGGCGGATCGTAGAAATGCTTTCCGAGAATGTGCTGTTTTCCGTTATGACTGGGCACCTAGCGAATGGCGAGAGAGCCATGATGGGAAGTTACGAGGCCTTTTATCCAATTATTACCGCGCAGCTTTTGCAACAAATGAAATTTATCCAGCAGTCCAAACGCACGCCTTGGCGTAACCCTATACCAGCGGTTAATTTACTTTCTACTTCTACCTGTTGGCGTCAAGACCATAACGGTTTTACCCACCAATCACCAGCTTTAATTTCTCAGCTACTATCTATACCATCAAATCTGGCTAACTGCATTTTTCCAATAGACGACGTCGCCGCAGAGGAAGCTTATCATTTTATGATTGATTCCACTAATGTTGTAAATCTTACAACATTTGATAAAAATGAGCGTCCCCGTTATATCGATTCCCACCACGCTAAATTCGAGTTTGAAAATGGTGGTGCATCGATTTATGATTTTGCTTCCGAACCAGAACCAGATTTTATTTTTACCGCCTGCGGAGATATCGTGGCGAGCGAGATGATTGAAGCTATTAAAATACTAAAAGAAGATTTGCCAGAAATTAGAATTAGATTTATCTATATCAATGCTTTATCCTATCGCGGAATTGGCACTACAGATAATAAACTATCAAAAGATAAATTTATGGAGCTGTTTACTGCTGATAAGCCAATTTTGGCCAATTTCCACGGTTACCCCGAAACATTGGAAAATATCTTAGAAAATTATACCGACCGCAAGCGCCTACGCGTACATGGATTTGTGGAAGAAGGTTCCACCACTACGCCTTTTGAAATGCTAAGAAAGAACGGGGCATCGCGCTACGACCTTGCGCTTGATATTGCAAAAGTTTGTAAACGCGAGGATTTAGCCTCAAAATATATTACACTTTTAACCAATAATCATCTCCACGCTATTAAATATGGTGAGGATTTGATAAAATAATCTATTATGGAATTATTTACGTTAATTGTTAGTTTAATCGTGCTGTCAGAAACAACGTTTTTGGTATTTAAAAAACATCAAAATACTCATACTGGGATGCGAAAAATTTACGTAGACACCTCGGTACTAATTGATGGGAGAATTTTAAATATTGCTAGAACTGGTTTTATCGATGGCGATCTATTGATATTAAAAAGTGTCTTAAGGGAACTGCAGCTACTTGCAGATAGCAAAGATTACGAAAAAAGAACGCGTGCCAGGACTGGGCTCAGTAATGTATCCGAGCTAGAAAGAATTATTGAAGTAAACACCGAGATAGTAGATGATGGAGAGGGGCACAAACAAGTAGACGAAGAACTGCTAAAAATCGCCAAAGAGAATAAGGACACGATTCTAACCTTGGACTATAATTTAATTAAGGTTGCCGAGGCGGAAAAAATTGCCGTCTTAAATATTAACGACTTGGCACTAGCGGTAAGGACAGAGTTTTTGCCGGGCGAAAAAATCGAATTAAGAATTACTGATAAAGGCTCCAACCGCGGACAGGGCGTGGGGCATTTGTCGGATGGCACCATGGTAGTAGTAGACCGAGCCGCAAATAAAATCGGCAAGACTATTGAAGTAGAATTTGTAAGATTTCATGAAACTTCGGCTGGCAAAATGGTTTTTGCCAAAATTGCCAGCCGGAGAAAATAGTTATTCCTTGTCGTTAGAATCTACGTTGGTGGAGCTACTAGTTGGGGTTAAGGTCATTTCACTAGAAACCGTGTAGCCAGATTCATCAGTGATAACAAATTTAACAGAAGTTTCTGTACCCTTTAAGGTATAACCATTAATGGTTCCGTCTCCGCTAAGTGAAATGCCGGATTGCTCTACGCCATTAACGTAAAGCGTGTAGCCCTTGACATTATAGGTACCCTTACGGATGGTGGCAATAATTTTGCCTCCACTAGTAGAAAGCGACAGCCTAGGTGGTTCATAATCGCAGGTGTCTTTAGTGTCGCGATTGTATGGTTCTGGTACACTATAGATCGCATTACCGGTCATTGGGTCGGTAGTCTTAGTTACTTCAACCTCAATCTTGTAGGATTCATCGGTACATTCCGAGGCAAGAAGATGATTGTAACGGTTGAAGGTGAGCGTTTCCCTAGCAATACCAGAATTCTTGGATGCATTAAACCAGCTTGGCCAGATATCGGATCTACCGTTAACGGTTAGAGTTTGGATACCAGCAGGACGTACTGGTTGATCTCCCGAATGCCAGCGACCATCCGGTTCATATACTTCCTTATGGACTCTTTCCATGTAATGCCCAACTGTATAACGAACTACATCGTTAGAGTTGGAAGCCAGGCCAGAGCCATCGTGGTTACCGTTCCAAACAAAGGTAGAAAGAGCGGTGGAATAACTTTCGATGAGCGAATCCTTGGTAACTGCTGCGTTGGCAGTGGTGGTGGTACCAGTTTTGGTAGCAGTCCATACTCCAGGCACCACAAAGCCATCATTATTGAACCAGCGGGCAGAGCGATCGCTGAGGATGCTAGAAATCATGTAAGCAACCTGTGGATCCACCACGCGTTCGCCCTCGGAATCAGTCCAGCTTTCGATAGTTTCTCCTGAGGAATTTTTAACCTCCAGGACGTAAGCTAAGTCTTTATAGGAACCGCCACGAGCCAGGGAAGCATAGGCGTTGGCGTGTTCCACCATACGAACATTACAGCCAGAACCAATAGCAATTGAAAGGCCATAACCTTCACGCCCGTCGCAGTAGGTTTTGTCGCCGAGGGCATGTGCTACTTCTAGAGAATTATCGATGCCATTGATATATAACGCCTTAACCGCAGCAATGTTAAGCGAGTGACCAAGCGAAAAACGAATTGTAACATTGCCGTAGTAGGTATTAGTGGCGTTTGTCATAGTACATCCACGCGGAGCGCCGGCACAGTAAATTCGGTCAATGTTTTCATCTTTTAGCACGGAGCCTGGGCCATAATTAATACCTTCGCGCTGCATGAATAAAGGCGCATAATCTAGGATTGGCTTAATGGAGGAACCTGGCTCAATCAACGAATCCGTGGTAGCATTTAGCTCACCGTAAGAAGAGTTGTAAAAATCAATAGAGCCAACCATCGCAACAACTTGTGAAGTTTCTACGTCGATAGAAACTAGCGCGATATCATCGCTACGGTTTTTATAAGTATGGCCAGCGCCTACAGCGACCGCATCTTCGGCGATTTTTTGCGCGCGGTAGTCTAGGGTAGTTTTAATAGTCCAACCACCGGCACGCATGGTTTGGATACCGTATTTTTCTTCCAGCTGAGAACGAACCTCCAGTACAAAATGCGGTGCAAGCATGTCTGAATATTGGCTAGATTCTGGACGAATCGTATCTAGAATAGCCACTTCTTTAGCCTCGGTGGCCTCTTGCTCTGTGATGTATCCCATAGAAACCATATCATCTAGAACTTTATGCTGACGTTCTATCAGCATTTCGTTACCATATATATTATATGGGTTTAATACGCCTGGATTATTTGGAATAGCAGCCAAAAGGGCAGACTCGGCCAAATTGAGATCTTTGGCGGATTTACCAAAATAAGTTTGAGCCGCGGACTCCACGCCATTACGACGACCGCCATATGGTGATTGATTTAAGTACATAGTTAAGATTTGATCTTTTGAATACATACGTTCAAGCTCAATAGCCAAGATCAGCTCTTTAACTTTACGAGTTAGGCCACCACGGTTTTCGCTAGCTGCCTCATCGGAAAAATAAACCTGTTTAATCAGTTGCTGAGTTAACGTGGAGCCGCCCTGCACTCCGTGCCCAGTAACGGTTGACAAGGTAGCCCTAACCAGGGCTCCAAAATCTACACCCATATGGTTATAGAAATTTTTATCTTCGATGGCGATAGTGGCTTGGCGCATATAATCGGCGATTTCATCATCTTTAACCACCAGGCGGTAATCTTCCGTGCCGGTATCCTTCCAAAGCACCACACCGTTACGATCTAGATAGGTATTAACTGTTTCTGAAATCGTCATTTCATCAAGTCTAATCTCGTCAAGGTCTTTTTTATAATACAAGAACAGGCCACCCACAAAGATAATAAAAATCAAAATACAGGCAGCAAAAAACTTAAGAATTGCTTTTTGACCACGCCAGGAAAACCACCACTTAAAGACACGCTTTGGGTGGAGTCTCGCAAAAAATCGCTTAACTGGCTCTTTAGGTAATTTGGCCAACTCTTCGGCTCGCTTCCTAGAGTTAGCTTCCTTTCTTTCTCGATGGTTATAGGCCAAACTCGAGTAAAGATTCATATTTTTCTTCGCAGTTTTCTTTGAGGAGTTTTTTGCCTTTAGTCTTTTTGACGGCAAAATAACCTCAGACTTCTTTTTAATCATGTATTTATTATAGCATTAATGTTTTGGAAATAAAAATATTTATACTTTTTTGTGTAAAGTTTAAATGTGCTACAATTATTAATATATGCGACGTTTTAGATTTAAATCAGTGGTGCAACTGGCCAACATGAAGTTGTCCGTTAAATCTGCTGCCATTGTACTAGCTAGCTCCACTCTGATCTCTGCACTTCTGGGCTTATTTAGAGATCGTTTGTTAAATTCGTACTACCTTGGAACCTACCCTACTGGAATTGATGCGTACACTGCAGCTTTCACTATTCCCGACTTTATGTTCTTTATTTTAACGTCTGGAGCATTATCAGTTTCTTTTATTCCAGTTTTTAATCAGCGCTTGATATCTGGTAACAAAAAATCCGCCTGGGAATTATCTTCTAGTCTATTAAATTTATTGGCAATTCTCACGTTGATTACTAGCGTTGTAATAATGATTTTTGCGGACCCCTTAATCCGTTACGTAGTTAGCCCTGGACTAGATGAATCCGGGATGATTCTAGCCATAAATATGACTAGGGTAATTGCTATTAATCCGTTCTTATTCTCCATTGCAACGGTTTTAACTTCTATTCAGCAAGCGGTGGGGCGTTTTATATTTTATTCTTTTGCGCCCGCTATATATAATATAGGAATCATCATCGGGATTACGTGGTTTACTAACGGAATCAATTTGTTTGGTGTGCAACTATTTGAAGGTGGAATTATGGGCGTAGCGCTGGGCGTAATTTTAGGCGCTATTATGCAGCTAATTGTCTCTTTGATTGGTTTGTTTGGACTAGGTATGGACTACGAATTTAAAATATATTGGCGGAACCAAGGATTTCGTTCGATTTTTAGATTATTGCCGGCGCGCTCGCTAGACCAGGGAATTGATTACGTCAATGGGATCATCAATACTAACCTTTCTTCTAGAATGGGAGCTGGTGCGGTACGCTCCTTCAACCAAGCATCATCACTACATCAAATGCCGGTAAATTTAATCGGCGTGGCGATTTCTACGGCTTTCTTTCCTAAACTTACCGAACAGTTAGGCAGCGGTGATAAGAAAGAGTTTTATAAGACCTTTACTACGGCTTTGCGTATGATTATTTGGATTTCTCTACCAGTAGCGATTATTGCGTTTTTTGGCAGAGGTTACGTAACTAGTTTTATTTCTAACATTGGGAATAACGCTAGCAATGGTACAATTGCATCAATTTTAGGGACACTTTGTGTAGCGATTTTTGCAAGGTCAGTTTTTCACATCGCCTCAAGAGGATTTTACGCTTATCAAGACACTAAAACACCTTTTATCGTATCGATTTTTGCGATTGGGCTAACTATCGTATTATCTGTTTTGTTTTATGTTTTGGGCTGGGGCGTAGATGGACTTGGCTGGGCACAATCCATTGGTGCGCTAGTAGAAATAATAATTTTACTTTATATCTTACAAAAACGCTCGGGTGGCGAATTAATGGACAAATCGTTCTGGCGAGCTTTTGTTAGGATGCTATTTGCCACTTTAATTACTGGCTGTGTAGCGTTTTCCATGACAAAATTTGTACCACTTATGGCCACAGATAATTCTCTCGTGATCACAATTCCTAAATTCTTGTTAATTACGATCGTCTCAGCCTGTTCATACGTTATCGCCAGTTATTTTTTGAATCTAAAAGAAGCTGGGCCAATTTTGAGTTACTTTAAAAAGATTCTCTTTAAAAATGTAAAATAACTGCTATAATTAGATAGTATGGAAATAAAACGCGAGGATATTTTACATTTGGCTGAGTTGTCAAATTTTTCGCTTACAGACGAAGAGGTTGATAAACTTGGCGATGATTTAGACGGCATTATAAAATATATTTCACAGCTAAATCAACTAGATACCGATAATATCGAGCCAACCTATCAAGTTTTTGAGATGGAAAATGTTTGGCGCGATGATGAAATTTTGCCACAAGATGCTGACAGAGAAATGCTATTAAATCTAACCAAAGAAGAACGCGAACATCAAATTAAAGTACCAAAGGTATTATAAAAATGAAAATAGCCAACCAAAAAGTAACCGCTGAGAGATTAGTGAGAGACGCCTTGGAAAAGGCAAAACATTTTGCTGATTATAATATTTTTACTTTTTTAAATGAAGAAGCCGCACTTAAAAAAGCCCGCGAAATCGATTCACGCATCAAAAAAGGCGAAAAGGTGGGGCGCCTAGCTGGCGTGCCATATGCGCTTAAAGATAATTTCTTAAGCCCAGAGGGAGAAACTACTGCGTCCGCGCATATTTTGGGTGGATTTAATTCACCAATTACCGCCACGGCTGTAGCTAAATTAGAGGCGGAGGATGCAATCATGATTGGCCGCACCAATCTGGATGCTTTTGCGCATGGCTCCTCAACGGAAAATTCTTATTATGGCCCTACCCTTAACGCACATGACAAAAAACGGGTGGCCGGCGGCTCCTCTGGTGGGTCTGCGGTAGCCGTAGCATTAGATATCGTAGAATTTGCCACCGGCACGGACACGGGTGGTTCTATCAGACAACCTGCTTCTTTTAATGGGGTTTATGGTTTAAAGCCTACCTATGGTTGTATTTCTAGATACGGCGTAGTGGCGATGGCGTCATCTACAGACTGCATTGGTTTTTTCGCTAAAACCCCGGAAGACATGGATTTACTAATGTCTATTACAAGTGGCCAAGACACTAAGGATATGACTACATTGCCAGATTATTACAATAATGATAGTGGCGAGCCAACCAATCCCTCCAAGAGACATTCACGTATCGGCATAATCAAGGATTTCGACAATGATTCAGTTGCCCCAGAAATTCGCGAGGCCCTAAAATCAAAGATTGAACTGCTAAAATCCAAAGGGCATGAAATCGTAGAACTAGAAATGCCGGCCCTAAAGTATGCCTTGGCTGCATATTACATTATTGTACCAGCCGAAGTAGCTAGTAATTTGTCTAGGTACGATGGCGTGAGGTATGGTTTTCGTTCCGAAATCTCTAGCCATCTGGACGAACTATACGACCATACGCGTAGCGAAGGTTTTATGCCGGAAAATAAACGCCGCATCATGATTGGCAATTTTGTACTATCGAGTGGTTTTTATGATGCTTATTTCCTTAAAGCCGCTAAAGCCAGGACATTAATTATCCAAGAATACGAAAAGGCTTTTTCTAAATGCGATTTTCTGCTAACACCAGTGTCACCCAGTCCAGCTTTTAAGCTAGGGGAAAAAGTAAATGATCCGGTAGCGATGTATCTAGAAGACGTCATGAGCGTTTCGCTTAACCTGGCCGGCGTACCAGGACTAGCTATTCCAGCTGGCGAGACTAAGTCTGGCTTACCAATCGGATTGCAACTTGTGGGGCCACGTCGGAGCGATAAAACTTTAATTGAATTTTCTAGGGAGCTCATTTAATGGATGGTGGGGTAGTAACTTTTATTTTGTCGATATTAATTGTGGCGGTTTTTATTTTCCTGGCCATCCTATTAACCGGAAAACGTGGTTATCATTTTAATATCAAGGATTACCAAGCTAAGTTTTTAGCCATAGAAAACAAGTTAGATCAAAATAATCCGTCTACCTTTACGGCAACAATGATAGAGGCAGACAAATTACTCGATAAGGCTTTGGTAGAGATGGGAATACCGGGTAAGACTATGGGTGACCGCCTCAAAAAAGCTAGCGGTAGGTTCGAAAACATCAATTCAGTTTGGCGCGCTCATAAGCTTCGCAATGTAATTGCGCACGAGTCAGATGCCAATGTTACTTACAAACAAGTGTATAATGCATTACAAATTTATAAGCAAGCCTTAAAAGATCTAGGAGCAATTTAATGAAATATATTCCCACAATAGGTATAGAATGCCATGTACAATTAGCCACCAAGACTAAGCTTTTTTCTGAAGTAGATAACGATGCGAGAGGCAAAGAGCCAAACTCATGCGTTTCACCAGTGGATTATGCCTTGCCAGGTATGCTGCCCAGGCTAAACGGGGAAGCAATAAAGTTTGCAATTAGAGCCGGTAAAGCTATGAATTGCAAAATTAACCCAAAGTCCAGATTTGACCGCAAACATTATTTTTATCCAGACTCACCTAAAGGCTATCAGATTACACAGTTTTATAGTCCAATTATTGGGGCGGGTTTTGTTGAATTGCCATCTGGCACCAAAATAAGGATCGAGCACGCACACCTAGAAGGTGACGCTGGTAAACTAACCCACTTTGATACCTATTCGCTAGTGGATCTAAACCGAGTAGATACTCCGCTTATCGAAATTGTTTCGATGCCAGATATTCACTCGGCTAAGGACGCACATGATTATTGTAAGGAGCTTTGGCGATTAATGATTTTTGCGGGCGTATCTTACGGAGATCTTTATAATGGCAACATGAGATTCGATGTCAATACCTCGCTAGCACCAGAAGGCAGCACAGAACTAGGCACCCGTACGGAAGTAAAAAACCTAAATTCCTTCCGTTCAGTAGAGCGAGCCGTAGAATATGAAATCGCAAGGCAAACTAAGCTTCTAGATTCTGGGGGGAAAGTTAAACAGGAAACGCGCGGCTGGAACGACGCTACCGGCAAGACTACAGCACAACGTTCCAAGGAAGAAGCCAAGGATTATCGTTACATGCCGGAGCCAGACCTCCCGCCAATTAATTTATCTCAGGACTTTATCGAATCAGAATCGGAAAAGCTCCCACTGATGCCGTCCGACTATAGAAAAAAATATAAAGGCAGCATTAAGGAAGATACCTTGGAGATATTATTGGATTATCCTAACCTAGTTCGCACGTTAGAGGAGATTGACGCAAAAAATCTTACAACTATTGCAAACTTATTTACTTCCGTATTGCTAGCCGAAGAAAAATCTGCTGAATACCTAGAAAGCTTGCCGTCTGGGCAAGAGCTAAATGAACTTGTGGAAATGAACAGTAAAAAAGAGCTAAGTTCTACTGCTACCAAAGAAGTTTTCTTAAGATTATTTGATCCACAAATGAAAAACCGCGGAGTCAGAAACATCGCCAAGGAATTAGGACTAATACAAGAGAATGATTTGGCTGCACTAGAGAAAATTGTTGACATAGTACTCGCTAAACCAGAAACTAAAAAAGCCCAAGAAGATTTTAAGAATGGCGAGGAAAAAGTGATCGGCTTCTTAGTAGGCCAAGCCATGAAAGAATCAAAAGGCAAGGCTAATCCTTCTGCCGTACAGGAAATATTGCGCAAAAAACTATTACATTAGTTATTAATAATGCTTTATTTTTGGTATAATAATAAGTAGTAGTAAAAAGGAGGAATTATGGCAAAAACTAAAAACGCTGGACTATATGCTAGCATTGCTTTAGCGGTGGTAGCAGTAATCGTAGTGATAGTTGGGATTGTTATTATGAATAATAACAAAAACACCGAGCCCGCAGGAGACGAATACGAAATTATAGAGCCAGCTGAGCCAGAAGACACTTCTAACTATGAAACAGTCGATGAGATAATTGAGCTGGGTGATTACGATGGCATGAAAGAGCTATCTAAGGCCATCCAAAACGGCGAGGCTACCGGCAAGATCGTCCAAATTACTGGCAAGGTGTCGCACCCAATGACATCCTACTCCATAGTCCAAGAGAATGCGGATGGGACCGAAAAGATCGGTACGCAGTTTGTAATAGAAGGGGCCGAGGAATCCGACTATCCACAAGATGAAGACCTGATTACTATTACTGGTGAGGTAGTTGAAAAGGAATCTTTGTATTTCGTGATTCAGACTACGCCAGAATATATCAAAATACAATAATTAGTAAAAAGCCCTCGATTTATGAAAATGGGGGCTTTTTCTTTTGGCTAAAATGTGGTAAACTAATTGAAAATATGTCTTGTTTTTTTGAGCGTGGAGCTTAAAGAGACGCAAATAATAAAAGTAAAAGGAGCATATGGCTACTGGAATCAAAAGTCTGGCGGATATGCGCAATATTGGTATCATTGCCCATATCGATGCTGGTAAAACTACAACTTCCGAAGCGATTCTTTATCGTACCGGACTTAAGCATAAAATCGACCTAGTTAAGGGCGGTACTGGTGGTGCCGACACTGACTGGATGGAGCAGGAAAAGGAGCGCGGTATTACAATTACTTCCGCTGCGGTTACCGTTTACTGGAAAAATCATCAAATCAATATTATCGATACCCCGGGACACATTGACTTTACTGCTGAAGTAGAGCGGTCTCTTCGTGTGCTAGATGGTGCCGTAGTGGTATTTGACGGCAAAATGGGCGTTGAGGCGCAGTCTGAGACGGTATGGCGCCAGGCTACAAAATATGGCATTCCGCGCATTTGTTTTGTAAATAAAATCAACCAGATTGGTGGTGATTTCTACAAATCTCTAGATTCTATCCACAAACGTTTATCCAAAAATGCAGTAGCCATTCATTTGCCAATTGGCTTCGAGAAAGATATCTGCGGTGTAGTAGATCTTATCGATATGAAAGCTTATACTTATAAAGATTATGCCGACCACGAGCTAACCGTAGGTGAAATCCCAGCCGACATGGTAGAGAAAGCTAAAAATGCCCGTTCAATGCTGGTCGAAGAGGCTGTACAAGCCGACGAAGCATTAATGGATAAATACTTTAGCGAGGGCGAAGATGCTATTTCCGTAGACGAACTTAAAGCCGCCTTGCGTAAGCGCGTGCTAGATGGCGATTTCTTCCTAGTTACTGGTGGTGATGGTCGTGGTGTAATCGTTGAAAAGGTATTAGACCTTATGACAGATTATTTGCCAAGCCCACTAGATCGCGATCAAGGCCAAACCGTTGGGACCGATCCAAAAACTGGCGACCAGATTGTCCGTAAGGCCGATGACTCTGAGCCACTTACTGCACTCGCCTTCAAAATTGCTACCGACCCATTTGTAGGTAAATTAATCTTTATTCGTGTTTACGCTGGTAAACTTAAATCTGGTGATACTGTTCTCAATGCTTCGACTGGAGACAAGGAGCGTATTGGCCGCCTAGTACGAATGCACGCTAACGACCGTAAAGACATTAACGAAATCGGAGCGGGCGATATTGCAGCCGTGGTTGGGCTTAAGAACTGTACTACCGGTACAACTCTATGTAGTCCAACTCATCCAATTCTACTAGAGTCAATTGAATTCCCAGACCCTCCAGTATCAATCGCTGTAGAGCCTAAAACCAAAGCTGACCAAGAAAAGATGGCCTTAGGCCTTTCTAAGATGGCCGAAGAAGATCCGACCTTCCGTGTTCATACTGATGAAGAAACTGGCCAAACCATTATTTCCGGTATGGGCGAGTTGCATCTTGAGATTATTATCGACCGCCTAAAGAGGGAACACAATGTAGAGGCCAATACTGGCGCGCCACAAGTAGCGTATCGTGAAACTATTCGTGGCACCGCTGAAGCTCAAGGTAAGCACATTAAACAATCTGGTGGTCGTGGTCAGTATGGTGATGTATGGATTAAATTTGAGCCTAATGAAGCAGGAAAAGGCTTTGAGTTTATTGATCAAATTAAGGGTGGCGTAGTGCCGCAGGAATACCGCAAGCCAGTTCAGAAAGGTGTAGAAGATACTCTTGCTGGTGGCGTAATTGCCGGATACCCAGTAGTAGACGTCAAAGCTACGCTTTATGACGGTAGCTACCACGACGTAGACTCTTCCGAGCTTGCCTTCACCTTGGCTGGCGCCCTAGCCACTAGAGAAGGTATCAAAAAAGCTAACCCAGTGCTACTTGAGCCTATCATGAAGATGGAAATTACTACCCCAGAAGAATTCATGGGAGACGTAATCGGCGACATTAATGCAAGGCGTGGTCGCGTAGACGAAATGGAAGACCTAAATGGTGGCGCTAAGCTAATTAAGGCTTTCTGCCCACTAGCCAATCTATTTGGTTATACTGGCGATCTTCGGGGAATGACTCAAGGTCGTGCGGCCTCTTCGATGGAACTATTCTCCTACGAGGAAGTACCACCAAATGTAGCTCAAGAAATTATCGAAAAAAGAAATTCTAAGTAATTTCTAACCAAAAGAAAAGGCACCTATTGACAAGGTGCCTTTTTTGGTGGGGAGGCAGCCTATCTACGGTTTCGATAGGCGCAGTATTCGTAGATAAAAATGCTAATTGTGATTACGGTAATGATAGCCAGCAGTATTGCTGGTATCGCCATGGATATTTTACCTATCATCGCTTCGGCATACGCCAAGCATAAGAACCACACCAGCATCAGTTCTACAGAAAACAGTATTAATGGTAACATTTTGCACCCCCTCCTCTAAAGTACATTTCCCCCAGTACAATATATCTTAGTACTTTTTATTAAAATGTCAATCAAAATTTTAGAGATTTCTTTCTGGAAAGACGGCGCGCAACTAAGTATCCGCCAAAACTAATCGATGAAATGATTAGGATGGTAGTCGTAACACTAGTTACACTAAGACCCGTCTCGTCTTTCGTAAATAAGCCAGTATCCGGAGCAGGGAGCTCAACATCCATAGCTTCATCTACATTTTCTAGGTCTTCGTGTTTAAGGAGTAACTCATTGTCACGATACAGACTTTCAAAGATAACTATTTTTTTGCCGCCAAGGCCAGTTGTATTGAATGCGTAGAACATATCTAGTTCCCCACAAGATTCTTCTGGAGTAAAAGTAACTTCTTGTTCAACGGATTTATTATCGTATAATATGCTGTTACCAGTTACTTTATCCATTACGATACCCTTAACTGTGTATTCTAGACCGGGTTTCAGACAGTATTTAACAGTATCTTTAATTTCTACATCTTGGTCTGGTGGTAAGATTTTTTCTCCATTTTCTTTATTGGTGGCTAAAGTGTGTAGATATACCATTTCAATCGTTTGGAACTCGTCGTTAATGTCTTCGTGTGAGGCTACTACCTCGTTTTCATAATACATGGTTTCAAATACTACTAAATCATGGCCGCCTAGTCCAGTACCATCAAATTCAAATACTAAATCAGCAG
The DNA here is from genome assembly GCA_017406775.1 of Candidatus Saccharimonadota bacterium. Lineage (GTDB taxonomy): Bacteria > Patescibacteriota > Saccharimonadia > Saccharimonadales > Saccharimonadaceae > Nanosyncoccus. Next base: position 32,838 of record JAFQXV010000012.1, on the reverse strand, counting down.
ATCCGCAGGCTTGTTCTGGTGTGATCTCAAGAGACTGTTCTACCATACTTCCATTAATCATTAGTGGCTCATTAGTTGTCTTATCCATTAGGACGCCTTTGATGGTGAATTTGTAGTCAGGCTTTGCACAATAATTAACATGATCTATGATTTTGGCCGTCTTTAAGGCTTCTACATATTTATCCTCGTCTTTAGCATCTACGGCTTCTGTACCTAGACTGAATTCGGCACATTCATTATCCCATTCGCCTAAATTAACTACTTGGTTTTGCGTACTAACTGTAAAGATCTTTTTTTGGTCTTCGATCTCATAACAGAATTTGTTGGCATCGCAACGCATTTCTTCAATCATATATTTACCGTATGGCAATGCGCCAAGGGCATCATTTACTGGTAATGCTTCACCTTTATCGTTGCGTCCAAACCAAGTGCCGTAACCAGCATAAGTTATATCCTCACCATTATCATAGGCGACATCGTAGCCATTGGTGTGGTTAGAATGAGGATTAGAAGCTGTATTTATGACACCATTTTCATCGGTTACTACGTAGTGCGTTTCCATATTGTCGCCAGTAGATTCAAGCGCTGTAATGCTAAATAAGGCATTTGGTATAACTTTGTTATTGTTAGAATCTTTTTTGGTTAAAACTAAATCGCCACGAATAGGTTGGTTCTTGATGGTGCGAGTTAGATTAATGGAATCATCGGTTGGAATAGTAACGGTAACAGGATCAGCCAGGGAATAACCAGTTGGGGCTACGGTTTCTTCCACTAGGTAAGTGCCATATGGCAAACCATCAATTACGAAGCTGCAATCAGTTGCACTAAATACTTTCGTTAGGATAGTTGCATCTTTATTAACCAAGGTGTCATTATATTTGATTGGATTAGTAGATTTATTGACAACTTTAAAGGTGGTGCCGGCAAAAGATAACTTTTCTGTTTTAGTGGAACAGGAATTGGTCTCGACGTCTACTTTATTAATAGTGATTTTGCCTTTTTTGGGGGTGTTGGTAAAAGACTCACTAGCAGAGCTTCCTGTAATAGAAACACTCTTCTGATCTGTACTTATCGTATACCCAGCTGGAGCCGACACCTCCTTAACAGTATAATTCCCACGAGGAAGATTTTCGAAAACTACGCTGCACTGTCCAGCCTCAATTGCTTTGGTGTCAATTTTTGCTCCATTATCATAAATCTGTCCATTATACTTAATTTTAAAATTATTATTACTATACAGCTCAAATGCCGTGCCCACAATTGAGAGATTTCCAGAAGGTGTACAAGTGCCAGTATCGCTATCAATTTTGCTAACAGTGAGAGGGACTTTGACTGGGGCATTCAAGAAGTCTACCGTGACGTCTAAATTGGTGTCGGAGGTAGTAGCAGTTTGAGTTTCGGTAACCACTAGATAATCATTGCCAGAATAAGATTCCTTAATGGTGTACGTATCATAGGGTAATTCATCCCATTTAAGATTACAGCTCGAATCCAGGCTGGAATTAGAGTACAAAGTCACACCGGCACTATTTATAAGTGAAAACTTGACATCGTTTATAAACGGGGCCATGCATTCGTTAGTGTCTTGGTTCCGCTTGCGCACCGTAACACTACTATGCTGAATTCTTGTGTTTGTAAACGTAACAGACGCTGATGACGAAGTTAAACTTACATTCTTAGCGCTATCGATTTCGTAATTTATGCTAGTAGTGCTACCGTCCGTAACGCTTTCTTGAACCTCATAATTGCCATAAGGTAATCCAGACCAAGTCAAAGTACAGTTGGTGGGGCTAGCACCAGAAACGATCGCAGAATTATTGGCGTAGTTTCTACCATTATAACTAACCGTTAAACCTGTCTTGTTAATAAGTGAAAATTTAACATCTGTATTAAACGATGCAACGCATTCGGTAGTATCGGAGGCTTTTTTGTTAACGGTGATTGAGCCGCTAACATTCTTGTCTTCAATCCACATAATATCTTGATAGCTGCCACCTGGGCTCACCATATATAATTGATATCTTTCGGCCAAGGTCCAAACTGGTTCCTTGTTATTGATGGCTGGTTGTAGATACTCTGTATCAAATCTCTTGACATAGTTCTTCCAGTTAGCATCTAGGTGCAAGGTACCAGCATTACCTTCGTAAATCCAACCTAGAGTAGCGTGTATATAAGCAAAACGCTGATCATCGGTTGGATTTGGTATGTTAGTTATAGAAAACATGTTATGCACGAAAGCATCTGTTACAGTGTTCTTTACGGTACTTAGATAAATTAATAATTTGATTTTTTGATAAGTAACACTGTTTGAGGTGACTTTGCTAGCTGCATACCAATTATATGGACGATTTTTTGAAGGATTCACGCATTGCCCAATGCCGACAATATTGCCGTCTCTATCCATAAGACTAAATACGTTAGCACGTCCATCATCAATGCCGTAAGATATCTCATGAGTTATGTCGGTGAACACCTCGGTGCCATCTGCAGTAGCTGCATTGGTAGCCACATCGAGTTGTTTAATCTTAAAACTGACTGCAGCAAATGCGGTAGCTACAATGACTATACCAATTATGCTGGTTTTCAAAAGAACCTTTTTACGAGATAATTTAAACATTTTATGAACCTTTTTTGTTTTTATGACCTTTTGTACCTATTATTATAAACATAAGCAAATAATTTGTCAAGCATAAAATCCGGATATTTTAAAATATCTGGATTTTACTTAAACTGCCACTATATTATTTTTGGCCAAAGAACTTGCGACGTGAAGAGATGCGTGATACTACATATCCAGTCATGATGACTAAGACACCAGCAGCGGAGATCATTATTATATTGTTAGATTCTGTGCTACGATTAGATGATTTAGTCATGGCGCCAGTATCTGGAGCAGGGAGCTCCACCTCAAATGATTCATCTTCGTTATTAAAGTCTTTGTGTTCAATTAATAGTTCATCATCTACATATAGACTCTCAAAGAATACCAATTTGGCTCCGGCCAAATCTGACGTGTTTAGGTCATAATGCATGTCTATACTACCGCAAGCTTCTTTTGGCGTAAAAGTAAGGGTTTGTTCCACTGGCTCACTGTTAATTAATACGCCGTTCTTAGTGGTTTTATCCATAAGTACAGCCTTAATAGTGTACTCAATGTTTGGAATCAGACAATAATGTACTTCATCTTTAATTTTTGCACTATCTGTGATTGGCAAAACTTTATTTCCAGTATTTGCATCCGTAGCAATAGTCTTTAATTTAAACACATAAACTGTTTGAGACTCGTCATTAATATCTTCGTGTGAGGCAATGGGGACACCATTATAGTATAAGGTTTCAAAGACGACGATTTCTTTGCCGCCTAATTCGCTGGCATCTAGATCAAAATACATTTCCACGGTACCACATTCTTCTGCCGAATTAAGCACAAGTGAAGCTTCTATTGGTTTTTCATCTATTAGTAATGGTTCTCCGGTAGCTTTATCCATTAGGATACCCTTGAGTGCAAAATCAGTATCTTTTTTGATGCAATAGGAGATTGTGTCTTTAATTTTGGCATCTTTGGTTGCTTCTACAATTTGATCGGAGTCCGCAGCGTCGGTCGCTGTGGTTTCAAGATTGAATACGGCACAGGCGTTGTTCCAATTACCAAGATCGATCAATTCTGCCTCCTTGGTAATTTCGACAATCTTCTTTTGGTCCTTAATTTCGTAGCAGAATCGATTTGATGCGCAGCGCATTTCTTCAATTAAGTATTTTCCAATGGGTAATGCTCCGGCGGTATCATCAATTGCCGCATTTGGATAATCTTTGTCGGCGAACCAAGTACCAAAGCCCTGGAAAATAATTGTCTCGTCAGCTTCAACCATGGCATCATAACCATTCGTGTGGTTTGAATGAAGCGCGAAGCTGGAGCGCGTATCAACAACGCCGTCCTGGTTACTTACGACATAGTGTGATTCGCCAAAAGTACCATCGTCGTACATCGGCGTAATACTAAACAGGACGTTAGCTAACGGCTGATTATTATTATTGTCTAGTTTAGTAAACTTAATGTCTCCGCGAGCCCGACGATTAAAGAATTGCAAAGTTGGGCTTTTGTTTGTTGTAGTGAGGCTAACGTTTTGGTTAGAGGCGGTAAGTGCATATTTGGTGTTAGTAGTACCAGTAGCTAATTCTTTGACCGTATAGTCAAAGCCAACCAATAAATTAGAGAAGGTTACTTTTCCGTCTGCGCCAGTTTTACCGCTAGCAATTAAAGCACCGTTGGCATAAGTATTGCCGTTAGGGTCATTAATCGTAACACCAGAATTATTGTATACGCCAAAGTTAATGCCTTCAACCTGACACTCTCTGGAGAGACTATCACATTTTTGCACCGTGATACTTCCGCGCTGAACGCTGCCTTCTAGCCAAACCACATTCTGATGGAAAGACGTATTATTGATACCCTCATAAAGCGTATAATTTTTAGCAATGCGCCACGTTGAACTGGCTGGGTTAGCGCTAACCTCGCGATTTAATTCTGCTATAATTTCTCGAACGATTGCTAATTCTGAATCGGACTGACCGTCTCTATCGGCATTATTTCTATAAAGATAGCCGATGATAGCATGTGTCCAGGCGTATTTCAAGTTATTGTCATTGCCTACACCTAGCCTTGAATAATATGTGCTAATTTGGGAGGAATAGGCATTGTTTAGATTCATATACATAATTAGCTTAATAGCATTCGCGTTTGCCCCTGTATAGACGCCGGCCACTGCGGTTGTGTCTGTAGGGTCATTTTGTCTAGGCTCTGCACAATAGGCGCGAATAGTATTACCACTAGGTGTCGTTACATTGTAAAGTCGCGTGGTCCAACCGTCATTAATCCCGCCAGAAGAATTGTTGCCATGTCCATAATTAATCTTGTCATCTGGTGAGTCTATATGAGTACGGTCAATACTTACACGATCCCCAGCTGCGGCGGTTGCCATTTTATTGTCATTGTGAGAAAGCGCCAGACCAATAACGAATAATGTTACGGCTAGAGCAGCAGCAAATATTGAAAACCGCAGTAGAATTTTTTCTCGTGATAATTTTAACATTTTATGAACCTTTTTTGTTTTTATGACCTGTTGTAGTTTTGATTATAAACGTTAGCTTTATTTTTGTCAAGCACAATTTAAGGCGCCCGGAGGGCGCCTTGGGTGGGGCGTTATCTTGGCCGTGGTCGGTCCTGATTCTGTATACAAATAATTAATACAGCGACGCTTGCAGCGGCTAAGACTAGGATTGTGGCTGGAACACGCATCGAAATAAAGCCACCATTGGCCAACAAGTAGCTAGCCGCCGTTAACCATATCATAAGCGAAGCCAGTAATGCTACGACTGCATTTTTCATCTTACGCCTCCTATAAGTTGCTCCCCCTAGTGATATTTATAATAACTTTTTTAGAAAAATTGTCAATCTAGTTATTCCTAAAAAAATTATTTTGCCAAAAACACTTTACAAGATAAAAAAAATAGTCTAAAATAGTAGGGTAGAGATTTGGAGCTGGTTTTTATTAGCGCTCCAAATATTAATAAAATAAAAGGAGTAAAATGGCAAATTTTGACCGTTCCAAGCCACATATCAATGTGGGTACCATGGGTCACGTAGATCATGGTAAAACTACTTTAACGGCTGCGATCACTAGCGTACTCGCTAAGAACTTCCCATCCGAAGTAAACAAGCCTGTAGCTTACGATCAAATCGATAATGCACCTGAGGAGAAAGCTCGTGGTATTACTATCGCAACTTCTCACCAGGAGTATGAATCCGGCAAGCGCCACTACGCACACGTAGATATGCCTGGCCACGCCGACTATATTAAGAACATGATTACCGGTGCTGCACAAATCGATGGCGCAATCCTAGTAGTTGCTGCAAACGATGGTGCTTTGCCACAAACTAAGGAACATATCCTTTTGGCTCGCCAAGTAAACGTGCCTAAGATTATTGTTTTCCTTAACAAGATGGACTTAGCTGATCCAGAAATGGTAGAACTAGTAGAAGAAGAAGTCCGTGATATCTTGGAAAAGAATGGCTTTGACCGTAACTGTCCAATCATCAAGGGCTCCGCTACTAAGGCTCTTGAAGGTGATCCAGAAAACGAAAAGGCCGTAATGGACCTTATCGATGCTATGGATGAATACTTTGATATCCCTGAGCACGATCTAGACAAACCATTTCTAATGCCAATTGAGGATGTCTTCTCAATCAAAGGCCGTGGTACTGTAGCTACTGGTCGTATCGAGCAAGGCGTAGTTAAGATTAACGATGAGGTTGAAATCGTTGGCCTTAAGGACACTCAAAAATCTGTAGTAACTGGTATTGAGGCTTTCCACAAGACTTTGGATCAAGGTCAAGCTGGCGACAACGCTGGTCTTCTCTTACGTGGTATTGAGCGCGATCAAATTGAGCGTGGCCAAGTAATTGCTGCACCTGGCACCATTACCCCACATACCGAGTTTGAAGCACAAGTTTACATCTTGAAGAAAGAGGAAGGTGGTCGTCACACTCCGTTCTCCAAGGGTTACAAACCACAATTCTACTTCCGTACCACTGACGTAACTGGTGAAGTAGAGCTTCCAGCCGACAAAGAAATTGTCATGCCTGGTGACCAAGTAACCTTTAAGGTTAAATTGCTTGCTCCAGTAGCTATGAACGATCAAGATCGCTTCGCTATTCGCGAAGGCGGCAAGACCGTAGGTTCTGGTGTTATCACTAAGGTTATCAAATAATTGATACCACTAAAAAACTCCCCCCAGGGGGGAGTTTTTTGTTTATTTTAGCCCCGCTTGTTAAAGCCTATCTTTTTGCGATTGAGGTAGGGAAGTAGGCCGATCATTAGGGCGCCTAATCCTATTCCGAGAACAGAGACAACTATCTGTGTAGCATTAAGCTCTTCGGTAGAAGCACCGGTATTTGGTGCGGCGGGTTCTTCTGGTTTTAGTTCTGGAGAATGATAGGCCTTGAATTCGATATCCTGTGTTACCACTACTTGCTTAATTTGAGCCTCAGTTATTTTTTCACCAGCCTTAATCACTTTGCCGTCTTTTAACGTAACATCTACATCCGCAGTCCAATGGGTGAATTCATAGCCCTCATTTGGCTCCTGCGTAGAACCAGTTGGATTATTACCCGAAAGAACATCTTCTTTCTTGATACCCGTAATCTTACCGTTATCGTCAGAGACATAGGCGACTTTGTATTGCTTATTATAATATTCCACGCCACTTGCGGCCGCCTCGGCAAAACCAAAGACGATATCTAGACCGTCGGATTGTGTCTCGGAAGTCAATTTAACGTAAACATTGTTATCGCCCTTCATGGCAAAATCTTTGCCATCGTCAAATTCCGAGTAAATGTAGTTACCGCTAGGTACAAATCTATTTTTTAGGCTAGAACCTTCTTTTTGTAGACCTTCAGCTGATTTGGCGTACATATTGCCGCTAGTTAACTCATTGCCACTATTTAAGATTTTATACGATTGCGCTGCGTCGATATCTGTAATACCGAAGAACATATCGTTTGTTTTGTATATTTCGCTTGAGCCTTTCTTGTGTAGTTTGATATTCATCCTGACAAATATCCTAACGTCTTCACTTATAAGTGCACGTTCTACCCCATCAACCTTATTAGTACATTCTGCATCTGAATAAACCTGGTAGCCACCCCATACAAGACCCATTTTCTCTACAAAACCTACCGTATAGCCTTTATCATCCGTATTACCTTCCAGCTCAACACCGTTAAACGCGACGTCTATGGTATATTTATCATTTGAGAGTGTTGCCGACACTCCGTTTCCCGTATTGTTGGAGTCTATTTTAAGATATGAAAATTTGTGGCACCCCTCTGAAGAAAGATACCCCGTTTGCCATTTACTAGAGTTGGACAGCGAAATATTAACATCATCGGTGTTAAATAGCGGGACTAAACTTTCGATTAATTCGGGTCTAATTTGGACGTTATCACTTCCAAGTATCTCGCCACCAGCGTAATTAATGTTATAAGTATTTGCAGCAAATACATCGGCGCTGCTGGACAATAAAAAGACCGCCATAACAGCGCCTGCGGCTAACTTCATACCTTTTATTTTCATATTTTTCCTTTTTTGTTTTTTATGACCTTTATGGTGATAATGGTATTACGCTTTTGAAAAATTGTCAAGTTTAAAAACCGTCTTGATAATATCAGATTATATGTTATAATCAAATTGTATATTAATTAATTATCAAGTCCGAAAAACTCGTGTCTTGGAGGTTATCGGACAGGAAAGGATAAAATGGCTGAAACCAAAAAAGATGAGGGTCTTAAAATCCGCATCAGATTAAAAGCTTATGATCACCGCGTGATTGATCAGAGCGCACGTCAAATTGTAGATACCGCGATTCGTACTGGCGCTTCGGTGAGCGGACCGATTCCTCTACCAACTAAGCGTTCTACTTTTACAGTAGTGAAGTCTCCACATGTATATAAAACTGGTGGCGAAGCTTTTGAAATGAAAGTTCATAAAAGATTAATCGACATTTCAAATGCTACGCCTAAAACCATCGAAAGTTTGCAAAATCTTTCGCTTCCGGCTGGCGTAGACGCCGAAATCAAAATGTAATAATTGAAAATCCCCCCGCAGATGCGGGGGGATTTCTATTTCTAGCGCTGAGCAGTGAGCTGCTGGGAAACCACTGCTTCAAGTGCACCATCACGATGCTTGTGCACGTAAACAGCGTAGTTGGTTACGCCCACAAAACCTACCGTAAGATCGTCAGAAACGTTGGAGGCCAACACGATGTTGTTGCGTGCACCAAACGAAAAGTCGTCGCTAAAGATGGCCTTGTGACGCTGGAAGTCGTCGGCCAGGTCCTTAATACGCTGGCTTTCGGCCAGCTTGGCCACCACGATGATTGGTTTCTCATCAATCACCGTGAAGACGACTGCATCGTCACGGGCGCCAGTAACCCTGAGCTCTGTGCCATGTGAGGCATAGAGCAGGCTGCCACGACAGTTGTTACGCTCGAACTCGCCATCTCCCAGATTGGCATTTTTATGGTTGGGAGTCTTGCGCGAAATCTCGTAGAGCGACTTAAGGGTGCCGCAGTCGTGCCATTCGAAATTGCCCACGGCGATCTTTTTATCACCGAGAGCGCGCATCAACGCGTCGGTTTCGAGGCCTTTTAGGCTCATGCCCTCAGTGGCAGCAATCACTGTTGAAGCCTTCCAGACGTTGATGCCAGTATTGCAAGCAGAGTTGCCCTGGCGCATAATCTGGTCTGCCTTCTCACGGCTCGGTTTTTCCACGAATCCAGTTACCTGGAAACAATCATCCTCGGATTCCTCGTAGAGCGCATGGCCGCAACCCATAGCCGTAACTAGGTCGTTAACCTTAACGCCCACGATCACAGCGTGGTTCTGCTTAGCCGCGTCGATTGCTCGCTGAATTGTGAGAGCAAAGTCATCGTTAGCATCCAGATATTGGTCTGAAGGCGTATTGATGACAATTGCACTTGGATCATGCCTTACAATGAACTCCGAAGCCTTGACCATCGCCCCAGCATAACCGTAATCGGGGCTGATCTGCACGATGTTCTGAGACAACACGCCCCTAGGCAAAGCCTGCTGCTTAGCCAGGTTGGTCTGATTGTCGTTTGTGGTGATTACCACAATGTGGGTAGGCTTAACGCCTACTTTAGTGAAGTTCTCAATCACTGCCTGGATAAAGGTATTGCGCTCATCCAGACGACAAAACTGCTTGGGCCGATGCTCGTGGCTGATAGGGAACAAGCGCGTCCCCTGTCCACCTGCAATAATTGCTGTCCAAAGATTACTCTTCATAACTCCCCCTTCTAGAAATAGTTTTAAAGAACGTGAAAAAAGTCCTGAACGGACTCCGCATTGTTATTATATCACACTTTTAATAAAAAAGCAAGTTGTGCTATAATATTTTTATGAATATCGCTAAATTTAAAAAGCGTTTTTATTTCGTGGCTGCAGGATATTTTCGACATTTTGCCGACCGGGTTTTTAGACGGTGGCACCCTAGAGTAATCGCCGTTACTGGCTCCGCCGGTAAAACCACAATGCTTAATCTCTTAGAGCACGAAATGGGGAAAAAGGCACATTATTCACATGATGCTAACTCTGCTTTTGGAATTTCTTTTGATTTATTGGGACTAAAGGGCGTGAGGGGGTCAAGATTGTACTGGCTTTGGCTTTTTATTGCAGCCCCCTTTAAAGGCTTATTTAAAAAATACAAGGAAAAATTTTACGTAGTTGAGATAGATGGCGAACGTCCGCACGAGGCAGAGTTTTTGGCTAAATGGCTAAAACCCGAGGTAACTATTTGGGTGTCGATTGGGCGCTCCCACGCAGTGCAATTTGAAAAAGTAGTTGAAGAAGGGAAATTTAAGGATTTGGATGAAGCGATTACGGCGGAGTTTGCCACACTGCCGCAAAATACTTCAAAATTAGTTTATATAGATGCAGATTCAAAACTAATGAAGACTGCCACTGGTAGCATCAAAGCTAAAGTAATAGAAATCAAAAAAAGTGAGCTAAAAAAATATGTAGTTTATCCCGATTCTACTGATTTTACCTACGGCGACACTACTTTTCATTTTAACCATCCGGAGCCTAGGGATATCGCATTTAACCTCTTAGTTTTACAAAATTTGATGAAATATTTAAAACTTCCATTTAAGGCAGACTTTACGGGGATTCGGATGGCGCCTGGCAGATGCTCGCATTTTAAAGGCAAAAAAGGTATTGATATTGTAGATAGCAGCTATAATGCGCATTTGATCTCGGTAGCATCAATTTTAGATATGGTAAAGCGGATGCATGCCGAGCATAAATGGTTAATTATCGGCGACATCGTAGATCAAGGCTCACTAACTGGGGAAGAGCATAAGAAGCTAGCCCATTTAATCGCAGACGTTAAGCCCGAAAAAGTAATCTTAGTAGGCAAACGTACTAAAAAATACACGGCACCAGAGCTTAAGGCGCTGGGAGTTTCGGCGATTACTACTTTAGATCCGCGTAAGGCACTGGATTATCTTGAAAAACATATTACTGGTAAAGAAACTCTGGTTTTTAAGGGAAGTCATTATCTTGAATGGGTAATAGAAAAACTACTGGCCGATCCAAAAGACGCCAAAAAGTTATGTCGGCGTGAGAAGGCGGCAGTGAATCGTCGTAAGAGCTGGGGGCTAGATTCATAATGAAGAGGAGGTTTTGATGGCAGATTTATATATTATTCATGGATGGACTTACACAGTAGAACCATGGAAAAAAACGCTTGCCCTGCTCAGAGAGAATGGCATTAGTGTAAAAATGCTTCATGTACCCGGTTTAACTGAGGAATCTAATAAGGAATTCACAATTTACGACTATATGAAGTGGGCAGACCGAGAAATTCCGGATGGAGCGATTGCTTTAGGGCACTCTAATGGCGGGAGGATCCTACTTAATCTGTGTGCTGCCAAGCCGGAAAAACTAAAATATTTAATTCTACTAGACGCCGCTGGGGTATACGAACCATCTGCCAAGAAAAAAGCCGTGGAAGGGCTAGCTAAACTCGGTAAGCCGCTTAAAAAAATCCCTTTGGTTGATAAAATTTTTCATAAAGTGACTGGATCTACGGATTATTCCAAGGCGCCCGAAAACATGAAAAAGACTCTTACTAATATGTTAAGTTCCGACAAAGAATTAGATTTAAGCAAGGTTGAAACTAAAACCTTCATATTATGGGGAAAAAAGGATACTACTACACCGCCGCGTCAAGCTACAACAATGTATGAAAAATTACCTAATGCAGAGTTAAAGTTTTATGCCAACTGGACGCATGCGCCGTACATTTCTAATCCTGATGAGCTAGCGAGAGCGTTAACTGTGCTAGTAAAGAGGTTAAAGGCATGAAAAGGCGTTTTTTCTTAGGGCTAGCAGCCAATTACCCTGGGGATGAGATTTTTGCGCATACTTTTATGGTGGGTAGAAAAGAAGATTTAACTGATTTAAAAAGTTTTCTATTAAAAAGGTACGGGGGAGAAAAAGCGATTCTAACCAAAAACGGGCGTTCGGCTTTGACTTTGGCGCTTCAGGCTTATTTTGAACCGGGAGACCAAATCTTAGTTAACGGCTTTACTTGCTATGCCGTATATGAGGCCGTCAAGGCAGCCAAACTAGAGCCGGTCTTTGTAGACATTTCTCTAAACGATTTAAATTTTACAACCACTACACTTGGCGCAGCTTTTGAAACCAATTCCGCAATAAGAGATACTACGAAAGAGACGGAATCTACTGCAGAGAAGACGAACCCAACTACAAATATGATAAAAGGAATCATCATACAAAATACCCTAGGGAATCCCGTTGACATAGTAGCGATAGAGAAATTCGCCGCGGAACACGGCTTAACCATCATAGAAGATTTAGCTCATTCGGCGGGCGTAAAATATATAGATGGTCGCGAGGTTGGGACGGTAGGAGCCGCAACGGTACTCTCATTTGGTAAAGAAAAGTCTATAGATACGGTAGCCGGCGGGGCACTAGTGCTGCGCCAACCCTGTAAAAATACAATTGAGGCGCCTAATAAACTTCCGAGACTAAGAGACCATCTAAGGGCAAGGCTATATCCATTTTTTGGACTTGTTTGCCGCAAACTAACCACCATACACCTGGGTGGCGTATTGATGAAAATCTTATTAAAAATACATTTAGTAGAAAGATCCGCCGATAGTAAGTTGGACCTAAAAAGAAGATTGAGCAAATTTGAGGCCAAACGTGCATTGATGCAAATTAAGGGCTTAAGCAGAGCGGGCGAAAAACCTTTAAGAAATTTTTATCTAGTCCATGATAGGGATAAATTATTAGCAGAACTAAAGGAAGCTGGTTATTATTTTGATGGATTTTGGTACGAAAAACCGGTTTCGCCGGTAAGGTATTATAAAAAAGTGCATTTTCCAGAAAAAGATTGCAGAAACGCAGTTTACGCCGCCGAGCATATTATTAACATACCTAAGTATTATCGTAAAAAGAACCTGGAACCGGCAATCAAAATTATTGAAAAGTACTTGGAGGAAAAAGCATGAAATGGGAACAGGTGGTAGCTAAGTTTCCGGAAGCAAATTTTTTGCAATCGCCTAGTTATGCCAAGATGAATAACTTAATCGGCGCCAAAACCATAGTAGAAGATTTTGATGGAAAGGGGTACGCCTTAATCATTGTCCGTGACGCTAAGCGTGGACGCTATGCCGAAATACCGTGTGGACCATTAATAGATTGGGAGAATAAAACTACCGCGCGTTTAGTCATAAAAAAACTTAGCGAAATCGCCAAAGCAGAAAAATGTGTTTTTGTGAGGATTCGGCCTCAAATTTTGGCTGGTAGCAAAACGGCTAATGTCTTAGAAGAATTGGGGCTAAAAAAATCGCCTATGCATCTAGCTGCAGAACACACTGTAATGATAAATTTGACTAAAACAGAAGAAGAACTGCTGGCGGAAATGCGCCGTCAAACGCGCTACGAGGTGCGCCGGGCGAACAAATTAGGGATCAAGGTTACGTGTAGCAATTCTGAAAAGATTTTTAAGGAATTTCACCAAGTACAATTAGAAACAGCGAGGCGACAAAATTTTGTACCACCAAATCTTGATACCTTAATGGCAGAAAGGGAAGCGTTTAAAGACAATGCCGTTATTTATGTGGCTGAAACCGCCAAGGGAGAAAAAATTGCCTATGGCTTAATTATTAAAGATGGAGAAGAGGGTGATTATTACGAAGCGGCTTCCACACCTTTAAATCGAAAACTGCCGGGCGCCTATGCCTTGCTTTGGCAAGCGATGCTGGACTTAAAAAAAGCGGGGTATAAGCGATTTAATTTGTGGGGGATCGCACCGGCCGGCCAACCTAACCATCGTTACGCCGGGGTAACGACTTTTAAGACGGGGTTTGGCGGAGAGATCGTAGAATACGTGCCAGCACATGATTTAGTAATTTCACGTGCGGGATATTTAAAAGACCTAATCGTGGAGACGGCGCGCAAAAAAAGGAGGCACTTATGAAAGTTCTAGATGCCACTAACAGAGAAGAGTGGGATAAATTTATTAAATCGCACCAAGAAGCTAATTTTTTGCAATCGTGGGATTTTTACGAGTTTCACCTTGCTAGGGGCAAGCAAGTAGTTCGCCGCTTAATCATGGATGAAAAAAAGATTGTCGGAGCATATGCTGGTGTAGTAGAAACCGCCAAGCGCGGTACGTATTTAGCGATTGCAGGTGGACCGATTTTAGATTGGAATGAACATAATGTTGTAAAAATAACTTTTTCCGACATTAAAGAGCAAGGGAAACGTTTTAACTGTGCGTTTGTACGAGTGCGGCCACAATTAGAGTTATCTGATAAATCTCTAAAGTTGATGCAGAAACTCGGACTCAAAAAAGCGCCGATGTATTTGTCGGTAGAATTTGCAGGTGTTCTAGATTTAACCAAGAGTAAAGAAGAAATTTTAGCTGGGGCTTCGCAAGGATTTAGGCGCAAACTGCGCAAGGCAGAGAAAAACGAAGTAGAGATTACTGCCGAGACTAGTGACGTGGCAATTAAGGATTTTTGCAAATTGGAGAGATTGCATGCCAAACGTCAGCAATACGTTGCTTTTTCTAGCGACTTTTTAACTAGGCAGTTTGAGGCCTTTCGCAAAAACGATGAGGTAATAATTTATACTGCCAAGAAAGACGGCGAAATATTGGCGCAAAATTTTATGATTTTCTACGGACCGGAGGCTAGTTACCATTACGGGGTATCTTCCGCACTTGGAACTAAGTATTCGGCAGCGCCTCTGCTACATATGGCCGCCATGGACGAAGCAAGAAAACGCGGTTGCGTTAGATACAATTTATGGGGCATCGTAGAGCCAGATGAAAAAGACCATCGCTTTTATGGAGTGAGTGAATTTAAACGCTCGTTTGGGTGTGAAGAATTAAGATATACACCCGCGCACGATCTAGTTTTAAAACCTTTAGTATACCAAAAGACTAAAATCGTAGAATCAGTTAGAAAAAAGATTCGTCACGTATAATATATTTATTATAGCACGTTTTGCATTATATGTCAATAGGTGCTACAATAAACATAAGTAATAAAAGGAATTTTTATGGCAAAAATTAATCGCAGATTTATAGACAAACATTGGTTAGTATTTATTTTTAGAGGGGCGCTGGCGGTATTATTTGGCTGCTTTGCTTTGTTTGGTGGGCTGGCTGACATGCAGAGCGTAATTGCTACCGTAAGCGTATTGCTACTTTTGATGGGGATTGTGGATGCCGTGGGGGCGCTCTATGGTTCTACCAAAAAGCACGGCTGGGTAAATTCAATTATTGATGCTTTAATTGACGTTGTGGCTGCACTTGCATTGTTGTTCTTTGCAAAAAATAATATCACTAACAGTTTAATTATTATTTCTGTATATACGATTGTTTCTGGGATTATTGATATTTTCCATGGGTTCTTATCTACGGTAGATCCAACAGACCGCTTCATCCGTGTGTTTGCTGGGGTTTGTGGCTGTGTGATTGGTATAGTAATCCTAAATGCTGGCAAGTTTGAAATAACTACTTTTATTAGATTCTTTGGTGCCTATATGCTAATAGTAGGGGCCACTAGTTTGATTTATGGAGTACACAACCGCTCACAAGAAAAGGAAGACGAGATTGCACGCAAAGAAGCCCGTAGGCTGGCTAGCAAAAAGCGCGCACGAGCAAAGAAAGCAAAGAAATAATAATCAGTCTATAGTGTGCTATAATAGTCATCACAATATTAATATCAAGAAGGGGTGAGGGAGCGGCCCGGTGACCCCCTACCAACCTAGCCTAAAGCCAAGGTGGTAAGTCCGACCAGAAAGGAAAGATATGTTCTATAGAACTGCGGAGAGCGTTTCTCCAAAACACCCAGATAAACTTTGTGACCAAATTAGTGATGCGATTTTGGATGCATACCTAGCCCAAGATCCGGAAGCACGGGTGGCGGCCGAAACTTGCGGTGGGCACGGCGTGGTCTTTGTAACTGGCGAGATTACTTCTACGGCGGAGGATATTGATATCCCGGCAATCGTACGCCGTATCGCGGGCGATGAGATAGAAGTCCACACTAAAATTGTTAAGCAATCACCAGAGATTGCCCAAGGCGTAGATACAGGCGGCGCAGGCGATCAGGGAATTATGATTGGCTACGCTTGCGACGAAACCCCAGAAATGCTACCTAGGGAAGTCGTGCTTTCGCGTAGGCTAAATCAATTCATTTATGATAAGTATCCGTATGATGGCAAGACTCAGATTACGATTGCGCCAGACGGCTCGATTGATTCAATTGTGGCAAGCTTCCAGAATGTGCCGCACGATGAACTAGAAAAACTAGTACGAGAGTTTATTAGGAAAAATGGGCTAGAAGAAGATAGTCCGAAGCACGCCATCAAGCTTCATATCAACCCGGCTGGAGATTGGAATCAGGGTGGATTTGATGCAGACACTGGGCTAACTGGTCGTAAATTGATTGTAGATAATTACGGGCCACGCGTAGCTATTGGTGGTGGTTGCTATTCCGGCAAGGATCCAAGCAAAGTGGATCGCTCCGCCGCTTATATGGCCAGAAAAGTTGCGGTAGATTATCTTCGCAAACGTAATGCTCATGAAGTTTTGGTGCGTCTTGCCTATGCAATTGGTCATGATCAACCACTGGAAAAAACAGTGATTATAGATGACAAACCCGAAGAAATTGAAGGCTACGACTTATCGCCGCGTGGCATTATTAAATTCTTAGATTTAAAACGTCCGATTTACGAACAAACCGCCAAATGGGGACACTACGGTGAAGGGTTTGATTGGGACAAATAGCAATATCTATTATGGAAAAAAGTTCAAAAGAGATACGAAATAAAATCCGCTCACTTAAAGCAGAATTGTCACAAACCAAATCATATTATAATAACAAGATAAGCCTTTTACGCCAATTAGAAACACAGCTCAGAAATAGGCCAGTGATTATTGGCATGCTATCACAGAAACTGGAGGCAAAGCAAGGGCAAAAGCTGGAAGAAACAAAACATAAGCTTGCCTTATTAGAAAAGGAGCGCGACGAAAAGGTAACTAAGCTAGAGGACGAGTTGAACTCTCTTAGAAAAACTTACAGGGAAAATTACGACACATACAAAGAAAAAGGTCGAAAGATTCGGAGGGAAAGGATAGAAGACCTAAAAATTTTTCTAGATCGTTATAAAATATTAGTTAATAGTATCGTGGTTATTATTGTCGTGATTGTAATTTTTGTTATTGCGTCTATCATTTATAGGCGCAATTTAATTACAACCGAGGAAAATTGTGATTATTACATTAGCGCAGACGAGCAATTCAGCTTTGATTGCAACATAAAAAGTGGTGGTGAGCTACTGCTATGTGAAGATCGTACCATTACCGGTTTATTTTCCGATTACCCTACTGTAAAATTCTCCGATTGGAATGACGCAAACGTAAATGGAAATCAATTCGCCAGAACTCTACGCAGTAGCGTGCCTATATCAACATATCAGACAGATGATTTTGACAAGCTCAGTCTTGATGGTTTTGATGTTACGATTTTTCTTACGTTGGAAAACACTGTACTTAACCACGATGTAGCATATAAAAATATTTCTGTACATTATTCGTTTACCGATGCAGATAAAGCTCTAATTGATGGTGCCCATAGCGAGTGGGCGACAAGAAAAGCGGAAGAAGCCGCTGCCGCCGAAAAAAGAGCAGAAGAAAGGAAAGCCGAGGAGGAAAAACGCGCCGCGGAAGAGAGGGCTGCAGAAGAAAAACGCGCCGCAGAAGAGAGGGCCGCAGAAGAAAAACGCGCCGCGGAAGAAGAGGCAGCAAGGCAAGCTGAACTCGCAGAAAGAAGTGGTTGTGTTGGCCAATATATCAAAGATACAGAATCAAACCACAGTGATAGAATTTGGACTTTCAACTCAGACGGGACAGCTACGTTTACAGCGCACAGCAAAGTCATCTACAAGCTGAGTAGTGAGGATGGTAGCTATCATAAGCTTCGCGCAAGTTCTTGGTATATGGATTGGATTTTGGAATTTAGTAGCGACTGGACGACGTTAAAAGCTACCAATGATTTCAATGGCGAAATAACCACTTAATAAGCGATTGTAACAAAAAAGCGCTTCATGCGCTTGGTGGGCGAGGAGGGACTTGAACCCTCACGGTATTGCTACCACAAGATTTTGAGTCTAGCGCGTCTACCAGTTCCGCCACTCGCCCATAGGGTAATTATATCATAATCTTTTGAAACATGCTATAATGGACCTATGAATTCAGAAAACGGTGGGCAGTCTTCGAGTGACCTGCAAAGGCAAACCGCTTCGGCTATCGCTAGGAAAAAAGTCCTGGCGGCCTATGCCGAGTCTGCAAAAAAAGCCGCCGAAAGCGCCAGCAGTAACGCCCATATGAAAAGTGAGCCGTTGGCCCCTAAAATTAATTCTGAATCTTGGAGAAAGTATCATTCAGCTTGGCAGGATTATTATCAGAAATATTATAGTGAATATTATTCTAAGGCCGCACAAAACTACATAGCCAAGGAAAGGCTGAAGGATGCTCGTGAAAAAGCTGAAGAAGAAGAAATCCTAAGCTCTCTAACACGATCTAGCGCTAAAATAAATAATAATGCCGGGATGCCTCTTGGAACAGGCAGTAGCGAAGAAGTGGGCGCCTATAATTCTACCGATGACATCAAGTCTAAGTTAAGACATAAAATTCGCAAAAAAGCTACTGATAGCGCCAAAAAGACCCGTCGTCACCATCATTTAATGCCAATTTTAGCTGGACTATCCGTGGTTTTAATTATTTTATTCCTGCAATACAATAGATTGATTTTTGCACCATTAATGGCCTATGTTTCACCAGGTAGCTCTCCAGCTTCAGAAATTGAGGCGATTGATCCAACCATTACTCAAAACGTATCGCCGGAGCCTCGTTTAATTATCCCAAAGCTTAATATAGATGTGCCGGTTCATTTTGGTATACCATTAAACCAAGTAATGTCCAGCATGAACAACGGCGTAGCGCATTATCGTATCGCGGGCGCCAGTGCTTATCCTGGCGAAATCGGCAACTTAGTGATTACAGGACATTCGGCTGGCGATATTTATAGTTCTAATCCTTATAAATATATTTTTTCTGGATTGGAACGACTAGAAGATGGCGATTTAATTTATGTTAATTATAATTCCGTGCGTTATACTTACAAAGTAATAAAAAAGGAGGTAGTAGAGCCTACCGATGTAGCAGCGTTGGTGATCGATACCGATAAGCCAATTCTTACTTTGGTGACCTGTACGCCACTTGGGACATCTAGATATCGCTTGTTAGTGTTTTCGGAGCAGATTGCACCTAATTATGAATCAGCCGAAACGGCAGAAGACTTGCCAACTATTGATCAAAATGTGGATTCAGAAATGCCTTCTAACGAACCATCATTCTTTGAGGGTATCTGGAATTGGCTAACGGGCAATTAGCCCTTCACGCGTTAATACACCGTTACTAAAGTAGTATAGCCATTTATCTTCCGTAATTGTAGCAGGAAAACCACTAGACACGCCATTAGCAATAACCCGGCGATTGAGACCATCAAAATCATACACGATTAAATCGCCATTACTAATAACGTAAAACATATCATCGTCCAGCCATTGAACACTGGCGGATTCCGCCTGCCAATCAATAATATCGAGCGCTTCCATATCGAGGGTAGCAATCTTGGCACCATCGTCCATGATGATAAATTCACCGGCGTGACCAACTTTAATATTTTGAGGAGTAAACGGCAATTCAAAAGTTTTTACTTCCTCTAGCTCAACTTCTTTATAAAGTTTGACTTGGTTTTTATTAAGGAGCGTGACATACTTATCGTCATAGAAACGGCTAATTACCACTTTGGCAGATTCTTCTAAATCGGCAAGTTCAGTAATTTTGTTATCGCCTTTAATTATACCGAGTGTGTATTTATTTTTATCGTCTTGAAGGTCTGAATCTTTTTCCGCCACAAAAACAATTTCGTTTTCGTAGTGGTCTAAGGAAATTACCTTTTCCGCCAAAATAGCCGAGATTTGTCTATTAGAAACATCAATTTTGCGTAAACTTTGGTCTTGTGAGACTAGGAGACTGCTAGCCGAATTATTTAAAATTTCCACCTCATCAAATACAATGCCAAATTCCTTGGTAAGATTGATGCTATCTTTGCTATTATCAACATTTAAAAGAATCCATTCGTGGTTTTGGGTTTTTATTAGAATATGCGCATTGTCTTTGGCCCAATCCGCCTGAATGATCTTATCATCAAATGTACCCTTGCTGCCATCATCTGGCATAGTAACGCCAGAAAAAACCTTAGAGATATCCATGGGCTTAGGAACGATTTTCTCGTCGCTTAGTTTGATGACCGACCATTCGGTGGTGTTATTGGTAGCTAGCAAAGTGTTGCGGTCTGGCGAAACGGTTGAAAAAGTGGCGTCAGGGAGCGAAACTGTGCTTTCTGTTTCGCGGTTTTTAAGAAATAATCTCGGATAATGAATCCTATATAACAACCCCTCGCGAATATCAATCGTTTTAGACCAAGTATCATACCCATCCTTTGATAGTTTAATGGTATGAGTTCCACTCGAGAGCACCTTGGAAGTATTGGTACGCTGCAACCATGGCGATTCGCCATCGATTTCAACAGCAGCACCAGTAGGGATGGAAGATATCTGCAGAAGCCCCTGTCTCTCTACTTTAAAATCAGAATTCAGCCAATAACCGGACACCGCTAAAGCCAGCACGATGACGGTAATTATTACGGCGATTACCATAATCGCTTCCGAAATGATTATTTTTAAGCTTTGGGTACGTTTTGTTTTTTCTAGATCCATGCTAGACATATTATAACATATTTTCATAAAAAATTTATTCTTGCATTTTTAAATCAAAAAGGTTATGATAGATATTAAGTATAAGCGAGGTAACATATGCAAAGAAATGATAGTCAGATAGCGCAAAATGCCCATCGACGGGTACAAGCTTCGACTACTTTAAATAGGAGATACGTTAAAAGACCAACTCGTTCTGCCGAGGTTCCAGTCTCTATCAGTCGTTCTAGCAAGATTAGTCATTTTAATACTCAAATGCCGCAGGTGGATAGCACTAAAGAGACTATTCAGCCCGCTAAAGCACACCCTTTGCAGAACTCGGCTAACGCTATGGTAAGAGCGCGCAAAATGGTAGCTCAACCCCAAACGCAAAAAATTTCCGCCAAAGAATTAAAGGATCAGGCTATTCGTAAGGCACTAGCAGTAGCCGCTAAAGACGAGCAAATTGAAGCCAAGCAGACGCAAAAAGTCAAAAAAGAAAAGGTTGGCAAAATTCACTTTGGTTTTGGTAGGGTGATGCTTGCGCTAGGTTGTACCGCTGTAGCTGTCTTTGCCATTGTTTATTTTGTAAATCTAAATATGCCAGATGTATCTTTAAAGGTTGCAGCTATGCAAACTGGAATTAACGCATCTTATCCTAGCTACGTACCGAGAGATTTTGCTGTATCCAGCATCACGTCTGAGGAGGGGGAAGTTACGATTTCATTTTATAATAGCAAAACTGATGCGAGCTTTGACTTGATCGAGGAAAAATCATACTGGGACTCAAGTGCTTTGTTAACTAATTATGTAAAAGATAAATACGAAGATAATTACACAGCCGTACGCGAACAGGGCATTACACTCTACATCAGTGAAAGTGATGCGGCCTGGGTAAATGGTGGTGTGGTGTATAAAATTATCACTAAATCTGGTTCGCTCACCAATAAACAAATCCGCTCTATTGCGGTATCCTTGTAGAAAATATTTAATACCCCGCCGATTATATTCACTTATTTGCGGCGGGGTATTTTGAGGCTAAATAGCACGCGCTACGGCGTTAAGCCGAGCTAGGGTGGTATCTTTACCTAGCACATCCATAGTTAGATTTAGAGCGGGACTAAACGGCGCAAAGCTTAGGGCTATCCTAATCAGGCTAAACAATTCTGCGGGTTTCTTGTTGGTCTCTGCCAGCAGGTCATTTAGCGCAGCCTGCAAACTATCAGCATCCCAATTATTAAGGTTGGTTAGTTTGGCGATGCATTCTTTAAGTAGTGATTCTAACTCTGATTCTGGCATTTTCTTTAGAAATTTGTTATTTATAATCATGTCAGTATTTATCTCTGGATCGGAGAAGAAGTAGGCGGTCATTTCACGAAGATCAGAGAGAGTTTTGAGACGATCATAAATAATGGATAGAACTTTGATCCGATACTCTTGGCTGTGGCTTGCCGCGGAGGCCGGCCAAAAATTATCCGTACGAGAATAAAGCGCCTCGACACCCTGCTCGTCTACAATGCGGCGAATCCATTGGCCATTCATCCATAACAGTTTAGTTTCGTCGTATCTTGCGCCAGAATTCTGCACGCGATCGAGTGAAAAATTCTTGATAAGTTCTGCTTTGGTATAGATTTCTTGTTCTGTACCGTCATTCCAACCTAGGCAAGCTAGATAATTAAGCATGGCCTCAGCAAGCACACCATCATCGCGATATTCTGTGACCGATTTGGCGCCATCACGTTTCCCAAGTTTTTTGTTACCGGTTGGCGCTAAAATGTGCGGCAAAGAAACTAGTTTGGGTCGGGTAAGACCTAAAGCCTCATAAATGGCTAGGTAATTTGGCGTACTTGAAAGATATTCTACGCCCCGCATCACGTGAGTAACGCCCATTTCTGCATCATCCACGATATGGGCAAAATTGTATGTAGGAAAACCGTCTTTTTTGATTAGGATAATATCATCTAAGACTTCTGGGCCTGAATGCATGTCGCCCATGACTTCATCGTGCCACTGATAAGATTTGGGCTCTACTTTAAATCTGAGCGGCGTGCCAGGTTGCCATTCTGGTGGATTTTCTGGACGAAAATTACGGTAGAGAAATGGTATTTTTTGCTCGTTGCATTGCTTGCGATATTCGTCAATTTTTTCTGGCGGGGTAGGATCAGCGTAGGCGCGTCCGGTCGCAATTAATTTACGAGCCCATTCGTGATATATTTCTTTACGTTCGCTTTGGAAATATGGCCCATGAGAACCACCTACGATTGGACCTTCGTCCCAATTTAGACCAAGCCACTCCAAGGTGTCTTCTATAAGCTCGGTAGCGCCCTCTACGTAACGAGCTCGGTCGGTATCTTCAATCCTTAGAATCATCTTGCCGTCATTTTGGCGAGCTAATAGATATGGATAAATGGCCGATCTTACATTTCCGATATGAATATACCCAGTTGGACTAGGTGCAAATCTAGTAACAATCATAATTGATATTATATCACTAAATATTTTTTTAAGATATAGCTAAGAGGAGCTGGGATTAGCGGTAGTTTTCTTGGTTTCCGTCTTCGTCTTCGTCATCATCATCACGCTTGGCTAGTGCAAAGAAGAATATCCCAGAAGTTGCAGCTACGGATGCAGTGATAGCTAGGGCAGTTGCTAAGAGTGAGCCATTAACGATGCCGGTATAGGTATCATACAACTCGCCGAGCGGAGAAACATATGCAGCGCGATTATCACCATCGCTGACTTCCGTGGTGGTAGTTGTACGATCACCAGTGGTGGAGCTAGTAGCGTAATATGTAGCACCATTGCTGGATCCGCCAGCTGGGGCTGGTTGGTAGGTAGCTACGTCATAAGTACTAGGCTTAACTGGGTTGGTAGGAGTGATTGGGTTAGTGGTGTCATCAATCACACCAGAAACAACGCTTACTACTACTGTACCGTTATAGGTGCCAGACGGAAGCGCCGAATTACCTTTTGCGCCAAAGTAAAAGGTTCTGCTACCAGAACTTGAATTCGATGTTAGAATAGTAATAGGCGTGGCATTTGCACTGACCAATGCAGCGTAATTGCTGGTGGCCGAACCCGCCAACGTATCATCTAGTGAATAACCCCAATAATTGGCGGGGAAGCTGCCTCGCGTAGAGCTAGTGGTAAGAGTTGGCAAAGAGTTAGCGCCGTTTTTAAGGGCAGTTTCTGTGGTTTTCATAGTCATAGAAGCAGTAAAACCAGCTACGTTATTGGTATTTACGCTTAGATCAACTTGGTTTCTTAAAAATTCATCCATATCGCCAGTAGCGCCAGTTACTGGGGTCGTAATAGAAACAGTGATTGACTCTTTTACATTAACCTGAAAAGTCGTGTTGGCGGTTTCTTCTGCAAAAATCGGTTTGACGCCGACCAAGGTAGTAGAAAGAGATGCTACTGCTAAAATAATTTTGGTTATGACCTTCTGTTTTTGTTTAACCATAATCACATTATAACACATAGTTTTTATTTTTGTGCTAAAATTATATAAAAATAAGCAAAATTCATCATTTTTAACAATTAACAGAGAAGAGTGGAGCAAAATGAACAAAAAATTATTAAAAAATGACGAAGAAATGATGGAAAACTCCAAACAAAATGATTCGGCAGAACTTAGTTTGGCGGATTTCCAGGAAAAAACTTCTAAGACTTGGCTAATTGGTGTTATTATAGGTGCGGCTAGCTTAGTGGCAGGCATAGCCTGCCTAACGATGTCTTTTTTGCTCCCACCGGAACAAGCCGATAACTTGGAGTTCCCCATAATACCATCCACCACAAATAAAGATACGGCTTATAGCGATTTAACTGGTATGCCAATTGATACCGCCAAGAAAAACTCCCCCACTTATTGTATCCAGGTGCCCAACGGGACAGACGGAGCACGGCCACAATCAGGAATGAATGAGGCTGGCGTAATTTTCGAGGCAATTGCAGAAGCTGGGATAACTAGATTTGCGGCAATTTTTCAGGACCCTTCCGCAGCAGTAATTGGGCCAATTCGTTCGCTGAGATTATATTACTTAGAGTGGGATACGCCGTTTGATTGCACAATTGTACATGCCGGAGGCGCAGATGACGCTTTGAGAGCAGTAGCTAGTGGTGGTTATTCAGACTTAACCGAAAACTACGCTTATATGTACCGTGGAACTTACAGAACAAGACTTTGGAATAATTTATTTACCACGCCAGCCAATCTGAATATATTTAGCGTAGATACGGGTAAAACCACTTCTAATATTAGTGGATTTGCCAGAATGACCCCAGAAGAATCCGCCAGGGCGCGCGTGGATGCTCTAGCTAATCATAAGTTAAATATTACCGAGCCCACTACCGAAGACACCTCCAAAATGACAGCCCAAACTAGCAATATCGGTATTAGATTTGGCGGTTCGGCTACATTTAACGTAAATTACGTCTATAATACCGATAATAATACCTACACCAGAAGTTATGGAATTGGGCCGCACGAGGTATACAGCTGTCCTAATGAAGACCTTGGCGAGCGCAATCCTGAGGATGTGTGTAATTTAACCACTATGTCTCCTTCCGTGGTGGTGGCTATGGTAGTATCGGAACGCCGTGCTTCTGATAATTACCACGAAGATATTACCACAATTGGTTCCGGTGATGCTTACATTTTCCAAAATGGCACCGCAATTAAGGGTACCTGGAACAAAGCCTCTCGTGCAGACCAGATTAGATTCTTGGATCCAGAGGGAAAAGAGATAAAATTGGCACCAGGCCAAACCATTGTTTCTGCAGTACCAAACTATGGCGGCATTGATTATTAGTAAGAAGTGTGGTATAATGATAGGAGAATGTGGTTTTGTATTAGCTTTGCTATACTGAAACCGACGTTCGCGTAAAAACAAAAATGAATTTTTGTTTTTATACTCACTTGGTTCCGTCGTCTAGTGGTCTAGGACGTCTGGTTCTCATCCAGAAAATCGCGGGTTCGACTCCCGCCGGAATCACCAATGTAAAAAAAAAGAGAGCTCCGAAGGGGTTCTTGTTTTTTTACATTGAGATGACGCCCGGGAGAAACTCTCCCGCCGGAATCACCAAAAGAAAGAAGAGCTCCGAAGGAGCTTATTTTTTTGCCCGTTTCAATAGTTCGCTAACGTATTTAGACTTCAAACTTTTATATTCTTCGCGGTTGTATTTAGCATCCTTAGCAAATTCATTTTTCTTCTCAAAATAGCGACTAGCCTCTCCGGGATTCCCAAGTAGATAGTCCCTTATCAAGATAAAATTCTGATATTCTTCGCTGTCTTTAAGACATAGGTGAATATGAAAATCACCTTCGCTGGTTTCCTCCTCACTGGAAGCCAGGAATATCCTGTTCGGATGATTATTGGACCCAGCAAAGTATCCGTTTTCCATAAGAATATTTTTGATTTTTTCGATTTGAGACTGTTTTTTAACGCCAATCAAAATATCAATGATGTTTTTACCACCAATGCCTACTGCCGTACTGCCTATGTGCTCAATTGTCGGTTCTTCACCAATCAATGTCTTTAGGCGATCTTTTTCTTGATCAAATTGACGCTTAAGATTTTTTGAATAATTACCAATCACTACTGTCATATTACCTATTGTATCACATCAATGCTGAAGAGCCCCCGTATGCCGGGGGCTCCTTGTTAGCCATAAGGCTTAACCGTAAGCAGTTCGTCGCCGAACTTACGATACCAGAGAGGACGATAGTTTTCCCAACGCCTAGGCCTCATTGCGTTTGCGTCGAAAATTTCTTCTATGCACTTTCTGGCGCGCACATAGTATTCCAGATTCTTCGCCTCATCGTTGATGACTTTCGCTTGAAGATCGGTTTGAATTTGAAAAATGTTCGCGACTGGAAAACGCGTACATACTTCTTCAAAATACGAAAAGCCCTCCGAGAGATCGCTTAGATTGTCCAGCCCGACAACGTAGGCAAAAGTGGTCTGTATGCCACTCTTTTTTGCAACCATCATAGACTTATAGAAATCCGCAAGTTCGATTGATGATTTTGCACGGGAAAGCTTGGTTTTGCGTTCTGTAAAGTTGTCGATCGCAAAGACAATTGACGTATTTCCCAACATCGCGAATTGCTCGATGACCGATGGTGACATAATCTGACAGCCAAAGTAGAGTATTTCGCCGTGGAAGCCGAAATTTTTTGCGACGTCCGCAACATCCTTCAAATGCTGCAATGCGTCTTGTTCGTCAGCAAAAAGTCCCGTAACTACGGCGATTTGTTCCAAATCGCACACGTTCAATCCCCTTTGCTCTTCGAGCGCAAAAAATCGGTACAAATCGCTTTTGGTTCTAAGTTCCTGGTGGTCTTTAATGACTGTGTCGTCGTATAGGCTTTTGTCGTTATGCACACATGCTTTGCATCCAGCGCAATTGCTACGACTACGACTGTTGAGATTCAGCAGATGCTCGCCTCGCTGATAGGACATATTGCATGTGTCCAAGACCGGCCGATCTAGGGTGCCAACTTGCTCGCCTAGGAAACTTAGCGTTTTGCCTCGTGCATGAAACTCAGAATCCTTTGGTGTCCTAACTGGCAGAGCAAACCAAGAAAAGTCATCGTGGTAGAATAGCTCGGCATTAAACCTAGCTCGGAACCCCACCTTGACTTCTTTGCCTTCTAGACAAATGCCTGTGCGGTTAAAATCAATCAGGCCGATTTCTTCCGTCGGCACACCATACTTACACGATAGATCAACCCAACTGGAACGATCTCTAGTCACCATGATTCCGTTACGAGTCAGTACGCCATCGTACATTTTGCCCCTCCTTCTTAATGTGCTCTCATTTCAAATGGATGTTGCTATTATATACTTTTTTGCAGTTTTGTCAAATTTTATTTAAACTATGTTATAATACGAGTTATGAAAAAGTTACCAATTGTTGCTTTGATCGGTCAGACAAATGCTGGAAAATCTAGCCTTCTTAATCGTATGGCCCGTAAAAATATCGCGATTGTGGCACGTGAGGAGGGCACAACACGCGATAATGTAATGGCTACAATTGATAATTCTTTTATGTTAATTGACACAGCTGGACTTAAAGATCCGTCTGACGATTTTGAGGCTTCTATTCAGGATCAGATCGAAGACGCGATTGATGCTGCCGATGCGATTTTGGTTACGCTTGATGCGGCTAAATATCCGGATTATCGTGATAAGGAAATCGCAAAAAAAGCCTTAAAATCACGAAAACCGGTACTTCTAGTGCTAAATAAGTCGGATCTAGGCGAGGCGCTTGCTTCAGAAGAATTTTTATCTCTCGGTATTAAGCCAACTGAGACTATCCGCACTTCAGCTACTACTGGGCAGGGTATTAATGAGCTCAAACGCAGGATTTTTTCTTCGCTAGAGATCGTGCCCCGGACGGCTTACGAGCCGTCCGAAGAGAGCGAGCTCCGTAACGACGGGCGCGAGCGAGCGTGGTCGAAAGCGGAGAAAAATCCTGCGTTAAAACTCGCCTTAATCGGACGCCCAAACGTAGGTAAGAGTAGTTTGTTTAATTCTCTAGCCAAAAAGCAACAAGCAATCGTAAGCTCCAGACAGGGAACCACCAGGGACGTAAACCGTGTTATCGTTAAATATAAAGGGCGAGATTTAGAAATCTTAGACACGGCCGGACTACGCAAGCCTGGCAAACGCGAAGTGGGGATTGAGAAATTCTCAGCCATCAGGAGTTTAGCTGCAATCGAAGAGTCTGAAGTCTGCGCTCTTTTAGTAGACAGCACTGAGCCTCATTCTAAACTAGACCAATCTTTAGCTGGGCAAATCGTGGAAGCAGGAAAAGGCATTATTATTGTTCTCACCAAGACGGATTTAGTAGAAAACACAGACGAAATCCTAGACAAACTAGAGCAAGATTTTGACTTTTTGCCTTATGCACCAGTGCTAATCACTAGTTCGGAAACTGGTCAAAATGTAACTAAGTTGTTTGAGCTGGCTCTAGAAGTAGAGCAAAATCGCCATCTGGAGGTTAAAACCTCGGAGCTTAATAAAATTTTAAACGATGCGGTTTTGTCTCATACGCCGGCTGGGCTTAAAAATACCCGTCCAAAGCCAAAATATATCGTACAAACCGACACCTGTCCACCTTGGTTTGTAGTGTATGGGCATGATTTAGAGCTGCTACACTGGTCCTGGAAAAGGTTTTTGGAACGAAAAATTCGTGAAAAATATCCTTTTGTGGGTACGCCAATTATGTTTTCCTTCAGAAATGACAAAAATTCCTAAAAAACGTGTTACAATTTAGGCAGGTGGGAGTATATGTTTATACTCCTTTTTGTATACCCGTACCTTAAGAAGGAGGATGTTATGTCTGACAATCGCCCCATCTATGTGGTTGATACCAACGTTATCGTAGACTACGTTGACATCATCCCGGGCAGCACGCACAGTCAACCCGACGAGCCCACAGTTGACCTTTCGCACGCCCACATCGTGATTCCTACGGTGGTGATAAGGGAGCTTTCCAAGTTCAAGGGCGAAATGTCCGATCGTGGTAAGTCGGCCAGAACTGCGTTAAGGAGGATTTCTGAGATTACCGGTACCAAGCTTCACAGTATTCAGGAGAACTATGAGCTACGAGGCCCCAACAAGGTGCCCGGCAGCGATCAGTTGTTCTCGGTGCTTCCTGTGCACAAGAATTTTAAGCACGCTCTGCCATTTTGTCCTTCCGAGGACGATATGGATGGTCAGATCATCTTGGCCGCACTGACGATCATTTTTCTAAAAGAAGGGAGAGCAATCGACGGTAGCCAGTGTGGTGAGTTTAGTCAAAATTTTGCCAATGCCGGCGTGGTGCTTCTTACCAACGACAACGGCCTGGCAATCCGAGCAAGAGAAAGGGGAATTGAGACTCAGCGTTATGGGTACAAGTACCCAGAGCCGTACACGGGACGCCGCAACGTAGTAGTACCCAAGGAAATGTTCGACAAGTTCTACAACACTCGCAGGATTGAGCTAACCGAATGGCGGCAGTTGATGCCAGAACAGCCGAGGCTGATCGCGAATGAATTTATCGTGATGAGCCTTGAGAATGACTGGGATTATCCGTACGACTTTAATCCTAGTTACAACACAGATTTTTGCAACATTGGTCGCTACGATGTAGGTGAAGATGCTATCGTTCCGCTGAAATACATCAAGGATTTCCCGGTTCATTTGCATAACCCCGGACAAGCGATTTATGCCGAGGCGCTAATGAACAGGGATTTCTCTGCCGTAATTTGCACGGGGCCAGCAGGCTCCGGTAAGACCTATATGGCTACAGTGTATGGCTATATGGCTTGCAAGGACGGTGAGTATATTGGCGTTACGGTAGTGCCGTGTGATTCTCACAGCAAACTGGGCGCACTCCCGGGGGACCTTGACGAGAAAATGGACCCGGACGTGCAGCCGCTTAAAAACGCTCTACGCAACTTCCTCCTCAATGAGGAGAAGAAGTTTAAGAGCGAGCTGGAGAAGCTTAAGAAGTTCGGCACCGACAGGAAAAAGCAACCTAGGAGCCCGAACGGCGAAGACAATGCCGAAAAACGTTCCATTAAGGCATGTCTGAAGGATCGTGTGGATTTAATCTTTGAGAACTGGTTTACCATCGTTCCCATCGACCATGCACGCGGGCGCGATTTTGCCTACGAGCTGGCCATCTACGATGAATTCCAAGATCAAAACGTCAGTCAGGCTGACACCTTGATCAAGCGTCTTGGCGCTGAAGGCAAGATTGTCATTACTGGCGACGTGGAGCAAATCCACGCTCCTTACATCGACGCTTCGAGCAATGGCCTCGTGTACGCTTCTAGACAGCTGATGGATAGCGAAATGGTGGCACAGGTTTGCTTTACCGAAGAGGAAGTGATTCGTCACCCGTTGGTCAAGATGATTGCTATGCGTCAGAAGGATAGGAAGACTACTACCAAGGACTAACTCCTCACTTTGGCACCTTAGAATACCCCGCGCGTTTTGCGGGGTATTCTTGTTGGGAATAGCGGGGGATTAAGTTTCTAAAACGTGCCCTTCGGGCACGTTCCGGGCCACTCGGGCCAAGTCTTTATGTCCCGCAGGACAGTTTAGAAACTTAATCCCCACCCAGTCAATCAGATTAAGGCTTTGTATTCCGCAGGGTAGTCTAGAAATTTAATCCCCCATCTAGCCAATCAGATCAAGGCTTTATACCTCGCAAGGCAGTTTAGAAACCTTTTCTTTCGCCACTTCATGCTATAATACCAATATGAAATTAATCGTAGGATTGGGAAACCCCGGCAACAGATATAATTTTACAAGACACAATATCGGCTTTCTGGCGCTAGATTTTTATTTTAAGCTTAACCACCTTGATTTCAGTGATAAACCGCGCCTAGGGGCACTGTATGGCCGTACAGGCGATATTATCTTTATCAAACCTCAAGAATTCTATAATGAAGCTGGTCCGGTAGTACAGAGGTACGCGCAATTTTACAAGATACCAACCTCTGATATTTTAGTCATTTGCGATAATTTTGATCTAGAATTTGGCAAAGTAAGATCTCGCTTATCTGGGGCGGCAGGTGGAAATAATGGATTAAAA
Source organism: Candidatus Saccharimonadota bacterium (assembly GCA_017406775.1). GTDB lineage: Bacteria > Patescibacteriota > Saccharimonadia > Saccharimonadales > Saccharimonadaceae > Nanosyncoccus. The sequence goes on along the minus strand of JAFQXV010000012.1, from coordinate 1,298 downwards.
TCTATAGATTCTGCCTTGGGATCATCTGATTATCCACGTATCAGAATAGGCACAGAGAATGATGAATTGCGACGCAAAATGGGAGATGTAGATTTTGTACTCTCGCGCTTTGCCCCGGAAGAAGAGGCCCAGTTACCCGAAATTTTGCGAGAAGTTTGCATGAGAATCGATGAGTTTACTAATTAAATTTTTTATAATTTTATCCTGAATTTCGGAAAGGCTGGAGGGGAAAATACTAAACAAACTGCTAGTAGTTATTCCCGCCACCAGAACCCCACTCGATAGTAGAAGCAACTGGACGTGCAACGCAACGGATAGAGTAACCGACGTCGCGACCGTCGTATCCGGACGGGCCGGCTTCGCCAAACATGTAGAAGTAGGCGTAGTAGGAATCGACACTACTCACTACGACGGGCGACCAAAAGTACCCGCCTGCGCCGACGTCTCCAAACGAGCCGTACCAACCGCCGGTAGGAGCAAAGTAAGCAGGGGAACCAGTTAAGGTAGAAATGTTGCTAAAGGTGCCACTATTATCATATCCATATTGGCTCCAAAGTCCGTAGAAAGTATCCTCACCGCTGCCAGCTCTAGGCAGAGTCCAGCCAGCTGGACAGATAGATTGATCTGTTCGGGTAGTGCTTGTAGTATAGCTAGAGCTATCATTCATAGCCATAGCCGCAGTCCAGTTGTAATAGTTACCTAGGTGATAATGAGAATTACCAGTAGTACTCATAAAGTTTGAGGCTGGATTTGTGCCACCACTATTCCAATAATCACTCCAAGCACTCATCCCATCGGTACCATTCCAGTAGTAATCACCTGGATTATATGACTCTGGTGCAGTATCCGACCCATTCCAAGTCGTATTGCTAGTAGCATACGTAGATGTACTTGGCGTCCAGTTAGCTGGAATATCAGTATCGGCTGGAGTGTAAGTCTTGGTGGAGTCTATGTCGTGATCTAGGTTCTGCGTCATCCAGATATTGCCATCCACAAGTTTGGATATGTAATAGGTTTTGTTATCGCGAGAATCTCGCAGCTGGTATTGTTGCTCTAGATTCATAGAAGCTAAAACTGTAGCCATATCAGTCTCACTTAAGGTAGCAAAATCTTGCATATAGGTTAGATCACTAATCTCCATTGGTCTTGGATTACTGGTCACCGTAAAATTAATCACATTATTATATTCACCAGAAGGTTGGGTGTTAGAAGCTTTAGCGGCAATTTTAAATTGGAAGGAAGTAGTACCATTAGTATTAGATTCTTTTAAGGTCTTACCAGCTTCTGCTGTGTAGATT
>JAFQXV010000011.1 GCA_017406775.1 Candidatus Saccharimonadota bacterium | reverse complement strand
TAATGTTACTATCTGATGCGGTGCCAGGAACTAGATTATTTATCCTAAGATCTGCAGAGGAGAGCGTAAGAATGATAGAAGAATTAAAGGTGAATGAGACTGGAATATCTTGTTGGTAGGTGAGGGCGGAGGAGTGGGGAATAAAGAAGAAATTAGCTAATATTAACGACAATATTAATATATATATACTTTTGCATGCTTAATCATACGTTTATTATAGCATAAGTTATTTAAAAGTGTAAAAATTGACAAAATCTCATCATGGAGCTATAATTAAAGTACCTGTGAGCGAAAGCTCCTCTTCGGCGTTTAGCTGGGAAACAGGTCAAGTGAGCTCCATATAAGGAGCTTATTTGTTTTCCAACATTACGCTATGATAGTTATACCGACCGTTCATTGTTTTTCTGATAATTACTCTGAGTTTTTTCTTATTTTGTCTACTTTCGCCGATTATTGCAAAAAACTCTATGCCATTACTCATACATCTGACCTCTTTTATTGCTATGGCATTCCTAATTGCTGATGGAACCATTGGAAAAAGTTTTAATTTGTATAGCTGTTCTTTCGACGGACGTTTTTTACGATTACCTTTATAAATCAAGTGCAATCTTCCTCTCGAGCCGAAATATACGTATTCATGTAGGATAGGACACCAGATACGCTCTATTTTGTTATATCTTTCAAAGGTTGTATATATTATGCATTTTAAATCATCGTTCATGCTAAGCTCCAATGATTGGCGCCAAGAGCGCGTACCTGACCCTTGATTTCTAGCAGTGTAATAGCTTGATTAAAAGCGGGTGTAGAGAGTTTGGTGGTAGCGATGATATCCTCGCCATCACGCAGGCCGTCGTAGAGAGCCTTTAGAATTGTTGTTTCTTCCTCTGTATCGCCAAACAAAGGTTTTTGTCGGGCGGCTTGGGATTTTTTGGTATATTCTTTAGGGAACAATAGTCCTAGAATATCATCCGGACAAACATAAGGGCTAGCACCTTGACAGATTAATTTATTACAGCCAGCTGACAAAGGACTCGTAATATTGCCTGGCACAGCAAAGACTTCTTTACCTTGCTCCAGGGCGTGGGCGGCAGTGTTTAAAGAACCAGAACGCGCCGCCGCTTCTACTACCACTACAATATCCGAAAGTCCTGAGATTAGGCGATTTCTTTCTAGGAAACTGATCTTAGGTAGAAATTTGGCTCCGGGAGCTAGCTCGCTAATGATGGCGCCGTCTTGCTTAATTATGTCTTGGGCGAGTTTTTGGTGGGACTTAGGATAGATCTGATCAATTGGGGTCCCAAGCACCGCCACCGTGCGACCACCCGCGTCTAAAGCTGCCTTGTGGGCGATAGAGTCTATCCCGTAGGCTAGGCCAGAAATTACGATCACTCCTTGCGTTGCTAACTTATAGGCGAGCTGGTAGGCCACTTCTTCTCCGTATCTAGTGTTACGACGCGAGCCCACAATTGCTACGGTTTTAGGGCGGATTAGTTTGCCATTTTTTGCAATATTTTCTGGCATTTTGCCATAGAAATACAATGTTTTAGGCTTAAGCGCAATAGTGTCTAACACCTCTGTAAAAATATGTTCCAGGGGTGTAATTTGGTTGAATTTTTTAAAAAAAGTATTAAAAAGTGTTGACATATTTTCTCCTGTGTGATATAATAAAGTCAGTTGGGGCACAAAAAAGTGCTCCACACCGCACCTAAATAAGTTATAATTTCAGCTATACTACTCCTAGTGTAGCAGAAATTGCGAGCTTTTGAAACCCTTTCGCGCTTGGAATTTCTTCATGGTTCCCAAGTTTATAAGTATTACCTCCACTTAGAAAGGATCATTTCAAAGGCTTAGCAATCCCTCTAACCGGCGGGCCCCAATTTGTGTGAGGTGGGTTACGCTCCGGGGTCTCCCCGGTATAAAACAGAGAAGCGTTAGAGGGCCAAAATACCCTCAGGTGATGCCCACCCTTACCTGAGGGTTTTTTGATGCTTGTGCTTGACTAGGTGTGTTACTATTATATATATGGCAAAAAATTTAGTGATAGTAGAGAGCCCAGCTAAGGCCCACACGATTGAAAAATATCTGGGGTCTGATTTTAAGGTGTTGGCAAGTGTGGGGCACATCAGAAAAGATACAAAAGTTGATAAAACCACTTTTGATGTGACTTATGAAATTGATCCTGGGCATAAATCTATTATTGCGGAGTTAAAAAAGGAAGCCAAGGCGGCTGATAAGATTTGGCTCGCAACTGATGAAGACCGCGAAGGAGAATCGATTTCCTGGCATCTGTGTGAAGTCTTAAAATTACCAAAAGATACCGCCAGAATCACTTTTCACGAAATCACTAAACCAGCACTTGAAACCGCTATTAAAAACCCTCGCACGGTAGACATGGACATGGTAGCAAGTCAGCAGGCGCGGCAAACCTTAGATATGCTTGTAGGCTACGACTTATCCGATATTGTACGTAAAAAAGTCCCAGGCGCCATCAGCGCCGGCCGTGTTCAGTCTCCAGCCCTCCGACTCATTGTTGAACGCGAAAAACAAATCGAAAAATTTGAAGATAAATACACTTTTAAAATTACTGGTAACTTTGCTACAAAAGTAGCTCGAAAATCCTCCTCGCGAGGGCTTCCGGAGGTTACGACCGAGGATGAGGGCGCGAGCCCCGTAACGACGGGCGCGAGCGACCAGTCCCGAGAGAGGACGGATTTCGAACTGTTTACGGCCAAAGGTGAGGTGGTGATTTTTGATGGGTTTTTGAAGGTTTATGGTAAGAGTAAAGATCTAGGGCTGCCAAAAGTAGCCAAAGGTGACTTGCTGGCTTTAGACAAACTAACTGCAAAACAAACTTTTGCCAAACCGCCTGCCAGATATACGGAAGGCTCTTTAGTTAAAAAACTGGAGGAGCTGGGGATTGGTCGCCCATCAACTTATGCTTCAATCATGACGGCAATCCAGGCCCGAAAATATGTTGAAAAAGGTGAATCTGAGGGGATCGAGCGCGAGGTGGTAGAGCTGGAGGCCGCAACCAATTCCGAGTCGGATTATTTTACGGCTACTTTGGATGGCAAAGCTCCAGAGTCGGAGGAAGATACCAAAAAACTCCTGGGGGTTTTGAGTAATTCGGATTTTGTGGTAGCGGAAGTAGAAGAAACGGAAGGTACCAAGGCCAACCCCGTACCATTCACTACGGCCGCATTACAAATTGAAGCAAACGCTAAGCTTGGTTTTTCTTCTCGCACCACCATGAGTGCAGCGCAAGGGTTATACCAAGCTGGCTTGATTACCTACCATAGAACTGATTCATTAAATCTATCCTCTCAAGCTGTGGCCGCAATAGCTAATTACATTGAAAACACTTTTGGCAAGAATTACCTAAAAGTCCGGCATTTTAAAACTAAAGATGCCTCGGCTCAAGAGGCTCACGAGGCAATTCGTCCAACAGATATCACTAGAACTTCTGCCGGCAAAAACGATTACGAAAAACGTTTATATCAGTTAATCTGGTCACGAACTTTAGCTACCCAGATGGCAAACGCTAAAATCGCTAAAACTACTATTAAGATTACCAGTATGCCTAAAGAAGAGACTAGTGTAGCCAAGATTAATCGCAAGGTAGTTAAAGAAAAATTTGGCGCCAATAAGGGGAAATTAGTACCAACTCCGATTGGTGAGTTAGTGGCGGGATTTTTAACTGATAATTTTAAAAGCATTGTGGATTATAAATTTACAGCCAATATCGAAAAAGACTTAGATTTAGTGGCAGACGCTAAATTAGAGCGCGTAAAGATGCTCCGGGATTTCTATAAACCTTTCCATGATACGGTCTTAGTGGCGCAGGGGGTAGAGCGCTACAACAATTCACGGCTACTGGGGCACGATCCGGAAACTGGTAAACCAATTTATGCCAAGGTAGGGAAAAACGGTGGTTTTATTCAGTTGGGCGACAACGAGAAGGAGGCTGGTAAAAAACCGCGTTTTGCGCCTTTGCCCAAACGAAAATCCGTAAAGACCGTAACATTAGAGCAGGCCATTAAGCAATTGGCTTTACCAGTTCTGCCACGCAGCCTAGGCAAAGCTCCGGATGGAGCAGAAATAATCGCCGCCAATGGACCATTTGGACCATACTTAAAAGGCGGAAAATACAATATCCCTATGAAGGATTTGGATCCATACACGGTATCACTTGAAGACGCATTGCCATTATATCAAGCTAAAGTTGACTCCATCATTGCCGATTGGGGCGAAATAATGATAATTAATGGTGCGTATGGACCTTATGTTAAAGGTCCGGGGCGTCGTAATAACGTAAAAATACCTAAAGAAACTGATCCAAAAACCGTTACTAAGATACAAGCGGAAGAAATGTTAAATAATAAGCCCAAGACTACTAGACGCGGTACGCGCGGTAAACGTAAAACCACCAGAAAAGCCCGTAAATAAATAACTTTGCTTTTTGTTATTACTTATGCTAATATCATAATATATGAAAGAAACAAGCCGATTCTGCAAGCGTGAAGGAGGTGGTAAATTACTTTTTTTGTTGCTCGGAATATTGATAATATTTATACTTGGTTTAACGACTAGTATTATATTGATTAATATAAATAGAAATACTGGGGAAGGTACCGAACAAGAATCCGCTAGCAGCGAGGAAAATGTCGCCGTTGAGTTAAATATGAATGATTTTTACAATCAAATAAAAGCCAGCTATAAGAATCCCGAAGACATAGAAAAAGCCTGTGATGTTTTCTACAATAATTACACAGAAAACAATGACATAATCAACATCACGTTTGCCTGTGCAGAATTCTCCCTAGATAATAAGGATCCGGATTTGGCGTTAAAATTTTTAGATAAAATTGAGCAGACAAAATTAACAAATATGCAAGAGTTATCAAAAAATCTTTACCTCTATAATATATATTTGCAAAAAGGCGATGCGGAAAAAACGAATTATTACAAAGATTTATATGCTGATTCAAAAAGAAAGGTTATGGAGGAATTGTAATGAAGAAAAAACACCAACTGCTTATTATAGGATTATTCATAGCCGCAAATGCAATACTCCTGACGTCATCGCAAAAAGTGATGGCTGGAGAAGGTATCGTGACGCCAGATGGCATCACCGCTACTTGTGGCTCGGTATCTCTTGTGTGCTCTAGCTATGGGGCGAGCTGGAGATGGTATCCTACTAATTCTAATTCTGTGAATACCGATGGGAGCCGAAGATATATTAACAGCGATGGAGAGAATCCTGGCTACGTTAAGGATACGAATATAACCGGGTGCGCTTCTATTGGCGGTTATTGGCGATATTCATTAATTGTGAGGCAAACAGGCAAAGGATACGGTACAAGTGGAGACAGTTGGACCAAGGGTGAACAGATTGGTACGATGGGTATTAGTGGGCCTGGTGACCCAGGATTTAGATCATACTATCTCTATGGTAGCGCAGATCAACAGGCATGTTTAGCCAAGAAAAAGGATTGTACATTATATCAACAAGGCTGGAACGGAAAAACTATTAATGGACAGACTATAATTGAGGGGACTTGGAGCCAAGTGCAGGAATTATATAATGACGCAAGATCGCACGATCCTAGCACCTATAAGGAAGGTTGGGGCTATAACAGTAATTTGGCTTGGTTTTGCTATGCTGGAAAATCTTTCAAGGCAAAGGCTACAGTCGGTGACCAAACTACCGACTATGTAGTTGGTTCGGATGCTAATGGTAGTAATGAAATAGGAAAAAGTATTGCCACTAAGGCGATTTCGTGTAATAGTAACAGCGGTTGCAATGTGACTTTTAGATTCGACTTAAAGAAATTATTCTCGGCCAATAGCAACTACAATTCAACGGTTTACCACATCGAAAAAGGCTCTTCAGCGAGTGGGCCGTGGAGTAGAGTATCAGAATATACTTCTGATAAATCATCTAGTCCAGCCACGGATGGTACTAACGTATTTTTGACAACCGATAAGGTTAAGGCTGGTGATACTCTATGCTACAGGATTGGCTATAAGCCGCATGGGTCCTTTACTTCCTCGACTTATCGTTATGTTAGAGCATGTGCATATGGTACTGGAACTTTAGGTTCTAGTATCAGTATAAAAACAAAACGTGATAGCAGTAGCGATTACGCAAACCACACCGAGGACGCACCTTTATACGTAAAACCGGGGGACAAGGTCGATATTAGAGGTACATTTACGCCGACTTATCAGGTTTTAGCTAGCAAAAGCGTTAGTGCTGTAACGGTAGGGCTTAATACCAGGACAGCTAACGCTACAATACAAAACTCGTTCAACAATTTAGTTGAGCCGGATTGGAATAATGCTTTTTCAGTTAAAATGGAGAATCAAACCGGAATATTTAATGAAGTTGCGAAAAACGGCACCGTGGGGTCAAGTGACGCTCACGATTCTGATCGCGACTACGCCGTGAGTAGCTCAGACGTTGGAAAAACACTCGTTGCTACTGCGCACACTAACGGCTTAAACACCACCAAAACTACGCCTAAAAACGTGAAAATTGATTTCGCTAGTAATAATTATAAGGCTACCGTCAATAATGATGCCGTGTCGGCGTCAAATTACATCAAGGTCCCGTATAGCTTTAGGAATTCTGTCGAATTTATTGATAATGATGATAGCGAAAAGATCGTATATGCCGGGGAGCAAGTGTCATTGGAAAATATAGTAGCTAAAGTTAGTCCACACGAATACAAAAATTCACCTCTTGG
>JAFQXV010000002.1 GCA_017406775.1 Candidatus Saccharimonadota bacterium | reverse complement strand
AACCATGAGAGTCACCAACACCCGAAGTCCGATTCGTCGGCCTAAGGTGGGGGAGATGATTGGGGTTAAGTCGTAACAAGGCATCCGTACGAGAACGTGTGGATGGATTACCTCCTTTCTTGAGAAGGAATTGATGAGCATGAATCCGTAAGGACACATGTATCTAGGTCGGTTACGGTTATGATTAAAAGCTTAAATCATAACAACTCTTGAGTTCGCTCGAGACGTAACATTAAGCTATTCAAAACTAACAGATGAAAATTGCACAACTAAGTTGTTAAAGGAAAACCGCCCTTTTGGGCGGTTTTTTGTTGGTAGTATGGTATAATTAAATCGTCAATAACAATTTAATATCCGTACTTAGACTACGAACCGCACTAGCTTTGCGCGTTGTTACAGTTGAGATTATCAATCAGGGCATCGCGCGAAACATTTAGATCTTAACTGGTCTGAGTGCGGAAAAACGTTATTGACACCGTCGCGGTGTCCTGTTTTTTAGCTTAGTATAGTGGCACCGCAAGGTGTCACTTTTCGATTGTGGTCTATGGGGAAGGGAGACCATGATTGATAGAAACGGCGAAATCACTCATCGGCAACGCTATGGCCAATTTTTTACGCCAAAGAAACTTGTTAAGGAGTGTATTTCCTTAATCAAAAACAAGGGCCGACTGCTCGAACCATCTTGTGGTGCTGGTGCATTTAAAGAATTAAAAAACAACGAATCAGTGTTTATAGAAAAAGATAAAACAGTAGTTCATGACAATGATGTTTTAATAATGGACTTCTTCGATTATGGAACGGAAGAGAAATTCGATACCATTATCGGTAATCCACCCTATGTTGATAATTCGCTTTTTAAAAAACCAAAAAATACACGCATCAAAGTGCAAGCTAACCTTTATATATACTTTATAGAAAAATGTTTTCATCACCTTAGGGCTCACGGAGAATTAATATTTATTGTTCCAAGAGAATTTATCAAACAAACATCAGCTAAAGATGTCAATGAACTACTGTTCAAGAACGGCACAATCACTCATTATTATGACTATGGAGACGAGAAGTTCTTCGAAGATGCGTGTCCAAACATCTGCATTTTTAGGTACGAAAAAGACAATTTTAGCAGGAAGACAACAACTTTAGATGGAGAATTAATTAGTGTAATCAATAACGGAATTATATCGTTTGTTGGTGAAGGTGTTAGTAACAGAATTGGGGATTTCTTTGATATTAAAGTTGGGGCCGTTAGTGGTGCAGATGCGTTTTTTGTTAGCGAAAAGGGAGAGGAATTTGTTTGCTCGAAAACACGAAAGACAGGGGAGCTAAGAAAACTTATTTATCAGCAGTATTCACCAGAACTCGAAAAATACAAAGAGACATTAATCAGTAGAAAAATAAAAAAATTCGACGAGACAAACTGGTTTATGTGGGGCAGGCCAGTCAATTTTGAAGAGAGAAGGGAGAGAATATATGTGAACTGTAGGACAAGACTTAATAACCCTTTTTTCCTAAACAAATGCAAAAAATGGGACGGCTCCATCTTGGCTCTATTTCCCAAAGAAAACATCAATCTTGAAAATGCAGTTTCTCGTTTAAATGAGGTTGATTGGCAAAAACTTGGGTTTATGACCGGAGGTAGATATATGTTTTCTCAAAAATCATTACAGGAGGCACCGATAGATGGAACACTATTTAGATGAAATGGTCAATTATTTATCGTTAGAAAGTCTCATTCTAGTAGCATCAAGTAATGATGGGCGAGTTAATTCGATCGCCAATGAAGATCAAATTATTAATCTATTAAGGAAAAAATATCCAAAAGAAATTGATGTCCCGAATATCAGGTCATGGTATGATTTTGGTTTTCGGAAAAACAACCAAGAAATATATGTTAACGTGAAGGTGTCCTACCTCAATAATGGAGCAGCAGATAATCTTTCCTCAAAAATCGGAATGGGGTACGCATTAACCGGGATTAAGGATATGCCGATTGATTGGGATAGTTTTAACGAGATGCTTGCCGAGAATTTAAGATACGGATACGATTATTATTTTCTTATAGTCAATAAAAATGATACGAGCGATATCTTTTGGACCTCGCTTAAAAGAATTAAAGAATTACGCCCAAATGGAAGTAATTTACCTTTTCAATGTGATTGGGGTAAAAATAGAGAACCGTCCGGTCGCTCAGAAGATGAAGCTACTAGGTATATTCTTTCCGTGTATGTCAGTAGTTGGGACAAGAAAACTAATGGATATCCAGAGAGAATTAAAAACATGCTGTCTAGTGATATGCTCATTAGAAGTTAATAAATCAATTCATGGTTTGCTTGATAACCCGAATCTATACTACAAACTTATTGCATTTGTAATGTCTTTGTAGTATAATTGAGTCAAACAATGAAAAGGAATAATATGAGTACAAGCACCACGATACCAATCCAAATTAGAGTAGATAAAAAGACCAAGGAAGAGGCCAACGAGCTTTTTGAAGAACTTGGAACCAGTATGTCTGGTGCCGTGAATATGTTTTTGAAACAATGTGTCAATACTGGCAGTATTCCTTTCCGTATCAAGAAACCGCAACCTACCGAAGAACTTCTAGAAGCGATAAAAGAGGCAAAAGCAATGGCAAAAGATCCAAATACCCCAACATATGATTCGTCTGAAGAATTCTGGGCGGCGATGGAGACAGAATGAAATATAGCCTACAAGCGACCAGCAAATTTAAAAAGAATTACAAACAGATGCAAAAACGTGGGCTCAAGAAAGAAGAATTGCAAATAGTTGTAGAATTATTACGGAATGGAAAGAAGTTAGACATTAAGTACAAGGACCATGCTTTAAAGGGTCAGTTTAAGAAATATCGAGAATGTCATATCAATCCAGACTGGCTGTTAGTATATGAAATCCGGGATGATATCTTAGTTCTAACTTTAATCGACACCGGCTCGCACGCAGATTTGTTCAATATGTGAAGTGAACCACATTACACCGCCCGTCAAACTCCTTTCTCGAGAAGGAATTGATGAATATAAATCTGTAAGAACACTCTCTCGAAAGGGAGTTTTTTGTTGGAGCAACAGAGTAAGACAAATAGGCAAAATTTGTTATAATGTAAACCAAGCGGGGAAGTTCCGCGGGGCTCTGACCAGGCCGACACAGGTCCCTCACCGGGTAAGTTACCGTTTGTATCCTAGGCAAGCGACGGGCTTACCCGACCAACATTTTCCAGGTAGTCAAGGATCTACATGACAACAAAACAAAATCCTTCCTGTACCTTAATCCCCGAGTATAATTACTCGGGGATTTCTTTATCTAGCTTATGCTTTTATTTGATAAAAAAACATGTTATACTTTTTTAATCCTAGATATTAGGCTTTGAGTACCTTAAAAGAAGGGGTGATGAAGTTATCCAGATAGAATCAGGAAAGCACGAACTGTAAACGTTTTAGACAGAAGGGAGGTATCCGTTATGGATACCGCAAAATTCTACAACATCACGGGCGGACCAAGCCTTGACCGCATCTTGGATGCGTTCAAGTATTCAACAGAAAGGCGTGCCTACGTAGGCATGTGGTTCTCCGTGGTGGAGTCCCTAAGTGGTGAACGCGAATCAACTCGCATTGGTATGGAGAACGTATTCGTGACCGCTATAATTCGTCACGATGTGGACAACGATGCTCCTCAGAGCGACGGTTCTGGGCTCGATGATCAGTTTATCGGCGAAACATCATGGTACACCATCGAGGGTAGATGTGACGTCTATCTTAAATCTGATTTTGGGTCGAAGCGCTATCGCTTTAGTGCTGATTACGACCCTAAAACTCGCAAGGGTCTCATCACGTTCTACGAAGCGTGATGTCTCCCCCCCCTTCCTCTGTAGCCCGGGTTCCCCCACCCGGGCTACTTCCTTGAGTAATAAAATTATCCTCAGCGTGTTATAATTACAGTATGGAAGATACCAGGAATTTAATTGATAAGTATAAAGGCCTCACCAACGAACAGGTCTTTGATTTACTTGCTCAAAAAAGAGTTCCTTTAGAAATCGCCATCGAAAATGTTGAACACGATTTTAATATTGGTTCCATTGTGCGCACGGCCAATTCTTTCAATGTATCAAAAGTCCACATCATAGGCAAGAAAAAGTATAACCGTCGTGGCGCTATGTGCACCGATAAATATCTAGAAATTGTTCACCATCCTACTGTGGAAGATTTTCTTACCACGCAGAACGGCAGGGAACTAATCGCTATTGAAAACAACACCCCGCGCGCCAAAGCTCTGCATGATAAAAAATTTATTCAAGACACTACGCTTATTTTTGGCTCCGAAAATAACGGCATCACGGCAGAATTATTGAATAAAGCCAGTGACGTTAGATTTATCGAAAGTTTTGGCTCTACGCGCTCAGTTAATGTGGGTGTAGCAGCAGGAATCGCCATGTATGAGTACGTCAGACAAAACATTCTCTAAAAGAAATTTTTTAAGCCGCATTAACGCACGTTGGCCTTGGCTAAAACTGGTGGCGGTAATAATTATTGGCATAATGTCTATTTTGGACCTACTTGATATAACTATCTCAAGAACCGGGGATCCACTCAGCACGATTCGCATAGCCCCAATGTCTAAACATGTCAGGGCCACCACTAGAGATTTAAATGGAAAAAAGCTTGTGGCGCTTACTTTTGACGATGGGCCATCGCCAGAAACTACGCCTAGGCTCCTTGATATCTTGCAAGAAAAAGATGTGCCGGCTACGTTTTTTATGTTGGGCGTAATGGCTAGAAATAATCCAGACATTGTTAAGCGCGCCTCTAAAGAAGGGCACGAAATCGCCAGTCATACCATGTATCACCAAAATTTAATCAAAATTTCGGCCTCTGCCGTACAATCCGATATAGAAGAATCTAGAGCGGTATTCAACAATATTCTTGGCAAGACCCCTAGCTTCACGCGCCCACCGTATGGCAATATCAATGATTCGGTTCGTAAATTCGTGAAAACACCTATGATTTTATGGTCGGTCGACACTCTAGACTGGAAGAGTCGCGACCCTAACTCTATTATCGCTGTTACTCTGGACGAAGTTCATGATGGTGCCATAATCCTTATGCATGATATTTATAGTACTTCTGTAGATGCTGTGCCGGGATTAATCGATACCTTGAGGTTTAACGGGTACGAGTTCGTTTCGCTTCCAGAACTAGTTAAAATTCGCCAAGTAAACCCACTTCCTGGTTATGCCTACTACAATTTTAAGCCTTAATCTTGCATATTTTTCATTTTTTGGTAAAATGATAGCACGGGGTAATAGCTCAGCTGATTAGAGCGCTGCCTTTGCAAGGCAGAGGTCCTGGGTTTGAGTCCCAGTTACTCCACCACACTAGGAGCCGAGCGAAAAATGAATTATTTCATTTTTCGAGTAGATGACGAATTACTTAAAATAGATGCTTGCATATATTTTAAGTAATGAGGAAACTACGAAAAGAAAGTTTACTTTCTTTTCCGAGGCGACGTCATGTGGACGACTTTCGCAAAGCGAACAGTCGACCAAACTTTTACAATGTGGGGATATAGCTCAGCTGGTTAGAGCGCGTCACTGATAATGACGAGGTCTGTGGTTCAAGTCCACATATCCCCACCAAATCTTAGCAGGTGTAATCCGCCTGTTTTTTGTTCACGCAGAAAGTTTCATGTATTTTTCGGCGCCACGCGCTGCAATGACAAAGTAGACAAAAGTAGAGACAATCACCAAAGTCGCGTTAAAGATAATTAGACCGACGGTTTGGCCAGCGAGAAAGACTAGTGTAAAGAGTAGGGAAATAGAGACAAGTACCATGCCGAGGCCGAGAAAGGTTGCTACCATGACGCCAGCGCTTTGTTTGACGACAACGGCATCGCTTTCGGCATTGAAGCGAGCGTATTTGAGGTCAATTAGGACGCCAATCATTTCCGTAAGCATAGGTGCGGCAATAACGGCGATAAAAATTAAAATCGTATCTAGAATACCGAATTGAAATCTAATAGCCATAATGATGCTGCCCAGAGCGGTCACTGGCACAATTAAAAGTACGGCGGCTAAAACTTTGGTCATGATAACTTTGTGACCACTGATGGGGAGGGTTTTTAGCAAATTAAAGGTTTTTCCTTCGAGAGAAATTATGGTAGCAGTAATAAAAGTCATTAGGCTGGCAAATGCTACTAGAGCAACGGTTGCGCTTGGTAAATAAGAGAGAATTTGTTCTGAAGTAAGAGGAAAATTTTCCGTAGATGAGGTCAGAGAAGCGACGAAATCATCGTATTTAAAACAAAGTGCCACAATGGCTACAATAAAGAGGATGAGGCCTATAGCGGTGTTCATTAGCAGTACTGGTGTGTTAAAATATTTCACGATTTCTTTTTTTATCATGGCAGCCGTTTGACTGCGGCGTTTAAAATTGTAGTTTGTGGATGTAACTACGGTTTGTTTGATGGTGCCGAGGCGGCTGACGATTTTGGCATAAAAGTGGCTAACAATAAGGGTAGAAACTACTAACACTATTAAATTAACAGCAATAAATAACAAGTATTGCCAGATATTAAAGTCAGATACAAGATTGATGAAAGTTTGAGCCGGGTAATAGTAATCAGCAACTTTGTCACTAATAGCTACTATAGCACGACCTTCGAAACTTGAATCGGTATTTGATATTATGATAAAAATCGCGAGAGCGATTAGAAAAATAAAAGAAAAGATGACCTGGAAGAAGTTTTTGTGTTTAAATTTGGAGGAGATTGACGAGGAAATCAGACCAATAATGCAAGAGAGCGCAATAGGAATAATTGGAGTAAGCAGAAGAACCGTAATAGAGGTCAGCCAAAATAGTGGTGGGTTAATATCGAAAGTTGTGGCGTAGGCCACAACGGCGGGTAAGAGGAAAATTAGACAGTAAAGTAATTCGTAAATGTAAAATTTGATAATTCTAGCTAAAATGATATGTCGCTTAGGGATAGGCATTGAGAGCAAGAGGTCGTTGTCTTTTGGTTTGAACAGTAGATCGCTAGATTTGTAGATGCCTTCCATCAGGATAATAACACTGGTGACTAAAGTATATAGAGAAAGTAGAGCAACTCCATTCCCGTCTTGTTTTAGCCCAGTGGCTATAGCGCCAGCGCTTATTAGCATAGATACCCAGACCAGTGCGCCGAGTACTAGTGGCATAATGCGTTGTGAACGCTCGGTTTTGCCGCGGTAATTAAATAGCTGAAGCCCTCCTGCCATTGATGCTTTTAAAAGGGAAACTAGTTTACTCATTTTTCCTCGAGTTCTAAGAAGACTTTTTCGAGAGATCTGTCGCCACGGATTTTTTTCATGCTGCCAACTTTAACGATTTGGCCCTTTTTGACGATTGCCACACGGTCGCAGAGTTTTTCGGCCATATCCAGAATGTGAGTGGAGAAGAAAATAGTACCACCAGCTTTGGCTACTTCGCGCATGACCTCCTTCATATCAAAAATTGCTTTAGGATCTAGACCAACAAAGGGCTCATCCATGATCAATACTTTAGGTTCGTGAGAAAGCGCAGCTATTAAAGCGACTTTTTGTTTCATACCGTGAGAAAAAGATTTAATTTGATTGTTTAATTCTTTTTCGAGATCAAAAAGCTTGGCATAGTGTTCGATGTTTTTAGCACGGACGTCGGCGGGCGTATCGTACATATCGCAAACAAAATTAATAAACGCGATAGCTTTCATATCTTCATAAAGTTCTGGATCATCAGAGATGTAAGCCATTTGTTTTTTACAGGCTAAAGGATTATCTTTAATAGATTGGCCATTGATCAGGATTTTACCTTCATCGAATTCGATAATGCCACAAATCGATTTAATCAGAGTGGTTTTACCGGCACCATTATGACCGATAAAAGCGAAGATTTCGCCATCTTTAACATCGAAGGAAACTTTATTCAAGGCGTATTTGTCGCCGTATTTTTTGCTGACACCCTTAATCTCTATCATAAAATAATTGTAGCATACTATTTAAATAGTTTATTGTTAAGCTTTAAGACATCTACAAAATTAGTGATTAGATGAATGTCGTTCGCTATTTTAGCGGTTTCGGTGGCCTCATTAAGTTCCTTAAAAACGCTAGGCGGCTCAAAAGCATCCTTACCGTCTTTTAGGCCAATTAATAACTTATTATCGATAAAACCCAGCAAAATCTTGCCCTTGTGCTGTTCCGCTAAGATGAGTGTATTATTAATAAATGTGGGATCCAGCAAGTAAAACGCCTCAAATCCATCTTCGGCATAAGTCCGAAAAGTGCTATTAAACTCGCCAGATTCAAGCTTTATCCTCTCAAACTTTCGTTTTGTTACAGGATCTTTTTTGGGCACACGGCTAGCTCCAAAGCCTTTTTCTACGACTTCTAGGCGAAAATTAAACTTTTTTGGAAATTCAAAAATCATAAAACGTCCCCTAAAAATCGTAACATATGTAGTGTTACCATCGCTATCGGTGCTTTCCGTCTCAATATGGACATCTGCCTGTGTAAAGGAAACATCCTTGTATTTACCAGCGGTAAGATCATTAGAAGAGTACCTATCTCCAGTGTTAACCATCTGGCTATCCAAAAGTACGCTCTCGCTCAGTCCAGCTTCGTGATTATAAGATAATTCCGTAAAAGTGTTCCGGAGAGCTTTTTCAACAAAATAGGCCTTATAAGCCGATCTGTAAGCCTTAGCATCCTTTTGCGTTAATATAACAGTGAGTATGAGTGTAAAAATTGCCACAATCATTCCGATTGTAAAAACACAAAATAAAAATACAGGCAGGGAATAATACCCTGAGAAAATCAGCGTAACAAGAGAAAAAAAGACCGCTACCGCTACGCCTATCCAGATATTTTTTTGAACTTTTTTCTTGTATGATTGATGTAGGTTTTCTAGGTCTTTAAACTCCATATAATAATTATAACATAGAGAAATCGCCCTATTTTGGGGCGATTTCTTAGGTCATACATGTATTTTAAGTAGCCTCGCAGTTTAATCTACTTAAAACTAATTTCAGTTTATATCACTGCGTGCATATTGTCAAGACCTTTTTTCCACATTTTGTGCAAAACCTCTAAATTTTTTGTTCGGGATTTATAAAAATATTAAAACATATTTTTTAGAATTAGCATATTGACAAAACTAAAGCGGTATGCTATAATAAGCACATACACTCTGAAAAGGTGGTGAATTAATTTTAATTTGGTGGGCAGATAGGAGTTCTAGAAATGGCTGGAACTAAAGCTGGCGGCATGAAAGCTGCTGCAACCAACAAAGCTAAATACGGTAAAGAATTCTATGCTCGTATTGGTAAAAAAGGTGGCCAAAATGGTCACACTGGTGGCTTTGCTGCTAACCCTGCGTTAGCTCGTATCGCTGGTGCTAAAGGCGGACGTATTTCCCGTCGTGGCCCTGCGAAAAAGGCCGCCTAAGCAACAATAAAATAGCAACATCGAGGGGTGCCCGAGGTTACGACCGAGGATGAAGGGCGCGAGCCCCGTAACAACAGGAACGAGCGACCCGCCCCGAGATGATGCTATTTTTTGTTGTTTCTGAAGGCTTCACACGATGGGCAATGATAACCACTCGCATCTTGGAATCGCGTTAGTCCACATATAGGGCAACGCGATTTTTTATGTAACCAATCCCTGTAGGTATCAAGCTCATATTGCATCATGTCGTCATCAAAATCAATCCGGTATTTGGTCGCCAAATCTCTAGCCTTTTCCCAAGCATCACTTTCCATCTTGATTCTCTCTATGTCAATACTAAAATCTTTATGACCAAGCAGGGCATGCCCTAACTCATGAAGCAGCAGAAACTCCATCTTGGGCTCGCTCGGGCCGATCACAATAGTTTTAGGTGGCCTAAAGGCAAACTTGCTACCGTGCCTAAAATCAAACTCCGGAAAGTCATTTTTTAACTGATCTAAAAGGACATTAAAGCTAATTGAATAATTTTTTTGTTCAGCCGTGTTCAAATTTTGTGTTTTTCTTTTACCACCCCAGTCCTCTCCAGTTCTTGAACTCATATCTTGATTATATCATGATTATTTGGTATAATTAGCCAAGTTTAGGCTCATTCATTAGTTCTTAGACTTGTGCGCGCCGCCTATGACGGGTGACGGCTACGGAGGGGACCCCATTTTGGGAGGAAAGTAGCCGGCAGGACCCGTCATAAGTTATGAGCTATTGAATGAGCCTAAGGAAGGAATAATTTAATCATGGCAAATGCCAAAAAAATCACAATGGATGATCTTCTAGCCGAGAGCGGAGACTCATTCAAAAAAGTTAACGCTGGGGACACCGTAAAAGGTACCGTCCTTACAGTCAAAAAACACGAAATATTAATTGATCTCGGACCACAAGGAGTAGGTCTTGTCCCTCGTCGTGAGGCGTCTTTTGCCCGCAATCTAAACGTAGGCGACGAAGTCACTACCTCAGTTATTGAGTCAGAGATGGACGATGGCTACGTTTTGCTTTCGCTCCGTAAGGCCGTTAAGGATAAGGGCTGGGACGAAATCCAAGCCAAGTTGGACGGTGGCGAAATCGTAGAAGTTACGCCATTTGACGCTAACCGTGGCGGTTTACTGGTAGAATACGAAGGAATTCGCGGTTTTATGCCAGTTTCTCAATTATCCGCAGAGCATTATCCACGCGTAGGTGCTGCCGACAAGGACGAGATTTTGCAACGTCTTAACTCTCTGGTTGGCAAGCCAATTAAGGCTCGCATCCTCGATGCCAACAAAAAGGAAAATAAGCTTATTTTCTCTGAAAAGGAAGCTATCAAAGATGGTTTAGCCGAGCGTTTCGCTGAACTTAAGATTGGCGATACCGTCAAAGGTGTGGTTACCGGAGTAGTTGATTTTGGTGTGTTCGTTAACGTAGATGGTATTGAGGGCTTAGTCCACATTTCCGAGATTTCTTGGGAACGTGTCAATAATCCTTCGGACTATGTCAAGGTTGGCGATACGATTGATGCCAAAATCATCGCCATTGATAAGGAGCGCCTCTCGTTATCCATGAAACAACTTGTAGAAGACCCATGGATTTCTGAAGTTGCAGGACTAAAGAAAGGCTCCAAAGTTGAGGGAACCATCACCAGGATCACTCCATTTGGTGCTTTCGTGCAAATTTCTCCAGCCGTAGAAGCTTTGGTGCATGTATCCGAGCTTGGCGAAGGATCTGATGTAGATCCAGAGAAAATCTTTACCTTAAATGGGCGTAAAAGCTTTAAGGTCTTAGATATTGATAAAGAAGGTCGCAAGATCTCACTTTCAATCGCCAAATAAAACTTGAAAAATAGCCCCTTAAACGGGGCTATTTTTTATTGACTTTTTTCAAAGATTTAGGTACCATAAAACCATAAGTGTCATACAAAATTAACAAAAGGAGAAATCATAATGTTCGGCATTGCAAACAATACGGAATTTTTGGAAGCTATAGGTATAGCTAACGCGTCGGAGGATACAAAACAAACTATAATTGCCGGCATGGAAGACCTCGCCCAAAAAAGACTAGTTACCAAATTATCTGAAAGATTGACAGAGCAACAAGCCGAAGAATTTAGCCAGCTAACAGACGACCAGCAATCTGCCGATTGGATCAAAACAAATATACCTGATTTAGAGTCGATCATTACAGAAATCATGAACGATATGAAAAACGACATCTTAGAACATAAGATGGCAGTGGTGGGGCAATAAAATGAACGGAGCAGGAGAAAGAACGCAGGGGCCCGGCCAAGTATCTCAGGGGCCATGGGATGAATTTTTACTAGAGCAAAATAGACGAGACCGTAGAAATGAGCTTGCCGACATCAGGCGCTCTCTTAAAAGGGGTGATATCACCCAAGAGCAGGCAGCCGCCGCAAAAGAAGCAGTACAGAAATGGTACGACGATGATAAAGATCAAATCAAAGCGGACCTACAACAGCTTTACGAGAATCGAGACCGTAGACAAGCTATGAGCGAGGAAGAGCGCATGAGTGAACTTGAGACGCATACGGACGATAAGAGGGGAGTGAAAAGAAGTTACAGCGTCTTTGATATGAACCCGCGTAATCCACTTGCAGATGTTCGCACGGAATTCGAATCTAAAATTAGAGAGATTGAGGCTAGAACTAGTAAAAACGAATCCGAGAGAGACGAGTACTTTCAAAAAATCGAAAATCAACTTCAAAGTGGAAATATTAGTCCTGATCGTGCAGCTAGCATGAGGGCTCTTGCAGAGCAGCGGTTTGAACGAGAAAGACAAAAAATAGAAAAGGACAGAGCAAAAATAGAAGGAAAGTTTAATTTTGATAGACAAGGAAAATTCGACGAAACTCCAGCAGAATATGGGGAGCGATTATCTAATGGATACAATATGAAAGTCGTCGCAGAGCATATTCGTAGGAATATGGACCGAAGAATCCCTGAAACTCAGCAGCATCACATAGAAAGGGTTAAGGCGTTCATGACGCAATATCCAAGGCAAAACAATGAGTCGCTGGCCCAATACGAAAAACGTATAGACGAACTTTTTAAATCCGGTGCGGTTGATTCAGATTGGGGGCTCGATGCAAATGCAGGGGATCCTAATGGCGAAATAGTTACCCCTGGAGGCGATGCTAATGGTAGTGGAGAAGACAACCCTGATCGCGATAAACCTAAAATCGGCGATGTTATCTTAGACAAAATCGATATTCAAATAGAAGAAGCCGACAATGCTAGAAAAGAGCAACTCGAGCAAGAATTGAATAGTATGCTCCCAGAGTTAGCCGAATTATATGCGAGAAGCAGAAGATTAATCACTGGCGCCAACCGAGCTAGGTTCCACGAAGCCACTAAAACATATAAACAGAAACTAAATGAGCTTTTAAAATTACGTGCTAATGTCACTTACGAACAAGGCCAACGCGATATCATGGATACGCTTGACGCAAAAATCAATGAATTGTCCGAAAGAATCAAGAATGATTTATTAGAATTCGCTGGTGGAGATTTAGATAATACAGAAAAAACCCAAGAAGAAATCGATGCTGAGAAAGCTCGCCTTATCGAGGCGGCTAATGCTGAGATTAGAGCCATTTATGACGAGAAACAAGAGGAATTAAAGGGTAAAATCAGCGTAGAATTCATCCAGAGTTTAATTGAACAAGAAGCTGATCTTGAAGCAAAAACTATTGATAGATTAGATAACGGTACGATTCTTCGCCGGGTCGTAAGCAGGGTAATTACCAATCCGATACTTAAAGGAGTATTGACTGGAGCTGCGGTTGCAGGTCTTGCCGTATCTGGCATTGGCCTAGCTACCGGTATTGCGGCCGGTACAGTCTCTGTTGGTTTAGGCTATACGGCAGGAGGGGTAGCTCTTGGGGCTGCACGAGGGGCATTAGCCGGAGGAATAATGTCTCGCCAAAGCTCAGAGACTAGCGCCATTAAAGGATTCGCAAATAATTCAGAGGAAATCAAAACTAAACTTGAAGGTATAGATCCAAGAGAACAAGGCGAAGGTATTGCTAATGTCACTAGTTGGTTACTTGGCGAATATGAACGTGCAAATACCACCGATAGACAAGAAAACCGCAAACGCACTCTGATATCTGCAGGAATTGGCGGACTAATTAGTGGTTTTGCGAGTGGCATCCAAATCAATAATATTGATCATGTGTCTCAAACTGTCCAAGAACAGGTTGGTACCACTCCAGTTAATTACGAAGTAGATTTAAACCAAGTAGATATACCAGAAGGGTATGGCATGATGGAGACCTTTACTCAACTAGGCGGAGATCCTTCCAATTATGCGCAGGCCGAAGGTATTGCGCATTCGTTCGATGCTGCCTATGGCCTCTCGCCAGGTAGTAATGGCGTAGTTGCAGGATACGACGGCACTGTTGGTAATTTTGCGCATACTTATCCCGGCCACATCAATACTTGGCCATCTCAGGTACAAGCATATATGGACGAGGTCTCACAAGAATGGGCAAGACAAGGCCTTATTCCATCCACACAAACAGGCGGTGAACCAATTTACAATACAATTACGAACTGGACCACAGAAGAAGTTCGCAATGCCCTAGCAGAGCGACTGGTCCAAATTGTTGCCGATGCAACTAGCGCCGCTGTCGGTAGCGGAATAGGTGGAACCAGGCAAGTTTTTCGTCGTGAAGCTCCTCCTAAGTACGATGCTAACGGGAATGAGATACCCAGAGAGCGCCCTCAAGCAGTGTTGGAGTCAGTCCAACCTCAAGGCGAAACTCTAGAGATTGGACAAACTCCTCAGCCCAACGCAAATCCAGAACAGCCTGAAGGCGGAGAACCAGCTCAAGCCGAAGCTCAACCACAACCAGAGACCGAAGGCGATAATATCCCCCAACCACTTCCGCCAAGGGAAGTTCAACTAACGGGTGAATCCAACGCTCAACAGATCAATGAAGAAGAGGCTAACGAAACCCAGCCAGAACCTGTAGCAGAAAATCCAGAGCAAAACATCGATAGTGAGGCAGAAACTGCAGACACATTACTAAGTGAAGAAGAAATCAGAAATGAATTTGAAATTGTAAATCAAATTATGGCAGAGATACCAGAAGTCGATGAGGAAGGTGTGGACATCCTAATGGACGGCGATCCCCTTACAGATGAGCGACGAGCAGAAATCCAGCAATGGTACAGCGGTTTAGAAACAAATCCAGATCGCCAATATTATGTCCAGAACCTTCAGAGTTATCTAAGGAATCATCCGGATCGCGCTCGTAACCTCAGGGCCGTTATAGATCCAACCGGCGGGCTATTTGGTGGGGAATAGGACCTACCCTAAGCCACCTATTCACTAAACACTCCTTATGTGCTATAATTATCATAAGGAGTTTTTAGTGAAAAAAAGTAAAGAAAAGAGCCCTTGGCTTAAATATTATGAAGAAGAGGGTATCCCAGTTAACATGGACTACCCAGATTGCTCTATGGTAGACATGGTTTTGCAATCTGCTGAAAAATGGCCAGATAATACCGCCTATGTATATTACGGGCATAAAGTTACCTATAAAAATTTTGTTAAAAAAATTGAAAAAGCCGCCCGCGCCCTTAAAAACTACGGTGTTAAAGAGGGCGACAGGGTTACCATTTGTATGCCAAATACTCCAGAAGGTATCACAATGGTGTATGCCGTTAATATGGTTGGAGCTATTTGTAATATGGTTCACCCCCTATCATCAGAGAAGGAACTAGAATATTACATCAAGGTAGCTGATTCTAAATATGTCCTTGTAATAGACGCCGTTTTTGATAAAATTTACCGCCTTCGCGATACAGCGCAGTTAGAGAGAATTATCGTGGTACGCCCCTCTGATGGTCTTGGCTTTCTTAAGAAAAAGCTCTACAACACTTTGCACGTCAAAAAAGTGCGCCTACCCTCTAATGATAACAGAGTAGTACTCTGGGAAGATTTCATTGCTAACTCATACTTTTACCAGGGTAACTATCACGAAGAACGTGGCGGTGAGGATCCGGCCGTAATCATGTACTCAGGAGGCACTACGGGCGCCCCTAAGGCCGTTTTACTTTCTAACCTTAATATCAACGCAGAATCGCTCTGTGATGCCACCATGATACGTCAGGTTACGCCAGGGGCCACGGTACTTTCAATTTTGCCGCTGTTTCACTGTTTTGGCCTGGGTGTCTGTATCCATACGCCTCTCTGTAAAGGTATGGGTTGTATCTTGATCCCAGCTTTCTCGCACAAGCAATTCGCGGAAATCATCAAGAAAAACGCCCCTAATTTTATCGTAGGTGTGCCTACTCTGTTTGAAGCCCTAGTTAACACCAAGCTAAAAAAGGAAGATCTTAAATCTGTCACGGCGGTTATTTGTGGCGGCGATGCTCTAAATCAGACTTTACACAATAAAGTCAACGATTTTCTCATGGCTCACGGCTCTAGCGCTAAAATCAGAGTCGGGTACGGATTAACCGAGGGCTCCGGTGCGGTTTGTCTATCTCCAGAGAACACCTTCGCTGACGGCATTATCGGTGTACCGTTTCCAGATACAGATTTTAAAATCATCCAAAACGATACCTTTAAAGAGCTTCTCGTAGGTAAAGAAGGAGAAATTTGTATTTCTGGTCCATTAGTGATGATGGGGTATTTAAACAACGATGCCGAGACCGCTCAAACCATTCGCGTTCATGATGACGGCAAAGTTTGGCTCCACACCGGTGACATCGGTTATCTAGGGGAAGACGGTTTGATTTACTTCGCACAGCGCCTCAAGCGTATCATTATCTCTAGCGGCTACAATATTTATCCAACTCACCTTGAGTCCATCATTAATTCCCATGAAGCAGTATTAACTTCTACCGTAATCGGGATTGATCATCATTACAAGGGTCAAGTACCAAAAGCCTTTATCGTATTAAAGCCTGGCTACAAAGCAGGGAAAAAGCTAGAGCGCGAAATCAGGGAGCTCTTAGAGCGCAACGTACCAATTTACGCCCTCCCAGTCGCCTATGAATTTAGGGATAAGTTACCCCAAACTAAAATCGGTAAAGTTGCTTTCCGTGAGCTAGAGAAGGAAGAAAAGAGCAGGAAGTAAGCAAATAAAAAATCACAAATGTGCCCTAAGGGGCATGAAGACTGGCTAGAACGGCCTTGGAGCGTGCCCAAAGGGCACGCCTGTGATTTTATTTACCTCTTCTATAATAATTTAATCTTACCATAATCTGTAATTTTAATGGTTTTTGCTTTAAAAAGCGATTTTTTCGCCAATTAGGATAGTATTTTTTAAGCATCTGGCGCGACTGGGCAAAACCCGGTCTCCCCTCTGGGAATCTTTTAAAATCTTTGGCAGAATCAATCAGCAAATTCCAAATAAAAAACCACTCTAACTCGTCATGATATTTCTGCTCAGCCCCAGCCTGAGTAAACCTTTGATATAATCCTTTTAGTGCCGGGAAGATGTCAAAAATATGCGGATTAAATTTGGCTTGATGAAGTACGGACTCAGGGGTATCACAGTAAAAATAAAGCGGTTTATTAATACTTGTGAGTTTGTCCGTGTAGAGTATTAGAGCAGACATCAACTCCATATCCTCGTGGATGATACCTTCTTTAAAGTTAAATTTATGCCTATTCCACCATTCACGACGTATTACCACTTGCTAAGGCCCCATTCCATAGCATATAAAACGACTCTTATAGTCACGTTCCTTGGAGTCCACCGCTGAAAGATAAGACTTTTTGCCACTCCGGGATATTCTCTCGGCTCCCATCATTATCAGATCAGACCCCTGGGTTTTTGCCAGTAGTTCTGGGATTGCATCGGGTGCAATATAATCATCCGCATCAATAAACCAAATAAATTCACCCCTGGCACGCTTTACGCCAAGATTCCGGGCGGCGCTAGCTCCTGGTGTATTACATTGTAATACACTTATAATACTCTTATTATGTTTTTCTAGGCGTCTAGCTTCCTCTAGTGAGCCATCAGAGGAACAATTATCAACAAGCAATATCTCTCCATCAATTTCATTAAGAGAAGCCAAAACCGAATTAACGCAACGTTCCAAATATTTTTCTGCATTATAAACTGGAATAATAATAGAGATTTTCGGCATTACTTAAACAAATCCTTCAGAATTTTATTACTAATTTTACGCCCAATGCCACTGCCGAGCGAGCCAATCACGTTACCAAGGAAGCGGTCTCCAAGGGACTTGGTTTTAGCTGCGGTCTTTTTAGCGGAAGATTTAGCGGCGGCTTGTTCGGCTTTTTCTAGCTTAGCTTGCTCCTTAGCGGCCCGTTCGGCAGCTCGCTCCGCTTCTTTCTGCTGTTTTTCAGCAAGTTTAGCTTGTTCCTCGGCCTCAAGTTCGGCCTTTTTTGTCTCGGCCTTTTGAGTGATAATTTCGGCAGCAGATTCCGAATCAACCACCTCATCATATTTACCAGAGAGAGGGGAATTATTAATTATCTTCATTCTAGTTATATCATCGATAGCGCCCATCATGCTTTGTGGTGGCAAGATAGTGGCGCGCTCAACAATTTCTGGGGCACCCTTTTCATCTTGAAAAGAAATTAAGGCCTCGCCAGTGCCAAGTTCCAGAATGGCTTTTTCGGTATCAAAGGCTTTGTTGGTACGAAAAGCCTGAGCTGCCGCATGGACGGATTTTTGCTCCGATGGAGTATAGGCGCGAAGGGAGTGTTGCACGCGATTACCAAGCTGAGCTAAAATTTCATCCGGAATATCGGTAGGGCTTTGCGAAATAAAGTAAAGCCCAATTCCGCGAGAACGGATTAGCTTAACAATCTGAACAATGCGCTTTAAACGATAGCTAGGCATACCGTTAAATAAGAGGTGTGCTTCATCAAAACAGAAAACAAGCTTGGGCTTGTCTAAATCTCCGACCTCTGGAGAGGTAGAAAAAAGTATAGTAAGTAGCCATAGCAGAAATGCCGCATACATATCGGGACTTTCAAATAGAGTCACGGCATGGAGAATATTGATTACACCACGACCATCCTCAGTAGCAAAAAAATCTTTAACGTCTAATGCCGGTTCGCCAAAGAAATGATCAGCACCTTGATTTTCCAGGGTAAGTAGCGAGCGCTGAATTACGCCGATGCTTTGTGCTGTGATATTACCATATTTAGTATTATACTTGTCTTTGTTTTCGCTAACATATTGGAGCACAGCGCGCAAATCTTTTAGATCTATCAGAGCTAAATTTTCGTCCTTGGCTATCGCAAAAGCTATCGCAAGGTTACCTTCTTGAGCCTCAGAAAGACCGAGCATAATAGATAGAATCTCTGGGCCGACTGATTCTACGGTAGCACGAATCGGGTGTCCGTTCTTGCCATATAAGTCCCAAAACCGCACCGGAAAGGCTTTTGCCTCAAAATTAGAAATCGCAAGCTTATCTAAGCGTTTTTGGATCGCCTCGTTAACTTCTCCCTGTACCGCTGTTCCGGCGATATCCCCCTTAACGTCGGCTAGAAAAACTGGTACGCCGGCATCCGAAAAACTCTCTGCCATCACCTTAAGTGTAATAGTTTTACCTGAACCAGAGGCACCCGTAATTACACCATGGCGATTTGCCATTTGCGGTAAAATCCCGAGTTCTTTGCCTTTGGCGGTTTTACCAATTAATAATTTTTCGCTGATAAACATACGCACT
Source organism: Candidatus Saccharimonadota bacterium (assembly GCA_017406775.1). Taxonomy (GTDB): domain Bacteria; phylum Patescibacteriota; class Saccharimonadia; order Saccharimonadales; family Saccharimonadaceae; genus Nanosyncoccus. The sequence goes on along the minus strand of JAFQXV010000002.1, from coordinate 25,472 downwards.
CCTTTTATATTATTTTACACTATTCAATCGTTTTTTTGGAAAGTTGTTTCGGCTAAAAACTTTATGTTATTTTGGGGGCAATCCGTATGTGATATAATAAGCCTATGTTTTGGAAGTTTCTAATCGTATTATTGATTTCGATGGTACCCCTGATCGAGCTTCGTGGTGCAATACCAGTAGCAGTAGGGATGGATTTAGGCCTCCCAGAGTGGGCAGTTCTAATAACTGCAATTATCGGTAATTTGATTCCGGTACCAGTTATTTATTTCTTTGCACGCAAAATTTTAGAGTGGGGAAGTAAAAAAGATTGGAAACCATTTAAACAGTTTTGCAATTTCTGCCTCAAAAAGGGTGAGAAAGCCGGTACCAAACTACTCAAAAAAGCCGGAAATTATGGCACCTATTTTGGGCTGTTTTTATTCGTAGCTATCCCAATCCCTGGCACTGGCGCCTGGACTGGGACCTTAGCTGCCAGTATCCTAAACCTAGATTTCAAAAAAACCATGATTGCTATTTGCGCTGGCGTCCTAACTGCTGGCATTATTATGCTTTTTGTCTCATTGGGTCTATTTAGGTGGCTATTTTAAATTCTGTCCCTCAAGAAAGTTACAGAAATAAAATAAACCCATGAAGGGCCTTCTTTTATTTCTATGGCTCCCCGGGCCAGACTCGAACTGGCAACCTCGAAGTTAACAGCTTCTTGCTCCACCATTGAGCTACCGGGGAAAGTACACCCATTATAGCATATTTTTTTAAAATGTGATAAAATTGTTACAGTTTGTAGGATAATTAGAATTTTACAACTGTCTTATGGAATATAAAGACTTGGGCCGAGTGGCCCGGAACGTGCCCAAAGGGCACGTTTGTAAAATTCTAATCATCTAGCGACACGGCAAAACTGCAGAAAGGAGAAGGATGGAAGAAAAGACAATTCAAATTGCTGGTTCTATTACTGTTGATGAGCTCGCTAACGCTCTTGGCCTTTCTGTTACCGAATTAATCGGCACACTCTTTAAAAACGGCATCGTAGCTACTATTAATCAGCGCTTAGATTTTGAAACTGCCTCTATTATCATTGATGAACTTGGTCTTAAAAACGTCAAACTAGAAAAAAAGAATACCTCTACTAAAACCTCTAATTTTCATCGCGAACTCTCTGATAAGGCCGTACTTAGACCGCCAGTAGTCGCTGTAATGGGGCACGTAGATCACGGTAAAACTACCCTCCTGGACACTTTACTTCATAAAAAGACTGTCGAGGGCGAGGCTGGTGGCATTACCCAACATATCTCTGCTTATCAGCTCAAGCATAGTGACCGGATAATTACTTTTCTAGACACCCCAGGACACGAGGCTTTTGCGGCCATCCGTCAGCATGGTGCTATGCTTACGGATATCGTGGTGATTGTTGTAGCTGCAGATGATGGTGTCAAACCTCAAACTATCGAAGCTATCAATTTTGCCAAATCCGCCAACGCCAAAATAATCGTTGCGATTAATAAAATAGATCGTGAAGGCGCAGACATTAACCGTACTATGGCGGATCTTGCTCAGCAAGGCTTGCAGCCAGAAGAGTGGGGCGGAGATATCGTAATGGTGCCAATTTCTGCCAAGCAAAATCAAAATCTGGACAAACTTCTAGATATGATTTTGCTTACCGCCGATATAGAAGAATTAAAAGCCGATATAGATATTCCAGCCGAAGGTTTAGTAATTGAGTCGCATATGGAAACCGGTAAAGGCTCCGTGGTTAATCTACTGGTAACTGGTGGTGAACTTAAGACCAGTGAATTTATTGTAGCTGGCTCCACCTACGGCAAAATTCGCACTATGCTAGACTGGCAGGGCAAACCAAAGGGCAAAGCTACTCCATCTACCCCAGTCACTATTACTGGTTTTAAGGATTTACCGAATTTTGGCGATCGCTTTACCGAGGCTAAAGATGAGAAAACCGCTCGCAAGATGGCCTTACTTAACGCTCAGGCTGCTGCAGACGAATCTGCCAGCGCTAATGTTACTAGTACGGACCTTCTTCGTATGATGAATGTAGTTGATAATACTAAAACCTTTAACGTTATTGTTAAGGGTGATGTCTTGGGTTCTGTCACTAGCGTAGTCGACTCTCTTAAATTGATTGATACCAAGGGGGAAATCACCCTTAATATTGTCTCCACCGGCGTTGGCGACATTAACGAAAATGACGTTTATATGGCTGCGGGGGAGAATACCGTAATCTATGGCTTTAATGTTTCTGTGCCAATTAATATCAGCAAAATGGCCGCACGCGATAACGTCCCAATCCGCACCTATAAAGTTATCTACGAGCTACTAGATGATGCCAAGCATGAGATGGAAAACCTGCTTGATGCGGAAATCGTTGAGGAAGACAAGGGGGAATTAAAGGTCCTAGGCGTCTTTCGTACCGAAAAAACTAATATCATTGCCGGCGGCGAAGTATTAACTGGCGATGTTAAGCCAGAATACTTAGCACGCATTATCCATGACAAAAAATATCTTGGCGAGGCCGAAGTTACCTCTGTGCAAAAGGAAAAAATCGATACCAAAGAGCTGGTTGCGGGGGAAACCGGCGGACTTGCTCTTAAAACTACTTCCAAGATCGATCTTCAGGTTGGCGATCGTCTCAAATTCTTTACTCGAGAGACCAAAAAACGCACATTGTAGATTGATGAAATCCTTTTTGGAGTTTACGTTTTCCGGCTAAAAAACTGAAAAAATAGTGGTGGGAAACCGGTACTGAAATACCGGAAGGTTCCCACCTGATTATTTTTTTAGTTTTTTACCGAGAAAACTCCAAAAAGGATTTTATGAATCTAAGAAAAATGATAATTCTGTGCTATTATTAAACATAAGGAGAATAATATGCAATTTGATGATAAATTTCTGCAAGAAATGGGTCTCTCGGCTATGCCGGAGGACTTAAAACAAAAATTCTTGGACTACGTACAGGAAGAGCTAGAGGTACGTATTGGTGAACGGATTTCTAGGGGATTAACAGAAGTACAGCTTAACGAATTCGATCTTATTACTGATGTCGACGAAGCCAGAAAATGGCTCGAAAAGAATCGTCCAGATTACCGTGAAATCGTTAATCGCACCATCGAAGAGATGAAAGAGGAAATTCGCGCTAATCGGGCAGCTCTAATTAGTGGCACAAATCATGTATAACAGAGAAAGAGCCAGCAATTCGGAAAATCAAAACGATGATCTAGGTTTTGATACTCTAGCCGAGCTACCGCCGTTCGAATATCCACGCCAACTCGGCCAAACCCATACTCGCAAAATGGAGACGTCATCCATAGGTATTGGTAGCCACCTTCCGGTCAAAACAGAAGTAGAACATATACCAATTCGACGTGAATTAACCAAATGGGAAGAAACCTTTGGTGACAGTGTTAATTCCGGTGAGGTTGCCAAAGCTAGTCGAGAATTCCTCAATCAGATTGAAGACAACAAAGTCATGCAGTGGGATATTATCGAGGCTAATCGCCAAAATTATCGCGAAGGAAGCAAAAAAATGGCCCAATACCTCGCAGAAATCCTTGACATCGATATGCCCGTAATTAACTACCGTATTTCCGATGGCGACGGCTCGTTTGGTTCTTTTAACCCAGAAGAATACTCTATCACCCTTTATTACGATAGAAAACGTAGCCGCAAGGGCAGCACTAACGACCTTAACACGATTGCCCACGAGATGTGGCACGCTTATCAGGCGATTCTTGCGATTGAGGGGGACACTAAGCGTAGTCAACTATATGAATTAAACGACAGATGCTATATTGCCCCTGAAGAAAGTGTACAGGGCTACGCTAAACAACTGATGGAAGCTGAAGCTTTTCGCTTTGGCGACGGGGTGGAAAGAATTTTTTCCGCATCCATTAAGAATGGCCAAGACATTGTTACCAAATTCCTCCGTCTTCAAAAAAGATTAAGGAAATAACATCTAACGAGCATATCCATTAATAAAACTTTTGGCATCCATAGCCTTGCGGCCTTCTGGCTGTAGCTTTTTTACGGCCACCAGAGCCCCGTCAGCGCATTTCATTGTTAAATCCGCCTTCTCGCCCATTTTTAAAACGTAAGCGTCTAGAATGATGCAATTTTGGCCGTAGAACGCATATTTTGGCTTAGGGTAGCCCTGAAAAGCAATAATTTTGCGCAAAATCGTATCCGCAGAATCTTTATCTGGGGTCAAAAAGGACATAGTTTTATCAAATTTCCCACAGAAAGTTGCCTCCGATGACTGTGGCGTGGGTTCTGGCAAGCATCCTAAATTCTTTACAATCCAATCTGCTCCCGTCTCCGCTAATGCCCGGTATATCTCATCTTTCTTAAGTGGTAAATCATTGAGAGTGGCCTGATAATAAATCGGCCCCGCATCCATAGCTTTAACTAGTTTCATTACAGAGACGGAAAACTCGTTGTCTCCAGCCAAAATGGCCGATTCGATCGGCGACGCGCCCCTGTATTTTGGCAATAGAGAAGGATGAATGTTCAAAATCCCCTCTGGCTCAAATAAATCCAGTAAATCTTGCGGTATCAAAACCCCAAAAGACGCCAGTACTCCGTATAAGCTAGGTTTTGCATGCTTTAATTCTGCAACTTTGGCTAAATCTTCTTTGGTCTTAGCATGGAACACAATTTGGCACTCCGTGGCTAGCACTGCTAATGCATATTCAGCCAACGGACCGTTCCCAAAAAAGATGATCTCTTTTTTTACCCCTGTTTTTTTATCCATCTAGACCTCCTGTACAAATTTTTTACTCAAAATGAAACTATTCTTCACCCCACAACTCGTCATTGTTTAGGATTTCTTTTTCGTAATCTACTACCGGCTCTAAATCTCCCTTGTCGTTCATCTTATAAAAAGCATCTTTTTGATCTTTGATATGATCGATAAACAAAACTCCATCCAAATGGTCTATTTCGTGGAGCAGAGTCCTAGCCAGTTCATCGGTGGCTTTAATTCTAACCTCTGTTCCATCTTCTAATTTAGCCTTAACGCGTACTTTGGTAGGACGGGGAACCATCCCATAAATGGATGGCACCGATAGGCAACCCTCGTAATCGGTTTTAATCTTGCCATCCGCCTTGATAACTTCAGGATTAATTAATGCCGTAAAAGTAGCGTTTTTCTTGTTTTCCATATCGTCACGGATAATAATGATACGCTTGTTTACCCCCATCTGAGGCGCCGCCATTGCAGCCGAAAGTTCATACGGGTGTTCTTTTTCCCAATCAAGAGATAACTTGCGCATATCAGCAATAATACCCGCTATTTCGTCCGTAATTTGGCCAACTTTAGTGGATTTTTCTCTTAATCTCGGATCTGGAGTAGTTATGATTTCCATGCTTACATTATATCACATTTAAGAGAGGAATATTACTTGAGCTTTGCTAAAAAAGTAAAACGACCTTATTGTACGATTAAGTCGCTAGAATTAAGGTCTTTACTTTCCATTGCAACACTTTTAATGGTTGGGTCCTCGTAGGTGTTGTAGTAATAAGTCTTGGTACGAGCAGAATAGCCGCTGGTGTAGATAGTTTTTTCGAACGTACCGTCCGCCATAGCGGCGCCACCTTCAATCATTGCGACTCCAGCCAAAGTATGAAATAGGCGGGAAACGTTATCCTCCTCAGTAGTTTTAAGCGGGTAATGTGTATTAAGGTAAGCTGCCCGCACAAAACGATCGGCAGGGTAAGAACCCCCTGGTAGCCCGCACGTTAAGGCTCCAGCTCCCAGCGGTACCATAGTGGCTTTGCCCCATTTAACTTCCTTTGGCATCTGAGAAAAGAGGTTTAAGTAGTTGCGCAAATTCTCTTTATGCCAATTATAACCAGGCTGATTGGTTAGTACGTCAACGTCATTTCTAAAAACTTCCATTCCTCTATCAGTATACTCCACTACAATAGAGCGCTTAGCATCGCCAATTAGCCAATGCAGCTGAGAAACAGGGTATTGCTCCTTGATAGGCTTGGCTACAATCGCTATATCTTTAAGGGCTTTCTCGACTTCGTCCACGGTGCTAAAATTTAGCGCCAAGAAAAGCGGAAATTCGTAAGCTGCAACATTGATTTTATCTTCAATTGGTGAATTTTCGTACTTGGCATAGCCGGGGAAATTTAGGCCAGCAATAGCAAGTCCATTCTCGTTTACGCAATCAAAATAAAGTGGGACGTTTTCCGCTACAATCCCCATCCCAATGACGGCCGGAGAATTGGCATTTTCCCCTAAAAACGCCGTCTGATATTTATAGCCACGCGGAGTGATTACGATTTTTTGCCCAAACGTAGTAGACCAATCCAAATTACGTCCAAAATATAAATTACCTTGATTGTCGTCGAATCGTATACTTGTACACATTTTACCTCCCGATTCACTTAATTCTTTAATCTTATTTTAGCATAAATATAATAAAACGAATAACCCCAATAAGTCCTACAGCAGCCCCGCCGGATCAAGCGTAATCTTAAAGTTCTGGTCAACTAGGCTACAAATTTTACTAAGCTCTTTACGACTTTTACTTCGTACAATAAATTGCCAAGTATAACCTTTATTTGTACGTTCATGAAACGCCGGTTGGGGCGGGGAAACTATCAGTTTGTGGTTTTTGGATAATGTTTTAACCGCCTCCCGCACCTTTTTAACAACCAATTTCTCAGTTTTTAGAGTAATTTCAAATTTTGCCACAAAGGCAAATGGCGGGAATGATGCCGCCATGCGTCTTCTTACTATATACCGATAAAACCCCTGATAATCTTCGTTTTTTGCAAACTCAAGTACGGGGTGTTCTGGCCTAAACGTTTGTACGTATACTTCGGCCGTATCCAAGTGCCCTCTCCCGACTCGCCCCATTACTTGGGTTAAAAGCTGGAATACTCGTTCCTCGGCCAAATAATCTGGTAAGGCTAATCCCGCATCTGCCTGCACAATACCTACTGTAGCGAGCTTGGGCAGATCTAGCCCTTTTGCTACTGTTTGAGTCCCCACCAAAATATCCACCTTACCATTTTTTACTTCTGAATATGTTGCGTCTAAACCTTCGCCTTTTTTATTGTCCGCATCAAAACGCCTTATCCTGGCGTTAGGGAAAAGCTTACGTAGCTCCGCCTCTAATAGTTTGGTTCCAAACCCCTTATGTACTAACCCTGGTGATCCGCATTTTGGGCAGTTTACTGGTACCTTTTTAGAAAAACCGCAGGTGTGGCAGGATAAATTATAAGTATCCGCATGGAGTGTTAGCGGCAAAAAACAATTTGGACACAGTATTTCTTCGCCACAATTCTCGCAAATTGTTAGTGGCGCCGACCCCCTACGATTATGAAAAATTAGCGTCTGGTAACCTTGCTCCAGGTTCCGCTTGATTGCGGCAAGGAGGGAATTGGAAAAGTACTTATTTTTACTAAAATTATCTCTATTTTTAAAGTCGATAATTTTAATTTCTGGTCTAATCGCCTCTGCCTTAGCTTTTTCTGTTAGTTTAACTATCCCGTGCCTCTGTTTTGCCAGATAATAGTCCTCAATTGTAGGTGTAGCGGAACCTAAAATCAGATGACACTCAAGCTGGTTTGCCATAAAGCTCGCTACTCTGATAGCTGAATATCGGGGCGCATTTTCTTGGATATAAGTAGATTCGTGTTCCTCGTCGATGATAATTAACCCCAGATCGTTAAGGGGTGCAAACAGGGCAGAGCGCGGTCCGATTACCACTAAGGGTTCTTTGGCGTTAAGGATTTTATTAAAGATTAAGTGCCTTTCGGCTTCGGTTTGTTGCGAGTGAATTAGTAGGACATGCTTACCAAAATAATTCCTAAATACTTGTACTAGTTGGCCAGTTAAGGCGATTTCTGGCACCAAAAGGATGGTAGATTTTTGCTCTAAAAGGGCCTTATTTGCCATTTTAAGGTAGATGTTAGTTTTACCACTACCAGTAACGCCAAACAGCAGTTTCGTGGCTCCTGGAGCCTTTTGGAGGCCTTCTAGCGCATTTTTTTGGGCAGTATTAAGCGGAACAACAACTGACTGGCTCGATGAGGGGGAATCCCGGAGCGTGTCCGAAGGGCACGCTGTACCTAACTCCTCCTCATTTATAGCATCACCGAACAAATGTTCGGTTTTTCTCCGTTTTTTCTCGACCCCTTTAGGTAAAATCATTGATACCACTGAGCCAGATGCTGCCAAATAATATTCATGAATAAATTGGATAACTTTAGTTAAATGCTTAGGCAAAGGCGTCGTATACAAAACTTTTACAATTGTTTTTGTTTTAAAATCTGGTCGCGCAACTTTTTTAATGACAACACCCGGCACGATTCGCCTCCCTACGGGCACCATTACTATTTGCCCCGGCAATAGGGAATTATCATAATCATATGTTAGGGCCTCCACTTTACCTTCTGGTATCACCTCATAGAACATGCCATGATTATACTACAACTAGATATCTAAATAAAATACCGCCGTCTATACGTTGTAATTTTTACAAAACCGCCAAATCCGTGCTATAATAGAGAGAAGTTAAAGCGAGGTATTATGTTAGATATATTTGTGACTTCTCGGGTGCGCCGTAAAATAATTGTAGTTTTTGCTAAATATCCGGATTTTAAAACTCACGTTAGGGCGTTAGCTAAACTTATTAAAGAGGATCCAGGCAATATCCAAAGGGAATTAAATCGCATGGTGAATGGTAAATTCTTAATCGTTACCAAAAAGGGCAAGACTAAAATTTATCAAACCAACAAACAATTCCCAATTCTAAAAGAGCTTCAAAGCATCGTAATTAAGAGCCAAAAGGGAAATAAACCTAGTAAAACCATCGGTTAAATCATGAATAAACTTTTTATTCGTCTATTAAAAGCGCGTAATTTGTCCCCTGATTTTTTGCATCCTAAGTACGAAGATCTCTCTGATCCATTCGATATGCCAGACATGAAGAAAGCTGTAGAGCGAATCAAAAAAGCTATCAAAGGTCACGAAAAAATCTTAATCTATGGCGATTACGACGCTGATGGTGTTACCGCTAGTACTTTGATGGAGCAAGCCCTTAAATTGGCCGGTGCTGCCCCCAGTAATTTAGATATTATGCTGCCAGATCGTTTTGCCGATGGTTACGGAATGAGCCCAAGGCTAGTCGAGCGTGCCAAAAAACAAGGTGCTAGCCTAATTATCACCGTAGATTGCGGGTCGCGCAATCACAAGATTATCAACTCATTAAATGAATTAAATATTGATTCGGTTGTTACTGACCACCATGAGACAGACGTGGAGTTACCGAAAGCCGTAGCTATCGTTAATCCTAAGCGTAAAGACTGCCAAATATCTCCAGAGTTACGCGATTTAGCCGGAGTAGGAGTGGCTTTTAAGGTTGCCTCAGCTTTGGTTCAAGAGGGCCTCATCAAGGAAGGACAGGAGAAATGGTTGTTGGATTTGGTGCTAATCGGCACAATGTGTGACAGTATGCCTATTACGGGAGAAAACCGCATTTTGGGCTATTACGGGATTAAAGTCTTAGAAAAAACTCGTCGCCGAGGGTTAAGGGAGCTCATGAAAAACGCCGGAGTAAATAAGCTAAATTCAGAGAGTATCGGATTTCAGATTGGCCCCAGAATCAATGCGGCTGGACGTTTGGAAAGTGCTGAAATTGCCCTTAATTTGCTTAGGACTGATTCAGCTTCAGAGGCCGCGAGTCTGGCTTCGCGCCTAGAGGAACTAAACAAAAAGCGCAAAGCCGAACAGCTGACCGCCGTCAAAGAAATAGAAAAACGCGGCGTCTCAAAAAGTCCAGTAATCGTAGAAAGCGGCAATTGGCATGAGGGAATTATTGGCATCGTGGCAGGGCGTCTGCTAGAGACCTATAAGCGCCCAGCCTTTGTATTAACAGAGACTACCGGCGATGTCCTTAAAGGCTCTGGGCGCAGTTTTGGCGAATTCAATCTGGCGTCCGCACTCGCTAACGTTGGTGATTCTATCGTTAGCGGCGGCGGTCACGCTGGTGCCGCCGGAGTTCGGGTAAAAAAGGCCAATCTGCAACTTTTTACAGAAAAACTCAATGATTACTATAAAAACCTAAATTTAGGCGATCAGTCTAAATTCCTAGTCAACCACCCAGATTTAGAAGTAGATGATTTTTCCGATTTTACTCTGGATTTTTTGCAAGACTTAAAGCTACTTGAGCCATTTGGTCCAGGGAACGAAGAACCAATTTTTCGACTTAAAAATGTCTCTATACGTGAAATCCGCAGTATGGGTGCAGAGGGCAAGCATTTGAGAGTTGATCTTAAAGATCGTTCTGGTAAGCCTCTCAAGCTGGTAGCTTTTTATGCACCCGAAAGTTGGCTAAATTTAGATCCAGGTTACGACCATATTGAGCCGCTAGTCAAACTAGTTGAAAATGATTTTAACGGCGTCCGTTCGGTTGAGGCTCGCATTGTTGACATAGATATGATATAATTTCCCTATGAAAAAAGTGATTGTTAAGTGCAGACTCTCTTCTAAGGAGACCTTTGAACAAAAACTTTCCGATATTGAGCTAAATTTTTCCGATATTATTTGGCAACACGACAGAATTTACGTTCCGCGTGAGTACAAGAAAAACTCCAATTATCCACGTCTCATTATGCGTACGGAAATGAAGGCCGTAGATAAGCCCGCTAAATATGTCTTTATCTTGAAGCGCCATATAGAGGATTCTGGTGTAGACATTGTCGAAGAAACCGTAGTCAAAGATTACGAAACTATGGTAAACGTAATCTTACAGCTTGGCTTTAGACCAATCGCGGAGGTTTCCCGCCGCCGCCAGAGCCTAGATATGGGAGAAAACACCTACATCTATCTAGACAAAGTTGAAAAACTCCCAGGTTATTACGCTAAGATAGAAACTAGTTTAACCCCAGAAGATTCCATCATCGAAGCCAAAACCGACTTAAAAAATACTTTTAAGACCCTTGGTGAATCTAGTTTTATAGAAAATACTTACTTTGAAATGTAATTTGTAACACCGTGTAGATAAGACGAAAATCCAAGAAATTAATTAGGCCGTAAGGGCTTTAACTACATTGAGCGAGCCAGATCAAAAAAGAATTTCACAAGGCGAGTACGGAACTGGTAATTCCGACGCAGCCTTGCCTGAAATTCTTTTTTGATCCTAGCGCGAGCGAAGGTAGTTAAAGCCCCTACGGCCTAATCTAATTAACCTCTCGGCGGCTCGCCGTCTGGTTCACCGAGTAATTTTTTACTCTTAATTTCGTAACGCCTACCATTTACCGGCGAAACATAATAATCCTCGTTTAGAAGATTCACGAACATCGTTAAATCTTTATCGTCCATAATGATAATTGAGCCATCATCGTCAGTCATTAGTTCAAGTTGCATTTCGTCTGCATAATCTAACAGCTTGTCTTGCGGCATTTCTTCAGCGATATCCATTGCCTGCACTTTTTTAAGAATTGGTTTCTTGTCGGCGAGTAGGGAATCAAGCGTTAAACCTTCCGCAAAGGACAACTTATACTTATCAGTAATTTCTTTAGCCTTAGCCTCAGCAATTACTTGAGATTCGTAGTCATATTGGAATAGATTCTCGAATTTGGCCTGGTTAAACACAATAATATTACCATCCACAATTGCTACCTGGTTATCCTCAGGCATCTTTAGCGCAATTTCGGCAGAAAACGGTTCAAAGCTTTCTCCGTTAATCTCCCAAGAAGTAGCCCCTTTAAGTGCCGAAGAAGCTGGCAAAATTTTAGCAATGTAAAAAGTCTTCATGCCTTCTTCGCCCGGATAGGTAAATTTAGCAATAATCCCTTTAACTTTTTTAAAATCATACTCGTTTTCCGAGAAATAATCTATGTCTTTATACTCATTCTCAATCAGGTGGATTAGGGTTTCGGCACGCCCAACTTTGTCAATAGAAGTGCGATAAATTACCTTGTCTTCGCCATCGGCCTTCTCATATTCACGACATTCTAGCCCCTTATCTGCTTCCTCAATAATATAGTGTACAGCTTCCTGCATAAACATTGACTTTACGGCGCCAGCTAGTTTATCGGAGTATTTAATTTTATATGGCGTATAATTCTTGTTAAACAAAAACAGTTCTGCCGATACGTTATTCTTAACCTCATCAATCTCATTTGCCCACAGGAATACGTCGAATTCTTGATTTTCCATAGTTTATCTCCACTTATTTTTTTCATTATAACACAAAAACAAAATTATTGCCCCCAGTCAAATGACCAGGGGCTTTTTAGGAGGTTACCAGGGGTCACCACTGGGCTTACGTACGATTATCTCGTAGTAAAGCCCAGAGGACTGGTGTTTGTTAGTCAAGAAAACTGGCTCACCGTTGGACTTCCTGACCATCCTCCAGCCCTCAAGCTGGTTAAGCTTGAATGGGCTGAAGGAAGTGACGATGCAGCCCTCCATATTGTTGAAGTTCCACGGGTCCTCCGAGAAGAACTCACAGGCCCCCGCGGGGTTGATGGCCACGAACAGCGGCCCAATGAGGGCGATCGGCAGGTCGGCGAGCTTCTTAACAAGTGCCATTTTTCCTCCTTGAGGTTCTTGGTCTGCCCGAATGGCACGACCACATACTTATATTATAGCACAAATTACGTTAAAAATCAAGAAGGGAAAAAAGTTAAACCAAAAACCAGCAGCTCCACATCTGTTTGTTCGGATTTTAAAACATAAAGAATTAATAAAATCAACTAATTTTGTTCGGGAAAATAACAGGGAAGTTTTCCACAGTGGTGCAAAACATAACTATTAAAAAAGTCTAAAAAAGCTCTTGCATTTTGTGCAAAATTATAATAAACTTAAATCAGCGAACAATTCATACAAAAACGCTAAACAAAAAGTCGTACATTAAAAAAAACAGTTTGAGATCGGCCAACTAGGAGTTTCGGCGCGCATTAAATATTTAGCGAGATGCGTCAAAACAATCGTGCGCTCCTTCCTTTAACACACACCTCCCAATAAAACTCTATAATGGTCTAAAACCAATACACAATAAGTCTCTCAACGGCTGCGATATAAGATTAGCTTCGCGCTGGTAAATCGTGGTGGATTATATTGTGAATCAAACAAAAATCAAATCAAAAACAAAACCGCTGAAGTTTCTAGTTGGCTGGTCTCAAACGATGTATAATAATAACATGGAGAAACTACATATCCCAGTGTTATTATCAGAAGTCCTAGCGACTATGGATCCGCATCCCGGGGAAAGGTATCTAGATTTAACCGCCGGTTACGGAGGACATGCTAGCAGGATTTTGGATGTAACACAGCAGTTTAAGGGTTCATGTTTAGTCGATCGTGACCAATTTGCTATAGATTATTTAAAACGCAAATTCCCGTTAGAGATCGAAATCTTACACATGGATTTTTACGGTGCGGTGCTACAGCTTATCGAGTGTGGAAAGACTTTTGATATGATACTAGCAGATTTTGGAGTTTCTTCTCCGCAGCTAGACAATGGAGAGCGGGGCTTTTCATTTAAATATGATGCGCCATTAGATATGAGAATGGATCAAAGGCAAAAAATCACAGCAGCAGACATCGTAAATAAATATAGTGAACGTGAACTAACAGATATTTTGGTAAAATATGGCGAAGAAAGCCCGGGTAGAGCCAGTATTCTAGCCAGAATCATTGTCCATCATCGCCCGATTCATACTACTTTAGAATTGGCCGACTTGATTAGGAACAGGCTTCATGGCTACTACAGAATTCATCCGGCCACCACCATTTTCCAGGCGATAAGGATAGCCGTGAACGACGAATTGGGTCAGATAGAAAAGACGTTGCCACTTTTACCTAAGTTATTGAATCATCATGGACGCCTTGGATTAATCACTTTTCATAGTTTAGAGGACAGGTTAGTTAAGAACTATTTTAAGGAAGCATCCAGCTATGGGGAAGAATCAGAACTAAAAATTATCACCAAAAAACCTATCACTGCGGAAAAATCGGAGTTAGGCATCAACCCGCGAGCTCGCAGCGCTAAGCTTCGCGTAGCTTCAAAGGATTGATCAAAAATAAAAACATAAAAAGGAGGCAAATATGCCAAAGCAAATTTTAGTCGCGAACAAATCTCGTGCACAAAAAGTTAAAGTTCATTTCCGCTAAGTCTTCTTCTCTTGGGCGGGGCAACTCGCCCAAGATTTCGGGACTAAGTGACATGGACCCAAAAAGGTCCACCAATTTAGAGTTCACACGGAGAGTGTGGAGTGTATGACCTTCCCGGGGCAAACTTTTATGGGTTACTTATAGCTCTGCCCATAAAAGACCCCGGACTAAGAAAAGGAAACAATAAAAAACAAAAATAAACATATAGCGAGGATAAAAACCATAATGATAAGTCAAACCTACGTAACCAGGCGAGAAGTTGTCGGCAACAGCTTTGCTCGTAATCGTAATACCATTCGTCACACCAAGAGGAGTTTAGGCTCCATCTCTCAAATTATCATTATCGGTATGCTTACTTTAATTTTTGCCTTAATTTATGTTGCCGAAGGCACTAAAGCTACAAGTTTTGATTATGAATTATCATCTGTTGAATCAGAAATCACCGAAATGACCGCAAAATTAGAAGATCTTTCAGTAGAAAAGGCGCGTCTCACCTCTGTCGCTACAGCCAAGAACAGTACTGTCGCTGCGGCTATGGAAAACGCGACGGTAACTGGGTATGTCGCAGAATAATATCTCAGTTCGTTTTGATATTTTAAGAAATATTGTTTTAGCTGCGCTAGCTATTATTATAGTGCGGCTATTTTTTATCCAAATCATAGAACATAGTAATTGGGTGGCCAAAGCCGACGAACAACACACTATTTTGGAAACAATTACGCCTAAAAGAGGCGAAATATACATGATGGATAAAGGTGACCCAGTTGCGGTGGTGTTAAATCAAACTACCTATCAAATCATTATTGATCCAGCCGTCACCGAAAAATCCGTCATCGAAGACGTTATTGATAAATATGCCAAAGATTACGTGGTCGCTGATATTAATGATATTTATAGTAAAGAAGGGCTTCGTTATGCTATTGTAGCCAAAAACGTTCCTCGCGCTACGGCAGAGGAAATTGCTAACTCAGGCGCATCGGCAGTATGGCTCAAAAAAACCAACCAACGTGTTTACCCAGAAGGAGATTTGGCTTCAGGCTTAGTGGGCTTTGTAAATTCTGATGGCTTAGGGCAGTATGGCGTAGAAGGCTCGCTTAATCAGCTATTATCGGGCAAGGAAGGCCTCTTAAAGACTACGGCAGACGTTAACAAAGTAGCTTTATCGATTGGCAACGATAATATTAAAATTCCTGCCGAAGATGGCAAAAATGTAGTGCTCTCGGTAGACCGTAGCCTGGAGAAGGGCATAGAAGAACTTGCGGTTGACGCCATTAATCAAACTGCGGCCACCAATGCCTCCGTTTTAATTATGAATCCAAACGATGGTAAAGTCGTCGCGATGGCAAATTTACCAAATTATCACCCTGATAACTATGGTGACGTAACCGACGCCTCAGCTTATATTAACTACACTACAGAAGTGCCATACGAGCCAGCTTCAGTTTGTAAAAATTTTGCTTTTTCAGCCGCCATTAACGAAGGCTTAATGACTCCAGAAACTACTTATTTTAATCAAGGATACGAAATTATAGATGGCTGGAAAATTCAAAACGCCGAACAGCGTAGTATGCTTTATGGCGCTATCAGTATGAAAACAGCCTTGTACTGGTCGCTTAATACTGGCTCTATCTATGCGCTCAAATTGTTGGGCGGTGATCCAAGCTCCATTACTCAAGCCGGCAGGGAAAAACTATACGACTATTATTATAATAAGTTCCGTTTGGGGCAAGCTACTGGAATTGAGCTAATTGAGGCGGAAGGCTTTATTCCAGATCCCAATGAAGGCTGGGGACGTGATTCGGTTTACGCCAATATGACCTTTGGTCAAAACTTAGGTATCACCATGATTCAAACAGCGTCCGCTTTTTCTGCGGTAGTTAACGGCGGCACTTATCATACGCCCAGTATCGTTGAGGGGACCTTAGAAAACGGGGAAATAGTTAAAGAAAGCGCCTCCGATTCTTCCGAAAAACCAGAGTCAGAAAAAATCCTGAGTGACGAAACGTCCGCTATGATGCGCGAAATGCTAGTCAACAACCGTAATTACAAGGCTAGAGCCGGTATCGATCGTCCTGGCTACGCGGTTGGTGGTAAATCTGGTACGGCACAGGTCATCAAAAATGGCGCCTATGACGATACCATGAGCGAGACTGTTGGTACGTATATTGGCTACGTTAGCACAGATGGGGAGTTGCCAAAATACGTGATAATGGTTAAAATGTGGGGAGAGGGGCAATATCTAGACGGCGGTATTGCTAGTAATTTATTTGATTCCGTATCAAACTACCTAATCGATTATTATAAAATTAAACCAAGGATATAAAATGAATATTAACGACGAAATGTTTTATGGATTATTGCTTGCTCTGGCCGGGTTTTTATTTTCCATGGTTTTAACCCCGTTTTATACACATTTTGCCTATAAATATAAATTCTGGAAAAAACAAAAAAAGACTACCGTAGATGGCGAGGCCCTTCCTATTATGACTAAACTCCACGCCCATAAATTTAAACACGTTTTTCCTACTATGGCTGGACTAGTTGGCGTAATCGCTGTTACGGCGGTCACCTGGATTTTTAATTTAGATCGAGGTCAAACCTGGTTGCCTCTCGTAGGTTTTTTGGGCGGGGCATTAGTAGGAGTAATCGACGACGTTATTAATATCTTTGGCTCAGGTCGTGGCGCTGCCGGCTTAAGGGGGCCAGTTAAATTTTTCCTCATTTCGGTAGTAGGTCTATCTCTGGGGTGGTTCTTCGCCGTTAAGCTTGGTTGGACCTCTATATTAGTGCCGTTCATTGGGGATATAGAAGTCGGCATCGTGGGCATTATTTTAATTTTTGCCTTTGCCGTAGTTGCCACTTCGAATGCTGTTAATATCACGGATGGCCTAGATGGACTTTCTGGCGGTCTAGCCATGTTGGCTTACGGAGCTTTTGGAGTAATTGCCCTATTCCAGGGCAACATGCTCTTATTCGGTTTTTGTATGACGGTCGTAGGTTGGCTACTTAGCTATATTTGGTTTAATGTTCCACCAGCTCGTTTTATGATGGGTGATACTGGCTCCTTTGCATTAGGCGCTAGTTTAGGTGTGGTTGCTATGATGACAGATTCTTTCTTGCTTTTGCCAATTATTTGTCTTCCAGCCGTAGTGGAAACCGCTTCTAGTCTAATTCAGCTCATGTCTAAAAAATTCTTTCATCGTAAGGTTTTTATTTCTGCACCGTTGCATCATCACCTAGAGGCAAAAGGGTGGGGTGAAGCCAAAATCGTCATGAGATTTTGGATTATCGCAGGTGTCTGCGCTATAGTAGGAGTATTTATTGCGGCTACTGGAGGAGCGATCTAAGTGAAAACTCGTAAACACAAATCCGATCTAATTATTCTTTTTACTACGTTAGGATTAATGGCTCTAGGTTTGATCGTTATTTATGCAATCGGCCCGATGCGGGCTAACGTTCTAAATTCTACTTATGGTACAGATTACGACCCTAACTCATTCTTCTTGGGTCAATTGCGCTCCTGCGCGTTATCTCTAGTAGCGTTTTTTATCGCTTTTAAAGTGGTACCTTATAAATATCTGCAAAAATATTCTAAACCAATTATGATTGCGGCGATCATTATGTCAGTTCTCTTGTGGCTACTGGCTAAGATGGGCTCATCGCTGGCTAGATGCGAGTTAGGTGAATGTCGCTGGTTTAATTTTGGGTTTATTAGTTTTCAACCAGCAGAGTTTTTAAAGTTGGCTCTAGTCATTTATTTGGCGGATTTTCTCACTCGCAAAAAGGCGGACATTGGTAAATGGCGCGAATTCTGGCTACCGCTCTTAATTGTTTGCGGAATTTCGTTAGGGCTGGTTGTGGTTGCTCAGGGTGATTTGGGTAGTGGTGTGGCTCTTATTGCGATTATTTTTGGCATGATTCTAATGTCTGGAGTGCCTACCAGGCAATATCTCATCATGATAGCAGTGGTTCTGGCAATTTCGGTTGTAGCGGTAGCTACTTCCGCACACCGTATGCAACGCGTTGACGCCTGGGTTGCTACCCTCACGGGTGGCGAAAGTTCCGATTCGACTTATCATATCGAAAACGCCATGATGGCAATTGGCGTAGGCGGATTTTTTGGGGTAGGGATAGGCAATTCCGTACAAGCTACAGGATATTTACCAGAGTCCATCAACGATTCAGTCTTTGCGATTATGGGCGAAACCTTTGGCTTTGTTGGGCTATGTTTAATTGTGATTGTCTTTGGTATGCTACTTTTGCGTATGCTTAAAGTGGCCAGAGGTACTGCTGAGCCAGATAATAGGCTGTTTGTAGTTGGCGTGTTCTCCTGGATGTTGGCCCAGGTGGTTGTAAATATCATGGCGATGACGTCCTTAATACCAGTTACGGGCATTACTCTGCCATTACTCTCTTATGGCGGAACCAGCATGATTTTTATCGCCTTTGCGATTGGCTGCGTTTGCCAACTTTCGTGTTATACTAGTAGAGAGGTAATTACAAATGAAGATATTAGTAGTCGGCGGGGGGTCCGGAGGGCACATCACTCCAGTCGTCGCCGTAGTTCGTGAAATTCTAAGCCAAAAACCTCGTGCCGAGGTGGAATTTTGGACTGATTTTAAGTATTATAAAAATGTCACTAAATTAACCACTGAAATAGGTATTCCATGGGGTGAAGACAAGAAAATCCCCCGCAAATCTTCCTACATTCGTGTTCGTCGCTTGCCGGCCGGCAAATTTCATCGTTATTCAAACTGGACTTTTAAAGATTATTTTGTCCATTTTAGCATCACTTTGAAAGATTTAATCATTGGCAATATATTAGGCTTCTTCGGATTTTTGGGCGGCCTAGTTACTAGTTTTTTCCGGTTAGCTCCATCCCATAATCGGCCTAACGTCATCTTTTTAAAGGGTGGCTATGTCTGCCTCCCAGTTGGCCTAATTGCAAATCTTTTTAAAATCCCCTTTGTAATTCACGAGTCGGACGCTGTTGCGGGTCTAGCCAACCGTATTCTCATGAAAAAAGCTAGCAAAGTTGCTTTTGGCATGCCGCCGTCAGAAGAAGTTTTGGCGGCCCATCCAAATTACATTTGGACGGGCATTCCTGTTTCGCCGGATTTTAAATCGGTTACTCCAACTCGCCAATTAGCCCTCAAGAAAGCATTCTCGTTTAATCCGGAAAAACCTCTAGTAGTGGTAACTGGCGGCTCTCAAGGCTCAGAAAATATCAACGAAGCTATCAGGATAATTCTGCCAGAGTTGCTCAAATTTACTTCAGTGGGATTAGTCGCAGGGCGTAAACATTACGAAAATATGATCGACCTCAAAAAATACGAAAACTGGGACAAGGCTAGTCTCGAATCAAATTTTCGAATGTGGGAGTTTAATACTACCATGAATGAGCTTATGGGGGCAGCGGATGTGGTAGTCTCTCGTGCGGGCGCCACAACCATCGCGGAAATGGCAGCCCTTAAAAAAGCTACAATCTTGATACCGTTTGAACGCCTGCCTGGTGGCCATCAAGTTAAAAACGCAGATCGCCTCAAAGCCGCCAATGCTGCAGCCGTACTTTATGACTCCAAGATGGTAGAAAACCCCAATCTACTGCTAGAAGAAATAAGGCACTTAGTAAAATCCCCACGCTTAAGAGCAGACATGGCCGATCGTTTACATACGGAGGCCAAAGCCAACGCTTCAACTAAGTTAGCGGAAATAATACTGGGAGAAATATAGGGTGGCAGAAGGATCAAAACAGCCTACAGTTTCTCCGCCAAAATTAGTACAACGCCGTGCCAATCGTAGTTCTTCTTTTCGCTCTGGTCGTACTATTGGTGAAAAAAGGGAACGTCTAGAAACCGCCAATGAGCGAGCCGCAGCACGTAAAAAAGACAAATTTAGGCAGGTTACACGCATCGTTTTTACAGTGTTTGGATTTATTGCTTTAGCGGGTATTTTGGTAATTTTGGGGACTCAATTCCTACACAAAGATTTGGCACCACCAGAAGTCGCCCAAATAAGCGCTGAAACTACACCCGAGGCAACTATAGAAATCATCGATGAGGACGCTACCAGCGGCAACCACATTACTGGTCGGATGCGGACCTATATCAGCCAGGCAGAACAGGATTTGCGAGATTTAGGCTACCACCCCACTAAGGCTGTAATCCCGACTGGCAGTATTAGGGAGGTAGATTTATATTTAGATGGATATAGTGGATTTGCTAAATTTATTATCGACCGTAACTCTGCCGAATCGGCCGAAGACCTAGATCGCGTCATAAGATATCTGGCTGGCATTAATGTCCAAGACTTCTCTTATATCGACGTTCGCATAGAAGGTAAGGCTTATTGGAAATAGGGAAGAAAAGGAAATGTTCGGTTTTTGTTCTAGTTTATCTTTCTCTTCTCTTGTTCGGTATTTGTTCGGTATTTTATGCATATAATAATTAGTGGGATGGAGTATAAATATTTAAAAAATAGGGAAAAATAGGGCGGGGAAACATAAAAAGGGGAAAAGTCAAATTTAAAAATTTGGCTGTGGAAAACTTAGGCAATTTACAGGGGTGAGGCTAAAAAAGTCTCAAAAATTAAAAAAAAATGACCAAAAATCGGCTACAAACAAGCATCTGTTGTAAAAATAATCATGTGTGGAATAAGATTTGCCAAGAGTTATGGCTTAATAATAAATGCAAAGGCGATTTTAAACACGGACAAGCGTTAATTGATATTGGAATTCTTAGGTAAAAATTTGATCCGGCAACAACGCTGGCTATAGTAGAAAATGCGACTAAAAAAAGAAAGTAATGCTTAAGCAGAAAACATAATTCAGCGCTTTTCTCCGCCCACGTAGCTAGAACTAGTCTTTAAAGACGATTGTCTAACCGTCTTTTAAACATAAGCGGAATGTCTTAAAATCTATATTGTGCGACATTAAGCTTATGTTAAAATCACGATTGACTTTCGCGGCATTCTGGCTATATTTTTTTCAACAAAAAAACTTTGCGTATTTCCCTCCATTAATTATTCGTTTTTTTAGTGCTTTATCGACAAGAATCCATCCACCGAGTTGTCTTTGTCTGCAAAGTCCTCGGGGTTTTTAACAGGGGTGGATAGGGGTAGAGAATGGTGGCTTGGCTCAATCGAGACGGTTGATTTCTCCTGATATTCCACTTCTGGTTTAACAGGGGAAGAAACAGGGGTAGAAGTACTCCCGGAATCAGGGTTCGATTTCTTTCCCTTCTTTTTATCTTTTCTCTGTTTTTTGCTAGTTTTGTTAGGTTTTATAAGGTCTTTTTCGGACTCTACGTTTCCCTGGCTGTTATTTCTCTGATCTCCAATTAGTGCGGCTAAATCCTTTAACCCCAATCTTTCTTTGCCTTCGGCGGTATTCGGGCTAATCTTTTGTCGAATAAAATCCCCTTGCGGCGTAGGCCCATGTTTTAAGTTCGGTTTTTGTTCGGTGTGAAATAACGGTTTAAAAACAGGCTTGCTACTAGTCTCAATCACTAATTTGGGGTCTTGTCGGCCAGAATCGGCCAAATCTTTCTTGTATTTTTCGGATTGCTCAATAGTTTCACGAATCTCTGCCTCAACTTCAAGGCGTGGACGGGCGTAGAACTCCCTAGAATGCGCTACGATTGCATCAAAATTATCCTTTGGCGTTTTAGGGATGGATAAAGTAGTAGCAGAAAAGGCTGGTACTTTCTCGCCATTGATAATCATAGAAATCACAAAATGGCGATTATTTAGCTGAATAATGTCGGACTCATCAAAGGTAGGCTCAAATTGTTTAACTAGAATTGGCGCATCATCTGCCGATACGCGGAAGGAGATAGTGGTACCTACGTTGCCAAATACCGCATCTCGCACAGAATCGGTCATTTGGGCCACATATTGGTTGGCTACGGTTAAATTTAAGCCATATTTACGTGCCTCGGAAAGAATTACGGCAAAAGAATCGGTGGCAAAGTTTTGAAACTCATCGACATAGAGATAAAACGGCCTCCTGTCGGCAACGTCTGGAATATCAGAACGCGACATTGCTGCGAGTTGTACCTTGGTGACCAGAAAAGCACCTAAGATAGATGCATTATCTTCGCCAATTAGGCCTTTAGAAAGGTTTACGATCAAGATTTTGCCTTCGTCCATGATTTTGCGAATATCAAACGAAGATTTAGGTTGACCAATAATATTGCGAATAATTGGGTTAGCAGTAAAGGCGCCAACCTTGTTTAGTACCGGCGCAATAGATTCGTTGACCTGCTTTTCATTCCATTGGCCAAATTCGTGTTTCCAGAATTGTAAAACCGTAACATCTTGGCAGTACTCTAAGGTTTCTTTGCGGAAGTCTTTATCTGTTAATAACCTAGAAATATCTAGTAGGGTGGTAGAAGGACGATCAAGCAAGGCTAAGAGAGTATATCTTAAAATATGTTCTAGCCTTGGGCCCCAAGAATCACCAAACATCCGCTTAAGTACGCCAATCACCTCAGAGCAAATATTCGGTTTTCTGGTTGGATCGGTAATCTCTAGTGGATTAAAGGCTACCGGGAAAGCAGTATCGGACGGATTAAAGTAGACTACGTCTTTTACTCTGGATTCCGGAATAAAACGTAGATTATCAATGGCAAAATCACCGTGAGGATCAATAATGCAATAACCCTGGTTATAGAAAACATCGGACAAAGCTAGTAGTTCTAGAAGGCCACTCTTTCCTGCCCCAGTTTGACCTATGATGTAGACATGCCTAGAGCGATCTCTCCTTAGTAGTCCAAATTGATGATTAATTCCCCTAAAGTTAGTCAATCCAAAAGCCGAGACGTTTTCGTCTACATTAGAATTTCCAGTCAAAACTGGTAATTTGGCTGGTGGTTCGGCGGTTTTAGAGGTAGCCCAGACGATATTTGGTGTTTCTACAGAGGTGTGTGGCAAATGGTATACCGAAGCCAATTCTGAGATATTTAAGATAAAGCCATGATCTGCAAACTGCCGCATTTTGTAAGCGTCCAAATCACTGGCATTAAAACTGCCGCCAACTTGTTTAAAACCATTTAAATTGGTGGAATTATACTGCTTAAAAGTGCCCACTAGTGCCTGCATGTTTAAACGAGCGTCGGTTTGGTCTTGCCCCAGATATACCAAACGAATTTTGACTTCGTAGCCAAGTTTCGTGGCTTTTTCTTCCGCTTTAGCAATCCGAGTTTTGTCGCGTTCGGATAGCTCAACTTTTACTTCGGAGCCAGTGCCACCAGCTGGCGGACGAAATAGTGCGCCTAAAGCTTCCACTAACCAGGTCCAATCAATCCCGGTTGAACCCAATATGGTACGCTTGCCAGATTTAATTTTCTTTATCCACTTGTCAGTTGTGTCCTTGTGCCAGTCGTCTGCAATCGGACGAGTTAATATCTGAATCCAGAGTTCTTCCGAACGATCCGGGCTTAATTTAGCTAGTGTACCAGTTATACCTGCTAGCGGATCTACTTCAAAGTTGTCAAAAGTCTTAATCGGCAGAGCCTCGTAATCGGTTAAGGTAAGCTCGGTTGAGTAACAAACCGGGTATTTATTGCGGTCGTCTACATAATCCTCATTCATTTTATAGATCTGAACAGTTGGGTATTGGGAATATATTTGGCCTTCCACAAAACTTTGCAAGATTTTTGGCACCCACACGTAAAAACGTATCTGTCCTGCCGTAGAGACAATTTCAAAAGATAGATGTTCTTGCACTCCGCCAGAGTTTTTTAACTCCTGTTTGTCTCTTAAAATTCCGTGTAAAGATGCAAACAGCTGCTCGGCTGCCAGCTCTTTTTTGTCGTTCTCTCTTGGAATTTCCAGCATCAAAAGGACAGAGTCAACGTTCAAAACTTTTAGTTTGTTTAATTTTTTGTAGTTTCTATAAGTTAAAAAAGCCAGAACTCCTACTACAGGAATCCAGAAGATTGGCATTAAAATAAAATGTATGACATTTTCCATAAGAATAATTATAGCATACTAATTCAACTGTTTAGGCCAATGTGTAAGAATTTTTATCTAACTTCTTAAACAGTTTTTTATTTTGCAAATTTAATAAAATAGTGGTTTCTTTAACTTTGCGGACTTTTAGAACTCGCTTTACAATTTCTTCTCTAGATAGTGGCTCGTCAGATTTTTCAAGAATAGAAGTGATTATTTCGGAAATTGTACCTTTCTTATATCCCCAGCTGCTTAAGGCATAAATACCCCTACCGATTAGTACGAAGCGAGAATCCTTAATCAGCTCATTATGAATCGCCTGGACCGTGACGTTTTTGCGTTTAAAATTGGAATTTTTAATTTCACTAGCGATTTCCGAAAAATGCATCGGTTCTTTTCTAGTTTCCAAGATCACAAAAATTTTATCACGGATATTTTTTGGATTAACGGATGGCCATTTGGTTAGCCCCCATACACCGTTTAAAGAAGCTAATAATTTGGAAATAGATGCAATCGCCTTAATGTGATCTGGATGCTCGTAGTCCAACTTAGCATCTAATTCGTCTAGAGTCATCGGCTGCTTGTTTTCTTTGATGATCTTGACAATCTCATCTACCCTACTGCGAATTGTTTTACTATCTCCATATTCTGTGATGCCTATAGCGGCAAAGTATCTATCGTTCTCTTCTACAATAGATAAATTTTTAGCAAAAGTAGCAATAAAATAAATACCGGTCTTTTCGGAGGCGGTAGTGGTACGACCATAAACTTTGTCTGCTAAATCATTCAGGCGAGCTACACGCCCCATTTCTGTTAAATTGCGGACTAGGATCTTTTCGGCGGCAGCGAGCTCTGGGATTTGATTTTCTTCTGCGGAAATTTGAAGACGAATCAAAATAGCTTTTTCCAGTTGGCGCACGCGCTCTCTTGTAATGGATAGCATTTCGCCAATTTGCTCAAGTGTTTCTTTGGTGCCACTTAAACCAAATCTGCGAGAAATGATTTCCTTTTCACGATCTTGCTCAATTATTTTTAGGCTTCCCTGTATTGCATTTTGGAGGATTTCCGCATTTCGCTCCATTATTTCCCGTCCTTGTTCCACCCCAGTTAAATTAATGAATTTTAACTATAATATCATATGTTTGTATAAATGTCAACTATGAAATTATTGCTTCCTGGAGATTATTATATCACATTTTTGGCAGCTAGCCACACTTATTTAATAATATATTTTTAGTACCTAGGCGCCAACTCTCTAATATAAACTGTGTCAATATTATTGCTTTTATTTAAGGATGTTTCGTCAGAGCTTTTCATCCCCCATAGATATAAACTAGGGTCAAAGTTAATAATTTCGGCCGGATCCCCGGAATTT
>JAFQXV010000010.1 GCA_017406775.1 Candidatus Saccharimonadota bacterium | reverse complement strand
TTAGAGATAATGTCATTGATTTTCTGTTCGTCAGCCTCGGTGAGATCTTTCACCCGAGTGGTAGGCTCGATTTTAGCCTCCGCAAGGATTTTCTTTGAAGTTGTTCTTCCGATTCCGTAAACATAAGTAAGCGCAATCCACACTTGCTTATCGGAAGGAATTACAACACTAGCTATTCTAGCCATTTGTTTAACCCTGCCTTTGCTTATTCTTAGGTTTTTTCTTATTGATGACCCTAAGCACACCTTTACGGCGTACGATGATGTCATCAGGGGAGATTTTTTTAACACTTGCACGTACTTTCATGGTGTTAAAATCCTTTCCTTTTAGAGTTGTAATTTTATTAGACATCTAATCAAGTATTGCTAAATACTTTTGCAAATAGTATCTAGCCTCCTAAATTAAATGTTGTAAAAATTACAACAGTTAATATTAATCCTTGAGCCTAAAACTGATTCTGCCCTTTGTAAGATCGTAAGGGGTTAACTCAACTTCGACTCTGTCGCCCGGAACCAAACGAATGTAATTTTTGCGCATTCGTCCGCTCATGTGGGCAACAATAATATGACCATTCTCGAGTTCAACCCGAAACTGGGTATTCGGCAATGCTTCAACAACATTACCCGTGAGTTTAATCACTTCCTTTTGACTAGCCATAAATTACCTTTTCATTTTATCACAAAAACATTCGACTGTAAAGAGCAAAAACAATGTGTCGAGAAAACTCTGTTTTATTCTTGTTCAACTAGCGTTGCTCTTGTGAATTGCCTGGAAAGGTAAGTCCCCTGCGCTTGCGACCACTCGCCCGTACAAGAAATCAAAGTCACAGATTCCTTCCCGGGTTCTGGCGATCTAGCTGCCTTACTCATATAAGCATCAGCCTCTGCTAGCGGCACGGCATTATTTTCTACTACAGAATACTTATAAATTACACCGTCTCCACGCTCAACCGTAATAATATCCCCATTTACCAACTTAGGAGTATTTTTAAAAACACCTAAAACATGTGGGCCACCATTATGTCCATCTATAATTAGCGTACCGCCCTGGCCTGGTTTGCCAGATCCCTCATACCAGCCCACATCAAAGATATTTCTAGGCGTATCAAGCTCACCCGCAGCGTTCACTCCCATAGCCAAAATGCGTGCCTTATTAATGCCTAATTTTTCAATAGTCAAGTACCTTGGTCTGTCTGGAGCTACAGTATATTCCTGTACTTCTGCTTCTGTAGGTTCTTCTTCTATCAGCTCTTCTTCTGTTCTTTCCTCAACCTCTTCCGCAATTGCTCGTTCACTCCCCTCTTTTGCATTATAATAGCTATTCTCAAAAGAGATAATTCTAATCATTACCGCCAGAAACAGTACAGCCAGCAGTATCCACCCTGTATATTTAATGATCTTGCGCCACCCTTTAATCTTTAAGCTCATTCCCAAAATCATCATAAGTTATCATTAAAGCCCTAGAATCTATCGACCGTAGATTTTCTAGCGCCACCGTTACTACGATAAGAAGACCTGTACCAGAAATAGATAAACCAATAGGAGCCCCAGTAGTCATAATAAATATATAATCAGTGATAAAAGGTAGCATTGCAATTAAACCAAGTGCCAATGCTCCAAATAAATCCAAATGATTAACAACTTTAGTCAAATACTTTGCGGTAGTAACCCCTGGACGCACCCCCTCAATAAAACCACCTTGTTTTTGCAAATTATCAGCGATTTCCTTAGTATTAAAAATGATAGAAGTGTAAAAATATGTAAACATAAATACCAACACAAAATACAATGCCGGATACACAAACCATTGCGCAGTAATACCGTCTGGATAGATTGCACTAAAATTATTAGCTGATGGCGCCGAAAAAATAGTAACTAAAGACTCGCCAATTTCATTACCAGGATTAATAGAAGTGACAACCTGCCCCACCAAAGCCGGCAACGACAAAAACGCCGTCGCAAAAATTACCGGAATCACACCCGCTGCAATCAATTTAATTGGCAAAATCGACTTAATTCCACCGTAAGATGAGTTACCGTGTACACGCTTAGCATAATTTACCGTAATAATTCTCTGTGCCTCATTTAGCTTGACTAGGAAGTAAATCACTACCAACATCGCCACAGAAAATCCCAGCAAAATCCAGAAAGTAGTAGGATTTACTGGTAGTTCAAACCAGCCAAATACATCTAAAGTGCCACTACTGGTATCAAACAAAGCAGCACCAAGCGATGCCATAGTAGTGGGAAGCTGCGAAATAATAGAAGCAAAGATTAACATAGAAATACCATTGCCAATCCCCTGCTCCGTAATCAATTCACCCATCCACATCAAGATTAAAGAACCGGCCGTCATTGCAGTTACTGACAAAGCCCAATCATTAAAAGTAGGAGTAAAATCCGAGGCTACATTAGCTGCCAAAGTTGATTGATATAAAATGAAGATGTAGGCAATGGACTGTATAATCGCTAGCGGAACCGTTAAAATGCGCGTCCACTGGTTGATTTTCCTGCGTCCAGTCTCACCATCATTAGAAATTTCCTCCAAGGACGGGATCGCCTTTGTTAAAAGTTGAATTACAATAGAGCCAGTAATATATGGTGATAACCCCACCAAAATAATACTAAATGATGCCAGCCCGCCACCAGAAATTAAGTTTAAGAAGCTAGAAAAATCAGACTTTTCTAATAAATTAGAAACTGCTTCTTTAAACGTGGCAGCATCACCCATTGGCACAGGAATTTGCGCCAACAATCGATAGGCCACAATAATACCGAGTATAATTAATACTCGCTTTAACATGTCTTTATTTTTTAGGGATTTAAAAATCGTCTTGAAATGCATAATACCTCTTGTCTGCTATCTATCATATCACATCTTTAAACATAAAAAAAGCCCCCGAAGGGGCTTTTTTTAGAGATTTTCTAGATCTTGCTCTGTAGGAACCTTAGAATCAGAAGTTTCAAATTCCGATAAAGGCATTACACCTGTACCTACTGGAATTTTTCTACCAATGATTACATTTTCCTTTAGACCTTTGAGATGGTCTACGCGTCCATTAATTGCAGCATTAATCAACACGCGAGTAGTATCCTGGAATGATGCCGCCGACAAGAACGAATCCGAGAAGATAGAAACCTTAGTAATACCAAGCAGTAGATTCGTAAATGTAGCCGGATTTTTACCCTCTGATTCTAGCGTCTTGTTTTCCATTGCTACAGCGGCTCTGGATACAATATCACCAGTCACAAATTCAGAATCTCCTGGATCGTTGATTTGAACCCTAGAGAACATCTGATGCACAATGATTTCTAGGTGTTTTGGCGAGATTTCGTGACCTTGTGCAGCGTATACACTAAGTACGTCGTTCATAATATAACGCTCGGTTTCTTCCACGCCTTTATACTTCATCAAATCTTGTAAGTTCAAGGAACCAACTGTTAACCTATCACCAGCCGTAACAGCATCATTACCCTTTACTACTAGTTCTGCATCGCCTGGGATCTCGATCCGTACTAGTGCAGACGCAGATGATACTAGCATAATACCATCTTTAACTAGTTCTACTACACCATCTCGTGACGCCTTGATTGCAGGCTTATCGCCACTCTTTTTTACTAAAGTAGCACCGGCTTTAACTGCAGCACCATCTTTTACGGATGGCTTTCTGCCATTCAATTCGATTTTTTCCACGGCACCAGATTGTGGAGTAATTTCAACCACATAATGATTACCGTCTTCCCAGATATTTACAATACCATCGATAGGAGATACGTAGGCCTGGCCTTTTGGTGAACGTGCCTCAAGAAGCTCCTCAACACGCGGCAAACCTCTAGCGATTGCACCAGAACCCGCCACACCAGAACCGTGTTTAGTATCAAGCGTAAGCTGCGTACCAGGTTCGCCCAAAGACTGAGCAGCGATAACACCTACTGGCTCGTTTGGTGCTACCAATTCACGAGTAGACATATCCACACCATAAGCCTTACGCGGAATTCCGTCAACGGCAGTCGTAGATAGCACGGATTGAATTTTTACAGATTGGATATTTTCATCTGCTTCAATTTGTTCTGCCATTTCCTTAGTAATAAGCTCATCAGCTTCAAGATAACCAGGCACCGCCTCTGCTGTATAACGTCCAGCCAATCTTGCCTTAAAGTCAATGCCAGAAGCTTCGCTTTCATCCCTATACACTGCAAATCCTGGATCGTAAGCTTCTTCATCTGAAGTAAATACGTCTTGCGACACATCCACTAAACGACGCGTCAAATAACCAGAGTCGGCCGTACGAAGTGCCGTAGATACCTGCCCCTGACGTGCACCTCGCGTTGCGATAAAGGATTCCAAGGTATTAAGACCTTTCTTGTAAGAAGATTTAACCGGAAGCTCAATCTCGTTGTTGTTAATATCCACCATGATACCAATTTCTGCAGATGCAAGCTTAATATTGGAAATATTACCACGGGCACCTGAGTTTACCATCACGGCAATGTCGGTGTCCATCTCCGCCAACTTATTCTGCAAGAATTCAGAAATCTTCTTATCGATATCGCGCCAGTTGGCAATTGTTAGCTTATGACGCTCTTCCTCGGTTACCAAACCATCATTAAATTGCTCTTGGATCATTGCCGTCTTGGCGTCGCCCTCTGCAATAAAGTCATCAATTTCATCATAAGTAGGATAATCGTCCTTTGCCGTGGAAATTGATGCGATAGTTTCGTATTCAAAGGCTAAATCTTTTAAGGCGTCAGCCGTTTGTACCATTACCTCTGAGCCGTAAAGATCAAAGATGTCAGCCATAACCTTAGATAAGTGCTTTTTGGTCTGTACTGAATTATCAAATGGATAATCTTTTGGCAAAATTTCGTTAAAGATTACTCTACCCAATGTGGTATCGCGAATCTCTTTCTTAGCAAATACCCTAATTGGGGTTTGCAAAGCAATAATACCTTGGTCGTAAGCCATTTCTGCCTCGTATACGGAAGAAAATGCCTTAGGATTGCCAGTATCGGTACCAGGCTTATCATAAGTAAGGTAATATGCGCCAAGCACAACATCCTGATAGATAGCTAGTACTGGAGAACCGTCTGCCGGCTTTAGCAAATTCTTAGAAGCAGACATTAATTCACGCGCCTCTGCCTGTGCCGCATCCGACAAAGGTAGATGCACAGCCATTTGGTCGCCATCATAGTCCGCGTTAAAGCCAGATGCTACTAATGGGTGGAGCTTAATTGCTTTACCGTCAATAAGTCGTGGCTGGAACGCTTGTACGGATAAACGGTGCAAGGATGGAGCACGGTTAAGTAGCACATACTTGCCCTTAATCACCTCGTCAAGTGCATCCCAAACTACGGTTTCTTTAGATTCAATCAATCTAGAAGCCGCACGAATATTATTAGCGTGCTCGTTACCAATCAACCAAGAAATTACAAATGGTTTAAAGAGCTCTAGAGCCATTTGCTTTGGCAAACCGCATTCATTAAGTTTTAGCTCTGGACCTACTACAATTACTGAACGACCAGAATAGTCAACACGCTTACCGAGTAAGTTCTGACGGAAACGACCCTGTTTACCCTTTAGTAAATCAGATAATGATTTAAGTTTACGACGTCCATTAGTAGAACTTGCACCTCTAGAACCATGTGCCGCAGAGTTATCAATTAAAGCATCCACCGCTTCCTGCAACATCCTCATTTCGTTGCGACAAATCACTTCTGGTGCGTTTAAGTCAAGCAACTTCTTAAGACGGTTATTACGGTTAATCACGCGACGATATAAATCGTTAAGATCTGAGGTAGCAAACCTACCACCAGGCAACGCAATCATTGGCCTTAGATCTGGTGGGATTACCGGAATCACAGTCAAAATCAAATCTTCTGGCTTAATTCCAGCCGATTGCATACCCTCTAGAGTCTTGAGGCGTTTTTGGATCTTCTTCTCTTTTTGGCCTTTAGCCTCTAATTCCTCGGCGTGCAAATCTTCGATGAGTTTATCTAGATCGATCTCATCGAGCAATTTCTTGATAGCAGTAGCACCCATCTCTACCGTAATTAAATCTTCGTATTCTTCTGGAAGATTACGATATTGAACTTCGGTAATAGTACCACCTTTTTTAAATGATTCTAGGGTAGCTTTATTGGTTTGATATTCAGATTCAAGTTTATCAAGTTCTTTAGCTTGTTCTTCCGCTAAAGCTTCTACGTTAGCACCTTCTACTTTAGCTTCTTTTTCGTAACGAATCTTGATAGCACTTCTTGCTGCAATCGTTTGTGACTCTAATTGCTCTAGCGTTTTCTGAATTTCTTCAGTCTTGGCGTCTGTAATTAAATAGGTTGCAAAGTAAACTACGCGCTCGATGTTTTTAACAGTAATGTCAAGTAGCAGTGATAATGCAGAAGGAATACCACGCATAAACCAAATATGTGCAACCGGTGCAGCCAAAGCAATATGTCCCATACGTTCACGACGAGTAATTGATTTAGTAACCAAGTTACCTTCTTTGTCCACCGCCGCCTCACGAGAACGCACGCCTTTAAGTTTTGAATCGTGCGGATTAATGTCCTTAGTTGGACCAAAGATCCTTTCGCAGAACAAACCGTCACGCTCCGGTTTTTGGGTACGATAATTGATAGTCTCTGGCTTGGTTACCTCGCCATAGCTCCAGTTCAAGATATCGTCACGGCTTGCAATTGTTAGCCTAATCGAATCGAAATCCGATGCACTGATGAAATTATCCATCCAAGCCATATTAGAACTCCTCTCCGAGGTCAACAGTACCATCCGTTTCGTCGGCCTCTGTTATTTCGATACCTTCTTCCGCCATCATGGCTTCCGCCTCTGTATCATCCAGATCCAGGATTTGCGGTTCGGTATCTTTTTTATGTTGATCATAGATGGATTGATCATCTTTAGATTTTTCAATTTCCTTTGAAGTCTTCTCTATTACGTCTCCAGCATCGGCTGCCTCACCGTGATCCAAAAGATCTACCTTAAGGCCCAGACCTTGTAATTCCTTTACTAACACATTAAAGCCTTCTGGGAGCTTTGGTCCCTCGATTGGCTCATGCTTAATAATGGATTCATATGCCTTAGCACGTCCGTAAACATCATCAGATTTAATGGTGAGCATTTCTTGAAGTGTAGTAGCGGCACCATAAGCTTCGAGTGCCCACACCTCCATCTCTCCGAATCTCTGACCACCATTTTGGGCTTTACCACCCAACGGCTGTTGAGTAACCATAGTATAAGGACCAGTTGAACGAGCATGAATCTTGTCTTCAACCATGTGATGGAGCTTTAGCATATGCATCACACCTACGGAAGTTCTCTCGTTAAATGGTTCACCGGTTAAACCATCGTAAAGTTGTACCCTACCATCTCTAGAAAAACCTGCTTTTTCCAATTGGTCGGAGATAACTTCATCTGGCACACCGTTAAATGATGGCGTAGCAACCTTATAACCTAACGCTCGTGCCGCCATTCCTAGATGCGTTTCAAAGAGCTGACCCAAATTCATACGAGAAGGCACACCCATTGGCGATAAGATGATATCGATTGGCGTACCATCTTCCATGAATGGCATATCCTCCACCGGGAGCACCCTGGAGACTACGCCCTTATTACCGTGACGTCCAGCTAACTTGTCGCCTACGCCAATCTTGCGCATTTCGGCCACAAAGATTTTGATTTGCATAATCACGCCGGCCTTAAGCTCATGCCCCTGATCACGTGTATAAACACGCACATCTACTACTTTACCAGTAGAAGAACCGTTCATACGTACAGACGTATCGCGTACATCTTTAGCCTTTTCACCAAAGATAGCGCGAAGCAAACGCTCTTCCGAACTTAGTTCCTGCTCACCTTTAGGCGTAATTTTACCAACTAGAATATCGCCATTTTTGACTTCAGAGCCGATCGTTACGATACCATCTTCTCCTAGATGACGCAAGGAATGTTCAGACACATTAGGAATGTCCCTTGTTACCTGCTCTGGGCCAAGTTTAGTCTCACGTACCTCTACATCAAAATCTTTGATGTTGATTGATGTTAAGGTATCATCCTCGACCAAACGATTAGAAATTACGATAGCGTCATCCATGTTATAACCACGCCATGGCATAAAGGCTACTAACAAATCTCTACCTAAAGCCAACTCGCCATCATTTACAGAAGAACCTTCTATCAAGATATCGCCCTTCTTAACCTTCTGGCCACGTGCCACCACGCAACGCTGGTTGTAACAACGATCATCATTAGTTTTTTCAAAGTGCTGCAACTTGTATTCTACGTCACCACCTTTATCATAAGTTACCACTACAGATTGACCGTCAGCTTTCTCTACTACGCCCGCGCCAGTAGCAAGCACTAGTTGCGGAGTATTTTTAGCCACCTCGCCCTCGATCCCAGTACCTACAATAGGGTTATCATTCTTAAGTAGAGGCACGGCCTGTTTTTGCATGGCGCAGGCCATGAGTGAGCGGTCTACACGGTTTTTCTCTACAAATGGAATTAGCGAAGCAGATACACCAAGAATCTCTTTATGAGCTGCATCAATATGTGTTACCTTGGAGGCTTCTACCTGAGCTGGAGTACCGTGCACACGAGCAGACACCCAATCTTCTACAAATTTGCCATTCTTATCTAGTTTAACGGACGCATCAGCAATAATCTTATCTCTTTCAGTATCGGCATCCATGTAAACAATCTCATCGGTAACTTTACCATTTTTAACGACACGGTACGGCGCTTCAATAAAACCGTATTCGTTAATCTTGGCGTAAGTCGCAAAGTTAAGTACCAGACCTACGTTACCACCCTCTGGCGTTTCTACCGTACAAATACGACCATAGTGAGTTGGGTGAGCATCACGCACATCAAACCCAGCACGCTCACGAGTAAGACCACCAGGGCCCATCGAGCTAAGACGCCGTTTGTGGGCGAGCTCAGAGAATGGGTTAACTTCGTCCATTAGCTGTGAAAGTTGCGAGGTAGCAAAGAATTCCTTTACGGCAGCAACTACTGGGCGAGAATTCAAAAGCTGAGAAGGCGTAACTTCTTCTGCGTTAGCCATCGACATACGGTCCAAAATGTTACGTTGTAATCTCAACATACCCAATCTAAACTGGCGTTGTACCAATTCGCCCACCAATTTAACACGACGGTTAGAAAGCGAATCAATATCGTCCGCTGGCTCCTGCGTGATGTTTAGTCTAATAATCTCAGAAATAATCGCTACTACATCATCGATCTGAAGTGTGCGATGAATTGGATCATTTGGCGTATCAAAGCCAAGTCTACGATTAATCTTAAATCTACCAACATTAGAGTAATCATAACGCTTTGGATCAAAGAACGTACGCTCAATCATGGATTTGGCGTTTTCCACGGTAGCCAAATCGCCAGGACGAAGTCTACGATATACCTCAAGCA
Organism: Candidatus Saccharimonadota bacterium; assembly: GCA_017406775.1. GTDB lineage: Bacteria > Patescibacteriota > Saccharimonadia > Saccharimonadales > Saccharimonadaceae > Nanosyncoccus. Next base: position 8,918 of record JAFQXV010000010.1, on the reverse strand, counting down.
AAGCCTCTCCCTGACTAGATGTTACATCTTTTTCGAAGGTAGCTTCGATGTAGCTTTTTTCACCGTTATCAACTTTTTCAAACTTTTGCTTAATTTCAGACTTAGTTAAACCAAGGGCTCTTAAGAAAGTTGTAACTGGAATTTTGCGGCGACGATCAATCTTAACATACATTGCACCATTAGCAGCAGTCTCAAACTCAAGCCAAGCACCCCGACCAGGAATTACCTTAGCTCCATAATAACGCTTTAGACCAATTGTATCTGCATTAAAGAATACGCCAGCCGAACGAATTAGCTGAGATACAATCACGCGCTCGGTACCATTGATAATAAAGGTTGCACGATCCGTCATCCAAGGATAATCACCAAAGTAAATATCCTGTTCTTTTTTGGTGTGATTTTCCAAATTTTCTAGCTCTACCACTACGTGCAAAGGAGCTTCATAGGTAGCCAAATTGTACTTAGCTTCTGCATCGGTTTCCTTTGGCTCTTTAAAATAATAATCTTTAAAGCTAAGTGAAAGCTTATTGCCGGTATAATCCTTAATCGGATTTAGTTCAGCAAAAACCTCCCTTAGTCCATTTTCGACAAAGTCTGCCCACGAATCTTTCTGGTGCGCAGTAAGATCTGGGATTGGCAGGGCTTGGTCGCCTTCGGTGAAAAATACTCTCTCACCTGACTTGGGTTTTGTAACCATTCTACCTCTTTTATTTAGTGTTATTAGTATCTTTTTTGACAGCAAACCCAATCGGTATTGATGTCTCAGCGCCGAAGATTACTGCCCTGCTTCCCCCTGAAAGTCGCCAGCTTCCACAAGTCACAAAAACAAGGCACACTACTTCTTGTAAAGAATTATACTATAAGGCTCAAAATTTGTAAATAATTTTTTTACCAAAAAACCGCTTATAAAAAGCGGATTTCTAGACATAGATAAGCTCTCAACTTAGATTATGTGTAAGCCGACTCGCAGTTAGCTTAAACACTATTATATGCATAATTTTAAATATGTCAATATTTTTCGCACAAAAAAAACGGTCCAAATTTGGACCGTTTTTACACATGATTAAATATCTAAATCATCTAAATCAGCAAGTTCTGCCCTGGTTTTTTCAGCCAACTCAGAAGTTGCGCTTTCTGGTTCCTCGGAAGATTCTGCGGGCTCTGGAGTTGGAGCTTCTTCCTTAGCATGCTTCTCACCTCGCTCCTCGTCCGTATTGACAATCTTTAAGTTATAACGTGCATCCTGTTTGGTACCTAAGGCTCTTAGTAAAACCCTGATAGCTTGCGCCGTAACACCACGTTTACCAATTACTCGCCCTACATCTTCTGGATCTACGGTTAGCGATAATAATACGCCTTTTTCATCAATTTTACGTTCTACCGCTACCTTTTCGGGATTATTGACTAAGGTTTTTACAATGTATTCTACAAACTGCTGGTCGATAGTAGCCATATTTTTCTCCATTTTAGTTATTGTTTAAAATCATTATAGCACAAAATAACCCCACATGGGGGTTATTTTATGATTATGCTTTATTCCGCTGAAGCTTCTTCTGTTGCAGGAGCCTCGGCTGGAGCTTCCGGCTCTTCCTTAGGCTGATTCTTGCGTAATTTATCCGCGTGTTTTGCGGCAACTTTCTTTGCGTTAGGTTCCTTATACCATTTTGGCAACTTTACGCCATTTTTCTTTAAGATAAAGGCAACCCGGCCCGATGGCTGTGCGCCATTATTTAAGTATTTTTCTACCGCTTCTTTATCCAAAGTTAAAGTTTTGGTTGCGGGATTGTAATTGCCGACCTCAGCCACTACGCGTCCCGAAAGCGGATGACGCTGTGATTCCTGGACGACTATCCGGTACGTAGGATAATGCGCCCGGCCTTTACGTTGCATGCGAATCGCTAGCATTTTTTCTCCTTAAATTATTAACTTTATTATTCTATCATATTTTTTTAAAAATGGAAAGAGGGCCCAAATTGCGGGCCCTCCGGGTTACAAGACCTTGAGAGATTTGGCCGGAGCATTCTTCTTCTTCCGGCGATTAATCTTACCACGATAGCTGGCATAGTCGCCGCCATCGAGAAGATGGTCATGCAGCCACTCACGCGTTACTGGATCCACTCTAAAACGCGAGCACATCAGCTCTGAACGTTTTAGCTCCATCTCAACTTTCCCAGAACGCTGTTCCACGGTTTCGCGAAGCTTTTTTGGGCTGCCAGCCCAATACTCGCCCACTACACCAGCCACCTTATGCTCAGTTTCAGCGTAGGTAGCATTAATCTCAATCTTCTTGACCGCCTGGTACCTGGACCAAGCATTAACAAGGTCCAGCATCGCCTCCCAGAACGGCGTATAATCAACGCCGTCATCAGCAGGAGCTGGCTTAGACGCTCGCTTAGGCTTATAGCCTAAACGATCTGTGCGATCCCCCGCAGCGTCTACGGGAATACTTACGTAACCCTGCCAATTATCAGGATCAATGTCATAAAACGTTCCAGTTTTGGGCATTTCGCCCACCCCCTAATCAATCGTACGGACAGAAGAACTTAAATATCTACCCTCCCTCAAAATCCATGTTAATGTACTACCTTAATTATAGCACAAAAAACCAGAAAAGTCAATTAAGAAAAGGTAATCAATATAGCCTATTCGAGACCATAAGCTTGGCCGAACGGCCTTGAACGCCCCTTGGGACGCGTCCCAGTGTGTCTCGAATAGGCTATATTGGTTACTATTACAGCTTAGTTCTTTATCTTGTTCTCTGCACGATATTTCTTTACGCCTTCTCGCGCCGCCACCGTTTGCGCCTCTTGCTTAGAATGCCCAGTTCCAGTTCCCTTCAATTTGTCACCCACATATATACCTACAGTAAATTTTTTGTCGTGATCTGGACCTTCCTCACGTAATGTCCGGTACACTGGTGTTACCCCATCAATTTTCTGCGCCAATTCCTGCACATAAGACTTAGGATCTCGCCACAACCCTTCTTCTAAAACTACATCGATTTTTACCAGGATGTGTTTAGAGATAAAATCTTTTGCCGCTTCATAACCTTGATCTAAATAAATCGCACCAATTACCGCCTCAAAACAGTCCGCCAAAATCGATTCGTGCGCTCGTTCCGAACCATGTGCTTCGCCTTTAGACAATCTCACTAAAGGTTCATACCCTAGTTCTATACCAGCCGCACCAATCGATTCCGTCCTTACTAAAGCTGCTCTTACCGCCGTCATGATTCCTTCCGGAAAATCATAATTACGATACAAAAAATCTGAGGAAACCAACTCTAAAACCGCATCCCCTAAATATTCCAAGCGTTCATTATGCTCATGCGCCGTTTTGTGCTCATTTACATAACTTCTGTGAGTTAAAGCTGTCACCAATAAATTGATATCGTTAAACTCAAAACCTAACTTTTCTTTAGCAAATTCTTGATATTTAGCTGTTTCCATGTTCCTCCTTAATAATCCCCCGCACGGATTTTTTTCTTAGCGATTAACATTAATTTTTCTATATCTTCATACTCAATCGCGTTTAGTGCATCCGCAAAAGAAAACCATTGAATGCCCTTCATCCATTTCTCGGGAATTGGCATCTCATGACTATCCAGAGCTTGTACTAAATAAATCTGAGTAGTCATCAGTACCAATTTATCCATACGACGATATTTGAAATGAATTTTCCCCAGCCAAGACAATACCGACACGTTTTTAAGACCAGTTTCTTCCTCTATTTCTCGCCTGGCTGTCATTTTGGCAGTTTCACCAGGCTCTATGTGCCCCTTAGGAATCGTCCAACGTTCTTTAGAATCTTGAATTAAAAGAATTTCGATATCCTTTTTATCCTTAGTAAATCGAAAAACAATCCCACCAGAAGTCGGTTCGCGCACAATCTCTTGAATTGCCGCTTTTTTGCGGAATACGGCAGATTTAATTTTATCAAGCGCCGACTCCTTAACTTGATCAGTCGGCAGCGCCTCCGGTACTTTTAGCGCTCTTCTTGCCGTCGGCTCCGCTAGCGGTCTTTTTGTCGGTTCCATTATTTTTAGATTCGGTTATTCCTAATTTCTTATAAGCAGTACCTAGCACCCCATTAATAAACTTAGACGAATTGTCTGAGCCAAAGGCTTTTGCTAGTTCTACCGCCTCGTTAATAGCTACCTTCGGAGGGATAGTGTCTCCACATTCCGAAAGTTCATATAGCCCCATCCGAAGTATGTTTCGGTCTATTGCCGCAATTGATTCGATTGGCCATTCTGGTGCCATTGGTGCAAGAGCTTTATCGAGTAGCTCAAAATTTTTAGCCACGCCCTGAGCTAAATTATAGACAAACTCCGTATCACCAAGTGCTTTTTCATAAGGTTCGATATTTTTTGCGACTATAACTTTAAGATCGACTTCCGGATCCCCTGCCAGAGTTCTAAGTTCATACTCGTACAAACTCTGCAACACAATTACTCTTCCTAAATGTCGATTACTTGCCATATTTTAAAATTCTCTTTAATTATTTGTTAGTTTTAACTTTTAGATTCGGGGTCTTTTTCTTGGTTTCAAAAGCTTTAACAGGGGAAATCTTGTTGACTCTCCTAGCAAGTTCAAGCCTTAAATGACTCCTACGAAGCCCAGTTTTGCGCGGGCTACTCTGTTTCTTAGGTTCAGGCATTTTACTCCTTAAATTTAATAGATAATTTTAGCTATCATATCACGAATCAAGCTGAAAATCAACTAAATTGCACTAAATATTCGAAAAGTCACCCCGCGCTTATAAGATATTAACTTTTTTTAATGCTTTTTTGATGGCCGGACGGTCAAAACCCACAATCCGTTTACCATCAATCTCGGTTACTGGCACCGTATTAATATCGAGCTCCTTAGTAGCGTCCTTTTCTACATATTGTACACCCAACTCGTCTAACCAATCCATCAGTGCATGGCAATAAGCACAAGTAGGTGTCGTATAAACCTTGATCATAAGCACATTATACCATACATCGCGATGCCAGCCGCCACCGACACGTTAAATGATTCCTTCTTTCCCTTCATCGGAATCTCTACAAATAAGTCAATCAAATCGTATAGTTTTGGCGAAATCCCATGCACCTCTTCTCCTAAAATCAATATGATTTTATTTTTCAGCTTTTTCCTTAGTTCAGGGTTACTTAACTTTACCAAATTTTTCTCAATATTATTTTCAAGGCCAATCACCTGCCATCCATCATTTTTATATTCTTTCACCTCTTTAAATATTTCATGGGACGCATAAATATCTAACATGTCTTCCGCGCCCAAAGCAGTCTTGTGAATTTCTCGGTCTAGTTTATCACGCAGATGTGGTAAAAGCTCAGAATCGTGCACTCTAGGAGTGTAGCCAGAAAGAATTACCTTAGAAACGCCAAATCCTTCCGCTGTCCTAAGAATTGCACCAACATTATAACAAGATCTAATATTATCCAGAACTAAAATTAATTCCATAAAAATATAATATAATAAAAATAGCAAAAAAGCAAATTAGCTTGCAAAAATCACGCCACAATGTTCAAAAGTTTAGCTTTTTTCACAAAAATCGTCTTTTTGATGCCAGCCTCTGTGTATTTTTGCACTTTACTGTCATTCAACGCCAAAGCCGTGATTTTATCTTCATCTTCCAAATCATCGGCCAATACACTTAATTTAGCGCGCAATTTACCGTTTACCTGCACGACTACTTCTACGGTATCTTCAACCAAATATTTTTCGTCCCATTTTGGCCACTCATCGGCAACATCCAACTTTTCAAGCATTTCCGACGCCAAATGTGGCGCAAATGGCTTAAGCAGTTTGCCTAGTGTAGCCAAATCCTCCTTATCGGCGCCAACCTTATATAACTCATTTACATACTCCATCAAGGCCGCTACTGCAGTATTAAACTGGCACTTATAGATATCTTCCGTTACCTTTTTGATGGTTTTATGCCTAAGTGCAAGCGAATCTTTGGCACCGTCTTCTTCGGGACGCTCCTCGCGCCCGTCTTCACGGGGCTCGTCGCTGCGTCCTCGTAGCAACTGCGGATACTCCTCAGAAGAGGCGCCAACAGATTCGCCACCAAAACATAAATTATAACAACGGTTAAGGAATCTATAAACGCCACCCACACTACGGGGATCCCATGCCGCGTCAAGCTCTACCGGCCCAATAAACATTTCGTATGTCCGTAAAGTATCCGCCCCATAACCGTCATTTATCACATCTAGTGGATCAATCACGTTGCCTTTGGATTTGCTCATCTTTTTACCATCCGGCGCATTAATATAACCGTGATAAATCAATTTCTTAATCGGTTCCCTGAATGGCAAATACCCCATATCAGCAAAGAATTTACACCAAAATCGCACATACAAGAGGTGTGCCACTGCGTGATCTGCCCCCACATAGATATCTGTAGGTGCCCAATAAGAAATAGCATCCGAATCCCAAGCCGCTTCCGCATCATGCGGCGAAACATATCTCCACAGATACCAAGAAGAACAAGCGTAACCATCTAGTGTATCCGTCTCACGCGTCATTTCTTCCATATGCGTCTCGCCAGTTTTAGGATCTTTGACCGGGATTTCAACTTTGAGCCAATCCTTAGCCTTAGCCAACGCCGAACGCCCAGACGCATCCGGTTTATAATCGCTGATTTCCGGCAACATTACCGGTAACTGATCTTCTGGGATAGGGTGTGCATTGCCATCTTTATCGTAAGCAATCGGAATTGGACAGCCCCAGTATCTCTGACGAGAAATTAGCCAATCACGCATCTTGTAAGTGGTTTTAGGTGTGCCAAACTGATCAAATTCGCATAACTCCGTCTCCACAATTGGCAAATCAAACTTATCGGCAAATTCGCGGTCACGCTCATCCATGGCTGGTACCGCCATAATCGCCCCTGTACCGTATCCAGCCAGCACGTAATCTGCCACCCAAATCGGAATTTTTTCTTTAGTGGCTGGATTAATCGCATACGCACCCGTAAATACACCAGTTTTTTCCTTATTTTCCTGACGCTCGATCTCAGACTTCTTTAACGCTTCCGCCTTATAAGCCATCACAGCTTCCTTAGCGTCTTCCGAAACGATATATTCTAGCCCTGGGTACTCCGGCGCCACCACTAGGAACGTCGCCCCAAAAATCGTATCTGGACGAGTGGTAAAAACTGTAATTGTGTGGTAGCTGGATTGAATCCCTTTCGACCTCGTTCCCTCGCGCCCGTCGTTACGGGGCTCGGTCACTTCAAAATCCTCGTGAGGATTTTGGGACACGGTCTCACGGGATTCAACTCCAGCTACACCAAATTCAATTTCCGCCCCTATCGAACGCCCAATCCAGTTCTTTTGCATGGTCTTGATCTTATCGGGCCAGTCCAGTGCATCAATTTCATCAAGTAGTTCATCCGCATATTCCGTAATCTTAAAGAACCACTGCTTCATCTTTTTCTTTTCTACCTCATGCCCGCAACGCCAACATTTGCCATTCTCCACCTGCTCGTTAGCCAGCACCGTCTGGTCCTCTGGGCACCACCATTGGTATGACTCCTTCTGATAAGCCAGACCCTTCTTATAGAGTTGTAAGAAACACCACTGCGTCCACTTGTAATATTCGGGATCAGAAGTATTCACCTCCCTATCCCAATCAATCGCATAGCCCAGTCTCTTAGCCTGCTTGCAGAAGTTAGCGATATTGGTCCGAGTCACCTCTTGCGGCGCAGTGCCAGTTTTAATGGCGTAATTCTCCGCCGGCAAACCAAACGTATCATAACCAAACGGCCGCATCACATTCAGACGCTGCTGCTCGTAAAACCTTGTTAACACATCCACGATGGTAAAATTCCGCACGTGCCCCACGTGAAGCCCCGCCCCCGATGGGTACGGAAACATCTCCGCAAGATACATCTTGGGCACGCCATCCTTTATCTCGGCCTTGTACGGCTTTTCTTTTTCCCATTTTTCCTGCCATTTTGCTTCTATTTTCAGAGGTTCGTATCTATCCATACCCATATTATATCACAGCGAGCGCGAACATTCAGCGGACACATATGTCGACAATGCAAAATGGGAGTTCAAATCACCCACCGCCAAACATACCAAAACAATTCTCAAAAATCTAAAAGAATCTAAATGGCAAGCGAATTATGTAGTATTAGATTCTCGCCGTATGAAAAGAGTACCAAATGCGGCGATTTTTAGAGAAGTAATCGCTAACATAAAACAAATCCCCGAAATCAAAAGATTAAAATACATCAGCAAAAAAGGAAAACTTCTTGACGTCAAACCATAAAGTAGTATAATCATAATTAATAGAAACTCCCGAAAGTTGCTAGTCTTCTACTCCGGAGTTTCTTTTTTTATAAAGAAGCTAAGATATTCTATGAAATCCTTTGAATATAATCAGGGTCTACTCAATCTACTAGTCCACCAAGCTGGAATAGAAAATGATTCCCCTAAATAAAGCCGACAAAACTTTATAAACTTTAACATATACTTAAATTCACCAGTGGCGTCTCAAATCTAACAAGCAAAATTTGTCGGAATTTTTGCTTGCAGTTCGTCGCTTACACTCCTCATGTTCCGTGGGGCTCTTCACAAAACAAACTACGAACCCGTAACCATACACCTAGCCATCCTACCGCTATACTTATTGTAGTTATTGGCACCAGGGTTAACATTACTACTGTAGAAGAGCATATTGTAGGCGTTGACACTACCGTAGGCCGTAGAAGACCAATAGCTGCCGCCTGAACTACGATTGACAATAGACGTACCAGTAACGTAGCCAGAGTAGACAAAATTCTGAGGATAAGAACGTAATTTGTTAGATGCAGTTCCATCGGTAATATTTTGGTCATTATTAAGTTTATAATTTAAATAATAGAATCCTCCAGACGTATTGCCACCCTTAGTGCCA
>JAFQXV010000001.1 GCA_017406775.1 Candidatus Saccharimonadota bacterium | reverse complement strand
TTGCGCTTAGGCCTAGAAAAGTTTTCGAACTCGCTAAATTCGCTAATTAACAGATTAGAAAAAGGAGATCTCGTCGAAAAGGACATTTTAGTGCGAAATATGGTTTCGAACCTCGAAATTGATGCACAAAAAAGGGTGATTTACAGATATAAATCACCATTTAATTTCATCTTCGAACCTGAGTTTTTCACAGGTTCCCCCGTTGGTGATCCGGGTGGGACTCGAACCCACGACACCAAGCTTAAGAGGCTCGTGCTCTAACCAGCTGAGCTACCGGACCGATTACTATAATTATACCACAAAATTTGATTTTTGAAAGAGTAAATAAAAAAACTAGGTATGGTATAATTAAATGAATCTAAAATGGAGGATTATTATGTGTGGGATTGTGGGCTATGTTGGTAATAAAAATGCGCAGAATTTTTTGGTTTCTGGGCTCAAGAGATTAGAGTATCGCGGCTATGATTCTGCCGGGGTAGTTACGCTAGATCAGGAAGGCAATGCAACTTTGATACGCGCTAAGGGTAAAATCGCTAATTTAGAATCTTGCATGGCCAAGAAAAAGCGTGACGATGTAATTGGAATTGGTCATACTAGATGGGCTACGCATGGTGAGCCAAGCGAGGCTAATGCTCATCCACATAAAGCAGGTTCGATTTATTTGGTTCATAATGGGATAATAGAGAATTATAAAGAGCTTAAAAGCCAGCTCAAAAACCACGATTTTAAGTCTGATACTGACACTGAGGTTTTAGCTGCACTAATTGAGTCTTTTTATCAAGATGGTAAACATCCATTAGTAAATGCCGTAGTGCAGGCTCTAAAATTAGTAAAGGGCACATATGGTATAGCAGTGGTGTCGGAAAAAAATCCAGAAGAGATTGTGGTGGCAAGAAGTGGTTCTCCGCTTGTAGTCGGAATTGGTAAGGATGAGACTTTGATTGCATCCGATGCTTCGGCATTAATTGGCCATACTAAACGGGCTATATATTTAAAAGATGGTGAAGTAGCTAAGGTATCTAAAGACAGTATTGAGGTTAAAACGTTGAATGCGGAGCCGGTGTCGGCAAAAGTTGAAGAAATCGAGACTAATCTTGCGGCGATTCAAAAAGGTGGCTACGACCATTTTTTGCTTAAAGAGATTATGGAACAGCCAGAATCTTTGGCGGAGACTTTGCGTGGAAGAGTGGATACAAAAAATAACCTTGTACATCTTGGTGGGCCTGGTTTATCGGAGGCTGAGCTCCGCAAGATTAAGCATTTAATTGTTGTAGGATGTGGAACAGCGCATTATGCGGGGACTTTAGCTAGTTATTATATTGAACAATTTACACCAGAGATTACGATTGAGACAGTAGTAGCTTCGGAATATCGCTATCGTCAAGCATATATTCCTAAAGATTCGGTGGCTTTGATTGTCTCACAGTCGGGTGAGACAGCAGATACCTTGGCGTGTCTAAGGGAAATAAAAAAGCAAGGTGCAAAAACAATTGGTATTGTAAATGCGATTGGCTCTACGATTGCTAGAGAAGTAGATGGGGGGACATATGTGCACGTGGGTCCAGAAATTGCGGTAGCATCTACTAAAGCGTTTACCTCCCAAGTAATTGCGATGGTGATGTTTGGCATTACGATTGCGCAGGCTAAAGGAGTCAAAAATACAATACTTAGGTCTTATATTGAAGAAATTGCAAAATTGCCAGATGAAATTTCTAAATTGCTTAATTCGGATATCCCAAACGCAGTAAAAACTATGACTCAGAAATATGCAAAGTATGAGCATGGTATTTATTTAGGACGCGATGTGGCTTATCCAACGGCGATGGAGGGGGCATTAAAGATGAAAGAGATTTCTTATTTAGACGCAAACGCTTACGCATTTGGTGAGTTAAAGCACGGACCATTGGCATTGGTGGATGATAGATTTTTTGAGGTGGTACTTTTGCCTAAAGGGGCTTTATACGAAAAAGCGATTTCTAATGTGCAAGAGGTGTTAGCTAGAGGTGGACATGTAATTGTAATTACTAATGAAGAGCATTTTGATTTGCCCGTAGATGATATTGTAAAAATTACAACAGATTTGGAGATATTTGCACCGATTATAATGAATGTGATTTCGCAATTATTCGCATATAATATGGCGGTAGCTAAGGGAAATAATGTGGATCAACCGCGAAACCTAGCCAAATCGGTTACGGTAGAGTAATAGACGGCAGTTTCTAGCTGTCCTAAAAGTTTTGGTTGCTCTGTGATATAATATATTTATGCAGAAAAAATCTGATATCGTGATGCGGGTGGCTCTGATGGTGGGCGATGCGTTGATGTTGATTTTATCGTTTGCAATGGCGTATTTTATTCGTGTACATGTGGACCCTAGACCATATGAATTTGAGTCGCAGCTGTATGATTTTACATTAACAATTATATTTTTGATTCCGATATTAATAATTATTTTGGCGGCGCTGGGGTTGTATCGGAAAAATATTTTTCTAGGAAAATCACGCTTGCCGGAATTGGGTAAATTACTACTTGCAGCGATACTTTCGGTGGCGGCGCTGATTGTATATGACTTTTTTAAGGGTGAGAATTTGTTTCCGGTTAGAATAATGGCGCTTACTTCTGTAGTGTTGTCGTTTGTATTTTTAACTCTTGAAAGAATGGTGGTCAGACTTTTTACCAGATTAATTTTTAGAAAAGATTATGGAACTAAGCGGGTAATAATTATTGGGAATCATAAAAATACAGAATATTTAGCAGATTATATTACATCAATGCCGGAATCTGGATACCGTTTGGCGGCAATTGTGGCAGCAAGAAAATTTATCCCTAATGATTTAAAGAAAAAACAATATTCATCACTTAAAGACGCCTTGAAACATACGAGATCTGATGTAATTTTCCAAACCGATGAAAAGTCTACTGAGTATGTTTATAAGCAGGCGGTGCAAAAGCATTTATTGTACTATTTTGTACCAAGCGAGACTGCGCTTTCGTCTCATTTTGGTGATTTGGAATTGGTAGGAAATACTCCAGCGGTATTAGTAAAGACGACGCCACTTACGGGTGGGTATGCGGCAATTAAACGATTGTTCGATATTTTGTTTAGTTTGGTGGCGATAATAATTGCAGCAATCCCGATGTTGATAGTGTGGATATTGATAAAGATTTCCGATTTTAAACACACGGCTTTTTATACGGATGAGAGATTGACAAGATTTAATCGAAAATTTAAGTGTTATAAATTTAGGACAATGAAACCGGAATATAGTGGATTAACGGCAGAGCAGGCGTTTATAAAAATGGGAAAGCCGGAGTTGATAAAAAAATATCGGAAAGATGGCGATTATCTAAAAAATGATCCAAGAATTACGAGAGTTGGACATTTCTTAAGAAAAACTTCGTTGGATGAATTACCGCAGCTATTCAATATTTTAAAGGGGGATATTTCATTAATTGGACCAAGATCGTTGCTGCCGAATGAGCTAAGAACTTATGGGGATAGATCGTTAATTTTAACGGTTAAGTCTGGCTTAACTGGGTTTGCGCAGGTTTCTGGCAGACGGGATATCCCGTTTGAAGAAAGACGGGCACTAGATATTTATTATGTAAGAAATTGGTCACTGATGCTGGATTTGCAAATTTTCTTTAAGACGATTGCGGCGGTGCTTAAGCGAGAAGGAGCAAAATGAAAGTAGCGATTGTCTGTGACTGGTTGACTGATGTGGGCGGTGCAGAAAAGGTTCTACTTAAGATTCATAAATTGTATCCAGATGCGCCGATTTATACATCTAAATACGATTCAAAGGGAATAGATTGGTTTGAAGGGGCTGACGTTAGGACTGGTAGTCTGCAAAAATTTCCAACTTGGATGAGAAGAATTTTAGGGCCGCTAAGGCAGGGATATTTTAGTAAATTAGATTTATCGGAATATGATTTAGTGATTTCGGTGACGGGGGCAGAGGCGAAAGCGGTAAAAGCTCCAAATGGAATTCATATTTCTTATTGCCATGTACCAACACAGTACTACTGGCAAATGTATGATGAATATATTAAAAATCCTGGATTTGGAATTTTAAATCCAATTGCTAGGTTGGTTTTTAGAATTGTGGTAAAACCATTGAAACGGGCGGACTTAAAATCGGCGCAGGTGCCAGATTATTTTGTAACAATTAGCGATTATGCTAAGGAGATGATTAGGAAGTATTATGGACGAGATGCAGTAGTGATTCATCCGCCGGTAGAAACGAAGGACTTTGAAGTAAGAAAAGGGAATTCTGGAGATATAGCGTGTCCTTCGGACACGCTCCAAGGCCGCTCTGGCCAGTCTTTATGTTCCGAAAAACACGTAATATCCCCAGAATTCCCTTTTCCTGCGGAAGACTATTATATTACTACTAGTCGGCAGGTGAATTGGAAGAAGATTGATTTGGCGGTGAAGGCTTGTATGATGACGCAACGCAGGCTACTAGTAATTGGTGATGGGTCTGAGCACAAGAAATTAGTGAGGATGGCTAAAGGAACGGAATTAATTAAATTTTTGCCGATAATGACAAAACACGAGCTAGCTTTTTATCTACAAAATGCAAGAGGGTATCTTTTCCCAAGCTTAGAGCCATTTGGTATTGCACCGGTGGAAGCTTTGGCGGCGGGATGTCCAGTGATTGCGTATGGAGTGGGGGGTGCAAAAGATTATGTAATAGAAGGAAAAAATGGAGTTTTATTTAAGGAGCAAACCGCTAAATCATTGGCAGAGGCGATCTTGAGATTTGAAAAAATGAAATTTTCTAGCAGTAAAGTGGCGAAGACGGCGGATGGATTTAGTGAAGATAGATTTGATACAGAGCTTAAAAATTTTGTAAAAAAATGCATGAAGCAAAATGAAAAAAAGAAAAAAGAATAGCTTAGAAAAACTTTACTTAGTAATGATATATTCACTACCTGGGATTTTGTTTTTTTCTTATTATCCACTGATTCATTTTGGTAGCGACGGAACGATGAACTTTGAGATTTCTTTGCCACTAATTTGGCTGGTATTGTTTGACCTGCTGGGATTAGTTTTGTTAATAAAGAAAAAAAGACTGTTTAATGGACTAAAAAACAAATGGATTTTGCTAATTTTGCCAACCTATATCACACTTAGCGTGGTATGGTCTTTAAATGCGATGCGGGGGTTTTTGACGGCTGGTATAATGTGGTTGATTTGTGCAGCTGGGTATGTAATGTTTGAGCTAAGAGATTTAGTGGATGACAAGGCTAGAGTTAGGTTTTTAAAATGTTTTATGGTGAGTACGCTAGTGATCTGTGGATGGTGTGTGTTACAGTGTATTCTGGATTTAGTGGGAGTAGGCAGGGAATATACGCTGATGTGTGTGGGATGTACTTATCGGATGTTTGGATTTCCGCATCCAAATGGGTTGGCGATTGAACCGCAGTTTATGGGGAATTTACTATTGGCGCCAGCAATGGTGTGTATGTATTTATTCTTTAGAAAACAGATTAATAAGAACTTAGCGCAAAAGTCTTCACGCGGTGATAGTTTTTACAACGGGTCAGGCAGACCTGCGCCGAAATTATCAGTTTCGTGCTCGGTCTGTGACCGTTGTAAAAACTATTCCGGTTCAGACTTGATATGCGCTAAGTTCTTATTAATCTGCTTTTTAATTATAACTACGACACTATTTTTAACATTTTCCCGCGGTGCGATCTATTCATTTATTGTGGGGGCGATTTTTATAAGCACATGGGTGCTAGTGGCAATGAGAAAAGAGTGGAAGAGGGCACTTGGACGGGTTGGGCTAGCTTGGGGTATGATTATAATTTCTTTTATAATCTCATTAAATGGTCAGGGAATTATGGCGGCAGTGAGTCCGACTAATGATACTTATGTATCTGGCGTGACGAAAGTATTAAGCCATTTATCGCTAGGGATAATTGACGTGCGAGGTGCAGGGCTAAAAGAGGGAGTGGACTTGGAAAGGGCGGATTTACAAGATGACGAAGGGGAAATACTGGTTGTGGAAAAACCTGTGGAAAACTTTATAGAAAATGATAGGGGAAATGAGGCAGTTTTTGATGGTTACGTGGCAGAA
Organism: Candidatus Saccharimonadota bacterium; assembly: GCA_017406775.1. GTDB lineage: Bacteria > Patescibacteriota > Saccharimonadia > Saccharimonadales > Saccharimonadaceae > Nanosyncoccus. The sequence goes on along the minus strand of JAFQXV010000001.1, from coordinate 67,677 downwards.
TCTACAGATACGAGATTAAAATTAACTGCTGCGGCAGTGGAGGTGTGGCGACGGGATTTTAAAACGGTGTTGTTTGGGGTTGGACTTGGTGGTGCAGGACGAGCTTTATATGAAAACGGATTATCTCCATCGCCAATGGAAATTGTGCAAAATGAATATGCTAGCTTGCTACTTGAAACTGGTATAATTGGTGTTTCCCTATCAATATTAACGGGGGGATTTATGATTAGTAAGATATTGCGGCAGAAGAACAGAGTGTTAATTCTTGGGTTAATAGTGGCGTACGGAGTTTCTTATTGCTTTTTTGCGGGGCTTGCAAATGCGTTGCAGATTTTCTTAATGCCAATGATTTTGATGGTAATTTTTGGTAATAGATATTGCTATAAAAAATCTTTGTAATTATGTAAGAAAGATATGGAGTAGTTATATGGCTAGATAAACGTAGTGTTCTATTAGACTGTTTTACGAAAGAAGTTGGTTTCGTAAATTTCGGCGCCTCTTCGTTTGTAAAATTCTTGCGAAGCTTCGCGGCCGTGACCGCAGGTAAAACAGAGGTTGTTGCAGCCTTTGCCATCGCACCATTCTAACATGGCGTTCCAGAGGGCGGAGCCTACGCCCTGGCCGCGGACGCTGGAATCAGTGACAAAATCTTCTAGATATGCGTTTTTGCGGGTAATAGGGCCCATAGTAACCGAAAGGGTGGCGATGCCGATAATCTTATCGTTATCATCGTAAGCTATAAGCATGTCGTGATAGGGAGAAGTGATGAGATCATTAAACCATGTTGCGGGAATCTCGCCACGGTCTTTGCCGCTACGAGATAATTGGATTAATAATTTACGAATTTGGTCTGCGATTTCTGGGGTGTACTTAGTTAGTGTGGCGATTTTCATAAAATTTCTCCTAATTCGTTTTTTAATTCGTTAGCTAATTTATTAATGATATCTTTATCTTTACCCCACATGGTAATACGGATTAGTGGCTCTGTGCCGGAAGGGCGAACGAGTAGGCGACCGTTTATAGAGGCAAGTTTTTGATCATAAGCTAGTAGGGTAGCTTTGGCGGAATCGCTGGTTTTAAGGTTAGATTTTTGCTCGTTGGTGGCAGACATATTAACAATTATCTGAGGGAATTTGGTCATGGCGGAGGCTAGGGTGTTAAGGGATTTTTTATGTTCGCTAACGGCCTTTGCTACCATTAACGCAGTAAGCATGCCATCGCCAGTAGGTTCACCAGGTAAAATTACATGGCCGGATTGTTCGCTACCAATTTTGATGTTTTGTTGGTGCATGGTAGCGGTAACATTGGAATCACCTACGGAGGTGATTTCGGCGTGGATGTGGTTTTGCTTGGCCCAATCTAAAAGACCTTGATTGGCCATAACCGTAGTAACAATGGAATCTAAGTTAAAATAGTTAGCCAAGATAACTAGAATTTGATCACCGTCTATGATTTCGCCGGTTTCGTCGATGAGAAGACAGCGATCGCCATCGCCGTCGAAGGCGGCGCCAAAATCTAGATGCTGAGTGGCGACGAGCTCTTGTAGTGATTCTAGATGAGTGCTGCCACAATCGTGATTGATTTTAGTGTTATAGTTTGTGCTAATATGGATTAACTCCACTTTGGCGCCTAGTTGTGTAAAAATAGATTTATTTATAATACTAGTGGCACCATTGGCGCAGTCTAGGCCAATGTGAAGGTCACTAAAATCAGCAGTGCCGAGGTACTCCAAAAGATGATTTTTGTATAATTCTACGGCTTCCTGGTGCAAATCTTCTCTTAGTGTAGGCGAAACGAGCGCGTAAGTTTTATCCGAATTGAGGGAGGTTTCTATGGCTTTACGGCCTGATTCGGAAAGCTTAACGCTACTAGTGGGACCGCGTTCAAAAATTTTGATGCCATTATCAGTATAGGGATTATGAGAGGCGGTAACGTCAATTGCAAAATCAAAACCCATTTGATAAAAACAATAGCTGATGGCTGGGGTAGGGAGAATGCCGGCGTTGCCGAACTCTACGCTAAAGGTTTCTAGGGCGGTTTCTAGGTCGGCTAGAATCCATTCGGTAGACTCACGCGTGTCGCCAGCAATTAATACTTTGATGTTGTTACCAGCGTAATCTACCAAGCCGGCGATGATGCGGGTGAGAAATTCGGGGGTAAATTTGTCCGCGGGTTGACGAATGCCGTCAGTACCAAAATACTGCATTTAACTCCTTTCTAATAATTTTGAGATAACTTTGATAGTTAAAGTGATGTCTGCTGGAGTGCTACCACGAGATAAATCGGCTAGGGGCTTAATAAAGCCTTGGATAATAGGACCAGCGCAGGTAAAACCACTGTATTGTTCTAGCGATTTGTAGAGGATGTTGCCGGAGTTGAGGTCTGGTACAATGAGGATGTTGGCATTTCCTTTAAGCGGACTATTAGGGACCTTTTTGGCAGCTACGTTTGGATTGATGGCGGCATCTAACTGGATTTCGCCATCAATAAGCCAGTCTGGATGGTTTGTTGTAATTTTATCTTTAGCTGCATAAATTCTATCTAGATCGGGATTTTTGCCACCAGAACCGTGGGTGGAATAGGAGAGTAGGGCGATTTTAGGTTGTTCTCCAGTATATTTAACAAAGGTATTGGCGGTGTCTTCTACGATGGTGTAATATTGTTCTAAATTAGGTAGTTTGTTGACGCCACCATCGGCGAGGGCAATAATTTGGTTGTCTTTTTGGCAGATAAAACAACTAGAGAAAAATGGGGAATTAAGAGGGATGTTGTCTTTACAAGCGATTAAAACATCACGCGAGGGGTAATCTAGGCCAGAAATTAGAGTGTCTGCTTGGCCGCTAGCAACCATTTGGGCAGCCACGGTAGGAGACGAGGCAGAGATTGGGGTTAAATCGGGAAAAGATTTAAGAACTTCTTTAAAAACTGGATTGTTAAGTTCTGGAATAGCTATTTTCATGTGTTTATTATACCATGCGGAGGCGGGAGATGGAAAATGCTTGCTTTTTTAATAAATGTTGTATAATAGAATTATATTGGGGGCGTACTTTGAGAGGAGAAAAATGAAAAATCACACCCCAGAGTTGGATGAGTTACTTCGACAGCACGATGAGCTAGAATCCTGCATGCGAGAGGTGACCTTGTGGAAAACCTATCTGATGGATGAGGAGGATAAGCACAAAGCTAGATTGAAAGTTTTTGAAGAGGAATTGAAGAGCCTGCGCAAGATGCTCGACAAGTCTTCTTCTCCTACGGAGAGTAGCGATGACTGGGATAAGATGATATCTCATTGTAATCGTCGCATTACCCAGGTAAGAGAGAAAATTACTAAGCCAGCGGTTGAACGTTGGGCGCTCTCTGAGAAGGCTACTCAGACGTTTGACCGAGAAAAGCGGAGGGAGTGTATTGATGGGGTACGCAAGGCCGATCGTTTGATCGATCAATTGCGCGCTGAAGTACGAGAGCTAGAGGGGCAGCTGGCTATCGCGCGGTTTGGTAAGGCTAGGAGTCGGCTTGGCATTGAAGAGGTTTGGCTGAGGCATGCATCGGATGAGCTTTCCTTTGTGGAAGGTCAGCGCGAGGCTGAACGTAGACGCCTTGAGCAACTTGCCGAGCAGAGAGTGGTAGTTGAAAAACTGTCTCTTGATCTGGAAACTTCGCTTGAGATGGTGAAGTTGCAGGGGGCTAACGAAGTAGCTCGCTTGAAGTGTGAGGAGGTGTAATTTTTTTATTTAAAAAATGGGGCTAGCATTGCTAGCCCCATTCTATTTTCAATTATTTATCTACGATTTCGCCTTCTATAGGTTCGTCTTTGTCTTCTTTATCCTTTTTGTCTTTTTTGTCATCGGACTTTTCCGCTTCGGCGGCAGCTTGGTAGAGCTTAGCGCCAATAGGCATGATGGTTTCGTTTAGCTTTTTTTCGGCAGATTCGAGTTGATCTTTGTCGGATTTTTCGTCGTTTAAGACTTTTTTAGCAGTTTCAACGGCCTTTTTGATAGTTTCTTTATCGTCGTCGCTGATTTTATCCTTGTATTCAGTAGGCATTTTTTCGGCATGGTAAATGGAGTTTTCTAGGTGGTTTTTAGCGTCAATTTGCTCGCGTTTCTTTTTATCTTCCTCGGCATGAAGCTCGGCTTCTTCTTTGGCTTTTTCGATTTCCTCTTTACTCATGCTGCTTGGTTTTTGGATGGTGATAGACTGCTCTTTGCCAGTACCTTTGTCTTTGGCGGAAATGTGCATGATACCATTAGCGTCGATAGTAAAGGTGACCTCGATTTGTGGAATACCACGAGGCGCTGGTGCAATACCATCTAAGATAAAGCGTCCGAGAGATTTATTGTCGGCGGCAAATTCACGCTCGCCCTGGAGGACATGGATTTCTACCTGAGGTTGGTTATCGGCGGCGGTAGAGAAAACCTGAGATTTAGTTACTGGGATGGTGGTATTACGATCAATCAAAGGAGTGCGTACGCCACCCTCGGTTTCTATGCCGAGAGTAAGTGGGGTAACATCTAGAAGGACGATGTCTTTAAAGTCGCCCTGCATGGAACCGATTTGCACGGCGGCACCTAAAGCTACGACTTCATCTGGGTTAACACCTTGCATTGGGTCTTTACCAAAGATGGATTTAACTTTTTCTACAACCGCTGGCATACGAGTCATGCCACCTACCATAACAACTTCGTCAATGTCTTTAGTGGTGAGTTTGGCGTCTTTAAGGGCCTTATTGACAGGTTCGGCTAGACGATCGATAAGATCGCTGACCAATTCTTCTAGTTTGGCGCGGGTTAAAGTGTATTCAAAGTGCTTTGGACCATCCGCATCGGCAGAAAGGAAGGGAAGGTTGATGTCTGTGGAGGTGCTGGAGCTTAATTCTTTCTTAGCTTTTTCGGCTTCATCTTTCACCCGTTGCATGGCAGCGGCGTCGCCTTTAATATCGATGCCAGATTCTTTCTTAAATTCGTCAACAAGGAAATTAACGATAGCGTTGTCAAAATCTTCACCACCTAGGTGAGTATCGCCATTGGTGGAAAGTACTTCGAAAACGCCATCTCCGATATCAAGGATGGAAATATCGAAAGTACCGCCACCGAGATCGAATACAGCGATTTTTTCGTCTTTATTGGAATCGATACCGTAAGCAAGGGCAGCTGCGGTAGGCTCATTGATGATGCGCTTGACTTCTAGGCCGGCGATTTTGCCAGCATCTTTAGTAGCTTGGCGCTGGGAATCGTCGAAATAGGCAGGTACGGTGATGATGGCTTCGGTAACTGGTTCGCCTAGGAAGGCTTCTGCATCGGCTTTAATCTTGGAAAGAATCATGGCAGAGATTTCTTCGGCGGTGTATTCTTTGCCATCCATCTCTACGGCTACACTTTGGCCTTTTTTAACGATTTTGTAGGGGCTGATTTTGACATCGTTTTGAACTTCTTTGTCGGTAAATTTGCGGCCAATAAGACGTTTGATGCCGTAAATGGTGTTTTTAGGATTTGTAACGCGTTGACGTTGGGCAACTTTGCCGACTAGTCTCTCGCCTTTTTTGGTGACGGCCACTACGGATGGAGTGGTACGATCACCTTCGGCGTTAGTGATGATTTCTGGCTTGCCGGCAACCATATAAGCAAAGGCGCTGTTAGTGGTGCCGAGGTCAATTCCGATCATTTTTGACATATTTCCTCACTTTCGTTTAATTATTCTGGCACTCGGTGGTATTGAGTGCTAATTAATATTGATTGTATATCACTAGCACTCGTTTGTCAATAGTGCTAATTTAATAATAATAATAATAATCTTTTACTTTTGTATAGGTAAAAACTTAAAAAAATAATTTGATGGAAGCCTTCCGGTATTTTAGTACCGGCTTTCCATCACTATTTTTTTAAGTTTTTAGCCTTTAAATCACAAAAGTAAAAGATTATTATATAATTTAAAAAAATAATCAGATGGAAGCCTTCCGGTATTTTAGTACCGGCTTTCCATCACTATTTTTTTAAGTTTTTAGCCTTTAAATTACAAAAGTAAAAGATTATTATATATAAGTTAGATATATGATTTTATTATTGTCTCTGTTTGTAGTATAATTTAGATATGGCAATTGAGAGGTTAGTAGAGCCCACGGCGGCGGAAAATGATTCGGAAGAGGAAAAGATTGAGATATCTTTACGTCCAACTTCCTTTAAAGAATATATCGGACAGGAGCATCTTAAGAACAATATTAAACTTGCGATTGAGGCGGTTAAGAAGCGTAATGATGGGTCTACTTTGGACCATGTATTGTTGTATGGACCACCTGGCCTGGGCAAAACTACTATGGCAGGTGTGATTGCGCATGAGCTTGGCACATCTCTTAGAGTAACCAGTGGGCCAGCAATTGAGCGAGCGGGAGATTTGGCTTCGATTTTGACTAACCTGAAAGATGGCGATGTGTTATTTATTGATGAAATTCATCGTTTGCGTAGGGCAGTGGAAGAAATACTATACTCAGCGATGGAGGATTATAAGCTAGATATTGTAATTGGGAAAGGGCCAGCGGCGCGTAGTGTGCGACTAGATTTGCCTAGATTTACGGTGATTGGTGCAACCACGCGGACAGGGTCTCTCGCGGGGCCTCTGCGTGATAGGTTCGGTATTATTCATCGGTTAGAATACTATAAGGAACCTGAGATTGAGCAAATCATTAACCGTACGGCTGGGATTTTGAATACTAAGATTCAGCCTGAGGCAGTGAGCCTATTAGCGACTAGATCACGTTTAACGCCAAGAATCGCTAACAGGTTATTTAAACGAGTGCGAGATTATGCGGATGTAAATGGCGATGGAATTGTAGATGAGGAGACGGCAAGAAGTTCACTTAAATTGATGGAAATTGATCAGCTTGGGTTGGACCCGGCAGATAGGAACATGCTTAAATTGATGTATGAAAACTATGGCGATAGGCCAGTGGGACTAACTACGATTGCGGCATTAACTGGTGACGAGGCGTCGACGATAGAAGATTACTATGAACCATATCTTTTGCAGCTCGGTTTGATAGCTAGGACTCCACGGGGGCGGATGGTGACGGAAAAGGGAAGGCTCCATTTACAAAACTACAAAAATAAGTTATAATAATAAAAAGGAGCATGTATGGACGAAAATTTGGCAAAAATCCGTCACGAAAGAAGCAAGAGGGATTTTCCGCACGTTAATTTCCAAGAAGACGAGTATGTGGAATTTGCTTTTTCTAGAGCAAAGGTGTGTCTTTGGGCGATTCTAGGTGCAACTTTTGGTGGATTGATTTTGATTTTGTTGGCATTTTTGTTGGTGCTTTTGGGGCAAAATAGACTAGATGAAATGGGCAGACATTTTTTGTTTGTTATTTTGTTTGCATTGCTGGCGGCCGCAGTCGTGATTGGTATTATCGCCCTTAAAATTTATAATGGAAATAAATTATTTATTACTAATAAAAGAGCCATACAGCTCGTTGTTAATACTTTGGTATCTAGCTCGGTGAACGTAATAGATTTATCTTCCATAGAAGATGCAAGCTTTAGACAGGATACAATCTTACAAAGAATTTTTAGCTATGGAACTTTGAGGTTAGCTACGGTTGGTGACGAAACAACATATACTTTTAAATACTCTGATATTACTTCAGAACAATTAAAGGCCGTATCTAAATTGATTTCGGTAGCAAAAAAGACAATGCGAAAAGATAAATAATTAATTGCGGTTATATTTAATATAAGTATCTTCTTTTTCTAGCTGGGATTTGAGGATGTATTCTTTACATTTACCATTATTACAATCCATAGCTTCGTAGGAATAGGAACTTTGTGGATCGCCTAGGTTATAGCCTAGTGGATCGGTCCAAAGGGCCGGATCGATTACTTTGATATTGGATTCGGAGATTGATTCTGGATAATAGCCGTTTTCTTTATAAAAACTTTCTTCTAGAGCGTAGTACATAGCGTTGATGGCAATTTTACGATCTTCATCACGCTCCATGGCATCAATGTTGGTTTTTTGGACAAAAAAGAGAATTAAAAGTAAACTTGCGAAAACTGCAACGATTGAAATTTCGAGAATTGTAAAGCCTTTTTTCATACTTATTATTATAACATAAAAAATGGTGGTACTGGGTGGTCTTGAACCACCGCACCGAAGGTTCGCGTGGTTCCGGGCTAACTTGGTTTTCTGGAATAAAAAAAATGGTGGTACTGGGTGGTCTTGAACCACCGACCTTGGGCTTATGAGTCCCACGCTCTAACCAGCTGAGCTACAGTACCACGTGCGATAATTATATCTTATTTTTGACTAAATGACAAGAAGAGAAATACAAAGTGCCGGGGCGGGCCCGGCACTTGTTTAGAAAAGTCGCTTAGCGAGGAGGTAGTGTTTGGCAAGGCTTTCATCCGTGATGAAAAATTCGTCACCAAACTCCTCGATAATCCATTTAGGAAGCGTGAAGCGCCCTTTATCGTCAACAGTTCGAGACAAACTGTTGGGAATCTCGGACTCCTTGTAAAAGAAGATTTTGCCAGCTTTGTAATCGGCTACTGCATAGAGCCGATGGGGAAGTTGGTCAAAAAGCATTTTTACATTGATGCGACGGGCCGAATCTGCTTTGACTTTTCCGATAACGTACATGGCTACCTCCTTAGTGTGTTTGTACGCCAGAAAAAAATGGTACACCCGACCGGAAAACAGTTCCGTTTCGGGTTGCAAACAAGCAAAACTAAAATAAATTTTACTTTTGTTTGTTTGGTACACCCGACCGGAATCGAACCGATATCATTGGTTCCGGAAACCAACGTTCTATCCGTTGAACTACGGGTGCGTGGTACACCCTAGTGAAAGAGGTTGCAACTATGCTAAAGGGGGATTTGATGAACGGAATTTGTCCATCTTATCTGTTATTCTCTCATTAAGGTATAACTACATTATACTAAATCTGTAGAGAAAAATCTATATCTGTAAAACTATAAATATATATGCTCAGAAACGAAAAACTTTTTAGCAAAAGTAGTAGAGGGTCATTCCCACTATATTTTTTGATTTAGTTTTGACGGAGTCAGTTTCCCAGGAACTCCGATTGTAAACCCCTGCGAAGCTAGAGGTAATTGAAGGTATAATAAGTGTGTATTAATGCTTTGCAGATTGAGGTATGTACTGGAAGTAATATACATATCGTGGAAATTGGTGGAACTGTTGGCGATTACGAGGCGATATTGGACAACAAATCGAAGACGAAAAAGATTTATGAAAAGTATGGTACAATAATGATATAATACTAATGATTATTTGAGAGGAAAGTATGTATTTATTACAAAAAGAAAATGTCAGCAACGGTAGGGGCTTTGACACAAGTTTTTCTGAGGGGGTAGCTGGTTCTGGAGGTGGTATTCAGCCAGGAGTATTAATAGCCGTAGGGATTATTGCCTTAATTACGGCTATTTTGGTATTCATTTTTGTGATTCAAAGAAAAAAAAGTTTCAAGGGAAGATTTGCCAATTGGATAAAAGAATTTTTAAATTTTCGTTCAATTTTAGTCGCAGGAATTATTAAGATCCTATATGTGTTTCTTGCTGTTTTCCTAACAATAATGAGCATCATACTGATGTTTCAGGGAAAAGGCGATGAGGTATTGCCGATGGTTTTGACTGGACTAGCCTCGTTGATTTTTGGCAATATTTTATTAAGGGTAATGTTGGAGCTAACCATGGCTCTAATTGTGGTCTGGGAAAATACTTCTGATATTAGATTATTATTAGTGAAAAGGGATGAACTGCTTAAAGGTGAAGATGATAAACTACCAGAAACGAAGGAATCTATAGATGAGGCACAACCAGAAGCTAAAGAGCCGGCTATAGAAATATCAGTTGAGACCGAGCAGTCAAACGTATCGCAGCAGCCCGAAGCAACACAACCAGAATCACATCAACAACAAACTCCCGAAGCACCCAATACGCCACAGTCTCAAGCGGAATAATCAAAATACCCTCTTTTTAAAAGGAGAGTTTTTATTGATTGTCACAATTTCACTTGAACTAACCAATTATTGGTATACCGGGAGGGATTGATAATCCCCGCCCGGTATTTCAAATAGCAAAAAAATAAGAGTAAACTCTTATTTTTCCGTTATTTGGTACACCCGATAGGATTCGAACCTACGACACCTTGTTCCGAAGACAAGTGCTCTAATCCACTGAGCTACGGGTGCTTAGGGGCAATTATATCATTTTTTAGGTAATTTTAAAACCATTAGGGATATACGGGGGTTGTGATTGTTTCATTTTTATGGTAGCGATAAGCTATGCTAAAGAATTTTTTAGTTAAGAATATACATCAGTCGTATTTTTTAGTGATGTGGGCAATTGGAGTCTTGGCCGGTGCGATACTTGCGTTAATTTTTAGAATTAATTATTTTAATTCTCCAATTTGGATTTTGTTTGCGATTAGCTTGTTGATTATTGCATACCTGAAGCCTACATTGGTTTTTGTCATATTTGCACTTATAGCTGGAATGGTTATGGTGTTTTTTAGAGTGTCTGATGGGTTAGCGGACGAAAAATACATTCAACAATTGTATGGAAAAACTGTAACTATAAGTGGGCAAATTGATGGAGATCCAGAGACCGACGAAAAGGAAACAAAACTCAAGATTATTAATTTGAAATTTGGCAATATAGAGGAGGTTTTTGGTGGAGTAGTATATATGTCTGTAAACAAAAACGAAGATTTAACTTGGGGCGATGAAGTTATAGTTAGAGGGAAACTATCAGAAGGCTTTGGGACGTATGTCGGATACATGTATAAACCAAAAATTACTGGATGGGCGAGAGCGATGCCAGGAAATTTAGCAATTAAGATTAGGAATTGGTTTGCACGGCGGATTGCTAAGCTAATTTCTGCCCCACAACTTAATTTGGGTCTTTCTTATTTGCTCGGTATGAAAACGGGGCTTTCGGACGAGTTTTCTGATAATCTTAAAACGATAGGCTTAACCCATATTGTGGTGGCGAGTGGAGCACATTTATCAATTTTAGTGGAGATAGTTAAAAAATGTTTTGGTAGGGTATCTAGAATGGCATGCGTGATTTTTTCGATTCTATTTACACTAATTTTTATGGCAATGGTGGGATGGACGCCATCGATTGTGCGGGCGGGGACAATGAGTATTCTTGCTACTTTGATGTGGTATTCTGGAAGAAAACTTATGCCATGGCGGACGATTATTTTAGTTGCTGCTTTTACGTTAATATTAAATCCGATGAACTTGATTAATTTAGGCTGGTTATTATCTTTTGCAAGCTATGGTGGAATTATGATTTTGGGGCCTTTAATTCGTGAGTTTTTTTACGGAAAAAAGAAAGTTGGATTTTTGAGTAGTACCGTGATTACTACTATTGCGGCAACATTAATGACATTACCGATAACTTTATATTATTATGGGGCAATGTCAACGATTTCGGTTTTGGCTAATTTGTTAATACTACCAACATTACCATATGCAATGGGTTTGGTGTTTTTGTCTGGTGCAGTGTATGGGGTGTTTGGTATTGAAACGATTGTCTCATTTTTTGCGACGAAACTTTTGGATTTTCATATATTAGTGGTTAGTTGGCTGGGTGAAATGATACAATTCTTGGTTAAAATTCCACAGTATCGTGTGGAGGTCTTTTGGTTTTATGCGGTGATTGCGATATTTTTGGTGTTTATAGCATGGAGAAAGCATTTTTATGCTAAAAAATCCAATATGTTATAACAAAACATGAGTGAAATATTTGATGAAAAAACTATACAAGTAATAAAAAAGATAAGAAAAGGTCATCTAAATACCATATTGTGGATTTTGGTTGCAGCATTTTTGATTTGGCTGTTTTCTTTTGCAATTAAAAAGATGGACGGTGGAGGTAAAAATAATCCCGAGAAAACCGACAAGCCACAAAACTAATTTTGTTTTGAAATCTATTCTTAAAAATGATATAATATAGAAAATTGATATTAAATTTTGATGGGAGAAAGATATGTCTGGGCATAGTAAATGGGCAACGACAAAAAGACAGAAAGCAGTGGTAGATGCAAAACGGGGCGCGTTGTTTACTAAAATTGGTAATCAGATTGCGATTGCGGCTAGGGCCGGTACGGATCCAGCAATGAATCCGTCTCTTGCGATGGTATTAGAAAAAGCTAGACTTGCTAATATGCCAAAGGCTAATATTGAAAGAGCGATTGCGCGGGTGGCGGATAAATCAGCGGCGACATTAATAGAGGAAGTATATGAGGCTTATGGGCCTGGTGGGGTTGGGATTATAATTGAGGTCGCAACGGATAATAAAAATCGCACTTTGCCAGAAGTGCGCCACACTTTAGATAAAAATGGCGGTAGGATGGCCGAATCTGGATCGGTGATGTTTCAGTTTAAACGTAAGGGTGTAATTGAAATTTCGGAAAAAGGCGAAGACGCCTTGATGATTGCTTTGGATGCAGGGGCAGAAGATGCGAGTGAAGAAGATGAGGGAATTGTAATTTATACTGATTCTGCAGATTTAATGAAGGTGAGGAATGCTTTGGCTGATGCAGGGATGACTATTACTTCGGCAGAATTACAATATGTGCCAACTTCTTATATCCCAGTAGAAGGGGAAAGTGAAGAAAAATTAGAGAGGTTGCTTTCTGCGATTGACGATCTAGATGATGTAACAAACGTTTATACGAATGCAGAGTAAAAAATAAGCCCTGAAATGGGCTTATTTTAGCGACCATCTTTGAGGCGCGGGTGTTGGCGCTTGTCGCTATGTTTGTGATTATTGTTGCGATTCTGCTTAGAGATTGGTCGCAGTTTGATTTTTCTTGCCATAGGATAATTATAACATATTTTTATAGATTATGTTATAATTAGCTATACGGAAGGGTGGCCGAGTGGTTGATGGCACTGGTCTTGAAAACCAGCATACGAAAGTATCGCAGGTTCGAATCCTGTCCCTTCCGCCACACCTCTATCGAGGTGTTTTTAAAGATAGGATTCGTTCTTCGAATTGAATCCTGTCCCTTCCGCCAGAATAAGACTAAAAAGGTCTTATTTTTTGTTCCTTAAATAGACGTTTATGTTAAAATAGAGTAAAAGAAGGTCAATAATAATAATTGGGTGGGGGAGGAGGTTTCGTGAATAAAAATAAAAATTGTAAATATATCTTTGTAACGGGTGGTGTACTGTCTGGAGTTGGAAAAGGCATTACGGCGGCTTCTATGGGGGCGATTCTTAAGGCTAAAGGATACAAAGTAACTATGCAAAAATGCGACCCGTATCTAAATGTAGATGCGGGTCTTTTGAATCCGGTGGAACATGGTGAATGCTATGTGACTCACGACGGAGTAGAAACCGATCTTGATTTAGGGCATTACGAAAGATTTTTGGATTTTGAAACTAACAAATACTCGATTACGCTTTCTGGATCTATATATAAAGAATTAATTGAAAAAGAAAGGGCAGGTGGATTTCATGGTAAGACAGTACAGCTGGTGCCACATTTTACAAATTTAGTTTGTGAAAAAATTGAGAAAGCATCGGCGGATTCGGATATACATATAGTAGAAATTGGTGGCACAATTGGAGACTACGAGGGTTTGCCTTTTGTAGAGGCGATTAGATTATTTGCGAATAGGGTTGGTAGAAGAAATTGTTTATACGTGTCGGTAGTATATGTACCGTTTATTCATACTTCGAATGAGCTAAAGACAAAACCAGCGCAGAATGCATTAAAGGATTTGAGAGGTTTTGGAATTATCCCGGATATTGTATGTGTAAGAACCGAAGAACCGTGCCCACGGGCAATTTGTGAAAAGATTGCGGCGTTTTCTGGTATTCCAGGCGAAGCAGTACTTAATCTGCCTGATATTCAATCTGTGTATGATGTGCCGTTTAATGTTTTAAAATCTGGCGTGCTAGAGATATTGAATAATTTTATGGGGGACGAGATTGAGCCGGATATGTCCCGTTGGAAAGAATTTTCGAGGAGGCGGGCATATAAATATTCTAGAACGGTTAAAATTGGTTTGGTAGCTAAATATGTAGGAAATGACGATACTTATATTTGCGTAACGGAAGCTTTGAAATCGGCGGCAGCATGGAATGGTGTAAATCTGGACTTAAGATGGATTAATGCCGAGGAATTGGGGGACAACTCGGTGAGGGCAGCCAACAACAAAGCGATGCTTGATTTGATTAAATGTGATGGAATTGTGGTGCCAGGAGGGTTTGGCGCGCGCGGCGTAGAGGGTAAAATCAAGGCAGCGACGTACGCCTTGCAAAAAAATGTACCATATCTTGGGCTTTGTCTTGGGATGCAGGTAGCTTGCATTGCGGCGGCTCGCATGGGCGGAATAAAAAATGCCAATTCGGAGGAATTTGGTGCAACAGAAAAAGATGGTAACAACATTATATATATTATGGAAGGACAAAAGGGGAAAGAATCTACTGGCGGAACAATGCGGTTAGGCGATTATCGTGCAAAACTTTTGCCAAAAACTAAAACCGAAAAGATTTATCGGAAACATGGATATGGCGTACAGGGAGATAATTATGAGGTGGTAGAACGCCATCGTCATCGCTACGAAGTAAATCAAAAATATTCAGAGGAAATGGAAAAGGGTGGAGTGAAAGTATCTGGAACGTCGCTCGATGGAAAATTAGTAGAATTTGTGGAAGCACCTGGAAAAAGATTTTTTATTGCAACGCAGGCACACCCTGAATTTAAATCCAGACCGCTTAATACGCATCCATTATTTATGGAATTCATTAAATCTTGCATAAGCTAAAACGTCATTCTTAAAAACGTTTATGCTATAATAATAATATGGATGAAAATGAGATCCAGCTTAAACGTCGTGAGAACGAAGAAAGGACTACTGCAGAGCGGGCCAGGATATTGGGCTTGCCATATCTGGATACGCGAGAATTTGAGAACGAGATTGCTTTAGTGGATGGACTGCTAAGTAAGCAAGAGATGCATCAATATTTTGTAATTCCCCTGCAAAAAGGTGGCGGAGAAGAACACTATCAATTTATGGTGACAAGTCAGACTCCTCGTTCGGTGATAGAAAGGATTAGACAGGAATATACTAATGAGGGTGAAAAGGCGGATTTCTTTTTGATTTCAAATTCGGCATATCAAGTGTTTATGTTAAGATACGATCCGCCAGTTGAGGTACGCTATAATGACATTAGAATCGCCGGCGAAGGAGATTCTGAAACTATTGCGAGTGTGTCACAGACCCTGGCGACGGTTTCTACGGAAAAAGTGTTCGATTTTTTGATCGATCAAGCAGATAAACTTGGGGCTTCAGATATTCACATTGAAAATATGCGGGATAATATCAGGATTAGAATGCGGGTGGATGGTATTTTGCATCCAGTAGCTAATATTGATAAAGATAGGTATAGGATTTTAATGGGGGAATTATCATCAAGGGCAAATGTTTCTACAGCTTCTAATGAACCGCAATCTGGGCATATGCAAAAAGAAGTGGTGAAGAATGGGCAAACACATATTTTAAATATTCGCGTAGAGACAATTCCAACTATGTATGGTCAAGATGCAGTACTTAGGCTATTTAATTTTGACGAAGCTTTGCTGAATTTGGACTTACTAGGTTTGTCTAAAGAAGAGCTAGTCGAATTAGAAGAAGTAATCTCGCATCCACGTGGATTAGTTTTGATAGCGGGGCCGACTGGTTCTGGTAAGTCTACCACACTTTATTCGATGCTAAATGCACTCAATACTAGCGATCGAAAAATAATTACTTTAGAGGACCCGATTGAATATGGGATTACGGGAATTTCACAGATTCCAATTAATACTAATGAAGGCGGGTCTTTTGCGGATGGGCTAAGGTCGGTATTACGTTTGGATCCAGATGTAGTGATGGTAGGCGAGATTCGTGATGCGGATACAGCTAAGACGGCGATTCAGGCTTCCATAACGGGGCATTTAGTGTTATCGACATTTCATGCTAATTCTTCTAGCGCGGCTTTTTCTAGAATGATTGATTTAATTGGCACGAATCCAATTTTTGCAAGCTCTATTAGACTGATTATGGCACAGAGGCTGGTAAGAAAGCTAGCCGACTCTAAAAAAGCACGTCCAGCAACTGAGGCGGAATCAGATTATATCAGGACAGTATTAAATGGAGTTCCAGCGGAAAAACTTAATGGGGTTAATTTAAATAATATAACATTATATGATGCAGTAACTACGGAAACAAATCCGTTTGGTTATAATGGTAGAACGGTAATTGTAGAACAATTGGTGGTCTCTAATGATATACAAGCGTATATTAGGGGAGATGTGGCCGACATCAATACTGACGCCATTGAAAAAACTGCACGTAAAAATGGTATGTTGACGTTAGAACAAAAGGGTGTATTAGCGGCGTTACGAGGTGAAACTACTTTAGAAGAAGTATCGCGTGTGATATAATTAGACATATGAGCGAAAAAGTTGTTTCTGATTATAACGGTTATGATTACAAAAAAGAATTCTGGGAAGATACGGATCGTGAGTACGAAGATCAGGCAGACCGGATGGCGATTCGTAAACTATTGCCAAAACGTATGGACAAGTTTGCGGATATTGGTGGCGGATATGGTAGGTTGGCTGGTGAATATTTAAAACGGGCGCATAAAGTCTATCTTTTTGATTATTCTAAAACAGAGCTTGAGCAAGCTAAGGAAATTTACGGTGATAAGATTGAGACTAAGGCTGGAGATATATACGAACTTCCTTTTAAGGACAATGAGCTTGACGGATTAATGATGATTAGAGTAACACATCACTTAAAGCACATGAATAAGGCGATGGCGGAGCTATATAGAGTATTGAAGCCAGGAGGTGTAGCGGTAATCGAGGTTGCTAATAAAAGGACCTTGCCAAAGATGGTGAGGTTTGCTACTGGACGAAGTAAAGTAAATCCGTTTGATAAGAAAGTCGCTAATTATAAAGAAATAAGTAAGGATGGATTTTACAATTATCATCCAAAATATGTGGAAGAGATTTTTGAAAAAGTTGGCTTTAAGCAAGAAAAGGTACTTTCGGTTTCTAATTTTAGAAGTAAGGGATTAAAGAAAGTATTTGGAACAAAGAATCTTGTTAAGATGGAAGATACTGCACAAAAAGTACTTGCGCCAATTAGGTTTGCTCCATCGATTTATTATAAATTGCGAAAACCAGAGTAATAGTGTATAATTATTAGAGATGCGGGGTTGTTAACTGGAATGGTTAATACTCTGTGTTTGGGGTCGTCGTTCAACGGATAGGACATATCCCCTCTAAGGATACAATGATGGTTCGATTCCATCCGGCCCTACCAAATAACATTGATGATAATTAAGTAATTTTAAGAACTGGACTTTTCAGCTTGTTAAAAACACAACATCTTTTCATGGATGTTGTGTTTTTAACACTGAAAAATCTGGTCTAAATCTCATTATGTTCTTAAAATTACTTAATTAATCATCTAGTCGTCTTCTAGGATAGCGAGATGAGATTCGTCTAATTGAGATTGATCTACTTTTGATGGGGAGTTCATCATGAGGTCTACGCCGGAGCCGTTCTTTGGAAAAGCTACAATATCTCGAATGTTTTCGGTATTTTCTAGGATCATGAAAATACGATCGATACCAAAAGCGCAACCAGCGTGCGGAGGAGCACCAAACTTGAATGCATTTAGCATGCCGCCAAAACGGGCTTCTACATATTCATTGTTATAGCCAAGAATATTGAATACCTTGTACATGATTTCTGGATTATAATTACGGACTGCACCAGAGCACACTTCGTAACCGTTCATGACCATATCGAATTGGTCGGCAAGAATGGCTAATTTATCGGCATCAGTTTTGGCCTCTTCGAGTGCTTTTAGGCCGCCTTTTGGCATACTGAATGGGTTGTGGCCAAAATCTAGTTTGCCTCGCAATTCATCCCATTCATAAAATGGAAAATCTACAATCCAGCAGATAGCTACGGTGTCTGGGTCTTTAAGGCCAAAACGATCGGCGAAAGAGATACGAAGTTCGCCAAGAACTTTGTTGACTTTTTTGCGAGAATCAGCGCCAAAGAACACGGCGTCGCCATCTTTGGCGTTTGTTTTTTCTTTGATGGCGGAGAGCTCTTTTTTGGTGAGGAATTTAGCAATTGGAGATTTGGCCTCGCCGTTACTATATAATATATATGCTAAGCCACCAGCCCCTAATTTGCGAGCTTGTTCAGTAAATTCATCAATTTCGCGACGGGTAAGAGAAGCTCCATCTTTAACGCAAAGTGCTTTGACGCATTCAGTTTGGAAAACTTTAAAATCGGTATTCTTAAAATCTTCGGTAAGATCTATTAGCTCCATTTTGTAGCGAAGGTCTGGTTTGTCCGTACCATATCTTTCCATGGCTTCTGTATAGGTTAAGCGTGGGATTTTGTCATTTAGTAATTTCTTGTGGCCAAAATCAGTAACAAGAGATTTCATTAATGGCTCCATTTCGGTGCGAACAGTTTCGCCATCGTTTACGAAGGCCATTTCTAGATCTAATTGATAAAAATCGCCATATAATCTGTCGGCACGAGGGTCTTCATCGCGGAAGCAGGGTGCAATTTGGTAGTAGCGAGGTACCCCACCCACCATGAGTAGTTGCTTAAATTGTTGAGGTGCTTGTGGTAAGGCGTAGAATTGACCTGGATGCAGGCGCGATGGAACGAGAAAATCGCGGGCACCTTCTGGAGAAGAGTTGGCTAGAATTGGTGTAGTGATTTCTACGAAATTGTGTTCTTCCATATAGTGACGCATAAAACTATAGTATTTAGCACGATCGGAAAGAAGTTTTTGCATTGATGGACGGCGCAAATCTAGATAACGATATTTAAGACGTATTTCTTCACTGGATTTTTCGCCATCATCATGAGTATTGACTGGTAAAGGTTCCGATTTATTGAGCAATTCTAGCTGGTCTACCACTAGTTCTATTTTGCCTGTTGGGATATTTGGATTAATTAAATCTGGCTCGCGCTCGCGCATTTTGCCGGTAGCTTTTAGGACATATTCATCACGGATAGTTTCGGCAAGCTTGAAAGAGTCGGCGTTTTCTGGGGTGACGACTAATTGGATAATTCCGGTGTGATCGCGGAGGTCTATAAAAATCAACCCACCATGATCACGGCGGGAGTTGACCCAGCCTTCTACGGTAACGGTTTTACCTAGATGATTTTCTAAATCGTTTGCTAAAATTCTCATAGATTATATTATATCATATTTATCCCAATAAATAATCTAAGAGTGTTTCGATGGTAAAGAATCCAGCGAGAGCTTCGTTTTGATCCACGACAAGAAAATAATAACTATTGGTGCGTTCGATTTCGGAAACGACAAAGTTAAGAGAATCGTTTGTGTGTAAATAATTAATGTCACGAGACATATACTTTTCGGCGCGGTCGGTTTTTTTGATCTCAAGAGTATTTAGAGCTTCGGTATGAATGATGCCTTTAACTTTTTCTTGATTATCTACAACTGGAAAATTAGTAAAACCAGATTTGTAAAGTTTATCTAGAGTGAGTGGACCAAGGATATCTTTAGCGTTTACAAAAACCATTTTAGATTTATCTATCATTAGATCTTTAACGGTGCGGTTGTCGAAATTCATGATGGCAGCAATACGTGAACGATCTTGGCTGCTCAGGATTTCTTTAGGTGTACGTTTGAGAACGTCGATAAAATCTTTAAGATCCTTGGGCGTATATTTTAGTTCTTTTTTGGGCGCATGCTCGCGATACTTTTCGAGCTTTGGATCAAGAAAACGCACAATCTTCTGCAAAAACCTAAACCACATGGTATAATAATTATAACATAAAGGAGTTAACATGAAAAAATATAAGGGTTTTTCTGCGCTGGCTGTTGCAATTGGTGTGGTGACGGTTGCGTTATTAGGTGTTGCAACGTTTGCTATTATTGATGGCAATAACAAAGCTGTTAAATTTGAAAATTACGATTTTAACACCGTAATAGAAGCTAATAGCGATAATGGTAATATCGGTGATCACGTTAAAGGTAAGGTGGATGCGCCAGTTTTGATTTTTGAATACGCTGATTATCAATGTCCCGGTTGTGCCTCGATCAATCCAAGAGTCAATAAAGTAATTGAACAATTGGATGGGAAATTGGCAGTTGTATATAGGAGTTTTTTGCTTTCTTATCACCAGAATGGTACTGCAGCGGCATCGGCGGCAGAGGCAGCTGGACTTCAGGGCTATTGGAAGGCGTATGCCGACAAATTATTTGCAGAGCAGTCTGAATGGGAATACGCTTCGGCTTCGGATCGCACTGCCTTATTTGATAAATATTTTACAGAAGTAACGGATGGAAAGGGTGACGTAGATAAGTTTAATGAAGACATGGCTAGTGAGGCTGTATCTAAAAAGATTAGTTTTGATATGGGTATCGGAAAAAGAATCGACGTGGGGGGCACACCAGCATTTTATATAGACGGACAATTGATTAATTGGGGCGGAGAAGGTAGTATAGTAATAAACGGAAAAACTATTTCTTGGGATTCGGCTAGATCTGGAGATGAATTTATAAAACTTATAAAAGATATCGTAGCGGCAAAATTAGGCGAGTAATATTTAATTAAAAATCCCTCCAGTTAGAGGGATTTTTAATGGTTCGAAATTAGATTTCGATAAACTCTTGCCAAGCGGCAGGAGCAATTTTTGACTTTTGGCGACCACCGGATCGTTTTAGTCGTTTGATACGCATGTATCTAATTTTCTCCTTAATGTTTTTCGCTCTTACGACCTTGCTGCCCACCTCGCAAAAGACTTTTAGTCTGAGTCTTGGGAAATTACGAGCGATAGTGATTATTCTAGCAAAGGATTTTAAAACGTGCAAGCATAAAAATGATATAATAGGTATGATATGAAAAAGCGTGGGCGGACGAAGATAAAAAAAATTAAGACCTGGCAATTGGTGTTAATTTTGATACCGCTAATTGCGATTGACGCAACTTTGCTTCGGATCGACCATATTAGAATGACTGAGCTTAGGGGCGCTGTGTTAAGTGCAGATGAAGCAGAGAATGATGAGGAGGTTTTAAATAAACTTGAAGAACTAAAAAAGTTTGTTTTCTCTAATATTGTAATAAATGTGGTAGATGATAATGGGGCGCAAAAGATTACGTTTGGGACGGGGCCATTTTATTTGGAGCATCAGTATATTAGAGCAGCGAATGCTGCGCTTGCAGAAGCGGAGAAGAATTTTGCAGCGGATAATAATCCTAATGGAAATGTATATGCGGCGGCTTCGGCGGTATGCCAGCCTTTAGCTATTCAAAATGGTTGGACTTGGAATAACGCGAACTTTATTAATTGTATGATGACGGAAATCAATAAATATCCGGCGGCAAATGAACTGCAAACTGATATTTTAGCGAGTTTACCATCTACTGAGTTATATAGGAAAGAATATTCTTCGCCACTTTGGGCTCCTACTCTAACTGGATTTATGATTTTAATTACAATTTTAGTAGTTGTTGTAATTTTGATTAGATTAATTATATGGATTGTTTTAAGAATTTATCTGTTATTTTTTTAAAAGGGTACTATTTGTTGAAAAACCTCTTGACAATTAATTCTTCAGAATTTAAGATAAGATTATATTAACTTAAGGAGGAAAGCTAAAATGGCTTACGAACATACCAACGGAAAAGGTGTGAAGTATTACCTACACAAATCTGAAGTAACTTTGCGCGGTGGCAAACCTCAGACAATTTATTTCTTTACTAAAGATGAAAATGGTGGCAAGGGCACTCCTTGTGATTTACCAGCAGATCGTGTTGTTTGTGAAAATCCACGCAACGGTTTCTTGACTCTTAAGAAAAAATAATAATTGAATAGTAGAAAAGCCCGCCACTTGATGGTGGGTTTTTCTTGGTTTATGATATAATGTAGGGGCGGGGGTGTAGCTCAGTTGGTTAGAGCATGCGTCTTATACACGCAGTGTCCCTGGTTCGAATCCAGGCACCCCTACCAGGCTCCAGATGCCTAAAATACTGGATTCGTTCTACGAATCGAATCCAGGCACCCCTACCAGGCTCCAGATGCCTAAAATACTGGATTCGTTCTACGAATCGAATCCAGGCACCCCTACCACAATCGCCATTCTGGCGGTTTTTTGTTATAATATTAGTATGAGCAAAATCAACTTAAAGCTGCGACGTTTTAATTATAAGATGCGACATGATTTTTTTTCTGTGGAAAATGTGGCACTTTTAATTGCGGTGATTTTGTGTTTGACCTGGACATATCAATCGATTTTGGCAATGTCTAGAAACTGGGAATTATCAGAAAGGTTATCAGCCGAGCGAAAAGAGTTGGAGCTAATCAGCATTGAAGTTGAAGCGGCGGAGCTTGAAAACGAATATTATTCTTCTAATGAATATCAAGAACTGATGGCGAGGCGAAATTTAGATAAAAAGCTGGCGGGGGAAAATATGGTAGTGTTGCCGGAAAATTCAGAAGCTGCTAAAAATAAGCATCAACAGAAAACGGTGCCTGAGGTTGAAAAACAGTATTCGAATATAGAAAAATGGTGGATGTTTCTTTTTCCTAGTTATTAAAAACTTATGTTATAATTAGGACATGATAAACAAAAAGCGTGGTTTTACAATGATAGAAGTTGCGCTTTTTTTGGCAATTACTGGACTCTTGTTTGCTGGAGTGATGGTGGGGGTGCAAAACTCGATTTTTCAACAGAGATTTAATGATTCGGTGCAAAATTTTGCTGAATTTTTGCGGACCGCCTATTCTGGAGTAACCAACGTGCAAAATACGCATGGTGGCGTGAGTGACTATGCAATTTATGGAAAATTAATTACTTTTGGGATAGAAAAGGGGAACGGTGATAGAAATTTAATTTATTCTTATGATGTGATAGGAAAGGTTGCGGACAATGACGATGGAGGCACCACTTTGGACGCGCTTCAAAATTTAGGCGCTGGGGTTGCTAAGGAAGGCTTAACTGAGCGATATTCACCACGATGGGGTGCTTCTATTGAAAAAACTGATGAGTATGAGCCATTTGTGGGGGCTGTACTGATTGTGAGGCATCCAACCACTGGAGTTTTACGTACTTTTGTGGAAGTTGGGAACGAAATAGACGTAAATAAATTGAATACGAGTGAGGATTCAAAAATAGCGTTAATTGATTTTAGATATTTTAATACGGACGAAGACAAAGTTGAAGTTGATTTTTGCATTAATCCAATAGCAGGTGAGATCAGAAATAATCGTAGAGACGTGAAGATTGCTGGGGGTGCTACTAACGGATCCGGCGTGTTAATAATTCCGGAAGAAGCAGAAGATAATAATTGCATAAAGAAGGACTAAATGTGTTATAATAAGCTTATGAATAAAAAAAGTAATAAGGGTGGATTCACGATGGTGGAGCTGTCGCTTTCGATTGTTTTTATTGCTATTCTTTCGATTACGATTGTATTGTTGATCACTAATGCAGTTTCCGCTTATCATAGAGGTTTAACATTAAATAGCATCAATACTACTGGGATGGATATAGTCGATGATATAACGAGTGCGATAAAGAATGTGTCCACTATTTCTGAGTCGGAAGAAGAACTAAAAAATAGTAGTGTAGTGCGGTCTGAAAAGGCAGAAGTGACAATCGGCAGAGGTGAAAATCCTGAGACGGTGTCGGTACCGGTATACGGGGCGTTTTGTACCGGGAGATATTCTTATATTTGGAATTCGGGATATCTATTTTCGGGTGACTACAAGGTTGAGGGGGTCGAAAAGGCAGAATTGGAGTACCATAAAGTCGGCGAAAAAAATGATAGTAATACAGCTACGGATTTTAAGCTATTAAAAGTTAGAGATGAAGATCGTAGCATTTGTAAAAACTATGCAGAAAAAGAAGATGAAAAGCATATTTTCAGTATTGCTAAAACGGAAGAGGATCCGATTGATATTTTGGAGAACGTGGAAGGAGGACTAGCTTTGTACGATTTGGATTCTACCGTAGCCAGCAACGGAAAAAATCTATTTTATGATGTTTCTTTTATCCTGGGAACTATAAATGGTGGAATAAATGTGCAGTCCAGTGGCGGGTCCTGCGCTACTCCGGAAGGGTTTGGCCATAACATTGAAAACTTTGACTATTGCGCCATTAACGAATTTAATTTTGCAGTACAATCTGCAGGGAAATAGGATGAGTAAAAAGATTAATCACAATAACAAACATGGCGCAGCTTCGTTTTATATGGTGGCATTTTCTACTTTGATTTTGCTGATTGTGGTGATAAGTTTTGCTACGGTTATTATGTCTGAAATTACGCGGACTGCAAATGATGACCTTTCGCAGTCTGCATATGATTCGGCCTTAGCTGGGGTTGAAGATGCGAAATTGGCCTTTTATAGCTATCAGAACTGTTTGGGGAATGGTACGACAACAGCAGTAGAACCGAATGATGATGGGGAAATTTCGTGTGGTGAGATATTGTATTATGCAAGTCAAGATGGATGTGATATGGTAGCGAAGATTTTAGGGCGCGCTATTGACGAAAATGACGGATCTGTGGTTATTAGGGAAGTTGAAGGTAGTAATAATAATATGCAGCAAGCGTATACGTGTGTAAAGTTTAAAACGAATTTAAGCGATTATCTTTCGGCCGTGTCTGAAAGTGAGCCTATTAAGGTGGTGAGGCCAAGATTTGAGGATGGTGTGGCACAAAATATTAAAAGTGTAAAAATAAGTTGGTATTCTAATGTTAATAGCGAACGTCTTGGGTATTTGAATCCAGATTCGGAGGGTATTTTTAACTCTTCTGGTGATGGTGTTCCTAAGCCTCCAGTTATCTCATTGGCGTTAGTGCAGACGAAGGGTGATTTTATAATAGATGATTTTGAACGTAGTGGGGAAGGTATAACAGATCGTGGGATGCTGTATCTGGTACCGCTTGAGGAGGGTACAGAGTTAGAGACGGACGGCGAGAAAAATTATGAAATTACC
The DNA here is from genome assembly GCA_017406775.1 of Candidatus Saccharimonadota bacterium. GTDB lineage: Bacteria > Patescibacteriota > Saccharimonadia > Saccharimonadales > Saccharimonadaceae > Nanosyncoccus. The sequence continues at coordinate 42,639 of JAFQXV010000001.1, read as the reverse complement.
TCAAATAATAATATTAAAAGTAGTGCTTTTGTAAAATCCAACGATAAGTTAAAAAACAATAAGCCTTATTTGATTGAATGCGGAGGGAATGAAGGCTTCTTGTGTTCTGCTACGATTGAGTTGCCAGATCCGGTAGGGGGCAGTCGTCTTGGTGATACTTTTATGTTTGTAATTAGTTTGCCTTATGGTGGGCCCGCTACGGACTTCCGGATGGAATTTTTCTGTGGTGAAGAAGGCGGTTGCGGTAGCTCAATAGAGGGAAATAACGAAGCATCGGACAAAGTATTATTAGTTGATACGCAGGTATTAATTGATTCTACTGGTAGAGCAAATGATCTATACAGACGGGTTGAGGCGCGTTTGGAGGCGAAATCTGATACGGCACTCTCTATTATGGGACCGTTACAGCTTACTGGAGGTAATGGCGATGGGGATGATTCTGATGAAGATGTTTTGGAAAAGGTAATGTATTCAACTAAGCCTTAGCTTGACAAAAAAATACTTTGCGGTATAATTATTGGTATGACGTGGGGTAGAGCAGCCTGGTAGCTCGTTTGGCTCATAACCAAAAGGTCGCTGGTTCAAATCCAGCCCCCACAACCAAGTTCATAACATTAATAATCAGGTTCATATTCAGCTTGAGTTACCCCCCTAACTCAGGCTGAATATGGGGTTGATTATTTTTTCTTGTTTAATAATTCTTTAGCGGCTAATTTAATTGCATAGCCGTAGCTATTGATTATGTGTGGCGTGCTAGCTAATTCTAGCAAAGTCAGATTATGACGGATAGCCATGGCGAGTTCTGGTATGAGCAAACTGGCGTTTGGGGCTACAATCGTGGCGCCTAGGAGATGGTTGTTTTTGTCAGAAATTAGTTTTACAAAACCATGTTCAAAATTATTTATATGGCTAATTGGTAAATCGCTTAATTTAGTGACGATGGATTTATACTTACGGTCACGCTTAATTAAGTCGTACTCGTTAAGGCCAACGGTAGCTATTTCTGGGTTGGTGTTAGTGATGCGAGCAAAACCAGCGTAATTTAAAACATTTTTTGATTTGGTAATGATATTATTGGCTAAAGTAGTGCCTTCTTGGTGGGCGCGTTCTGTTGAGGAATCTTTGCCGAGGCAGTCGCCAATGGCGTAGATATTTTTGGCGGAAGTCAGGAAATATTTATCAACGATAATGCCGGAATTTTTATATTTAACGCCTGCGTTTTCTAGACCTAACGACACATTGGGTTGGCTGCCGGTAGCAAGGACGACGCAATCTACTCGGACCATTTTTTCTGAATCTTGATTGCGGAAGATTACTCTTTTACTGATGTCGTCTTGTTCGATGGCTACAACTTTACAGTTGGGTAAAACTGTGACGGCTAATTTTTCAGAAAAATAATCCGCGATGGTAGTTCCTACATCTTTATCTTCACGAGGAAGGAGGTGTTCGGCAGTTTCAAAGATGATAGTTTTAACGCCTAATTCTGCAAAATAGTTTGCGATTTCACAGCCAGTGGAGCCACCACCAACTACTGCCACTACTTTTGGTAGGTGACGGAGCTTGATGGCTGATTCAGGTGTTAAATAATCAATTGTATCGGTGCCGGAAATTTCAAGAATCTTAAGTCCTGCGCCGGTGGCAATAATAAAATAATTACTAGTGTATTTTTTCTCGCCGACTGCAATAGTGTGTTTGTCTAGAAAATTAGCATTACCTTTGATGCAGGTAATTTTATGGTCTTCGTAATATTTTTTGTTGTTGCCACCGGATTCGATGACGGTTTTGAGCTGGCGGGCGGAAATGGTAGGAAAATTAAAATGTAGATTTTGGTTTTTTAATTCTGGGTATGATAACATTTTGTGATAATTATGAGAAAAATCTAACGCTACTGCGTATGGAAGATCGCGTGTGTTTAGATTGGAACCGCCCAAAAAAGATTTTTCAATGATGGCGACTTGTTTTTTGTGATCGGCTAAATTAATGGCAGCTGCGGTACCGGCCGGACCACTGCCAATAATAATATAGTCGTAATCATATTTTTTTCCCATGTTTATATTATTGTATCACGATTTTTGTAAACGTAAGCTAAATCTGGATGGTATTTTTTGAGTTCTTTATAAATGGCGCGTTTTAGATCGTCGTCTGTAATAATAGTTTTGTCTGCCAAGTTAGAAAGTGCATCGCTGATCGATTTTTCAATAAAGATATTTGATGCTCCAGAGGGGATACCGACGGCTTTGGCGTCAATTTTTAATTCTTTGGTTAATTTTTTGGTATCTAGTGTGCTCATTTAATAACCTTAAACGTTATGATTAAAATTGCGATAATTAGATAAAGGAGACTAACGAAAGCACGAGTAAAATTTTTGTTGCGAATGCGGGTTTTTTCTATGTTGGCGAGGTTGTAGCCAAAGTCCATTGACATATGAGCAGCAATTATTGGTGTAACGGCAGATAGAATGAACAAAATAACAAGTAGGCTTCTAACAATTGGCGTATCGCCAATTTGCATGGTTTCAATAGCGGCAACTATGTAAATTGGGATAGTAAAGAATAATTCTGGGATGGTTGAAATAAAACCAAGAGTAAATGCGTCTGAGCGAGTTTTAGCGTTTTTGGCTTTTTCGTTTAATAATGAGGCTAAGCGACGTGAGATAAAAAGTTTGGTGTTTTTGCCTTTATGGTAGTAGCAAAAAAAGATAACGATTGCTAATGCTGCTAGTATGCCAGCTATAAACCAAATTAGAAACGTGTCATCAAAATTACTGGTAGCAAAATACAAAGCATTTAGTGAGAAATATGTGGAGAGAAAAATTAGTGCAACACATAATTCCACGCCAATAATATAAAAGAGGCCCATGTCTGAACATTTGCGACGAGAATATTTACCATGACAATAATGAAAAAAAAGTAGGAAAATGCCAGTTGACAATTGCAAAAATGCCATAATAAGCATAGTCAATATTAAGATTCCGACAGAGGTGAAAACGTTCATGTTTAAATTATAGCACAAAGGGGGTTGCATTTCTAGTTTGTGAGTGCTAGGTTTTTGGGTATGAAAAAAATGATATTAATTTGTGGAGTTTTACTGAATGTAATTTTTGGATTGGGCGGTAAAGTTTATGCTACGAATGAAAGTGCTTTGCCAGAATTATTCATAAAGGCGGTTAATCCTGGCTATACAATTGATGGAAAAAGTAATGTCGGAGAAATGATTGAGATTGGCAGAAAAGAATCCGACGAACCTGTTTTGCTCGCTGGAACCACTGTAGGCTATACAAATTCAAGCGGGAATTACTCGGAGTTATTCCGGTTTCCCGAGAACAGTTGGATGACTGGCGAGACCATCCTCCTTCGTTTGGCTAGCTCGCCAGGGTCCGAGCTAGCCGCCGTGAATTATACTAAGACGTTGGCCTTTAAGGCCGGGATTGAACTAAAGCGAGAGGATAAAACAATCGATAGGGTTTGCTGGACGGGAAAAACTGAGTGTTATACGGAATTTAAATCTAGTAATCCGACTACTTTGGTAAGAAATTTGGAAACGGGTTTGTTTGAGCATAAAAATGAATATGCGCCTGATTTTAATGAGAAAAACTATGAAGAGCGAAACAGCGAAGAAAAGGAAAACGAGGTGACTAGCCAGTGTAAAGGGGTAGAATTTTCTGAAATATTGAGTTATTTTGAGACTACAAAAGCTGAGCAATTTATCGAGTTTCATAATAACACGGCGGAACAAGTGCTTTTGGATGGATGTAAGATCCGCTATAAAAATAAAACTTATAATTTAAGTGGCGTAATTTTGGCAGATGAATATACGGTATACTATCCACAGCTATTTAGTTTAACTAAAAATCCAACCAATCGTAATGTATTGGAATTAATTGATACTAATGGGGAAGTTATTGACACACTTATTTATGGAAACGGACAGCGGAAAGGTACTGCCTATGCGTGGATTGGGTATGATGAAAGTGGTAAAAAATTTTGGCGCGTAACATATGATCCTACACCAGGTGCGTCTAATAATTTTCAAGAATTTAAAACTTGTGAAGCTGGAAAGGTGATAAACGAGGCAACTGGGAACTGTGTAAAGGTTACTACTGTGAGTGAAAAGGTTTGTCCGGAAGGGCAATATTTAAATATTCTAACTGGTAGGTGTAGAAAAAAACAAACTACTACGGAAAAAGTCTGTAAAGAAGGCTATTATTTAAATCCAGAAACTAATAGGTGTAGAAAAATTGTAGAAAATACTGGCGCAGATTATAATTTAAAACCTGAAGAATATGAAGAGAGTTTTAACTTTGTCGCACTATATGCGGTATTGGGAGTGGTAGGAATTGGGATAATATATCTGATTTTTGAATTTAGACATGAGATTGGGAAGCTTTTTGGTAAAGTTTTTCGACGATCTCGCTAAATACGGCATCTCTTGTTTGGTTGCCATCTATCGTAATAAGTAATCCTAGTGATTGATAGTGTTTGAGTACGGGGATGGTTTTTTGATGAAATTCTTGGAGGCGATTTTTAAAAACAGTTAGCTCTTTGTCGTCGGCACGATCACCGCGATCACCTAGGGTTTTGGCTTCATCAAAACGTTTTAAGGCTTCTGTTTCGGATAAATTTAATAGAATTGCGGCTTTAATTTTGTGGCCAGCACCTTCTGCAACAGACATGACTTGATCTTCCTCGCCAAACCAACGTCCGATAGATGATAATATAAGGGGATACTCAAACAAATCACGACGTTCAAAATATGGCAGAACCCATTCATAAAAGATATTTGTGGGGATGAGATTGCCTTTGTTGGTGAGGTTTTGTTTGGTTTCTTTTTCCATGGCGCGCACTATCATGCCTGAGGATAAAAATTTAGCGTTTAGGGCTTCGGCTAGTTTAATGCCTTGAGTGTCTTTTCCGGCCATGGGTAGGCCAAAGATATTAATTGAGCCAGTACCAAGCCAGTTTTTGATTGTAGAGAATTTTTCTTCCATATTTTGATTATAGCATAATTAGCACTCTTGCGTTTTTAGTGCTAATTTTATATAATATAGATATGGAAATAACTGAGCGTCAAAGGCAAATTTTATGCCAAATTATAGAGGAATATGCGGAGACGGCTTCGCCGGTTGGTAGCGTCACCATGGCTAAGCTTTTTGGGGTGTCTTCGGCAACTATTAGAGCAGAGATGGCAAGGCTAGAGGCTCTGGGTCTAATAGCGCAGCCGCATACTTCGGCAGGGAGAGTGCCGACAGATGCAGGGTATCGTTATTACGTAAATAACTTAGATGGTAATAATGAGGATGCAAATTATCCTGCTTTGCAACGCAGTACGCATGTACTTGATGTAAGGGCTAGTTCTGGCTCGCGCGCAGATGCTACGATTCGGGGAGCGGTGGATGCGCTGGTAGAACTAACTGGTAATCTTGGTCTTGCTACGATTGGCGATCAATTATATCTTGCTGGTATTTCTAGGTTATTTAATCAACCGGAGTTTATGGACACTAGGAGGGTACAAGCGGTGGCGAAGTTGTTAGATAATTTGGAGCCATGGTTAAGGGAGGCTGCGCCGGGTGAGGCGTTAAATATTTTTATTGGTCACGAAAATCCGATTGGCAAAAATTCGGAAGTGTCGTTAATTATTTCAAAATTTAGATCGCCATTTTCGGATCGGAGTTACATTGGAGTTTTGGGGCCAACGCGACAAAATTATTCAAAAGTAATGGCGTTAGTGCGCCACGCTGGTAATATGTTGGAGGAAATATTATGAAAAAAGAAAAAAAAGATGCACCAATAGTAGATAATAATCAAGAGGAAAAAATTGCCGAATTAGTTGCTGATTTGCAGAGAACCAGAGCAGACTTTGAGAATTATCGTAAACAAATTGAGGTACAAAAGAGTAACGATAGAAAATCAGAAAGATTAGCAACAGTTTATAAGATTTTGCCACTGCTTGATGACTTAGACCGGGCAATCGCAACCTATTCTGAGTTAAAGCCGCTAGAAAAATCTTTGTCAAAAACTATGGAAGAACTAGGTCTAACTAAAATAGACACTAAGGCTGGTACAGAATTTAATCCGGATGTCTGCGAGGCGGTAATGGCAGAGGGGGATGGAGACAAGGAAATAATTTCTGAAACATTAAGAGCTGGTTATTATTACGGAAATGAGGTTTTGCGACCAGCAATGGTGAGAGTGAAGCGGGAAGCTTGAAGATTTTAAGAGAAAGTGATAAAATAATAGGAAATTTAAAGGGAAAAAATAATGGCTGAATATAAGTTAAAATTAGAAAAACGAGAGTTAATTGGTAAAAAATCTAAATTAATTAGAGCCAAAGGGATGGTGCCATCTGTGGTGTACGGTGGTAAAGAACCAGTAATGACGGCATCTGATTATGTTGCAACTGAAAAAGTTTTGAATGGAGCTGGCTATCATTCTCCTATTGATTTAGATGTTGCAGGCAAAAAACAAATGGCAATTGTAAAAAATGTAGCAGTGGACCCAGTTTCTAGGATGGTTGTAAATGTAGAGTTCCAGGCAGTTTCGGCTAAAGAAGTAGTTGAGGCCACCACGCCAGTGGTAATTGTAAACTTTGAAGCTTCGGAAGCGGCTAAAACATATCATTTTGCTTTGACTCAATCAATTGAAGAGCTTGAGGTAAAAGCAAAACCTGCCGATTTGCCAAAAGAATTAGAAATTGACGCTAGTGAGTTAAAAGATGTAGATGAAAAATTGACTATTTCGGACATCAAACTTCCTAAAGGAGTTGAGTTTGCGGATAAAGAGTTGGATGCTGAACAGGTAGTAGCGTCACTTTACGATCCAGCAGAAGAGGCAGAGAAGCGTGAGGCTGAGTCGCAGGTTGAGCCAGTAGAAGAAGCTGAGGCGGCAGCCACAGAAGAAACTAAAGCTGAAGAATAGAATCAGATTTAATTAGTTAATAAAGCGTAACCTAGGTTACGCTTTATTTAATGGCGGCTTGATTTTTGATTAATCGGTCTAAAAAGGCGGTTTGGGCGGTTTTTATATTTTGAGTGTTTCCTTGCCAAGCATAAAGAGCTGGATCCTGCAAAGCGCGGGCGAAGGAGAAGGCAACTGGCCAGGGGAAGGGGCCGTTTTTGACAATGGCAGCTAAATTGGCAGTAGCTTGTTCTGGGGTTTGGCCACCGGAAAGAAAGACTACGCCTGCAAGGTTCTCTGGAACATGGTTTTTTAGTACGGAGGCAGTGCGGGCGCCGACTTCTTCTGGTGACGAAGGGGTGAGGTAATCTTGGCCTGCTAGAATCATATTGGTTTTTAGAATGGTTGCTTTAAGGTTGACACCTGCGTCGGATAAAAATTTAAAGAGCGTATCGAGGATTTGACCAGTAACATCGGCGCAGGTTTCAATTGAGTAGTTACCAGCAAAAACAACTTCCGGCTCTACAATTGGTACCAATCCAGCTTGCTGGCATTTTTGGGCGTACTCTGTGAGAATGCGACAATTTTCATCGATTGCGGTGGCGCTGGGGGTAATAACGGTGTCTTGATCTAGGTTGATTTCAAAGGCTGCGCGCCATTTGGCAAAACGAAGACCTTTGGCATAATATTTTTGAAGCCTACTAGATAAATCATCTAGGCCTTTGGTATAGGTTTCGCTAGAATTTGGGAAACATTCTAAGCCTTGATCTACTTTGATACCGGGAATAATACGTTTGGAGATTAGTAGATTAATAAAGTTTGTACCGTTACTGGAGGATTGTTGGGTAGTTTCGTCAAATAGGATAACACCATTTACATATTGCGAAAGACTGGGCAAACTTAAGAAAATATCTCGATAGGCACGGCGATTTTCATAAGTGTCGGGGATATTTAATTTAGCAAATTTTTTGGCGATGGAGCCGCCGGATTCATCTGCTGCTAAAATACCTTTGCCGGGTAATACGAGATTGGCGGCGATTAATTCTAGCTCGTTATCTGGTTTAAAAGAACTGGATAATTCTTGTAATTTAGTTAGGGTTAGAGTGGAATTTAATTTGCAGTTTTCTAGATTAGCACGAGCAAGCTTAAGGCTCTCTTCTACGGGAAAACCCAAGATGAAACTGCTAAGGATGGTGGCGGCCGCAATTGAATAGATTGAGAGGTGTGTTAGCATATTGATGCGGTGAATAAAAATAGGCTCGTTAAGATCTAAATAAGAAAGATTTTTTTCAGATAAATAAATGATTTTGGCGGGGTCTATTGGTGCGGATTCCGGCGCGTAGGGTTTTTCCGAAATGGAGGTAGGTTTTTCTACAAAAATTAGGCTGGCGCGGGTTTTAAGTTGATTAAGGTGGAGGTTATTGTTGTCTTTTAAGTAAATAACTAATTTAGTATTAGGCGAAATGTCTAAATATGCTTGAATTTGGTTGACTGCTTCTTGGTTGAGGTTGGCGGAACGGTCTATATATAGATAATCGTAGGATTCTGAAGGTGGATCAAAAGTGGTGAATTTGAAATTACTTGGGGCGAGGTAGCTTACGCCGTTTTCTGCAATTAGAATATAACGGTAGGTATTTGCAGAGACGTTGGCTAGAGAGGAATCGTTGTCAAATGAAAAAGCTGATTGATCTGAAATTTTTGATTCCAGCCCCATTTTTTGAAACACTTCAAGGGAAATTGCGGCGCCACCTAGGCTGCAATTGCGGTTAAAAAAGTGGTGTTCGCTGGCGTCAAAGCTAAAATCAAGCCACTTGGTGCCGTTTTTGTCGGTTTCAAAAGCGTTACTGAGTTTATCAAGATTCAGATAAATGTCTTTCGTGACGTTGCCCACTATCAGAATATTCATAAGAATATTATAACATAAGGGTTTAAAGAATGCCTAGAATACCCTTAAGTGCAAAAGCGGTGTCTTCGTGATTTCTGACGGTAATAGTTTCTATCCCCATGTTAACTACGGGGTAATCATTGCCACCGGGTTGCGTCATATCGCCAAAGTATAAAATATCGGGTTTTTCCACATGTAGTTCTTCTAGCAGATGGGTCATGCCGAAGGATTTATTCATGCCCGGAGTGACGGCGTTAATAGAGGTAGTGCCGGCAACTTCGAATTCAAATTCGGGGGCGAGCTCTTTACAACGAGCGGCGATTTGATCGCGTTTTTGATGGTCTGGGTCCCAAGCGTATTTGGCTTCGGTGCCAGCTTTTTGACCAAGGGCAGAAAAAGTAACCTGAGATTCACGATTTTCGATGATTTCGTCGCCAGGGGCTAATTTGTCTTCCTCCCAAAAGCCTAATTCACGGGCGGATTGCTCGATAGTGGCAGTAATTTTAGCAACTTGATCTTCTGTTAATGGGTAGTTATAGACTTGCTCCCACTCATTGGTGGTGGTATTAAAACGATAATACTGAGTACCTTGAGCCACAAACAGATGCAAGTGAGACAGTTGCTCTGGGGTGGGATTTGGTAAGCGATTAACGATCTGAATCATAAATTGATCGAATTTTTGACCAGAAATTGGGCAAACCTCAAAATGATTCAAACATTCTAGTAAGAGATCTGCTACTTCGTTAGTGATTGGGGTTTTGGCGACGTTTAAAGTTTGGTCGACGTCGAATGATAGAACTTTTTTCATATATTAATTTTAGCATGTTATAATAAAAATATGAAAACATACGTCGTGGGCAACTGGAAGCTTAATTTTAATGTCGGAGAAGCTTCTATCTATCTTCATAAGCTATTAAAATCGTTACCAAATTATAGAGATGTTGAGATAGTGGTAGCACCTTCAACTTTAGCATTACAGCCATTATCTTTACAAATTGATCGCCATAAAATGAAATTGGCTGCACAAAACGGCTTTTATCGTGATTATGGGGCATTTACTGGGGAAGTGTCTTTTTCGCAATTAAAGGGATTGGTGGACTATGCGTTGATTGGTCATTCGGAACGACGGTATGTATTAAAAGAAGATGATAAGATGATTCAGAAAAAGGTGGCGGCGGCATTAAGGAATAAAATTAAGCCAATTTTGTGCATTGGAGAAACAGAGTCGGAGAGAGCTTTTGGCGAAACGGCTGATGCGATTAGGGATCAACTTTTGGGTGGACTAGGAGAGGTTTCTGATGATGATTTGGAAAAGGTAATAATTGCCTATGAGCCAGTTTGGGCGATTTCTAGCACGAAAGGCGCTAAAATGGCGGCACCAGATGAAATTGCTGGGGTAGTAAGTTTAATTCGGAAAATTTTGACGGAGACGTATGGTAAAGAAAGTGCTAAAAAGGTGGCAGTTTTGTTTGGCGGAAGTGTAACGCCGGCTAACGCAGGGGCATACTTAACGATTCCAGGGGTTAATGGAGTGTTGGTGGGCGGCGCCAGTTTGATTTTACGTGAGTTTATTGATATAATTGATATAGCAAAGAGAGTGCAAGCATGAGTAGACAGTATATGGATTTTGTGCCGGCAAAATCGGCAAGAAGAGTGGTTCCACATCAAAGAAAGGTTGTTCCGGCTGCCAAAAAGGAGGTCGGTACTACACATCGTGAGGTAAGGACTAATGAGAGAATCTCTAGGAATGTTCATTTTGATACAAGAGTAACGCCGGAGGTGCAACTTGGGGTAATTGAGGATTTATCTCCTAAAGTTGAGCAAGTAAATGCTAATGCCGGCGTAGAAAATAAGGTAAAAACAACTAACGATTTAGGGCAAGTGAAGGCCAAAAAAGTCGGAATGCGAGCTAAAAAGGTGGCTGCTCCGGCGGTGGAAAAACCTGTGGAAAAGACAAAAAAACAGGGGGGAGAGTATAAAGCTCCCAAGTCTCCATTTATTAATTTAGATAAGGTGGTAAAGCGTCCGCTTTCTAAAAATGTTTATCGGAAGGAGATTAAGGTTCCAGAGGAGATTCCTAAAGGACCGGTAACTATTATTACCAAGCCGGAGAAAGACGCTCGCATTGGTATTGTGGTAACGATTATCCTAACGATCATTTTGGGGGCGGCGGCTGGTACGGTAGCGTTTCTGCTGTTGCCAAAATAGGGGGATGTGATATAATTTATAGTGCATGGTGGGATTAGCTCAGATGGTTAGAGCGTCTGATTGTGGTCCAGAAGGTCGCAGGTTCGATTCCTGTATCCCACCCCATGCTAAACTGCGGGTATAGTACAGTGGTTAGTATGCAAGTTTTCCAAACTTGAGATGAGAGTTCGATTCTCTCTACCCGCACCATAAGAACGAAAAAATGAGAGCTTGCTCTTATTTTTTTGTTCTTTGGGGTGGGGCCGAGAGAAGAATTTCTCTCTACCCGCACCATTTTTGTTTGATTATGTTGTAACTATTGACAAAAATTACTTCTTGTGCTATAATGAGAATCATGCAAGCATCGGCCACGACCAAAGGAGATTATCATGGCCAAGCGAGAGTACAGGAAAAATTCGAATGCGCAGCAGACCATTCCTCAGCCCGTTGAGGCTGAGGCCCCGACCAAGGAGACTCCCAAGACTTCCAAGAAGTCGACGGGTGCGCCTGCCAAGAAGCCCACTCAGCCTACTAAGGCTGAGCTGGCTGGTAACGGTGGTCAGCGGCCTCCCCGTAAGGGGACGCCGCGTGAGGATGCGACCCCTTTGCGCTCTGACGCGCTGAGGGTCGTTTTGCTCAACGCCGTCAATGGCATCGTAGATGCCGTTGACGATGTGTTTGGTCGTCTGAATGCCCATGAGGAGCGCCTAGATGAGCACGATCGCCAGTTTGGCGTCGTGCACGACCGCATTGGCGCGGTAGAAGGTCGTTTGACGACCTTGGAGGAGGAGCGTCCTGCTCCTCAGCCCACCCGCCAGATTGATGGTGGTAACATCACCATCAACAACGCCAACGGTGGCACCGTTAACATTAACGGTGGCAATATGCACCTCGAGTAGGCGCACGAAGGGGCAGTGCTCCCTGGCTTGCAGCACTTTGGAGGAGCTCGATCGTAAGATCGGGCTCTTTCCAATTCTAGGTATTTTATAAACATAAGCATAAACTAGATTTTATAACAAATGGATTGTATATATATTGACAAAAAAGCTAAAGTGTGATACAATGTAGGTAGTCTAGGTTTTGGTGTGTTTTGTCAAAAGCAAGAAGACCATTAACAACCAAATCATCTCAGATTTCAAGAGAAATCTGAAGCTATCCAACAATTGTCCCCCTCCCCAGGAGACAGAAAAGGAGGTGATACTCATGTTGATGAGTATCATTTATGCGGTGGCTGTTTTTGCGACAGTCATTGCCGCTAGTTGGTCCCTGTCTCATAGCAGGGAAGGTAAGCTCGTTGATGGTGAGATTTTTCTTTCTGTTAACGAGACCGGAAAGAGGGCGATGCCGGAATGGTTGATGGCGCTTTGTGTTGCAGCAACGGCCGGTGTCGTGAACTACTTTGCCACAAGGGCAGCAATGCCTTTTGTGGTAATTTTTCTCCTTGTGATGGTGGGGCTCTATGCTCTTACCGTGGTATGGTGGGAAAGGGAAGGCAGCGAGGTGAGCGAGCTGGTGATTTTCATGCTGCTCATAGCCTTGCTGTTTTTCCCAATGATGGCGTGCAGTTTTGCTCTGGCGTCTTTCTTCGAGAGCGCCTTTGTCTCTACTGTTGTCATCATGATTCCGTTCTGGGTGCTGATTGTGGCGCTGGGGCGAATCATCTGCAACTTCTATTACTTCCGGAAGGAGGTAAATGAGGAGAACGGAGCTGAGGAAAAGGTAGTAAAGCGTTGGCGACTGCTTGGTCGCATTGCGTTTGGCTTTTTTCTGGTACTGCTCGTTGCCTCTGTAGTGATGGCGGCAACTGGTTGCTTTGCTTGGGCTTCGGCCCTGGCATCGCAGTCGGTGGCTCAGGAGCAGACGGAAGAGCCGGCTGGTCCTACTGCTGAGGAGCTTGAGGCGATTGAGAACCTCACGGTAGAGAAGGTGACTCCGGCAGAGCTGGAACAGCTGACCGTTAACAAGTATAGCGGAATTAGTTGGCTCCTGCTCGACTCGTCGCTCTCTCCGAACGACAAGGCTCGTACGGAGAAGACCGGGTTTTCCGACGCGCTAACCTTTGGGTTTGGCGCGAAGGAGGATGACACCATGTTCGCAGAGCTCCAGGAGGAGATTCTGTGTAACCCCGTTTACGGGGTGACCGTGGTGAACGCCATTAAGGATAAGACGATCGGTGGTTCTACTATCGGTTCCTTCAATCCTTGGATGGGGGAGATGATCGCCCTGAACGACCAGTACGGAGTTTCCTATTGGTTGGAGAAGGATGCCGAAGGTGATTTCTATGTCACTGAGGAGTATCGTTGCTATGCGGCGACACTCTGTACGTGGCTGGAACGCCTGATTCCTCAAGGTATCCAGTCTCGACCGACGGTCGAGAATTGGTGCCTCAACTCGGCGGCCGCAAATAACGACCGTAAGGGTGAGCCCGCGGATTACCAGTATACGAAGGATGCTTTTATCCTTGCGTACGTTGGTAAGAATGAGGGCGCTGGTACTGGTTCCGCTGGTAATGGAACTGCCGGGTCTGGCGCAAGTCAGACGGACGGACTCTTTGTGATTGGGTTTAACATCCATGACAAGCGTCCGGAGTTCTATGGCGAACCGGAGCCGACTCCGACTCCTACACCCACTCCGACACCGGAGCCGACCCCGACTCCTACTCCTACTCCTACGCCTACGCCGGATCCTCCTTACAACAAGGATCCGAATCTGGCGCCGAAAGAGAATACGGAGCCGAACGACGACAAAGGTCCTGGCACCTCGACCAATAATGGTCCTGGTGGTACGACCTCAACGGCGGATCAGCCGACAAACTCTGATCACGGCACTTATACTGAGTACCGTGAGAGCATTGACGAGCTGAATAATACGAACCAGACTCAGAAGACTGGTTCGGATCCGAGCACCCCCAGCACCCCTTCGGGTGGTGCCGCCGTTGACAACAACGGTGATGCTGGGACGTCGACTTCGGCTCCCATTAATACCCCCACACCCGTGACGCCTCCGGCAACGGATGCGAACACAGGTGAAACGATATCTACTAATCCGGGGGAAGCCTGGGGAGGCCCTACGGATTAGTTGGATAGCTTGGCCCTTAGGGGCCCTGGTCCCGTGAGGGACTAAATGGGCGTGATGCCCATGGGTGGAGCCCAATGGCCGGGACGGCCACGCACTTTAGAAAAGTCCGGCGGCGTGCATTGTGCATACTGCCGGGCTTCACCCCATGGATTCACGTAAATTGAAGTTTGAGATGATTTGGTTGCGAAGACGAAAATTAACAATTCGGCTAGCAATAATTTAAGGCTATTAAACCTGTATTTTTGCCGTATGACTTAAAATCCAAAAATGTCATACACTGGTAAACGTCAGGAATATACATTTTTGGATTTTAAATCTAACATTTTAATACGACCAAAATACAGGTTTAATAGCATCGTAAGAATTTTTAATGAAAGGATATTATGAAAACTATTTATAAATCTATAATTGGCGTATCCGCTGCGGTAGTAATGCTTGCTGGTACGTTAGCTCCTGTGATGGTGCATGCTTGGGGTGATTCTGGCAATGGTCGTCCTAGCTATACACTTGATCAGATTAACAACGGTGATCTTAAAGACACCATTACGTTTAACTCGATTTCTAACGGTAAAATCGGGGATGAAAAGAATTTCGTAGGTGCAAAGGTGGCTGGTGCCACAGTTGACACTTGGAATGCAAATTCTATAAATGTGGAAGATGGCAAAACTTATACAATTCGTTTGTTTGTCCACAATAACAGCCCAAAGGGTATGGAAGCAATTGCAAAGGGTGTAAAAGCCACTTTCTCACTTCCTACTACAGTGGCTAAATCTCATACGATTATTGGTTATATTGATTCTTCCAATGCAACTCCTAATCGCTATTGGGACGAAGTAACTTTGAATGCTAGCGAAAATGTTTACCTTGAGTACGTTGAAGGTTCCGCTAAATATAATAACAATGAAGGTACTTTTTCACTTCCTAATGAAGTAATCACCTCTGGTGCAACCTTGGGTTATACTTCCATGAATGGTGAAATCCCTGGTTGTTATCAATATTCTGGTGTAGTAACTATTGACGTAAAGGTACATAGCTCGGTGGCTGCTAAAGTTTCTAAACAAGTTCGCATTAAGGGTACTAAGACCTGGAGCGAATCTGTAAATGCTAAAGTTGGCGACGAAGTAGAATATCAGATCGAATATGTTAACTTGCTTTCTGAACAAGTTAAGGATGTAATGATCCGCGATGTACTTCCAACTAATGTTGAGTATGTTCCAAATTCGACTTATCTTTATAACTCTAATTATCAAAATGGTGTACTCCTAAAAGAGAATACTCTTACTACTACAGGTATCAACATTGGTGCTTATAATGCTAAGGGTAACGCTTATGTGCGCTTTACTGGTAAAGTAGTGGATAAGACTATGGCTTGTGGCAATAACCAGTTAGTAAACTGGGCGAGCGCAACTGTGTCTGGTTCTAGCGTTGAGAACGCAGTTTATAAAGATGATGCTTCGGTGATGGTTTTGAAGGACGGTGAGATTTGTGAAAATGATCCAACTCCAACTCCAACCCCAACTCCAGTCCCCGATAATCCAGGTAGTACTCCAACTACGATTGTAAGTACTGGTCCTGAAACTATCGTGACTGGTGCGATTGGTGCCGGTAGCGTAGTTACTGCGCTTGGCTACTATATTGCTAGCCGTAAAAAATTGTTATAAAGTGACCGCTTCATTTAGAGTGGGAACTTAAGAAAATGGGTTAGGATTGCGTGGTAATTTACTTTGCAGCCTAACCCATTTTTGTTTGTTTGGGTTTGGGATGTAGTTTTGCTTTTTTATTGGTTGTTTTATGATGCTTATGGTATAATGGTGTATATATGGATCCGTCATACAATAATTCTAATGGTGACGATGGCTCGGGTGGGATAAATCCGGGTGACGTTACACAGCCGACAGTCCCTGTGCAGAGCGTTCCTGTTCAGCCGGAGGTTCCTGTGCAGAGCGTTCCTGCCCAATCTGTTGCCCCTTCGCAGTCGACGGTTGTTTCGCAGCCATCTCGGCAGATTAATCCGATTACGCATAGGCCGATGAATCCAGTGGCATCAAATCCGATGGCTAGTAATGCTATGCCTGGTATGGGTATACTACAACAAGCTAATTTTGGCATGCCGCAACAAACTGGCTTTGAAATGTCACAATCAGCTGGTTTTGGGGCGAGTGGGGACATCATTTTGGCCAGTGCAGAAAAAAAGAAACCGAAAATTGGGGCTGTTGTTTTGGTGGTGGCGTTGATTTTGCTGGTGCTGGTAGGGGTTGGGGTGTCTATTGCGAAGATGGTGGGAAATATAGGAGAGCAAAGTGGCGGAAATAGTATCCAGGATACTTTTAATAAATATGCTAACTATTTTATAAGTGGAAAACAAAATGACAGTTCTGCAGAAATTGAGGAAAAAAGTTTAGAGGAGACTGCGTTTATTCAAGTTTTGGACGGTGATATGGCTAGCGACGAAAATAACACAAATTACTATCAGCAGCTCAAAGCGTATTTCGATAGTTTTTACAATTTATATACAAATTCAGATGTTGATTTAGATAATGAATATTCTTCAGTTCTTTCGGATTATAAAGATAAATTATATTTAATAGTGAATTATTATGGTGGACATATATTGGATCGTTCTGATATTTTAAATGCTTATTTGGCTGGTGGAGAAGAGGCTGCAAGGCAATTAATTAGTGAAACTCTTGATGTTTATAAAAATATTGGTGGCATGTACGCGATGAATTATTATGATTTGAGTACACGAGAAGCTAGTTTGGATTTAGAACTTATTTCAAGCTATAAATCGGCCGGATGCATAACGGATGGACGGATTAACTATGAGTGTCCAGCGGTTGGTAGCGTTATTAATGAAAAAGAAATAGAGTATACTAGTATTTATTATGACAGAAAAGTTATAATAAATAATAGTATAGATGATTTATATTTTGGAATTTTCGAAATAAGAAGTATTATTTATGACGATAATTTAACCACAGGAGAGGATGATGAGAATTCGTAGGTTTGCAGGATTGGCTTTTGCTTTTATCATTGGTGCTTGTTTTATGTTTGGTATCGTATTTGGCTCTGAAACTGTTTTCGCAAAAGACGTTACTGAGGTAGAGAAGCTGATTGTTGACAAAGCTGTTTATCAGGGTGTGTATAAATGCTATAATGGTGGGTTTGTTAGTTCGCAGATTGATTCTTTGGCAAATTACGATGGAGATCTGGGCTTTTTGTTAAGTAAGAAAGTTTCTGGTGAAAATTATGTTCCTTTAGTGACCGGAATTAGCTCCTCTAAAATTTTCCAAGCGTCTAGGTATAAAGTTAGAGATAACGGTTTGAGCTGCGCTCAGATCATAAACGGTGGAGCTTATGCATTTGGAGGGAGTAACCAAAATATATTGCAGGCAAGTGGGAAAACGATGCCGGCGAAAGGTGATACAAATGCTGTAGTAGATCTAGCGGAGAATTTTGGTTATAAGGTTACGAAAAGTGGCAATGGTAATTGCTATGGATTAAGATATAGCCGTATTAATGGCAGTACGACTGTTGAGGGCGATACAAATTCTGTGTGTGTAGATGGAGAAAAATTGACGGTCCAGGCAGGCACGGAAAATACTTCTGGTGCGGCAAATAGATATATGGCTTTTAGTATTGATGGCTCTAAGATATGTCTTGAAGCCAAGGGTAGAAGCACATATACATCTAAGGGGTCAAATACCACAACCAAACAATACTGCGAAAACTTGAATAGCAATTCTGATTTGAATGGACAGTGGTTGATGGATAAAATTGTAGCGAAATGTGAATACGATAATGACGCGAAGAAATATTCATGTAACGGGCATTTAGTTTCAAATAGTATCAGTAGTACTTTTTCGCAGAATTCTTTGAGTAATTATTCTGCTAATTTTAATAGCGCCAGTAATGCGGCACTGACTGCTATTCGCTTTTTATCTGGGAACGATGCATATACTAGTAATGCTTCTTTGGGGCTTGATAGAGTAGAAAAAAGGATGTTGTATCAGGACTATTTGGAATCATATTATAAAGTAAACGTGGACTGTTCTGACGGGGCTCTAGGAGACGATATAAATTGGCTAGATAAAACTGCTAGTCCTCCCGCTGTAAAAAAATGTAAAATAGCCGCTGGCGCAATTAGTAATGCTAGCAATAAGACCAAGAAGGTTAATGGGGTGGATAGTAAAGGATATTTCGTATACGAATCGTTAAGTCTTAATGATTTGGTGAATGAAATAAAAAAGATGCCGACAAATTATACCGATAGTGAACTAAGTGAGGTTGAATCTTTGGTTAATTCTGGAGTTGAAGGTCAGGAGGATGGAGAAGGTAGGTGTGCGGGGGCTGGGGCGCTCGGTTGGTTTGTGTGTCCAGTTATAGAGTGGTTAAGTACTGCGGCTGAGGATTTATATTCGTTTGTAGAACCGATGTTGCAGGTTTCTCCTCAATTATTTAGTGGAGAGACTAGCAATGTTGAACAGGCGTGGGGTACTTTCCGGGATATAGCTAACGTAGCGTTTGTTATTTTACTATTGATGGTTATTATTTCACAAATAACTGGCGTAGGTATTGATAATTATGGGATTAAAAAAATATTGCCTAAAATGATAGTGGCAGCGATTTTGATTAATTTGTCTTATATTATTTGTTTAATATTTGTGGACTTGTCGAATATTCTAGGAAATGGGTTCCAAGGTATGTTTAATGGGCTGGGGAGTGGGTTGGCTCCCGCAGTTGATATAGATGGTCAGGGTGGACCGATAACGGACACTGTTATACCTGCAGTTTCGGTACTTGCGATAGTAGGTGGGGTTGCAGCTGTTCTTGCAAACCCAGCTATGATTTTGACGCTTTTGGTTTCGGCTATTTCGGTTGTCGTCTCATTGTTCTTCTTGTTTATTTTGTTGGTATCTAGAGAGGCAGTGATTGTTGTGCTGGTGGTGATTTCTCCTTTGGCGGTTGTATGTTATATGTTGCCAAATACAAAATCACTTTTTGATCGTTGGATAAAAATACTCGAAGGTTTATTGCTACTTTATCCAATTTGTGGACTTTTAGTGGGCGCCGGATCTTATATTTCCAAGTTATTGCTTTCGTCTGGATTTGGGATTGATGGGTTTGTGCAAGCCTTTGCGGCAATGATTGTAGGCGTGGTGCCGATTTTCTTTATTCCAATGGTGCTAAAAAATTCATTTGCTGCGCTAGGCAATATGGGGGCAAAGTTATCTGGAATAGGGCAAGGTATCGGGAAGTCACTTACTGGAGCTGCACGAGATTCGGATGCCTATAAGAATGCACAAGAAATGGGAGCAAAGAGAGCCCAACGTATAAAAGCTGGTATGGATAAATCTGGCAATCTTACTGATGTGGGGAAGATGAAGGCTAGGATAGCCAATACGAAAGTAGGTAGAGCTCTTGGATATGAGACTGCGCTTGCTCGTGGCGCTAATCAAGCTAGAAAAAATATTTCAGAGCAGGAGGCTGCCGGAGCAATACTGTCTGGAGCATTGGCTCAAAGTGCGATATCTAGTGCCGGGGATTTAGATGCCGAATATGGAGGTGCCTTGGGGAATGGCTTTAAGGGTGGCACGGAGGGTGCGTATTATGGAAAAGAGTTTCTTAACGCTGCAAATGCTGGCGATATAGCTAGAATGAATTCTGTAATACAGGCAATGAATAACTCTAATATGAAGCCAAAAGATATTTCTAAACTTATTCGCTTTGCCGAGAGTAGCGGTGCTATAAGGATTAATGACACAGATAAAGCAGCCGACTGGAGAGGGCAAATGTTTAGGCAGTATGGAAATGGTTTTCTTTCAAGCGATGCCGAACTTAGTCACTATATGATGACGCGTGGTGGTGGTGGCAGGATGAATATGAATTATGGCGATTACGCTGCTCGTTCCATGGGGTTCGACGATTTAAAACCAGAGGATATACCGAAACTCTCCGGCGAGAGTATTGCTGGGCTAGCTGCTTCTGGAAGGCTTACTCAGGGTATGGCACAGAGAGTATTGGCCAATAATCCGAATATTTCTGAGGATAAAAAAATTATGCTTTCGGCAATAGCCAGTGGGAATGCTACTGGTGGCATTGAGATGGATGCGAATGGAAAAGCTATACTGGATGGAAACGGAAATGTACAGTATCAAGGTAGTATAGGTGGTAATTCTAATCAATTTAAGAGCGATGCGACTACTCTTATGGTTGATCACTCTAGGGAGGGTCTGCAGACGATTCAATCTAATGGATCTCAGGTTGATGCTTGGGTTGCGAATAATCCAAGGGATGTTAATATTGTTCAAAATTTTGCTGCTGGCGGTTCTCAACAGCAATCTATTAATACGAACAAGCGACGACCGGGTGACCGTTGATTATTGTCTTTGGATTACGTGCTCAAATAGTGCAGCGATAGTGAGGGGGCCGACGCCGCCGGTGGTGGGGGTGATGGCGGTGAGGTCGGTGCGAGTACGGATATCGTCGGCGAGGTCGCCTTTAAGGCGGCCTTTTTCGCTGGCAGTGCCAGCATCTACAAGAATGGCGCCGGGACTGACATAATCACTAGAAATCAACCCCGGAACGCCCGTGGCAGTGATTATTATATCAAAAAGCTTAAGTTTTGTCAAGTCGGAGCCACGGTGGAATAATTCAACATTATATCCAGAATCAGTAAACATTTTAAACAGTGGAGCGCCCACTAATTTGCCGCGTCCAACGATAGCGATTTTTTTATTATTTAAATCTATGTTGTAACCAGTAAGTAACCAGTTAATGGCTGTGGCGGTAGCGGAATCGAATTTTGCATTTTTACCGAGACCATCAACGTCTTTTTCTGGTGCGATGAGATTACAAAGCTCGTCGGTTCTTTCTTTATCAGTGATTGGTAATTGGATTATGATGCCGTTTATGAATGAATCATTATTTGCACGAATGATTTCTTCTTGAATCTTGTTATTATCATTTGCGCAAATATCTTCTACTTCTACACCGATATCTTTGCCGTATTTGATTTTGAGGTTAACGTATTTAAGAATGACAGGGTTATCGCTATCACGCAAAATAACAAGTTTGGGTTTTGGGGACATGGCAGAAATTTGGTGAAATTGACGCCCTTTGATAAAACCAGCGAGCTCGCGGCCGTCTAGGATTTTCATTGTAGCTCCACTGGTTCTTGTTCTAGCCAAAAACCGTATTTATCGTAAACTTTGCCGATGATTTCATTGCGGGCGTTAGCTAAGTCTTGATAGCTTTTGGCTGATTCATTAATCAAAACTAGTGCGGCTTTATCACTGACACGGAAGCCATGAATGAGTTTGCCCTTAAGGCCGGCCTGTTCGATTAACCAGCCGGAATTGATTTTGTTACCGTCTTTGCCACGATAAACTGGGTAGCCTTTGGCTTCGGCGGCATCGGCAGCCGATTCGTCTAGGTAAATATTTTTAAAGAAGGAACCAGCACTGGCTTGAACTAAAGGATCCGGTAACTTGTTGGCGCGGATGGTGCTAACGATATTGCGGATACTCATAGGACTGTAATCAGTAATATTAAAAGTAGCAATGTATTGCTCGATTGAATTATAGAGCGGACGTGGCATTTCGCCGGGTTTTAGCTCTAGGGTGATAGAAATAACAAAATAGCGGTTTTTGCTAGTGGTATTTAAAATGCTTTTGCGATAAGAAAAATTAAGGTCAGCACGGGAGAGGGTTTTATAAGTACGATCTAAAGTATCGTATACATCAATTTCTACTAAGGTATCAGCGATTTCTTGACCATAAGCACCGATATTTTGGACGGGGGCGGCGCCGGCGAGGCCAGGGATTTTGCTTAAGGCTTCTATGCCGGTAAGGTCTTTATTGCAGGCGTATTCAACGACATCGTCCCAGTATTCGCCGCCCATGATTTTGAGTTTGATTGGAGAGTGGTCAAGTTCCCTTTCTTCGGGCCGCTCCGGGGCGCTTGCCCAAGTCTTATGCCCTTCAGAAAGGGAACTTTGACCACTTGCTAAATCTGACTTTTCTTCGGGTGCGTTTGTGGGCGTTTCAATGCTGATGCCTTTCATGCGGTTGATGATGATAACGCCGTTAAAACCTTCGTCGTGGCCAATGGTATTGGCGCCATAGCCGAGTACAAAAGTTGGTAAATGGTATTGCTCGGCAAAACCATAAGCGTCGGCGACTTCTTCGGGGGTTTCTACTTCTAAGACAAAACGGGCAGGACCGCCAAGTCGCATGGTAGTTAAACTAGAAATTAAAATATTTTCGTTAACTTTCATATTGATATTATAGCATAGCTAGAAGTAGAGGTGGATTTTAAGTTAGCGTAAGCATAGTGAGGGGGTTGTGGATTTTTTAGCTTTGTGATAAAAGGGCAACAGAAATAGGGTTGGTAATGTTTAAAACAATGGTTAGGAGAAAGGAGGTTTTATGGAGGCTAAAATAGGAAATGTCAAAGTTACTATTAAACTGAAAATTACCCCTCGTAAGAAGGGTAATTAACAAAACCTAATTTGATTCTACCATACACTAGTGTAAAAATCAACTCTGTTTCTATTTTAAGATATAATATATAATATGTAAAGGAAAGGTAATACTATTATGGCAAAAAAGGATGCGGTGGCAGAAAAGAAAAACGATAAACCAGCTTCGGACGGAAAAAGCGAAGCACTAAAATTAGCAATGGCGCAGATTACCAAACAGTTTGGTGATGGCTCGATCATGAAGTTGGGTGATACGCCCAAGATGGACGTTGAGTTATTGCCTTCTGGTTCTTTAAGTTTAGATTTGGCGCTGGGCGGTGGTTGGCCAAAGGGACGTATCATTGAAATTTACGGTCCAGAATCTTCTGGTAAAACAACTTTGGCGCTTCATGCGATTGCCGAAATTCAAAAACAAGGTGGACAGGCGGCATTTATTGATGCGGAGCATGCTTTGGATCCTGCTTATGCTAAAAAAATCGGTGTTGATACGGCTAACTTACTTATTTCCCAGCCAGATAATGGTGAGCAAGCATTAGAGATTTGTGAAACATTAGTACGTTCTAATGCGGTAGATTTAATTGTGGTAGACTCTGTAGCGGCCTTGGTTCCGCAGGCAGAGATTGATGGCGATATGGGCGATGCGCAAATGGGGCTTCAAGCTCGTTTGATGAGTCAAGCTATGCGTAAACTAACTGGAATTATTTCCAAGTCTCGTGCTACGGTGATTTTCATTAACCAAATTAGAATGAAGATTGGTGTAATGTTTGGCAATCCGGAAACAACCACTGGTGGTAATGCGCTTAAATTTTATGCGTCAGTACGTGTGGATATTCGGCGGATTGGTCAGATTAAAGACGGTGATAGTATTTCTGGAAATCGCACCAAAGTGAAAGTAGTAAAAAATAAGATTGCGGCACCATTTAGAACGGCGGAATTTGATATTATGTACAACGAGGGGATTTCTAAACCGGGCGATGTACTTGATCTAGGCATACAGTATGGAATTTTGGAAAAAGCAGGGGCATTTATTAAATATAACGGTGAAACTATCGGTCAGGGCCGAGAGGCGGTTAAGAAGTTATTTCGCGAGAAGCCAGAACTAATGGCGGAAATAGAAACTAAAGTACGAGAAAAAGCCGAAGCAGAAGAATAGAATGGAACATCCAGGAGAAATTTGGCAAGAATGTGATTATAATGGTAGAAGGATTGGTGGTATAGAGCCGGCTTTGGTGGATGAGGATAAGGTTAGACGTTTTAACGGAGCGGCGGTAATGCTTTATCGTTATAATGGAGCGGACGTTGAATTTTTGTTTCAGCGACGTTCAAGAAAGTTAAAAGCTAATCCGGGTAAGTGGGATGTTTCGGCGGGTGGCCATGTTAATTTAGACGAAGACAGGGTAGACGCAATTATTAGGGAAACAAAAGAAGAAATCGGTGCAACCTTAGAGGCAGATAAATTGGAGCTAGCGGCGATTTATCTTAGGTGGAAGGTGTTTGTAGATTTGTTCTTTTATGATTGGACTGGAAAGGAAGATGATTTTAAATTTGATGATGAAGAAGTAGAAGAGGTGAAATGGTTAAAATATTCGGAAATAGATGGTTTTATGGAGAATTTTAAGTGGACATTAATTGAGGATAAAATATTTTTCTATTATTTAAAAGAATGGAATAGCAAGATTTTGCAAAAATATGAAAATATATAATTTGGCCGATACGGATATTTTGGATAGCAATATTGATGATGCTAATCATGAGGGATTCCGGATTACAGACATTAAACAGGCTATAAAGAATGAAAATAGAGTAAACATTTTTGTTAACGATAAATATGCGTTTTCCTTGGATATTGCGCAGGTGGTAGACTTTAAGTTGAAGGTAGGTCTTTTAATTACTGAGGAGCAATTAGCGGAATATAAGAAAGCGGGTGAATTTGGAAAGGCATATCAGAGAGCTTTGGAATGGGTATTGATGCGGCCGCGTTCTGAACGGGAGTTAAGAGATTATTTGAAAAGACGCACTTTTAAGGATGAAGCTAATCTCAAAAAGAAGGAATGGGAAATTGAACGCGAAATAGCTGACTTAGTAGCTAAGGGGGAGGATCCGAGTAGACTGCAGAAACGTAAAGCGCATTACGCAAAAAAGCCCAGATATGATTTTGCTGACCTAATTGTAGAGAGACTGGTCCAGCGTGGATATGTGGACGATGAAAAATTTGCAAAATATTATGTAGAAAATCGTTTTGTAAAAAAAGGGATTTCTAGAAAAAGGCTTAAGCTGGAACTAATGAATAAGGGCGTTTCTGATGAAATAATTGAAAAGGTGCTAAATGGAAGGAATGACGAAGAAGAAATCTTAAAAATGATTGCAAAAAAACGTAATAAATACGATGACGAAAAGTTGATTAATTATCTTGTGCGTCAGGGGTTTTCGTATCAGCAGGTACAAAGCCTTGTTCTTGATTACGGAAAGGATTAACAAAGTTGGGAACAAATTCTTCCTTGGTGGATTTTTCTTTGATGGTTTTGACCTCGTCTTTGATGATGATTTTGTAATCAGAGATTTCTATGATTTCGGCACGAGGAATAGTTAATTCTGGATCAACTAGGCTTTTGATTAAAGGGCGTTTTACGATAAGTTGCTGGACGAGGAGGTTGTCACTACTTATTGTGTAATCTATGATGTGGCCCAATTTAGAACCTTTTTTGGTTTCTACTTTAAGATTAATGAGGTTAAAATTGAGCTGCATAATTTCGGAGATTTTAATGACATCCTCTGGGGAGATTAGCTCATCAATAGAATCGACAACGATGCCGTAGGTGGAATACTCGCGGATAGAGGAAGTGTCTAGGAGGTTGGATTCGGAAATAATCGGGCCATTTAATTCTAATGCGATTATTTGAAGATCTTCTGGGTTAATAATGGCTTTTGCGACGTAGCCAATTGGTGCGCCGGTTTGGAGGCTAAGAACTGGAGTGCCCATAAGTTTGGAACTATAGATTAACATGACTTAATTATAGCATATTTTAATTATGGCTAAAATCTTCTAATGGCTTGGCGTCTTTGACGTCGTATTCTCCGATTTTGGTGCGGCGAAGGGTTGTAAGATAAGCGCCGGTGCCGAGTTTTTTGCCGATATCTTCGGCGAGCGTGCGGATATAAGTACCGCTTGATACGTGGCAGCGGATTTTAAGGGTTGGATAATTATATTCTAGAATGTTAATATCATAAATCGTTACTTTGCGACTCGGTATTTCAAAATCTGTGCCGGCACGGGCTAATTTGTAGGCTCTTTGCCCATTAATTTTAATAGCAGAAAACTTGGGTGGAGTTTGCTCTATTTCGCCTATAAACGAGTTGATGACAGATTCAAGAGTACGCCTTATCGGGGTCGCGTCCCTCGCGCCCGTCTTCACGGGGCTCGGGCGCTCATCCTCGGCAGCAGCCTCCGGAAGCCCCCGATAAGGATACTCTTGAATCTCTCCTTCGGGATCGCCGGTGGTGGAGGTGTAGCCAAGCTTAAGTTCGGCTTCGTAGACTTTATCAAGTTTTAAAAATTCATTAGATTTTTTGGTCTTTTTACCAGTTAAAAGAATGAGTAGCCCAGTAGCAAAAGGATCCAAAGTGCCGGTGTGCCCAACTTTAATTTTGTGGCCAAAAGTTTCGCGGAGGTTAGCGCGAACTTTGGCGACCACGCCAAAAGATGAAATGCCGGCAGGTTTGTCAACAAGAATTATCTGATTTTCATCCATTGCTAAATTATAACAGATATGATATAATGGGGCAATGATAACAAAAGAGAATAAAGACAAGGCTATTGCCAAGGTTGCCCGCAATAAGGCAGACGTTGGTTCTCCTGAAGTTCAAGTTTCAATCTTGACGGAGCGCATTAAAGAAGTTACTGAGCACGTTAAGAATAACAAACATGACTTTATGGCCAAAAGAGGTTTAATGCAGATGGTTGGTAAGCGCAAACGCTTGCTACGTTATCTAGAAGAGACCGATTTTGAGCTGTACAAGAAAACTGTTAAGAAACTTGGTCTCAGGAAATAGTTAAGAAAAAGAGAAGAACCCGCCGAAAACTCATGGCGGGTTCTTTTTGTGCTAGAAGCCGAGTGAAGTGTTGTCGAGAGCGTTCTGGAACGCCTCGATAAAACGGTTCACGTCGGTGAGCGTGAGGTCCTTCTTGAAGAAGTTTACCTTAAGGTCAATAACATGACCACGCTCGGGGTCTGGCGTGAGCCGGAAATTGGCGCCTGCGTCGTCGAGCAGTGTCGTGTTGAAGAACGCTGCGGAGACTGTGGCGTTCAGGGGGTGCCCTGAAAGTGCTTTCCCTCCCTTCTCGTCATCAAAGGACTTTAGTTTCATTTCTATCGCAGTAATCTCCTTTTGATCACTGTAATAGACGTCAAGGTGTACTATGTTAATCATAGCACCTCCTTTCGGCAGCTAACACTATAATTATATCACACTATGATGCTCATGTCAATACTTACTACTATATTTTTGGGTATTATGATATAATAATTGTAGTAATTTAACATTTGGGAAGACGGCAGATATTGCTATCTGAAGCGTAAATAACTATCTTCGGGACATTTCGGAGGTTACGACCGAGAATTAGGGCGTTCCGCCCGTGACGACGGGCCGGAACGACCCGTGTCCCGAAGATATGTTATTGCGCTTTAGATTTCGATACCTGAAGTTTTCCCAAGAAAGGAATAATTTTTATGGAAATTATTAACCCTAACGGTAAAAAGACCGTACAGTTGTCTACGGAATGGCTAGGGCGAAAATTAACTCTTGAAGTAAATAGAGTAGGTTTTCGTTCAACTTCTTCTGTGCTGGTGACTTATGGAGATACGGTGGTACTTGGTTCTGTGGTGGTGGGAACTAAGCCGGTAGTACAAGATTTTTTCCCGCTTTCAATTGATTACGAAGAAAAGTGGTATGCGGCTGGTAAAATTAGTGGCTCTAGATTTATTAAGCGTGAGGGTAAACCTGCGGATGAAGCAGTGCTAGTAGGACGCTTGATTGATCGTCCGATTCGCCCGCTATTTCCTAAGGGTTATCGTCAGGAAGTGCAAGTGGTGTGTACGGTATTGTCGATGGACCCAAGCTTTAGGCCGGATTGCGTAGCAATGATTGCGGCATCTTCGGCATTGATGAACGCTGGTGTGCCATTCGATGGCCCAGTTGCTGGGATTAGAATTGGCCGAATTGGCGGCGAGTTTAAAGGCTTCTTAAGTCCAGAAGAACGTGAAATTTCCCCACTTGATTTGGTGGTGGCTTGTAAAGATGGCAAAATAATGATGGTAGAAGCTGGTATGAAGGAAGTACCAGAAGAAACCGTAATTGAAGCAATGCATTGGGCGGTAAAAAATGTGCAGCCAGTACTAGATTTGCAAAGAGATTTGGCAAAACAGGTAGCTGCTCCGGCTCAAGAATACGAATTGGTTTTGCCGGATGAAGCCGTAATGAGCGAGGTGGCAGAGTGGACCGATGGTAAGTTTGGCTCTAAAGTGCGTGGAAATGTGATGGAACGAGCGCATATTTTGGATGACATTAAATATGCGATGCATGACGAAATGGCTTTAAAGCATGGTGAGGGTGAGACCGACAACGAAAAAGTGGCATGGTATGACGAGAATTTGCGTGATGTATATGATCAGGCTTTTGAACTAGCTGTTCATAAAGAAGTTCGTCGTGGTATTGTTGAGGAAGGAGTGCGTCCAGATGGTCGTAAATTGGACGAAGTGCGTCCGCTAAGCTCCCAAGTTGGGATTTTGCCACGTACGCATGGATCGTCGCTCTTTACGCGTGGAGTAACGCAAGCTATGAATATTGTAACTTTGGCTCCGCTTTCCTATGCACAGGATGTGGATACTATGGAGGTGACGGATGGCAAGCGTAGATATATGCATCATTACAATGCGCCTTCTTATACAGTGGGGGAACCTGGGCGGATTGGCTCGCCAGGACGTCGTGAAATTGGCCACGGGTATTTAGCTGAACGTGCTCTTATCCCGGTACTACCTTCAGAGGAAGATTTTCCTTACGCAATTCGCTCGGTGACTGAGATTATGTCACAGAATGGTTCTACTTCGATGGCGGCAACTTGTTCTTCATGCCTTGCGTTGATGGATGCCGGCGTGCCTATCAAACGACCAGTTTCTGGTGTAGCGATGGGACTAATGGTAGATGTACCTAAAGGAACGGAGATAACGGCCGATGATATCGATAAGGCATATGTACTAACGGACTTGATGGATGCGGAAGATTTTGCTGGCGATATGGACTTTAAAGTAACCGGTACTACCGAGGGTATTACGGCCCTTCAGATGGACATGAAGGTACATGGTTTGCCAGTAGAAATTATGGAAAAAGCTTTGAAGCAGTCTCATGAGGGTAGAATGTTTATCTTGAAGCATTTAACGGATGTACTAGCTGCGCCGCGCGCTGAAATTAGCAAATATGCTCCACAGATTGAAAAAATTATGATAAACCCTGATAAAATTGGTGCGGTGATTGGTAAGGGTGGTGAAATGATTAATAAAATCACCACAGAAACTGGCGCCGAGGTAAATATTGAAGATTCTGGGCTAGTTACGATTTCTGGAACAGATCCAGAAAAAATTAAAAAGGCGCTTGATTGGGTAAAGTCGTTAACTGAAGAGCCGGAAGTTGGTAAAATTTACGAAGGAACTGTAGTGTCAATTAAAGATTTTGGCGCATTTGTTAATATTATGCCTGGAGTGGATGGAATGTTGCATATTTCGCAAATTGCAGACAGGCGTCTAAAATCTGTAGAAGAAGTATTACATGTGGGAGATAAAGTTCGCGTAAGGTTGGTTGCAATTGATCATGGTAAATTAAGCCTTTCAATGAAGGGATTGGATTAATTTGGAAAAAATACGAAATTTCTGCATAATTGCGCATATCGATCATGGTAAATCCACTATCGCTGATAGGATGATGGAATTAACTGGAACGGTTTCCAAAAGAGAAATGAAATCACAACTTTTGGATTCGATGGAACTGGAACGTGAAAAAGGTATTACGATTAAACTGGCACCAGTAACAATGCATTGGAATGGGTATACTTTAAATCTGATTGATACGCCGGGGCATGTGGATTTTTCGTACGAAGTATCTAGGAGTCTGCAGGCGGTAGAGACGGCAGTGTTGGTAGTAGATGCTACTCAGGGTATTCAAGCACAGACTTTAGCAAATGTATATTTAGCATTGGAGCAAGATCTCGAAATTATTCCAGTGATTAACAAGGTAGATTTACCAGCGGCGGATGTGGAGGGTGTAGCGGCACAGATAATGAATTTGCTTGGGTGTAAAAGGGAGGATATTATTGAGGCTTCTGGAAAAACGGGTTTGGGCGTTGATAAGATACTTGATAAAATCATCGCGAAAGGTCCTTGCCCAACAGTTGTTTCGGGGCCGCGCCCCTCGCGTTCGTCTTTACGGGGCTCGGGTGCTAACCCTCGACAGCAGCCTCCGGATTACCCCGAAACAACGTTGAGTCAGGACCACACTAGAGCGTTGATTTTTGACAGTTATTTTGATGATTATCGCGGCGTAGTTCTTTACGTGCGAGTTTTTGATGGTGAAATCCCAAAAAATGCTGAAATTAAAATGATGGCAGCAAAAACTACTGGTTTGGCGCTTGAAGTTGGCATGCTAACGCCAAAAATGAGTCCTAGAGAAAAGTTAACCACTGGCGAGATTGGCTATATTGTAACGAATTTAAAAACTACGAGTGAAGCAAAAGTTGGTGATACTGTAACTTTGGCTAAGAATGCGGCTGCGGAGCCTTTGCCTGGCTATAAGAATGTTTTGCCGTTTGTATACGCGGGGTTTTTCCCGGTGTCCAATGATCAATATAAGGATTTGAAGGAAGCAGTAGAAAAATTAGCGTTGAGCGATTCGGCTTTAAAATTTGAACCAGAAAATTCTCCAGTTTTAGGTTTTGGCCTTAGAATTGGTTTTTTGGGATTGTTGCATATGGACATAATTAGGGAACGTTTGGAACGGGAATTTAAATTAGACTTAATTGTAACCAACCCTTCCACTAATTACGAAATTGTAATGAATAATGGCGAAATTATGGAAATAAGATCGGCGGCGGATTTGCCGGATGCTTCGGAAATTAGAGAAATACGGGAGCCTTGGGTAAAAGGTGAAATAATTCTTCCAAAAAGCATGATTGGTAGTGTGCTTAATTTGATTAATGAAAAACGTGGACGCCAGACTAACGTTTCTTATATAGAGGATAGAGCAGTGATAGATTTTGAAGCGCCAATGGCAAATTTGTTAACTGATTTTTACGATCAACTTAAATCGGCTACTTCTGGGTATGCTTCTTTTAACTATGAGCTGAGCGGTTACAAGACAGAGGATTTAGTAAGGATAGATTTTTTGGTGGGTGGACATAAGATTGATGCGTTATCGGTGATGGCGCACCGAATTGAGGCTGAGGCGATTGGTCGGGAAGTAACTAAAAAATTAAAAGAGGTGATTCCGCGCCAAAACTACGAAGTGGCGTTGCAGGCGGCAATTGGTGCTAGAATAATTGCCCGGGAAACTATTGGTGCTTATCGGAAGGATGTTACAGTGAAAATTCATACTGGCGATCGCGATCGCAAGGCAAAATTACTAGAGAAACAAAAACGAGGAAAAGCGCGCATGAAGAGATTTGGTAAGATTGATATTCCGTCTGAGGCTTTTACGGTAATGTTAAAACGCGACTAAACAATTTTGTTAACAAAATTTCGCACTAAACTCTATGATATAATCATAATATGAAACGTTTTTTGATGGTTATGATGGTTTTGGTGCTTGGCTTTGTATCGATTCCCGTAAGCGCAATATCTGATACGCAAAAAGAGAGCATCATAGAGAAATGTGATAATATTAAGACTAATTTAAAAACTGTACAAAGAAATGATTCTAGGGCGAGGGTATTTTTGGGAGCATATTACGAAACGATTCTAACAAGATATATTACTCCTTTAAATATTAAGTTGGTGGAAAAAAATTTATCTAATGCTGGTTTTGTGGAAAACCAAAACGGTTTTGCTAGCGGTAAGACCATATTTGCGAATGATTTTACTAAATATCAACAAATGCTCGAGGAGTTGGTGGCAGTAGATTGTAAAACCGAACCAGAAAAATTTTATAATGAATTAGTGGATGTACGAAAACGGCGGAAGATTATGGAACAGGATGTGCTCAAAATGCGACAACTGATTTCTGAACAAACTAAATTAGTAGAGGGATTAAGAGGAAAGATATGACGGAAAAGAAAAAAAGATTTGATTGGGGCGAAAATAAAGGGGGAATGAATTTGGTGTTTTTGGGAATTGCTTCGGTGGCAATAGCTATAATTACGGTGAGTATTTCCTTAATTGTTTATCATAATTCTGGCGATATCTATTTGGATCGTTCTAGGCCAGGATTTTTGCCGGATGAAGAAGAAATCGAGGCGGAAGAAGTGGAGGAAGATTATGATTTTGGTAAAGTGGAAAAGCTTGATGCTGGCACAATTGAAGAATATTTAAAAAACCTTAATATTGAAGTTAAGGCAATTGATATGTATGAAAAACCATTTGATGCTAGCGTATTATCCGATGAGAATTTAGGAATCAGCGAATAAAAAAACACTAGCGCAAATAAAATGTCTATGCTATACTGGTATCAGCTATGACAGGTGCGTTATTGAAAACAAAAAATATAAGTAAAAGTACAAGCATAGCATGTGCGGTTCTTTTTGCTTTTGGCTTTGTTTTAATAAATTGCATTTGTTTGAGTGATGATTTAGTTTTTGCAGCCGACTATGATCTATCGATTACTACAAGTGGCGCACAGAGCATTGATATGCTTACTGGTGATAGCGTAACGGCTACTGTTAGTTCTGATGAAATAGAAGTAATCACGAATTGTCGCGCAGGGTATAATATGTCATTAAAAACATCAGTCAATGATACGAATCTGTATTTAGATGGTGATAGTAGCAAGAAGAACGCAGCTGGGACTTTCTTTTCTCCTTCGAATGGCATGACAGTCCTTAATAATGCGCCGAATACGTGGGGATATTTTTATAATAATAGTATAGCCCCTACTACTAGTAGTATTTTTAATGCCGTGCCAGCTGCTAATATGACTGCAGCATCGATTAAGACGGAAAGTGGAGTGATGAGCGAGACTGACGTGGATGATGTTTTCCCGGTTTATTATGGTGTGGCTACCTCGACTGATATTGAGGCTGGTACATATAAAATGGTAAAGGATAGTGAACAGGTAGATGGATCTTTGGTGTATTTTGCGACTGTATCTATGGCTTGTCAACCATACACTATTTCGTATGATGGAAACGAGTCCGACTCTGGGATAGGGATGTCCATAAAAAATGAGCAGGTGTGGGAGAACGATGAGGTATCTTTATATGCGCCTAACTATAAGCGAGATGGATATGGATTCGCCGGCTGGAGTACGGAGCAGTTAGATCCAGATTCGCAGACGTTTTCCAGCGATTTGGATGATTTGGTTAATAATGGATTGATTTTTGGTCCCAACGCTACGATAGTGGCTAATAATGATGTAATAAGTTATGCGGATGCGTCAAATAATATTAAGTTATACGCGGTTTGGATTAAATCGGGCGGTAACATGCAGAATTGGACAGGATGTGCCAGTATGGATTTTGGCGAGGTAACGGCGCTGACGGATATAAGAGATGGTAATGTATATGCTGTGGGCAGACTGGCAGATGGTAATTGTTGGATGATGGAAAATTTGCGTTTGGATAGCACCGTAGCTTTAGATAACTCAGATACTAATAATCCGGAAACTGGATATGCGCTCCCGGTATCTAGCCGGAATTGGTGTACGGATATGAGTCAAAGTTGCTACGATCAATCTTGGATAAATACAGATAATGTAAGAAACTTCATATCGGATATGTCTTCGACGCAAGATGCGAACATTTATAGTTATGGGAATTATTATAGCTGGAGAGCAGCTACAGCTGGGTTGGGGACTTATAGTGTATCCGCAGCGAGTGTTGCTGGTGATATTTGTCCTGCTGGTTGGCATTTGCCAATAGGGAAAAGTGACGGTGATTTTGTACGGCTGAGCAAATCTTTGGGTGGGCTGGATGTTGATATGGATAGTTCGACGGATCCAACTGGTGAAGCAATGTCTTTGAAACTTAGAGAGTATCCTTATAATCATATTTTTTCGGGAAGATGGGACGGAGATTCGGCTACTAATCGAGGATCCAATTTGCGTTACTGGACGGCTACAGCCAGTAGCCAAAATGCTTCGTATAATTCGTATATTAGTGAGTTGAGCTTTCTTCCGGCGGTTAGCACAGGTTATTATAAGAGATATGGTTTCTCTGTTCGTTGTATATTGAATGTAAAATACGATATTGTGTATAACGGTAATTCGGCAGATAGTGGATACACGATGTCGGTAGCGCATAATGATGTTTCAATTGGTGACGAAGAAATGCTGTATGCATCTAATTATCGTAGGGCGGGTTATGGTTTTGCTGGTTGGAGTACTGAGCAGCTTAATCCAGAGTCCAGCAGTTTTTCGACCGACTTAAAGAGTGCAGCTGGCCAAGGGCTAGTGTTCGGGCCGAATGAAAGTATTACCGTAAACCGCGCTTTAGCTGAGAAAGCCGACGCTAATAATCAGATAACTTTGTATGCGGTTTGGGTAAAACCTTCTGGCAATATGCAGGGGTGGGATGATACAAATGGATGTGGTGAACTAGAGGTATGGGATGTGATTGGGTTAAGAGACACGCGTGATAATATGGTGTATGCAGTGACTAAGTATCCTGATGGCAACTGTTGGATGATTGAGAATTTGAGGCTTGGAACTACTGGCTCATCTGATGAGACTAAAGCACAAGGGTTTGGGGGTAACTTTGAAGGGTTGGCGAATCCAGAAACTAGTCATTTTACTAGTTCTACTGCGGCAAATAGTATATATAGTTCAAGTAATATAACTGGGGTAAATGCAGGGTATCGTTACCCGCGATATAATAGTAATAATACTGTTTCTTCTGTTGCGGATATGACTGCAGCTGACCAGAATGTATATGAGTACGGGAATTATTATACGTGGGCTGCAGCGATTGCTGACACTGATGACCATTCTACGGTCGGAGTGTCTGTGGAAAGTTCTTCTCTTTGTCCAACTGGTTGGCGATTGCCAGTGGGTGGAACTGATGCAAATAATAGCAATAATACCATTCGATTTATGATGATAGGCGTAGTTGGGTATCCACCAAACGATAATTGGACCGAGGGACGGACTAGATATTTTAACACGGAAGGTACGGAGGGTACGGACGCTTCTAAGATGATGCGAAAATTCCCAGGGAATTTTGTCTATGCTGGTGATTATGAAAACTCTTCGGCTGTAAATAGAGGGGTTTATGGAAGATGGTGGTCTTCGACATCAAATGGCGGAGGGGGTTCGTGGAGAATGAGTATAGATAATACTAGTGCTTATCCTGGTAATGGATCTAATGATAAGGGATATGGTATGACGCTACGCTGCTTGGTGGGTAGGGAATATTCCATTACTTATGATGGCAATAATTCTGATGCTGGTATTAGTATGGATATGGATCATGAGGGTGTAAAAATTGGCGATACGGTTACACTTCATGCAGCAAACTACAAAAAAGCAGGATATGGTTTTGCGGGATGGAGTGCTACGCAGCTTGACCCGAATTCTAATAATTTTGCGGATGAATTAGCGGAGGCGGTAAGGTTGGGTACTGTATATGGTCCAAATGAAACTATTACCGTTAACAATGCTATGATGATGAGGGCGAATTCTCAAGGCGAGATTACTATGTATGCGATTTGGGTTAAATCTAGTGGTAATTTGCAAAATTGGAATGGATGTGGCAGCTTGTCATCTGGTGCGGTCGTTGGGTTAACCGATACGCGTGATAATAATGTATATGCTGTATCTAAATTGGCGGATGGCAATTGCTGGATGATTGAAAACTTGAGACTAAGCACTGTTGGTAGTACCTTGAGGGCAAAAACACAGGGCTTTGGTGGTGCGTTCATTGGTTTGGCAAACTCTGAAAGCGAGAATTTTGAAAATTCTACAGTAGCAAATAGCCTATATAGTACCGATAATGTAACTGGCAATAACCAAGGATACCGAATTCCGCGCTATAATAATACTAATACGACTTCACCGGTTGCTGTGGCGACTGCTGATAGCCAAAATATATATAGTTATGGTAATTATTATAACTGGCCAGCTACTGTAGCAAACACTACTGAGCGTAATTCTGAAAAATGGGTGATTTCCTATTCGTCTGTTTGTCCAATGGGTTGGTTTGTGCCATACGGAAATGCTTTGACCGCAATAAAGGGTGGTGACACTACTGGTGGATTTATTTATCTAAATAAGGCATTGGGTGGTAGTAACACTAACGAGGAGACGGCGGCAGCATCTAATAGATGGCGAAAATTCCCGAATAACTTTGTTTATTCTGGCTATTTAAGCGGTAATACTATGACGGAGCTTGGTGAAACGGGGAATTATTTCTCTTCTACGGTTGGTAACGCATCGCAAGCTCTTCATGTAGGATTTGGCGCGGATAGTATTTGGCCTGGTAATGGCTGGACAGACAAGAGTTATGGCGAGAGCGTAAGATGTGTATATGGTGGTTTCTTGTATGATAGAGTAGAAAGTCAGAGCAAAGGAACTTTGGCGGAAAATAATGTTAACCTATCGGATAGGATTACGCAGGCAAATTCTGGCGTGTATAAATACGATGCTGATATTTATGGAACTTCTTCTGACGCTGCGAATACGGACCCAATTTATTTCTATCGTGGTATTCTTGATACTAATACTGGATTAGGCACTTATGGATCGGATGGTTTAGCAGATGCATATCCAAACTATGTTAAAACTAGTAATGGGCAATGCTGGAGAATTATTAGGACTACTGGTTCTGGTGGCGTAAAGATGATTTATAATGGTAAGTATTCTAACGGTACGTGCGCAAGATCGACTACCAATGCGCAGACAACTAGCATTACTTATTCTAGTACATCCGATGCTGTTGCGAATAGTATAGTCGCGGTAGGATACTCTTATAATGCTACTTATGCTAAGACAACGGCAACATCGGCGGCAGTTGTGAGCTCTATCTTTGGAAGTGACTCTAATTACTCAGTAAACAGCACTAAATCTAACATCAAAAAATATATAGAAGGTACTTTTGCCAGTACCATCTCTAATATAGGTAGTAAGCTTGAGGGTAGTGCTGGATATTGCAATGATCGATCTTTGTATAGCACTTCTTATGGTCCCGTATCTCAATCTGCAAGTATTGTGCCTTATGATAATAAAACTGGCGTAACTGGCTATAACTTTGGTCCAGAGGTAAGAGTTTATACTACTAATAAAGAACCAACATTAAGTTGCCCGAGATCTACGGTAGATTTGTATACTACAAGTGGATCAAGTAATGGCAATAAACAGCTTACTGCGCCAATTGCCTTAATAACAGCGGATGAGTTGGTCTTTGCGGGGCATGGCAACTCAGCTGGCCAAACCGCGTTTAGTCTGAAGTCCTTCTTAAACTCTGGAAACGATTTTTGGACAATGTCACCACGCTGGCGACAAGGCCAACATGTTGTGACTTATTTCTTAGACTCAAGGGCTGGTAATGCTGGAGGAGAACCCGTTACATATAAGAAGGGTGTCCGCCCAGTAATATCGTTTAATGCATACACTTTGGTAACGAGTGGTAGTGGTACCGCTACGGATCCGTGGACAGTGGAATAACTTGATTTTAAATTAAAAAAGACTTATACTAAAAATAGCTATGAGCGCAAAGAAGATTCAGAGGCAACATAGAAGAATGCAGTGCTTTGGCGTAATAATGCTAGTGGTGCTTTGTTTTGGATCTATACTTGCGGTGGTGGGGATTTCTAATTCGATTGAAAAAATTCATGAAAATATAATAGCCAAAACTCCGGATGCGATTTTGGCGAGTGCAGGGGTAACTGAGGGGCAGAACGTAAAGTTGGCAGTTTCTTATTATGACCAGAAAGCAGACCCATGCGTTAATTTATACGATAAGGCAAATGCAGAGGCGCTTAACGATAGACAATTTGAATGGTCTGAATGTGGTTATTATAATAAGAATATTGAACAAGGACTAGTAGATTATAAACTAAATAGCAAGTTTGAGCTTGTGGGGAGTGGAGGCGAATTGCTACCAAACAAGGGAGTACAAGATATTAATCGTTGGTTTAATAACGTGGATGGCAAGAGCCAGAGCTATTCTGGGAGTTTGATGCTAACTTATCGGCAGGAGGACACTGCCTTTGTTTTTGAAGACGAAAAGTTTTATCCATTAGATGAGGTAGCCTTTAGTGAAGGTGATTTTGTAAATACGGATGGACACAACCATTTATTTACAATGAATTTTGCGGTACCTTTTACGGTTTTAGCTAGCGGAGAGGAAAGCTTGGAAATAAAAGCTGACGATGATACCTTTGTGTTTGTTGGTGACGAGCTTGCAATTGATTTAGGCGGAATCCATGATGCAATTAAGGGTGAGTTGTTGATTACTCAAGACGGCGAAGTTTATTCGGGAATACAAGATCAAGAGCCAGCCTATTCTGGTATTAATGTTAAAAAAGATGAAGGTGCGGTGATAAGAATTTTTCATGCAGATCGCGATGCTGACGGTTCAGAATTTAATATAAAGTTTAACAAAATGAGTTTAAACGTAGTGAATACGGATTTCGCCAATGCGGATGATGGGGTGCAAATTGCCTATGATCCTTCAGATCCATCATATGTGGCGCCACTTGGTGAAAGCTTAGTAGTACATCCGGATACTACGCGTGGATATTTAATTATGGCGATGGTGGAGGGAATGGTTATAGTGGTGGTTGCGATATTTTCTGTGGTGCTGGCAAAAAGTTTATTAAACAACAAGAAATAATTATTTTACTGGTTTAGAAATATTGGCTGGGTGACCGTATTCGGGGAGGATAATCGGGTGTTTTTTGCCGTGATGGTCGTAAAGTGGAATATTCAATTCTGAGGCAAGTGTATTGATAATAGCAGCGCCGATACGTAGACCAGTAAAAGAACCTGGGCCGCTCATAAAAGTAATTTTGGTAATATTCTGCCAAGTTTTGCCATTTTCGGCTAGTTTATCGTTGATGAATTTTAATAATTTTTCGGCTAAGTCTCGGTCAAAAATATAATGATATTCTTGGTTGTCTAATTTTAAAATAGTCTCTCTAGTTGAGGTATCTAGGTATAGATTCATTTTATTTTAACCTTTCGTGTATTGTCGTCATTGTAATTAATTGTTATGGTAATATGGTTATCGGGTAAAAGGTTTTTAACTGATTCACCCCATTCTATAAGAACGATATTGCTTGAATTACTGATATTTTCGTAAAAGTTTTCTACCATGAGGCCGGGGTCGCCAAGTCTATAAAAATCATAATGGACCAAGTAACGGTTATTTGGCAATGCGTAAGATTTTGAAATGGTAAAACTAGGGCTAGTAATGGGCTCTTTAATACCTAGACCTTTGGCCAGGCCGCGTACAAAAGTAGTTTTGCCGGCACCAACATCACCAATAAGCTCAATTACGGAGGGCGAATTTGGCTTGAGTAGGGACGTTGCGAATTCTTCGCCAAATTTAATCATTTCTTGTTCTGAGGTAATTTTCATTGTATAATATATTATATCATGAATATATATATTTCTGGCATCTCTGGGACTGGCATGGGGCCTTTGGCGTTGATGGCTAAGGCGGCTGGATTTAATGTTTGGGGTTCGGATTTAGCGAAAGGTGCCGTTTATGATGAGCTAATTAAAGCGGGAATAGAAATTAAGATTGGTAAACAAGACGGCGAATTTTTGAAAAACAAATTGCAAAATATTGATTGGTTTGTATATACTTCTGCTTTGCCAGAAGATCATCCAGAACTTTTAATGGCGAAAGAAGCAGGATTAAAATGTACAAAAAGGGACGATTTTACGGCGTTTTTAGTAGATAAGTTGGGCTTAAAAATGGTGGCAGTGGCCGGCACACACGGTAAGACTACTACTACGGCAATGATTGTGTGGACGGCCTTAAAGGCTAAGCTACCGGTGGCTTATATAGTGGGGACTACGCTTGGGTTTGCGCAGAGTGGAGCGTATCATAAAGGTGACAAGTTTTTTGTTTATGAGGCGGATGAGTACGATCGGAATTTTTTGAAATATCGTCCATGGCTTGCAGTAATTCCGTCTATTTCTTATGACCATCCGGATATCTATCCTACTAGAGAATCATATATTGAGGCTTTTGAGCAGTTTAAGAGCCAAAGTAGAAAGGTTATAGAAAGAGGGGTTTTTGAAGAAAAGCTTAAATTAGCTGGAGCGGAAAGACGGAAAGATGCGAGTTTGGCAGCGGTGGCGATTATGGAGATGGCGCCTAGGATTTCTCATGCTGAAGTAGTGCATTTATTAAACAATTTTCCTGGCGTAGGTCGGAGATTTGAAAAGATTGCGGATGGTGTTTATACAGATTATGCTCATCATCCGGAGGAGATTGCTGCAACTATAAATGTTTGCAAGGACGAGGCAAAGAAAACTGGTAAAAAGGGTGTAGTTGTGGTTTATCAGCCGCATCAAAATACTAGGCAGCACGAAGTAAAGGCAGGATACAAAAGCGCCTTTATGGAAGCAGATAAAATCTTTTGGTTGCCGACTTATTTAACGCGAGAGAATCCAGGGCTAAAGGTAATTAAACCCGAGGAATTTATAGAAGATTTAGTCAACTCTGAAATTGCTGAAGCGGCGGAGCTTGGTGATGAATTAAGCAATCAGCTAAAAAAATACATTGACAACAATTATTTGGTAATTATGATGACAGCTGGACCAGCAGATGAATGGTTCAGAAAAAAATTTAGTAAATAATAAATGGTTATGGTATAATTGTAAACGTGGAAGTTGAAGATTCGCAAAAAATAGAATCTGGTAAGACGAAGACTAGTTTGGTTGCGGTATTAATTGGCCTTCTTATTGCTATTATCGTGTTGATATCTTTGATTTTTTTGTGGCGAGCAATGGGCAGCAATCTCTAAGTAACGAAAGCAAATTTGGGAAGATTGATTCGGAGCAACTAAACGATGCTATAAGCAGTTATATGTATGGCGAGGGCAATTCTCAGGATTATGATGAATTATTGGACTATTTAAATAATCTAATAACTAATAGTGATGTCCAAGCTGAACGAGTTGACGCTAGATACTACAAGGCTATTTTGTTATATTATAATGGCATGCAAGACGAGGCTATTTCCTTATTAAGGGATGGATTGCAAAAAGAGCAAAATATTACTAATCAAGAACGCTTTTTTATTTTGAATACGTTGCTAAATTTTTATACTGAAATGAGCAATCGTGATGGTCAGATTGAGGTCTTACGTAACATTGTTGCGTTGCCCGATGATATGGTTTTGGAAAATCAGGATTGGCAGCGAGCTAAAAAAGATATTTATTCAACAATTACAGGAGTTAGAGGATGATGAAGAGAATTAGTTGGTGCTTTTGTGTTATTGGGTTTGTCGCTTTGTTTGCAACCTTGTTCATAGAAAATCAAGCTTTTGCTTTGGGAGCAGCAACTGGCGGTGGCCCTGGTAGTGCTGGAGAAGTTAATTATGATTGTTACAGTGCGAGAAATTGTCCACGTTGGATTTTGGTACCAAAGAAGGTTTATCAGGAGATTTTGAACAACAGAAGGTGGGATGGAACTTATAGCGGTCTTGATACGTGTAAAAACGATGAATGGGTAGCGATAGGCGGATATATTAAGAAAAGTGTAGGATTACTATATATTAGAAACATTACTGGTGGCGATATCCCGCTCCCTTATAAACGAGGGCATATATATATGGGGAGGGCCAGTTCGAGTACTAGTGTTGAGGATAAAACGGAGTGGGTTATTGAAAATTCGCTAGACGGTACGTATAACATTGATTATAGAAAAGCTCCGTCTAGATGGTGGTTTGGTGATATAGCTGGTAATTACAACGGGAAGAGTATTACTTATGAGCAATTGATGTTAGAGGCTATGAAACAAAGTGGAGCAAACGAGGATAATTTAGCTGCATTTTGCATGTCGTCTATTGCTCAGCCGGAAAAAACTCTTACCGCGTACGCCGTAACGGAGGCAGGAGATGATTTAAATAGTGGTAAAGCGATAGGGAGCAAAAAAGTAAATCATGGAACCAGTGCGTTTGTCAATAAGACGGACATAAGCGGTTTTACATTTCTTGGTTGGCGATCGGATAAGGCTAATGGAGCGGTAATTTCTGGGGATACTTATACAGTTAATAGCTTAACGGCTAATACTAATGTTTATGCAGTATATCGGGGTATTGGTGCAACTTCTAGCCTTAATATTAATGTGAAGAATGAAAGTGTCAGCGCTTATGGCGAATATGCAAAGACAATCTATGCTAAGCCTGGAGACAAAACTAATTTTAAAATTGATTATAATCCTGCGGCACAAGGCGCATATAGTTTTAAATTGAAAAAAATCCAAATTGATTCTGGCGGTATAAAGACTAGTGATGGGAATACGATATTAGGAACGGTATTTAACCAAAATAAGGGTAATTTAGGTAATTGGAGTAATGCTTTTGCGGTGAGCGGCGCTATTGCTAAAAGCTATAATTATGGTTTGGGGGATGCTAGCTCTAAGACCGAAAGCAACAATCCTCGCGTAATTAGTGCGGAAGAAGTTGGAAAAACTTTGAAGGCTGTTGCGTCAACTAATAAAAATGATAGCATCAAGACTACGCCTAAAGGAGTCCAGGTTGTGGCGAATGGTGGAGATATTATGGGTAAAGTAGATACTACGGCATTATCCTCTGAGGCATCCATTATGGTCCCGTATAGCTTTAGGAATTCTGTCGAATTTATTGATAATGATGATAGCGAAAAGATCGTATATGCCGGGGAGCAAGTGTCATTGGAAAATATAGTAGCTAAAGTTAGTCCACACGAATACAAAAATTCACCTCTTGG
>JAFQXV010000009.1 GCA_017406775.1 Candidatus Saccharimonadota bacterium | reverse complement strand
CCAAGACTACACTGATTACCCATAGTATCTGTGACCCCGCTAGCATTTGGCCAATAAGAGATACATCCGGCTGTAGATGGTTGAGGCTGAGTGGGTGCTTCCGCAGTGCTTGGATGGACCATGGTGTATTTGACTTTGCCGTTATAAGTACCTGCCAGTTGCGTACCAGAAATGTACGCCCCATAAGTAGCCTCCATCTTAGAACCTACCGAACCATCCGTAGCCGACGCAAAAGTAGCCACCTTAGCATAAGTGCTAGGGACATTGTGATAATTATTGTAATTATCAAGTATATTTGGTGCATAAGACCCCGATACTGCCGTAAGCTTCATCGCCCAGTTAGACGTATCCCCAGAAGTAGCCGTACCAGTAACAATATCATAAGTAGGCGCCAGTGAGCCATTAACGGTAGCCAGTAGTTTATTATTGCCAAATTCCTCATTAGCATAACCTATTGCATAAATTGAATATCCACCACTATCATTACAAATCACGGTAAAAGTAGTTTTACCAATACCGTTTGCATACTCAGAGCCACTCGCACCAGAATAAGTACCTGGCGCAATAGTAGCCGTATGCGCCGTATCAAGATGGCTAGTAAAAGAGCAAGCCGCCGAAACATTTACCGACGCATTAGCCGAAGCCGTAGCGATACCATTAGTACCATTAACCGTAACCATCTCTGCATAGGAGTAAGAAGAAGTAAGACAAAACAAAGCCAAAACAGTAACCAGCGTCAAGACCAAGGCTGGCAAATTACCAATATTTAAAATAACTCTCTTCACAAAAACCTCCTTATGTTTCTAACCCCCATTTTAGCATAAATGTTTTTAAAAAAGAAGACTTTTTTGCATAAAAAATTCAAGAGTAAACTCTTGGCTTTTCATTTTTTGGTAGATGCTAACGCATCTTCCACAGAGCGTCGCTTCAAAAAATCCAAAGCGAACTTTGGATTTTTATTCAGCTCCTACCGTGGTGGAGTGTGCGGGAATCAAACCCGCGACCTCCGCAATGCGAATGCGGCACTCTATCAGCTGAGCTAACACCCCATAGCACTATTATATCATATTTTTTGCTAAGCAGAATGCAAACTACAAACCCAACCTACAACAAACCATATCCATTTCCCAAAACATGTATTTACGTATTTTTGAGAAATGCAAATGCTTAAATATTTCCCAAAGTTAAAATTTTTATATTTTTGGGAAATATATGTTAAAATACAAAAAAAGGAGCATACATGAAAATAATAGAGCGAGATTATCTTAAAACTTTAACTAGGGTTATCGGTACTCCAGATATCAAAGTGATAACTGGAGTCCGCCGCAGCGGTAAGTCCACCCTACTGACCAATCTTAAAGAACACATCGCCAAAGAAATAACCAATGCAAACATAATCCACATCGATTTCAATAACATCCAATTTGAAGGACTTCAAGAGTACCATAAACTTAACGATTATATAGAATCACATTACATCTCTAATGCTCAAAACTTTCTTTTAATTGACGAAGTTCAAATGTGTCAAGGCTTCGAAAAAGCCATTAATAGTCTACATAATTCTCAGAAATACGACATCTTCATTACGGGATCAAATGCATTTTTACTTGGCAACGACCTAGCTACCCTCTTTGCGGGTAGAGTATTTCCAGTAGAGATCTTTCCCTTTTCTTTCAAAGAATTCCTCTCCTACGAGCATAGCAAAATGGATCAATACAAGATGTTTGATCGCTATGTAATTAATGGTGGCTTTGCGGGCTCATATATCTACAACGATTTGCCAGAAAAGAGACGCTACATTTCAGAAATCTACGACACTCTTATTATTCGCGATATAGAACAAAAATATGGTATTCAGAATCCGACTCTACTACAAAAAATTGGCGATTTTCTTCTAGACAATATATCTCGCACTACCACTGGCCGCAGCATTACAAATATCTTAAATTCCGAGGGAGCCGAAACTAACAATAAAACCGTAGGGAGCTATCTATCGTATTTCACAAACGCCTACGCATTTTATAAAATAAAACGCTACGACGTTGAAGGCAAAGAATATCTCCGCTCCCAAGATAAATACTATCTAGTAGATCACACCATTAGAACGTCTAAA
Source organism: Candidatus Saccharimonadota bacterium (assembly GCA_017406775.1). Classification (GTDB taxonomy): domain Bacteria; phylum Patescibacteriota; class Saccharimonadia; order Saccharimonadales; family Saccharimonadaceae; genus Nanosyncoccus. The sequence goes on along the minus strand of JAFQXV010000009.1, from coordinate 4,015 downwards.
CTTGGCGCCAAAAACATCAATACTGGCAATATTTACGAAAATATCGTCGCAATTGAGCTACTTCGCCGCGGATACAACGTATATGTTGGTACACTTCGTGGTAAAGAAATTGACTTTGTTGCAGAAAAAGATAGTGAAAAACTGTACTTTCAAGTATCATATGACATTACAAGTGAAGAGACTTTTAACCGTGAAACCACCTCTCTACTCAGCATTAAAGACGCCTACCCAAAATATCTTATAGCACATACTCACGAACCAGAATGGACATTTGAAGGAATTAAAATTATAGATATAGCAGATTGGCTAACTCAAGAATAAAATCTAATCAATACAAAATAGACAACCAAAAAAGGTACTTTAAGGATTATAAGCCTAGGCAAGCGCCCATAAGCGTATCCAAAAAGTACCTTTTAGTTGTTTTAATTTAACGCTTAGAGAATTGTTCACGTCTACGAGCCGAGCGCAAACCGTATTTCTTGCGTTCTTTCTCGCGTGGGTCACGTTTCATCATACCAGCTTTCTTTAGCACTGGACGTAGATCAGGTGCATCTACCGTTAGCGCCTTAGAAATGGCCAGTTTAATTGCGTCTACCTGTCCAGCCAAGCCACCACCCTTAGCTAAAATCGTAATATCATACTCTTTTTGCTTTTCGGCAATTGCTAGTGGATCGGTAATTTCTGCTAAGTAAGTCTTGTTACCAGAAAGATATTCTAGTGCTGGCTTACCATTGATTGTGATTTCACCTTTGCCCTTGTAGAGACGAGCAGTCGCCGTAGAAGCTTTACGTCGTCCTAGCCCGTAGGTATATTTTTTAGTAGCTACCATTATTTAATCTCCTTCGGGTTTTGTGCAGCGTGAGCATGTTCGGCTCCAGCGAATACGCGTAAGCGTTTCATTCTTTCAGCTGCTAATTTATTCTTTGGTAACATTTCCTTAACCGCTTCTTCGATTACTCTAGCTGGATTTTTCTCAATTACTTCTTCAAGTTTGAGTTCTTTAATTCCGCCCGGGTAACCACTATGGCGATAATATTTCTTTTGGGTCATTTTTTCACCAGTTACCACTACATTTTTAGCATTGATTACTACTACATAATCACCGTTATCAATATGAGGCGTATAAGTAACCTTAGACTTCCCCATTAGCTTATCGGCAATTACTACCGCAAGCTTGCCTAGCGGCATCGAACCAGCATCAATCAAGTACCAATCGCGGCTAATTTCTGAGGCTTTTTGACTATAGGTTTTCATTATTTAGCCTCCTTTTTAGTAGTTTCTTTAGTTTTTTCTGGTTTCTCGGCTACTTCTAAAGAGATATTATCAACAAAACTGATAGTTCCCATCTCTGAGTTATCTCCTCTGCGATAACCAGCCCTTTCAATCCTTAAGTAACCAGAATTCCTCTTAATCTGAGGAGCAATCACGTCGACTAATAAGGTAGCAGCCTCTAGATCATTCAATCTAGCAATTACTAACCTGCGGTGATGTAAATCACCTTTTTTAGCCATTGTGATTAATTTTTCCATCATTCTACGAATCTCTTTAGCGCGAGCTAAAGTAGTAGTGATGGACTGATATTTAATCAGAGAGCACATCAACCCACGTGTGAGCGCCAATCTCTGATCGGTTTCACGGCCAAATTTACGGCCTTTATAACTGTGGCGATGCATATTAAATATTTAACTCCGTTAACTTTTCTTTTACTTCGTCCAATGCTTTTTGACCAAAACCTTTCAAATCCTTAAGATCGGTTTCTGATAATGTCACCAAATCACGGATGGTTTTGATGTCGTTATTTAGTAAAGCATTGGCGGTGCGAGCCGACAAATCTAGCTCCTCAATCGGTAGAGAGAGACCAGAATCATCTTCTTCTTTACGTGTGCCAGGTGCAGGCGCAGACTCTACCTGAGTACCGCCAGCCAGAGCCGAATATTGATTAACCAAAATTGCAGCAGCCTCTTCAAATGCTTCTTTAGGAGTAATGGTACCGTCGGTATCAATTACCATCGTTAACTGTTGAAGATTGGTATCCTGGCCCACGCGAGTATTCTCTACTTTGTAGCGCACGCGTAGAACTGGTGTAAACACCGCATCCACTGCAATCATGTCAGAATGTACACGATCCTCGCTAGCCTGCTCGATAGTCAAATAACCCCGACCAGTTTCCACTACAAAATTCATTTTGAGAGTTTTCTTTGGATCGTCGATATGACAAATTACCTGATTTGGATTGGCAATTTCTACCTCGGCAGGCAATTTAATATCGCCAGCCACAACGCGCTTATCACCATCTTTCTCGGACTGTTTGTCGCCCTTAATCTCAAGGGAAAGTTCCACTGGAGCATCTGTATGCATCTTAAAACGAATATTTTTAAGATTGAGCATAATATCTACTACGTCTTCTCTAATGCCAGGAATCACCGCATATTCGTGACTAGAGCCTTCAATCGAGAAAGCTGTAATCGCAGCACCCTTAACACTAGAAAGTAAAACTCTCCTGAGTGAGTTACCTAGAGTATTGCCGTATCCATAATAAAGTGGCTTTATTACAAATTCAGCTCTTGTATCGCTTAACTCTTTTACGCTAGCAAGTGATGCCTCATGAATATTTTTAGTTGTCATGTCCTTTGTCTCCTTAGCGTGAGTAATACTCAACGATTAGTTGTTCGTTAATGCCAGGCTCCGCCTCTTCACGTTTCGGCAAACCTGTGATTTCAATTTTCATTTTCTTCGCGTCGACCTTTAACCAAGAAAGCGGAGTTACATTAGCCGCTCCGGTGATATTCGGAAGATTCTTGAAATATTCTGCCTTTGCGGACTTAGGGCGTACTTCTAAAACATCCCCTGGATTTAAACGAATTGAAGGAATATCAATTCTGCGTCCATTAAGTAGGAAATGTCCGTGAGATACTAGTTGTCTTGCCTGACGACGAGTTAGAGCAAAACCAGCTCTAAAAATTACGTTATCGGCTCTACGCTCTAAAAGCTCCAAAAGTTTTTCGCCGGTTAAGCCATCGGACTTTTGGGCTTCTTTCATTAATTTAGCAAATTGTTTTTCTAGCAAACCGTACATGCGGCGAACTTTTTGTTTTTCGCGTAGTTGAGTAAGATACAAGCTACCGCCTCTTACCCGCATATCACCATGCTCGCCCGGAATGCCAGATTTTTTTGCCATTACTTTGTGCGCCTTGGGTGCAAGTGCAAAACCTTCACGGCGACTTTGCTTAACAATCGGAGTAATATCTCTTGCCATTATGGTTTCCTTTCTCCCTTAGGACGCACACCGCCGTGCTGAATTGGGGTTACATCCGTGATGCTATCAATCTTGATCCCGGCTGCGGATACAGCTCTAATCGCCGCATCTCGGCCCAAACCAATACCAGATACATATACATCAACCGAGTTCAGAGCGTGATTTTTCTTGGCGATTTCAAGGGCTTTTTCTGCTGCTACACCAGCCGCAAAAGCCGTACCCTTCTTAGAACCACGAAAACCATTAGCTCCAGCCGACGATGCTGACAACACACCACCACTTTTATCGGTTACACTAATAATAGTGTTGTTAAAAGTAGCCTGGATATGAACCGCACCGGCATTTACGATGCGTTTAACTTTTTTAGATTTAGACTTAGAGACAGTTGCAACTTCTTGAGTGTCAGCCGCAGCATCAGTAGTCTTAACTTTTTCTTCTTCTGCCATATTATCTCCTTAAGTCTTACTCGCTGCTTTAGGTTGTGCACCACCGACCGCGATCGCCTTACCCTTACGAGTACGTGCATTCGTGCGGGTACGTTGGCCGTTGACTGGTAACTTAGCCTTGTGACGCATTCCCTTATAGGAATTAATATCCTTTATACGTTTAATATTATTGCTCACGAGGCGCCTTAGATCACCTTCAACATGATACTCCTTAGAGATAATGTCATTGATTTTCTGTTCGTCAGCCTCGGTGAGATCTTTCACCCGAGTGGTAGGCTCGATTTTAGCCTCCGCAAGGATTTTCTTTGAAGTT
>JAFQXV010000008.1 GCA_017406775.1 Candidatus Saccharimonadota bacterium | reverse complement strand
CTGGCACTAAGGGTGGCAATACGTCTGGAGGATTCTATTATTTAAATTATAAACTTAATAATGACCAAAATATTACCGATGGAACTGCATCTAACAAATTACGTTCTTATCCTCAGAATTTTGTCTACTCTGGCTACGTTTATGGTACGTCTATTAGCGGTCGTAGTTCTTACGGCGGCTATTGGTCTTCTACGGCCGGCAATAGTAACGGCGCCTACAGTATGGTCTTCGGCAGTAGTAGTGTTAACCCTGGTACCATTAGCAGCACTAAGTATTACGGTAGGATGGCTAGGTGTATGGTTACGGGTTCGTAGTTTGTTTTGTGAAGAGCCCCACGGAACTTTAGATTTCTGCGACAGCGTTATGGTATAATATTGTCATGGTTTGTATTGCAGCGTTTATTATCTTGGCACTGGTGGGGGTGTTTGTGGCGATTCTGTCGATTTTTAAGCCTAAGCTTTGGAAGTCTTATACTAAAACTTTAAAGCGTTCTTGGGGATGTTTATGGACTAAAATGCGCCTCCAAAAATGCGAAACCGGCTTTAAAGATGATGTTAAAAATACACTACTTTCTAAAATTATTATTAAACACCCTAACTGGGTTAAGCCGCTTTCTATCGTGATAGAAATTTTGTCGGTAGTGATTGTGGTGGTGGTAGTATGGGCAATTATTATTTCTATCAAATCGCTGCTGGCGCTTTGGGCGCTAGGGACTTGCAACGTAACTAAGCCCTCGGCTTGCTCTTTGGGTTCGGAAGTTTGTTCGATCGACGAAAGTGAGCCCTCTAATCCTCTTGAGGCCACCGGCCGTTGGTTTGCCGAATGGGGCGAGATTTTTGAGGCTATCCCGGATAAATTCCGTTCTTATAATGCAGATGATTACAGCTTTAACTACATTGCAGTGAACGAGCCGGAGGATGCGCCAGTGGCGGTAGACATCTTTGATCCAGGCTGCTCGGTTTGTATGATTTCTTATCGCAACCAAAAGGAAGCTGGGTTCTTTAATACTTATAACGTAAGGCTGGTACCTTTTGCGATCCAGGATGCAGATGGGAACTTTAAATTTAAAAATTCTGCCATAATCGTGCGCTATATGTTTGCGGCAGAGCAAATAGAATCTGGGCTAGCTCTTAAAATTATAGACCGGATTTATACTGGCAAAAATCACGATGAAATTTCGTATCAAAATATGTTTAATGATGAGTATTCCGAGGAGGAGGCTAGGGCTAAGCTAGAGAGCTGGCTAAAAGAGGCTGGGTTAGATAACGGTAAAATTCAAGAAATCCGTGAAATTAGCGAACTAGACGAAATTACCACTAAAATGAACGAGAATCGTGATATTGTAGAAAATCAGATTCATGTTAAAGGTATTCCTACCATGATTTATGACGGTAAGAAACATACTGGGCTGTTTAAGGTGGCAGAATAATAAGCCTAAACGTAGTCTTACTTAGTAGCAATGGAATGGTACCTTTGGGGACGCGCTCAAGGGCGCTCGCCCAAGCTTACGGTCCCCAAAGGTACCATTCCATTGCCTAAAATAACTGCTTATGTTTATATGTATTTTTTACAACATTTTGCAGGCGACCACTGTTTTTCCCGTGGAAAACTTTCTTAAAAATATCTTGACTTTACGCCAAATGAGATATAATATAATATTAATACTATATTTAGACAGGATGCGAGGTGATGTCTGAAATACCAGAAAAACAAATAAAAAGACTACGTAGTCTATTAAGCGAGGCAGAGACTAATCTGTCGGCTGCTAAAGAGCTATTATTTTCCATTCTTGGCGATGGGGATACCATTGCTGCGCCTAGAGAAACTGTGGTTTCTGGCCCAGAGGGTAAGATTATCGAAGGCATTTTTGATGGGCAGATCATGATTGGTCCAGATGGCAAAAATTATCCAGTACCAGCTAACTATGCTTCTAAATCTAAGCTAGTAGAGGGTGACATCATGAAACTCACCATCACGGAAGATGGCAAGTTCCTCTATAAGCAGATTGGGCCGGTAGAGCGTCGCACCGTAATTGGTACGCTTACTCATCATGATGATAAGTATTTTGTAGAAGTTGCCGGTAAGGAATATCAAATTTTATATGCTTCTGTTACATATTTCCATTTGCGTGAGGGCTCGCAAGTTTCTGTGACTATTCCTGCCAATAATGATGATGCAACGTGGGCGGCAGTAGAAGCTGCCCTGTAGGGGTAGCATGGCTAAGGCTTTATATCGTAAATATAGACCCAAGACCCTGGCGGAAGTGGTGGGGCAATCCCAGGTTACGGATATTTTGTCTAATTCCTTAAAACAAGGGAAGGTTTCGCACGCCTATCTTTTTGTGGGACCGCGTGGCACCGGCAAAACTTCGGTAGCGCGGATTTTTGCGCACGAGGTAAATGGCTTTAAATATGAGCTAGAAGACGATTACGTGGATATTGTAGAAATCGACGGGGCTAGTAACCGTGGTATTGATAATATTAGAGAGCTCCGCGAAAAGGCCATGATTGCTCCTACTAGCGGCAAATACAAGATATATATCATAGACGAAGTCCACATGCTGACCAAAGAAGCTTTTAATGCACTACTTAAAACTCTAGAAGAGCCGCCGAGGCACGTAATTTTTATCATGGCCACTACGGACGCCTACAAGGTGCCAATTACAATTACCTCTAGAGCCCAAAGTTATACCTTTAAGCTAGCGGATCACGATACGATGTTTAAATATCTACGCAAAATTTCCGACCAAGAAAAAATCAAAATTGATGACGCCGCACTGGATATTATTGTAAAACGGGGTGGGGGTTCGTTTAGGGATTCTTTATCGCTACTAGATCAAATTTCTACACTTTCTAACGATGAGATTACTAAGGAGGCCGTAACAAACGCCCTTGGGCTGCCCGAAGACGAGAAGATTAATCTACTACTAGATAAATATGTTAGTGGCGATCTCAATGGTATTACAAGCGAGCTTAAAAATTTGCTGTCTAGCGGCATCAAGCCAGAAACTTTAGCGGAAGAAATAATTGAACGAGTTATTGATAGTCCTAAACCCGAGTTTTTGCCTTTGCTTAGTCAGCTACCAGATATTAGGGCACCTTTTGCCGAGGCTAGGCTTTTGGTGGCACTTACTAGCGCCGGTGCTGGGCCAGCCCTTAACGCTAAGCCCACTCCAGTAAGTATGGCGCCTGCTGCTAGCAGTAAATCTAAGCCTACCGCAAGACCCACCCCCAAGGCTAGCGTTACTCCTAGCCCTGCTATCACAACCACGCCGAAGGATTTTAACTTTGATGGTTTTATTGAAAGAGTACAAGAGCTAAACGATGCGGTTTATTCGCAGCTGATTAAGTGCGAACACAGATTTATTAACGGTGAGCTAGAACTATATCCCGAAAAGAAAATCGTTAAGACTATTCTCTCACGCGAGAATAATAAAAGAATCTTGGTAGAGGCGTCTGGTGGTGTAAAAATTACCATTCACGAGGTAGGAGATATCCCTAATGGCGCACAAAAAGACGAGCTGCTTGATAAATTTTCTGATATAATGGGAGGTGAGGTAAAAAATGACGCAGGAGGTAACCCATTCTAAAACGGAAGGCAGAACGCCGCCACAAGATATTGTAGCCGAAAAATCCTTACTTGGCGCTATCATGCTAGCTGACGATGTAATTACGGAAGTACTGCCAATTATTAAGCCCCGAGATTTTTATGACAAACGTCATGAGACTATTTTTGAAACTATGTTAAGTCTATACGACCAACACAAGCCGATTGATCTCTTAACTTTAACTTCTGAACTTAAAGCTAATAAAAAATTAAAAGAAATTGGTGGGGCACCGTATCTTACAGAACTTTCTAATTTTGTGCCGGCGGCTTCGCACGCTAAAGCCTATGCCGAGATTGTAGAAAAAGCCTCGGTGCGACGCCGATTAGTAAAAGCTGGAACAGAAATTGCCAATAAAGCCTATGAAGAAAACGCCGATGTAGACAATTTAGTGGGCGCAGCCGAACGCGAGCTCTTTGAGGTATCTGATAAAGTAGTACGTAGTGAGTATGTACCCATGGACGAACTTTTGGCGGATGCTTTAGAAAGGATTGCCGAACTCCACAAAAACCGGGGAGCCCTAAGAGGACTTAAAACCGGCTTTAGGGATATCGATAAAAAAACTGCTGGGTTTCAAAAAGGTGACTTAATTATCATAGGGGCACGTCCGGCTATGGGTAAAACTACTTTTGCCCAAAACTTGGCCTACAATATCGCCAGCATCAATAAGAAAGGTGTGCTGTTTTTCTCGATGGAGATGGCCCGCAATGAAATCGTAGACCGGATGATTTCGGACGTATCTGGAGTTGATAACTGGAAAATGCGCACAGGAAATCTTTCTGATGAGGAATTCCAGCAAATTGGCGATGCCATGGAGGAGATGGACGAAATCCCGATTTTTATTGACGATACTAGCTCGATGACGATTGTAGAGTTAAGGAATAAAGCCAGACGCGCCATGCACGATCACGACATCGGTATTGTGATTGTAGACTATTTGCAGCTAATTCAGGGTTCGGATCGTTATAAGGGTAACCGTGTACAGGAAGTCACGGAAATTTCTCGTGGGCTAAAGATTTTAGCCAGGGAACTAGAAATCCCGGTAGTAGCCTTGGCACAGCTTTCGCGTAGTGTGACTGGTAGGGACGACCCGCGTCCGGTACTTTCAGACCTACGTGAGTCTGGTTCGATTGAGCAGGACGCCGACCTTGTGATGTTCTTGCACCGCCCAGATTATTATCGCCAGAATGACGATGATTATGAGGAAACCCATATTACCGAACTAATTATCGCCAAGCACCGCCACGGTGGTGTGGGTAAAATTAAGTTATACTTCCATCCGGAACTACTACGTTTTATGTCGCTCGACGAAACTCACGAATAGTATGTTATAATACTTATGTGAAGAAAAAAATTATTATTTCTAAGCTTTTTTTATATCGCTATCGATTTGTGATTGGTTATTCGATTTTAGGGCTGGCTTTTGCTACACTCCTATTCTTGCTACCGATGATTGCGCAAAATGGATTATCGCCAGCCGAGATTAATTCCGCTACCAAATCTTATTATCTTGGTAGGGAAGGTGTGCTTAATGGCGATTTAGTAGATTTGCCTTACCGAGTTTTACAAAAATACGCCATCACATTTTTAGGTCTAACTACTTTTTCCATTAAACTCCCTAGTATTTTGATTGGACTAGGTTTAGGATTCCTTTTGATTTTGCTCTTAAACCGCTGGTTTAAAAGCAATGTTTCACTACTGGCGTCCTGTTTAATCATTCTATCAACTCCATTTTTGTTCCTAGCTGGTTCTGGCACACCGTTAATTATGCTAGTATTTTGGCCCACGCTGCTACTTTGGTTGGGTTCTAAAATTCAAGGCGAAAATCGCCCCAAACCTTTATACTGTTTTGTTTTTGCCATTGCCATGCTTTTATCTATATTTACGCCATATATGGTGTATTTTGCGATTTTTTGCGCGTTATTTGTAGTTTTTCAGCCGCATCTTCGGTTTGTGGTCAAAAATTTACCCAAGATTCCGCTCGTAGTAGTAGGGATAATTCTGCTAGGCGGCTTTACGTTGCTCGGCCTCAGTATCGTAAAGCATCCCGGCACAATCATGGAGCTGCTATTTGCCAAGGATTACCATATTTCGGAATTTTTTAACAATATTGGACAGGCGATATCTCCGCTATTTTCCTGGCGCAGCACCGCTGAAAGTGTGTTTTTGTCACCACTAATCAGTCTGCCACTATTTGCGTTAATTTTGATTGGCCTATTTTCTACTACTAAAGGATTTTTCGCTTCTAGAAATTCCATTGCTTCGATTTTGATTGTATTCTGTTTGATTATTACTGGCTTTAACCCTGATGCAATTATTTTCTTAATTTTGCCTTTATCCATACTGATTGCACACGGACTTAAATATGTTCTGGAAAAATGGTACGGTCTATTCCCGGAAAATCCTTACGCTAGAATTTCGGCGGCAATTCCACTCTCTATCTTGTTTGGTATCATGATTATTCCTAATCTTTTGCAATATATTTACGGTTATCGTTATAACCCCAATATTGCTAATGAGTTTAGTTATAACTTAAATGTAATTAGGGAAAACCTAAACGAAGGGCGTCTACTGGCTAAGGATAACTATGATTTTTACAAAATCTTAGAAGCTTCTAGCGAGCTAGAAGTGATTAATGAATTGCCGGACGACACAGCAGGCTTTGCTACGATTGGGGCTTTAGAAAAAACTCCGGAACACCTTAAGTTAGAAAGGATAATTACTTCGCCAATGCGAGAAAACTCTGATATAATATATCTATATACAGAAAAAGAAGGAGATTAACATGGGTCAAACAATGGACCAAATGAAATTACTTAATCAGTTACGTAAGGCTCAAAAAGAATTAAAAAACGAAATTGTGGAAGTAGAAGCCGGTGATGGTGCTGTAGTAGTACAAATTAATGGCGAATTAAAAGTTAAAAAAGTCAAAATTGATCCAGAAAAGGTAGATTTAGACGACATTCATGAACTAGAGCGCTGGATCGAAAACTGTATGCGTGATGGTTTCGCCAAAGCCCAAGAAATCGCTACCGACAAAATGAAACCTTTGATGGGTGGTCTTGGTAATCTTGGTCTTGGCGGAATGTAAAAATGTTGCCTTCGGCTTTAGAAAACGTAATAGAGGCTTTGTCTGCTTTGCCTGGCGTGGGTCCACGCACGGCCGAACGGTATGCTTATTATCTTTTTAAAACTAACCCCCAAATTTCTAATAATATTGCGGAAAGCTTAGCAAACTTACATACGGGCGTAAAATCCTGCCCAATTACTTTTGCATTGATAGATAAAGACCAGGAAATGTCTGAATTTTATACCAATCCAGAGCGGGACAAGACTACAATACTAGTAGTAGAGGAGCCACTCGACATCTATGCGATAGAGCAAACTAAAGCTTATAAAGGAACTTATCACGTACTGGGCGGGGCAATTTCGCCAATTGACGGAATCACACCGGACCAATTGCACATTGGCGAATTAATTAAGCGCGTTAATAACGATAACGCAAAAGAAGTTATTATTGCCACCAATCCGTCTGTAGAGGGGGAATCTACGGCGCTTTTGCTAGAAAAATTACTCCATGAACAAAATCCAGAACTTAAGTTAACCAGATTGGCACGTGGGTTGCCACTGGGCGTAGATTTGTCTTACGCAGACCAAATTACTCTTGGTGCGGCCTTAGAAAACCGGACACAATTATAATCAGCTTTTAGGGGACGGGTCGCTCGCGCCCGTCGACCCTTCGGGTCGTCCGCGTCCCAAGGGGCGGTCCGTTACGGGGCTCGCGCCCTTCATCCTCGGTCGTAACCTCCGGACACCCCTAAAAGCTAATTATAATTGTTCGAGAGCTTTAAAGTCGATTTTGGCTAATTTGGTTTTGGGGAGTTCAGGTAGAAAGCGGATTTCGCGCGGAATTTCGTATTTGGCTAGGTATTTTTTGTAAATAGTGTTTAGCTCTTTTCTAATAGCTCTTTCACTGGTATTTTCTTTAGGAACAACAAACACAACTACTTTTTGACCGCGCAAATCATCTTCACGTCCAACCACCGCGCAACTAGCTACAGCCGTGCATTTTAGGGTTACATCTTCTATATTGGCGGGGTAGATATTATAACCGTTAGAAATAATCATGCGTTTTAACCTGGAACGAAAATGGAAAACACCCTTTTCGTCTTTGTAGCCAATATCCCCGGTGCGTAAGTATTTTTTGCCACCTACTTCTACAAAAGCTTTTTTGGTTTCTTCTGGTTTATTTAGATAGCCCTTCATTACGGAGAGCCCGCGTACCACGATTTCGCCATCTTTACCCGGAGCAGCTTTTTTGCCGGTTTTAAGATCTAAAATAATTACATCATTATCCGGCAACGGATAGCCGATAGCATCTGGATCCTCGGCAACACTTCGTGGCGAGAAGATAAATCCGCCCGAGGCCTCGGTTAGGCCATACCCGTTTTCTATCACTGTTTTTGAGCCGTGGGCTTTAAGAAAATCATTAATCCGCTCCTTAGCGGAAAGGCTGATCATATCGCCGCCCGACACTACGCCCTTTACGCCCTTTAATTCTTTGTTACCCATTTTAAGTTTAGTTAAATACTCAAACACTGTAGGCACACCAACCAAGATATTGATGTGGTATTTACGAATATACTTGCGGAGTTTTTTGGCGTTAAATTGCGGTATTAATACTACTCGGCAGCCAAAATATAACGGCATATGGATACAAACGCCTAGCCCAAATGCATGGAAATTGGGTAAGAAAGTTAAGAAAGAGTGGGAGGGCTTTAAAAGTTCCGGTACTAGATATTTAGCGCCCAGCGCCTGAGCATTAAAATTTAAATTGGAGAGAATAACGCCTTTGGGTTTACCGGTGGTACCGCCAGAATACATAATTACGGCTGCATCGTTTGAGTCTACCCTTGTGTGAGGATTGCCAATATATTTATTAGCTTTAAATAGGAAGCGATCCCAAGTGGTAACATATTGATCTTTTTTAATATGATTTTTGCGCCCCTTGGTGAGCTTATATACTGCTCGCACTATAAAATCCATCGAGCGAATAGCTGATACTACAATAACTTGCTCTATCGAAGTATTTTTGATGATTGCCTCTACCTTGGTATAAGCAATATCAATACAAAACATAATTTTTGAACCGGCTTGATTAAGATAATCTTCGATCTCTTTTTCGGAAGATAGGGGGTGCACCATATTGGCCACCGCGCCAATTTCGTTTACGGCGTAAAACATATAGATTTCTTCTGGCGTATTAGGCATACAAATGGTGATATTATCGCCTTTTTTGGCACCGATTGCTTTAAGCGCAGCTGCCACCTTGTTGATTTTTTTGATCATATCTTTGTAGGTGATTTGCATATTATAATAGTCTAGTGCGACATTGTGCGGCCATTTACAAGAGGCTTCGTAAACGGCGTCATATAAGCCACCGTCAAAATATTCAATAGAGTTAGAGAGCTTATCGATATAGCCATATTTGGCACGCTCTAGACGCATATCGATTTTGCGTAAAGTGTTTTTAATCTTGTTGTAAAGTAATTCTAAAGGCATACTTATATTTTACCATCATTTTCTTTTAGTGATATAATAATGGCATGGATAAGAATTTTAAGGTTAGGGTGAGCGTCGGCACAATCATGTTTGCCGTCGCCTTGGTAGCGCTTTATACTTTTCACGGGCTACCCTTTAAATTAATTTTTATGTTTTTTGCCATGGTAGCCATGGTGGAACTATTTAGTTTTTTCCGTAAAAAAAGCTCCATGCTCGGACTTATCTTAGCGATTTTTGAAATTGTGTTTTTGATTTGGGGAACGATTTTTGTAGTTAATACCGACGTTGATCATTTTTGGTATATTATTTTAGGCGTCCCAGGGTACGATATTTTTGCTTATTTATTCGGCAAAGCCTTTGGTGGCAAAATCTTTAAGAAGTCACGTCCGTTTCCTTATGTCTCTAAAAATAAAACTTGGGAGGGTACGATCCTGGGCCTAACTATGGCTATAGGATTGGTGCTAATTAAAATGGCATTTTGGGGCGATTTTAATACAGACTGGATGTATCTTCTATGCGGACCGCTCGCCCTAATGGGTGATTTGTTTGAAAGCCTCTTAAAGCGTAAGTTTGAAGTTAAAGATTCTAACGAAATCATCATCAAAAATGATTTCTTTAAAAAACTCGAGATACTAGTAGGCGGTTCCGAGGGACACGGTGGATTTTTGGATAGAATCGATTCTACCGCTTTTGCTTGTACTATTTTATTAGTAATTTCCGGCCTTTTTTAAGATAATCTAGGCCAGAAAAAACCGTTAAAGCTAGGGCGATATACAATAAAACATCGCCGGTAATTTTAATCCATTCTAAATTAACGATCAAACTTAGCAAAAGAATTAATATCGCAATCATCTGGAAGGTGGTTTTTAACTTACCGAAAAAAGAAGCCGAGATAGTGATATTTTTTCTGGCTGCCGACATCCGCATTCCATCTATAGTAAAATCTCGTACCAGAATAATTGCAAATACCCATACTGGTACAGCTTGCAAATACACTAAAGCCAGCAAGGCTAAATTAACTAGTATCTTGTCTGCTAGTGGATCTAGAAAGGCGCCTAGGTCCGTAACATTATTGGTCTTTCTGGCCCAGTGTCCATCAATTTTATCTGTTACAGATGCAACTATAAATATTATAAATGCCGTGACTACAGCCCAACTTGCTGGATAAAGGATGAAAATCATAAACAAAATTGCTAGTAGTATCCTTAAAATAGTAAGCCAAGTAGGACCGGTAATTGTTTTTTTACTCATACCACCGATCTCCTGTGTTCCACTTTCCAGGCCCTAACGCCAGCAAATTTGGCCGCTAGTACATCTGTAGACCATTTATCCCCCAGCATCACGGTATATTCTGGTGGGGTTTTATATTTATCCATAGCTTCGGTAAGTTTTTTACTCATGGGCTTTTTGGCCCACCATACACACGGCACATTGATTGGCTCACAAAACTTTTGCATCATTTTTTTGCGACCGTTATTGGAAATTATTACCACCTTAACTCCAGCAGCGTGGCAGTCCTTAATCCATTCCTGGAGTTCGTCTGCTGGCTCTTTCTCGGAGTGAAGGCGCAAAGTATTATCTAAATCACACAGTAAAAGCTTAACATTTTCTTTTTTTAATAGAGATGGCGTAACATCTTCGAATCTTTCAAAATTTTTATCCGCACGAAAAATTGTCATAAATATATTCTATCATAGATTAGGTTTTTTTATTGGTCTTTGTTATAATAATATATATGTATTTAGAGTTTGAGGAATTTATAAAAGAAAAAACCAGAATTTGCATCATTCAGGCAGAGAATCCAGATGGAGATTCTTTGGGTTCGGCGATTGCACTGGATTATTTACTGCCAGGGAAGGAAGTTTCTTTATATTGCCCAGTAGGCATTCCTAAATATCTGCATTATTTTGCCGATTGGTCACGCATTACTAATGAATTCGACTATAAAGCTGATGGCTACATTATCGTGGATACGGCCGCGGAAGTATTGTTGTCTAAATTGTTAGACGACACCGCAATCAAAAATCGTTTGTATAATGCGCCGGTTTTTGTATTAGACCATCATGAGACGCCGGACGATTTAAATTTTGCGCACCAGAGCATCATTGAGA
This sequence comes from Candidatus Saccharimonadota bacterium, assembly GCA_017406775.1. GTDB lineage: Bacteria > Patescibacteriota > Saccharimonadia > Saccharimonadales > Saccharimonadaceae > Nanosyncoccus. The sequence continues at coordinate 24,102 of JAFQXV010000008.1, read as the reverse complement.
TTAGACCGGCCTGCGCGGAAGTGATTTACCGAATCGCCAAAGACCGTGGATGGAGCATCGATAAAGACGCAGCTGAAGCAATTTTCCAAGGTATTTTGTCTGATACTTTGGGGCTTACTAGCTCCTCGGTTACGGACGAGACTTTTGAAATTGCGGCAGAATTAACTAGACTAGGAGCAAACATCTCCGAGCTGGAAGATCGCCGCCGCGAGTTTATGAAAAAATCACCTCGGATTTTAGATTATAAGGCCGAGCTCATCCATAGAATAGAATACTCTTTAGATGGAGAGCTCGCCACCGTGCATATTCCGTGGGAAGATATTCGTGAATATTCCGACGAATACAACCCTAACGTCTTAATTTTGGAAGAGATGCGTTTAGTAGAAGGCGTAAAGGTAGCCGTAGCAATTAAGACTTATCCAGACGGCAAACTAACTGGCAAAATTCGTTGCACCAGCGAGGCACCGGTTGCCGATAAGATTGCTGGTTATTTTGGTGGTGGTGGTCACCCGATGGCGGCTGGTTTTAGGACTTACGATATGACCTACGAAGACGCCGTTAAGGATTTAGTAAAAATTATACCGGAGTTATTAGATGGACAAAAATAAATTAGTACTTAGAAAAACTTTTGACTCTAAGGCGCCTAATCAGGCCCTGACCGTAGTAATGATTCACGGAATTGCTTCGGATTCTTCCACTTACCAAAAAGCGCTAGACCATTTTAAGGAAGTTCCGGCACTCGGCGCCATAAGATTTGTGACGTTTGATTTGCTTGGTTCTGGTAAATCATTAAAAGACGACAAACTTAATTACGATTACGATGATCAGCTTACGGCGTTACATAATTCGATTCTGGAGCTGGACGCAAACACCCCATTAGTCTTGGTTGGTCATTCGCTTGGAACCTTTATCGTAACTCGATATGCCTCAGTTTATAAAAACGAAATTTCTCAGTTAATTTTGATATCGCCCCCAATTTATACCAAGAATGATTTTAAGCATCCAGCCTTTATGTTAGGAATTGACGCATTTAAAAAAGCGGTTAGTATTAAAAATCCCCACATTTTGGCGGAAAAGGCTTTTATGAATTCTATGGACAAGATAGTGCTAGATCAGGAAAATTATAGTTATCTAGCCAAGCTAAAATTACCGGTAACCTTGATTTATGGCGATGAGGATCAGTTGATTGCTTCATACAATGTTCCTGGCTTAGTGAAGAAAAATAGCGATATTGTGGCAATTAAGACTCATGGTAGACATGGGGTGACGCGCGATAAATATATCGAGCTTGAGAAACTTTTAAAAAAGGAGTTAGATGCTAAGGATTTATAATACCGCAGAACGTAAGGTTGAGGACTTCAAACCGCTAAGTGGAGTGGTTAAAATCTACACCTGTGGCCCTACTGTTTATAGTTATGCCCACATTGGTAATTTAACTGCCTATATCTATTGGGATTTATTAGTGCGAGTGCTTAAACTAGACGGCTACCGAGTTAAGCGTGTACTTAACTTAACTGACGTGGGACACTTGGTTTCGGATGCTGATGATGGGGAAGACAAATTAGAAAAAGGTGCCGCCAAAGAAGGGAAAAGCGTTTATGAAGTGGCGGATTATTATATCAAGGCATTTCTAAAGGATTATCACGGTTTAAGTTTAATTGAACCAGACGTTTTAGCTAGAGCTACAGATTATATCGATGAAGATATGCAGGCGGTTGACCTAATGACCAAGAATGGTTTTACCTATGAAACTAGCGATGGAATTTATTACGATACAGCCCAGTTTTCTAGTTATGCTAATTTTGCCAAGTTGGATCTAGCAGGATTAAAGGCGGGGGCTAGGGTAGGATTTTCTGAGGAAAAACGTAACGCCTCGGATTTTGCGGTCTGGAAATTTATTAAACCGGGCGAAAAACACGCCATGCGATGGGACTATTTAGGACGACCTGGTTATCCAGGTTGGCATCTTGAGTGCGCTACGATTATTAACAAAGAGCTTGGTGAGCCAATTGATATTCATACTGGAGGAATAGATCATATTCCGATTCATCACACCAACGAGATCGCCGAGACTTACGCTATGACTGGCAGAAAACTGGCGCACTATTGGCTGCATTGTGATTTTATTACGATTGACGGCGAGAAAGTATCTAAGTCACTAGGTAATATTTACACATTAGATGATTTGGCAAAGCGCGGATTTTCGCCAATGGACTTTAAAATGTGGGTATTATCTGGGCATTACCAAGGCACGCGCAATTTTACCTTTGAAAGTCTAGAAGCGGCCAAGCAACGAAGGTTGAATTGGCGAAATAAGATTGCATTGTTGCATCAAAGCACGTATGCAACTAAACCTAATTTTTCGAATGCTGGACTTGAATTTTTAAGCACGTCATACGCTGGGACGCGGACAGAACCGCCCCTTCGGGACGAACCTGTCCGGTCCGTCAGGAATATACGTGTTGAAAATTCAAATCATTTTATGCATTCAAAAAAATCAGGTTTAGTTATTGGATCCATTCTTGATGCAGTCAATAACAATCTCAATTCCGCCGAGGCATTTTCTATTATTGATACTTCTGAACTTTCGATGGAAGATTGGGTGAAGGTGGATGAATTATTTGGCTTAAATTTAATTTCTGATTCGCCAGATATTGATGACGAGACTCGTGGCTTAATTTCTGAACGACAAGCTGCTCGTGAGCATAAAGATTACGCTCGTTCCGACGAGATTCGAGACGTCCTAAAACAAAAGGGGATTACCGTAGAAGATACTCCTTCCGGTCCAGTGTGGCAATATCTAAACTAGCGTAAAAGCACTATCAAAATCGCCATAATTCTTATGCTAATTTTTTGGCGAGTAGGGGGTTGAGATTTTTGTTGCAATATAGTAGAGTGGCGCCAGGTTGGCTTTGGGGTTTAGTGGAGTCTGGCTAGTCTCGGCAGGAGTCCGCCATAGCGGATTCGTGCGGGTGTGGAGCTTCAATAAACAGCGAGTCTAGGTAAGCTAGAAGCTCAGAAAGGAGTTGTAGATGGGAATAACGATTTCGCTATGGCGTTTTCGAATTACCGTAACTTTTCTCTTCCTGGGAAGAAGCCAAAGTAAAAAGTTAGCTCGTAAATGACGAGCTAACCAACCAACTTCGAGTCTAGTCCTAGAGCTAGGCTCTTATGCTTTTATGATAGCATCTGTAAAATGGGCTGTCAAGTTTTTTGGAAGGTTAACCTTTGCCGGCTTTAGCTTATGGTAAATTTAAGCATATATAATATATATGCTTGATTTTTGTATTACATTGTCATACAATAGTAGTATGAGTAATACTATAGCTAAAACCAAATCCACCAACAATTTAATCCAGGTACGCGTGCCGGCGGACCTGAAGGAGCGCGTAGGCAAGCTTTTTGAAAGTCTTGGCACTAATACTTCCGATGTAATTCGGATGATGCTGCTTCGTGCCGACGAAACTAAAAGTATTCCGTTCCCAATCCGCACCGGTGCATACCCAATTTCCGCAAACGAGCGTATTCGCGAAGTAGTAGCTACTTTTGAGCTCGAGAATATGCCGCTGAGCGATGAAGATATCCAAGAGCTACGCGACTATGAACTAGCCAAAGTCACCACAGAAGAGCTTCGTCAAAAAACAATTGCCGAAATTAAACGGAGGCAAAAATAACTATGGCCGATCCCTACTGTTACCCAAATTCTCGTGTTCTAAAAAATAAGTTTAATATTAAAGACTATAACGAACTACTCGAAGCAGAACGGAAATTAACTAAATACCGGATGGAAGAATTATTAAACGACCCGATTGTCGGCCATTTCGATTTTAAGCATCTTCAAGCTATCCACGCCTATCTTTTCCAAGATATTTACGACTGGGCGGGACAGGTACGCACCGTAGATATCGCCAAGGGGAATCTTTTCTGCCGAGTTTTTGCACTAGAAGAAGAAGCCAAACGGATTTTTGGCGAACTAAGAGCGGAGAAATATCTTAAAGATTTACCAGCCAAGAAGTTTGCCAAGCGTCTGGTTTACTATCTTGCCGAAATCAACGCCCTGCATCCATTTCGCGAAGGTAACGGCCGAACTCAACGCGAGTTCATCCGTCAACTCGCCTATCAAAATAACTATTTTTTATCCTACGCCGGAATCTCTGCCGACGAAATGGTTAAAGCTTCAAAAGCGTCTTTTAGCCTAGACTACTCGTTAATGGAGGATTTGATTTTAGAGCATCTCCGGCCGTTTTAATCGTGATAATAACGCGTCAAAAACTCTTTCTTATATTCCGAAAAAGTATCATTGAGTAAAGATTCGCGGATTTTATCGACAGTATGCACGATAAAGTGCTCATTATGGATTGACGCCAGAACCTTTGCGGTGATTTCATCGGTTTTAAACAAATGATGCAGATATGCGCGTGTGTAATTTTTACAACACTCGCAATCACAATCTTCCATCACCGGCGAATAGTCGTGTTTGAATTTAGCATTCTTAATATTAATCCGTCCGTCCAAAGTATAAAGCGAGCCATTTCTTGCCATCCGAGTTGGCCCCACGCAATCAAAAGTATCGCAACCATATTCCGCGCCTACAAATAAGTCAATTGGCTCTTGCCCCATACCAAGCAAGTGTCTCGGTTTTTCTTCTGGCAGAATCGAATTTACCGTCTGAAGCATCTCGTCCATACCGTCCGCCGTAAAGACACCGCCAATACCAAAGCCATCCACGTCTTTGCCTGCACAATATTGCGCCGATTCTGCGCGCAGATCATTAAATGTCCCGCCCTGTACCACGGCGTATAAATATTGTTCTTGGCATGAGTAAAGGTCAAAAGCCTTTTTTTCGGACACGCTCAGGGGCGCTCGCCCAGGCTTATGGTCCTCTAAAAAGGCGTTTTGACCTTTACTTTCACCTAGCAGTCTTTTATGCTCTGCTATGCAACGGTCCAACCAACGATGTGTGCGCTCCATCGCGATTTTCATATCGTCGTAGCTTTCCGATTTGGCTAAGTGGTCAAACGCCATGTGAACATCTGCACCAATTTTCCATTGATCTTGCATCGATGACTCTGGTGTCATTTCGAATTTGTCGCCGTTGATGTGTGATTTGAATTTAGCGCCGTTTTCGGTAATTTTTACATCCGGCAGGGAAAAGATTTGGAACCCGCCAGAATCGGTAAAAGTTGGGCCATGCCAAGAGCTAAACTCCGCTAGTCCACCAGCCTCAGCGATTAGATCCGACCCTGGCGCCAAAATTAAATGATAGGTATTCGCCAGAATCGCCTGCGAGCCAAGCTCGCGCATTTCTTTCATTGTGAGGGCCTTTACTGTGGCTCGCGTAGCGGCGCCCACAAAAGCTGGTGTTTTAATATCGCCGTGAGGAGTATGTATTACCCCCACCCTAGCTAAACCATTCTTTTTCTCAATATCAAACTTTAACATATCAGCATCGAATCTCCATAGCTTAAGAAATTGTATTTTTCGTCAATCGCGTGCTTGTAGGCATTCTTCAAATTATCCCAACCCGCAAAGGCGGAAGCAAGCATTAGCACAGTAGATTTTGGTGCGTGAAAATTAGTAATCAAAGCATCCACGATTTGGAACTCGAAACCAGGGTAGATAAATATATCATCCTCACCAGAAGTTTTACCAGTCTTGGCATAATATTCCAAAGTCCGCGCCACGGTTGTACCAAGCGCAACTATGCGAGGACGCGGGGCCTGCCCGAATGTCTCTTTCTCGGGCCGCTCCGGGCCGCTCGGCCAAGTCTTAGGCCCTTCGAAAGAGACATTTCGGCTACCCGCGCTTTGCAGTTTTGCTTTCGTAATAGCTTCTATTGTGTCTTCTGGAATATTGAACCATTCCGAATGCATTTTGTGGTCCTCGATTTTGTCGCTCCTAATTGGCAAAAACGTACCTAGACCTACATGTAAAGTAAGATACTTGATAATAACGCCTTTTTTGCGTAGTCTATCTAATAAATCTTCTGTCATATTGAGCGAAGCTGTTGGCGCAGCTGCTGAGCCCATATTTTTAGCCCAAACGGTTTGATAGCGTTTTTTATCCGCCTCGGTGGCATCGCGATGAAGATACGGCGGCAAGGGAACCGTGCCGGCAATCTCTGTGAGGTCGGCCAGCGGAATATTCGATTCAACCTCAGCAATACCATTACCGAGAATCTTTTTTATAGTAATTAAACAATCTGAAACCTTCAACTCGTCACCGTCGCGCAATTTTCCCCGATACATCACTCTTTGGGGCTCATCTCCATGTTTCTCTAAAACTACTAATTCGCGCTTGCGACCATCTGGCAATTCGCAAAAAAGCCGCGACTGCATCACGCGTGTATCATTCAATATCAAGACATCGCCTGGATTTAAAAAATCATCCAAATTTCGGTAATAAGAGTCGGAAGTTTTGCCGGTTTTACGATCTAGAACTAGAAGACGCGTAGTACCACGCTCTTTAGGCGGGAATTTGGCGATTCTGTCTTCTGGTAAATCATAATTGTAATCTGAAACTAACATATCAATATATTATACCATTTTCTCTAGAAAAATAAACCTTGGCCGTGTGCTATAATTGGCGTATGGGAAAAACCAAAAGAGAATCAGAAGTAATAAAAATCAGCATACTGAGCATTATCACTAACATTTTACTAGTCGTCGCCAAAGCAATAATTGGTCTGCTGTCGCACTCCATTGCAATTATTACCGATGCAGTGAATAACACCACTGATGCGCTTTCTAGCATTATTACTATTGTGGGAGCAAAATACGCAACTAAATCCGCCGACAAGGAGCACCCGTACGGGCACGGTCGTGCCGAATACATCTCTTCGCTCGTAGTTTCCGCTATCGTGCTTTATGCTGGCTTGACTGCACTAGTGGAATCGGTCAAGAAAATCGCCGAGCCAGAAGACGTTGAATATAATATTGCCACCGTTGTCGTTTTAGTTATTGGCATTATCGTCAAGTTTATCCTTGGTCTCTTTGTTAAGAAACGTGGCGAAAAGATCAAATCTGGCGCACTAAAGGCAAGCGGGATTGACGCATTCAACGACGGTCTACTTTCTATTTCCGTACTAGTAGCCGTAATTGTATACATGATTTTTAATGTCAATATCGAGGCTTATGTTAGCATTATTGTTTCTGCATATATTATTAAGGCTGGTATAGATTTGGTAAAAGAAGCGATCGATAGTGTGATCGGAAAACGCGCCGACCAAAAGTTAATGGACCAAATTAAACACGAAATAGAAAAAGAAAAATCTGTACTGGGTGTATATGATCTAGTACTAAACGACTATGGCCCTGATCAATACATGGGCTCAGTCCATATTGAACTACCCAGCAATCTTACAGTTAACGATATCGATCAGCTTTCGCGCCGTATTACTAAAAACATCATGCAAAGATATGGGATAATGCTACACACGATTGGCGTGTATTCCGTAAATAAAGACGATCCAGAAACTCGCGAAGTTTATGAAAAGATACATGATATCGTTTTTTCGCATCAACACGTAATCGAATTGCATGGTTTCTCACTTGATAAAAAGCAAAAATCAATTATTTTTGACATTGTAATAGATTTTAAAGCTGGCGACCGTGAAAAAATCTACCAAGAGATTTTAAAGGCCGTCAAGAAAGAGTTTCCAAAATATAAAATTAATATCATACTTGATATAGATACTAGCGTAAGTTAAGCTCGCTTAGATCTCTTTTGATTTGTTTTTGGTAACGTTCCTCTTCACTAAAAATACAACCACAATATTTTTGCATATATAAGCCCGCCTCACGTGCTTTTTGCTGCCCCTCACGAAATCCTATTCGAAAATCACGATACAAAAATTCAATGCCAGACTCCTGGGCCAATTTTTCGCAAACTCTTTTTAGTTCTTCGTGTTTTTGATAGGGGGAAACTAGCAGAGTAGTGGTAAAAGCGTCATAGCCATTTTCTGCGGCGTAACGCACCGTCTCACTTAGCCGCTTAGGGTAACAATAGTTGACGCAGCGATTGCTAATATCATTAGATACATTTTTGCAGAATTCGTCCAAGCCATATTCTTCGTGCAAAATTAACTCTATACCGATCTTATCGGCATATTCTCTTAGACAATCACGACGGGTTTTGTATTCTATGTATGGGTGGATATTAGGGTTATACCAAAAAAGCGTTGGCTCGATATCTTCGGAGCGCAGAGAGTCTATACAGTATACGCTACATGGTGCGCAACAGGTGTGCATTAATAGTTTCATTATTAATACTATTATAGCATAGCTATATTTTTAAGATACATTTGGGATTGTTTGGCCAAGTAAAAGTACATTTTTAATTGTGTTTGTGTTATAATGAGCTTAATAAGGAGGTTTAATGTCAAAACAAATTGAAACTGATTTAAGGACGTTTGTTAAGTTTTGGTTAGTACCATTAATTATAGCAGGAGTTTTGTTCTTTTTATATAAGGCACAAACTGGCTTAATTATAGTTGGTATTTCAATTTTCTTGGCTTTGGCGCTTAAGCCACTTGTAAGAAAAGTGAATAATTTTTTCACTAAGCATTTTGGCAAAGATAAAAAACATCAGAGTTTATCTGCGATTTTTGCATACCTAATCGTAGTAACCGTAATTGGGGGAATTATCGCTATTGTAGGCCCGGTGGTAGTAAACGAAACTGCTCGCTTTCTTCAGCACGTGCCAGAAACATTTGAATCTACTTTTGGCGGCTGGGAAGGAATCAACGCTTTTGGTAAAAATATTGGCATAGATAATCTTCAAAACGAAATTACTAGTTCGCTCACCAGTATTTCTAACAATATGCTCGGGCTTTTGGGCGATAACCTAGTTTCTAGTGTTAGCGGAATTGCGGATATCGTAATGAAAATTGTTTTAGTATTGGTACTCACCCTGCTATTCCTGTTAGAGGGTCCAGACATGGTTGATTCTTTGTGGGCAAGCCTCAGCGCTGGAGATGATAAAAAATCCGTTGATGTGGTTAGAAACGTTTGCTTTAAGATGGCTAACGTAGTTTCTACTTATGTTTCTAGACAAATGATTGTGGCGATGATTGACGGATGTGCCGCTATAGTGATTGTGTTTATTCTGTCATTAATCCTAGGCTTTTCACCCAGCCTAGCAATTCCAATGGGTATGATTACGATGATTTTCTACATGATTCCGATGTTTGGCCAGTTTATTGGCGGAACATTGGTTACCGTGGTGCTATTTTTCTCCAGCCCGGTAGCCGCTTTGGTGTTTGCTATTATCTACATAATATACGCACAAATAGAAAACAACCTCATTGCGCCTAAGATTCAAGGGGATGCACTTAATTTGCAACCAATCTTGATTTTGTGCGCAATTACTATCGGCATGTATATGTTTGGTTTGCTCGGTGCAATCATTGCAATTCCGATTGCCGGTTGTGTCCGTGTTCTGATTGACGAATATCCTAATATAAGAGGCCTTAGAAGTTAAAGATGTCCAATACTAAATCGGAAAGTGAAAAAAAGTCTGGTTTTTTTAAACGCAACCGTAAGCCTATTTTTATCTTTTTGTTTGTACTATTAAATATTGTAGTAATTGCTACTACTGCGATGGCAGAATTTGGCAACTCGAAGGAGGCCGCTAGGCTTACCGATGTGTCCATTAAATGGTGGCTGCTAATTCCCGCAGCATTATGCTTTATTCTTGCGATAAATTTAGATGTCCATAAGTACGTATTAATGATTAGAAAATTATCTGGCAATAAGGAAAATTCCAATACTAGGCAGACGAGAAAAGTGGCCAGGCGCACGGTAATGCTAGGCAGATATTATGATAATATCACTCCGGCCGCGGTAGGCGGACAACCGTTTCAGATTTATTACATGCGCAAAAATAGTGGCCTCCCCAAGGGAGCTTCTACTGCGGTTCCGATCTTTGGTATGATTTCGGTGCAAATTGGGTTTTTGATTATTGCTATAATATGTTTTTTGTTTGGTAGCTTTGCCATTAATAATCCAGTGTTAATGGCTACGGCTTGGTTTGGGCTATTATTTTATGCTTTTTGGCCGGTAGTGGTGATGGGCGCAACTTTTTTTCCTAAAGCAACCACTAAGATAATTAAAGCTTTAGTTAAATTGTTGTCGAAAATTAGAATCGTAAAAGAGCCCAAGACTACACTTGAAAAAGTAGAGGCAGAAGTAACTGAGTATGCTAAATCAGTAAAATTAATTATCAAAACTCCTGGGCTATTAGTTAGAACGATTTTAATTTCGATTGGATATAATTTCTTAATTGTTTCAATTCCGTTTTTTGTCCTAACTGCTTTTGGCGGCGATGCTAATTTTTGGCTTTGTTTTGCGACAACTACCGCCGTGATGGCCGCGGTTTATTTTGTGCCTACTCCGGGTAACGCCGGCGCAGCAGAAGGGACATTCTTCTTAGTATTTTCTGGTCTTTCTACTGGTTATATTTTTTGGGCAATGCTAGCATGGCGATTTTTCTCATATTATATATATATAATAATCGGTGCGTTAATTTATCTATTTATGCACCTAGAAAAGAAACGTGGTAAAATAACTTAGTATGTTTAAACTTTTTCGTTTTTTAAAACCATATTGGTGGCAGGTTTTGATCCTGATTATTGCTACCGCCGTACAGGTTTATACTACCTTGAGATTGCCAGCTTTAATGGCAGAAATTATTAATAATGGAATTGTGCCTGGTAATACCGATTATATTTGGATTACTGGTGTACGCATGATTATTTTGGCTTTAATTTCTGCGGTATCTTCTTTTGTGTCTAGCTATTTTTCGGCACGGGTGGGAGCCAATTTTTCTCGTGATATTCGTACGGCGGTATTTGTAAAAATACTAAATTTTAACATGACCGATTTAAAAGATTTTACGACTGCTTCTTTGTTAACTCGTACCACCAATGATGTAAACCAGGTACAAAATACCACTATGATGATTTTATCCATGATGCTTAGAGCGCCACTTTTTTGCATTATTTCAATCGTGATGGCGGTGCAAACTGCACCGGACATGAGCTGGATTATTTTAGTGGGCACGGCTGCCATTATCGGCTCCACTATTATGGTTATGTCTATCGTAATACCTAAATTTAAAATTTTCCAAAACTTGGTAGATAGAATTACCTTACTAACAAGAGAGAACTTGACAGGTTTAAGAGTGATTAGGGCTTTTAATAATGAGGGGCTGGAAAAGAAGAAATTTGTAAAATCTAATGATCAACTAACCAGATTACTAATTTTTATTGACCGGGTACTAGAACTTCAGAATCCTTTAATTAATATTATATTTAATGGCACGACTTTACTTTGTTCATGGGTGGGGATTTCACTTTTATCGAAAGATTTTGCTTACCTTGGCAACATGACGGCTTTTGCGCAATATGTATCACACGTAATGATGTCGTTTCTGATGATGTCTATGCTTTTTGTGATGTTGCCACGTGCTAATGTATCTGCCCACAGAATTAATGATATTTTAGAAAAGGCTCAAAAGATTGTTTGGCGAGATAAAACGAACGGTTTGCCAGAAAAAGATGCTTCGGTGGAGTTTAAAAACGTTTTCTTTAGATATCCTGGGGCCGAAGAAAATGTGTTAGAAGATATTTCCTTCAAGGCTGTAGCGGGGGAAACTACCGCCTTTATTGGCTCTACTGGCTCTGGTAAATCTACGCTGATTAATTTGGTACCAAGATTTTATGAAGCTACTAAAGGCGAGGTTTTAGTCAATGGGTTATCTATCAAAGAATATGAAAAACACGATTTGATGCAGAAGATTGGCTTAGTGCCGCAACGAGGTATGTTATTTGCTGGCACCATTAAATCTAATATTAAATTTGGGGCGCCAAACGCCAGCATTGAGCAAGTCAAGCGAGCCGCCGAAATTGCGCAGGCAAAGAATTTTATCGAAAAATTACCCAATAAATATAATTCGCACATTGCGCAGGGTGGCACCAACGTTTCTGGTGGACAAAAACAGCGCCTTTCTATTGCGCGGGCAATTTGCAAAGAGCCGGATATTTATGTATTTGATGACGCTTTTTCAGCCCTAGATATGAAAACGGACCAAAAGTTACGCTCTGCTTTAAAAGAAATTACTAGTAACGCGGTTGTTTTAATTGTGGCACAAAGGGTCAGCACCATTAAGGATGCAGACCAGATTGTCGTACTAAATGATGGCAAAATTATGGGAAAAGGTAAACACTATGAATTACTTGGCAAATGCAAGGTTTATCAAGAAATTGTTAAATCACAGCTCTCAGATAAAGAATATGAAAGAGAACTTGATCTAGCTAGGAAATACACCTCGACCAGCTCCGACAACAAGGCACCGGCCACTTCTAGTCAAAGGAGGGAATATGCCTAAGCATAATCTTTCTGGCAAACCAAAAAATATGGGCGAGTCATTTGTCATCTTTTTGAAATCAATCCGTGGATATCGTTTCCAGATTCTGGCGGCAGTGATTTTAACTATTGGGTCAGCTATCCTTGGTCTATTTATCCCCAAGATATTGGGCGACATGACCACGGTTGCGGTAAACACTTACCCGGAAATTGATTGGGGAACATTAACCGCTAAAGCGATTTTAGCCATAGTACTATTCCTAGCGTCAGCGGCTCTTAACTATGGTCAAGCTTTTATCTTGGCCGTGGTTTCTGCAAAGTATACCAAAGAACTCCGCGAAAAAATTTTGGATAAAATTTCCCGTTTACCAATTGCTTATTTTGATAGACATCAATACGGCGATACGCTCTCTAGAATGGCAAATGATGTAGATGTACTCACGACTTCAATGTCGCAAGAAATCGCGGACGTTTCCCTAAGCCTAACTACACTCGTAGGCGTAATGATTATTATGTTGACTATTTCTGTACCGCTATCTTTAATATCTTTTGTAGTGGTGCCAATTTCGGTATTTGTAGTGGCTAAAATTATGAAATATGCGCAGAAATATTTCCGTGAGCAACAAAGTACGCTTGGTGTACTAAACAGCAAAATTGAGGAAGATTATTCTGGGCAAGTTATTATCAAGGCAAACTCTTATGAGGATGACGCTCTAGCTGATTTTGCCATTACCAACAAAAAGCTGGCTACCGTTACAAGAAAGGCCCAAGTCTTTTCTTCACTTTCTTTTCCAATTACGCATGTGTTCACTAATCTAGGTTACGTGGCAATTTGTGCCCTGGGTGGCGTATTTGTAGTGCAAGGCAGTATCAATATTGGCGATATTCAAGCTTTCATTCAATACGTGTCGCGTTTTAATCGTCCAATTACCGAAATCGCTTCTACTACTTCTACGTTACAGGCATTACTAGCAGCGAGCGAACGGATTTTTGAATTTTTGAATGAGCCAGAAGAAGAGCCAGATTTGGTAAATTCGCAAACGATTAGCCGCATAAAAGGCGAAGTAGAATTTAAAAATGTAAGCTTTGGATATTTTAAAGATCAACCAATTATCAAAGATTTTTCGGTCAAAGTCAAGCCTGGCATGAAGGTTGCGATTGCGGGGCCAACTGGCGCAGGAAAAACTACTTTAATTAATCTACTAATGAGATTCTATGATCCGGACTCTGGCAGCATCACGATTGACGGTGTACCTACGCGTGAGATGAAACGGGCCGATGTAAGAAAGATGTTTGGGATGGTCTTGCAGGATACCTGGTTGTTTTCTGGTACGGTAGAAGAGAACCTGCGTTACGGTAATCAAAAAGCATCACTCGACGATATTAAGCGCGCCGCTAAAGTATCTAATGTTAATCATATTATTGAGGCTTTACCAAAGGCATATCATTCTGAAATCAGTGAGGATTCCGATAATATTTCGGCTGGTGAAAAGCAATTAATTACGATTGCGCGGGCGATGGTGGCTAATCCACCGATGATGATTCTAGATGAAGCTACATCCAATGTAGATACCCGCACAGAACAGCTGATTCAGGATTCTTTTGAAAAACTTACCCATGGTAGGACGTCTTTTGTAATTGCACACCGACTTTCTACAATTCGAAATTCAGATTTGATTTTAGTAATGCGGGATGGCAATATCGTGGAACAGGGGAATCACGAAGAGCTTTTGAAACTTGGTGGATTTTATGCCGAACTATACAATTCGCAGTTTGCTGAAAAGTAAAAATGAACTAATTGGTTAAATAGTTTAACGATTCGTTTTGCGCCAGGAATAAAAAATAATTTCACAAGGCTGCGCCGGTATTTTAGTACCGTGCTCGCCTTGTGAAATTATCTTTTATTCTTGGGCTCACTCAAGGTTAAACTATTTAACCAATAAGTTATCTTTTATATTCTTAAATACTTCTTCGATCGAGCCGGAGGCATCAACCATTTTTAAGTTAAAATCTTGGGCGATTTTAGGATAGGCAGCATTGACCTTAGATTGAAAATCTTGTTTTTTCATTTCAAATGTTTCGGCAGCTTTACCACGGATTTTTTGACGTTCTTCACGCAACTGATCTGGAACTGTTAAAATAAAGCCGTAGTCTGGTTTAAAATATTTTTCGGGGAGCATTTCTTTGGTGAGTCTGATAATTTTATTACGCGATACACCTTCGCCGTATCCTTGATAGGCTAAAGTAGACCAATAATTACGCGCCGAAATCACGATGCCACCATTTTTTAGTACAGGTTCGGCAATTTTTTTCCAAAGTTCCACGCGAGCAGCAGTAAATAATAGGACGTTAGTAAGAGATTCTAAGTGATAACCACGGCTCAAAATTAGATCGTGCAAATCATGGGCCTGTGGCAAATCACCGTCTGGCTCTTCCATTAGTGCCACTTCTTTGCCTTGTTTTATAAAGTATTCTTTTAGTAATTCGGCCTGAGTAGATTTACCAGTACCATCCTGACCTTCTATAACGATATACATACAATCTATTTTAACACGTTTTAAATTACCATTCGATTTTATCCATGCCGTGGGAATTAAGAAATTCGTTGGCACGAGAAAAATGATGATTGCCAAAAAATCCAGAGTAGGCAGAAAGTGGCGAAGGGTGAGGAGATTCCAAAATAAGGTGTTTGTTTTCGTCTATTAAGCTCTTTTTATTACGTGCGTCACGTCCCCATAAAATAAAAACTAGATGCGGGCGAGTTTCATTAAGATATTTTATTACTTCTGTGGTGAAAATTTCCCAACCCTTACCACGATGTGAACCGGCTTTGTGCGCTTCAACAGTTAAGACCGTATTTAAAAGCAAAACGCCTTGTTTTTGCCAACTGCCTAGATAGCCGGTTTTGTTACAATGATGACCAATGTCGTTATCGATTTCTTTGTAAATGTTAATCAGTGATGGTGGAATCGGTGCCGAGTTAGGAACAGAAAAGGCTAATCCGTGTGCGGCGCCGGGTGTATGGTACGGGTCTTGCCCTAGTATCACAACTTTTACCTCATTTAAATCTATAGTAAATGCGGAAAATACTAGAGATTTTTTGGGATAAATCGTTTTAGTATCGTAGGCTTCATGCAAAAAATTAGCCAGTTCTTTGAAATATGGTTTACTGAATTCTGATTCTAAAAATGGCTTCCAGCTTTCGTGCATGTTAAATCCATTTAGCTAACCTAGCGTATTCGGGCGAATTATATTCATAAGAATCCAGAATATCTTCTATGTAGGTTTTACCATTAGTTAGGTTTAAGGTTTTTACTTCCGGCATAGAGGCTAATAAACGAATCACAGCTTCGTCGGTTTCTATGTTGGTCATGGATTTTTGGGGATCTGCACTGTGAGAGTGAACCCTTAGTTCTTTATAAACAAAACGCTTAATTCCGGCCTGTAGGCAATATTTAAGACAGTTTTCGCAAGTAGCAACACGGTTATAAATCGTGCAATCTTGTAAATCTTGGTGGGCAAAAATTACCGCATTCATTTCGGAATGGGTGGCAAAATAGTATTTCATGGGGCGTTCATCTAAAGTCATTTTGGATTCATCTGCGCCCTGAATCATGCCATTATATCCAGACGAAACCACGCGTTTCTTGGGATCTACAATTACGCAGCCCATTTTAGAGGACGGATCTTTGGACCTGGTTGATACCGTCTCGGCTATTTTCATAAAGTATTCATCCCATTCTCTCTGTGTACTCATACTGGTTTATTATAGCACATTTACTAAAAGTTCCTTAAAGCGGTATTGCTTAGCGATACGCTTATGTTAAAAAAAATTAGCATAGGCTTATTATGGGGGGTTGTATTTTTTGAAAGAGCATGATTAAAAACTGGCAACATTAACAAAGGAGCAAAATGCGAGGTATAAAAATTCCATTGCTCGTATACCGAGCCAAAAAACACAAAATTAAAATTCGTTATTTAGTGGCGGCTGCAGCATTGCTGACTATCTCTCCAACTTGGCAAAAAGCACAAGCTACGGGTTGTCCAGATTTAAGAGTGGTCTTTGTAAGAGGTTCGGGCGGGGAATTAAATCGTGATGCGAATTATTTGGATTTTAAGAAAAATATCGAGGAAAGAATTTCTGGCACGAGTATTAATTATGAGTTTATTGATTTAGATTATCCAGCAGTGGGAGTAGGAGTAGACAATTTAGGGGTAACTTTAGGAGCCTACTTTGGTTCTGGCGATAGTTACGAGTTTGGTGAGAGCGTGAATAGCGGAGTAACCAAAATTGAAACGTTAATAAATGGCGCGAGTTGTCCCAACACTAAATACGTGATCGGTGGATATTCGCAGGGTGCAATGGTTATTTCCAAATCGCTCCCTAAACTTAACCCAGAACGTATTGTCTATGCGGCCACTTTTGGTGATCCTAAAATTTATCTGCCGGAAGGTGAAGGAATTATGCCAGATGCTTGCAAAGGCAAGAATCTATCTGACTACCGAGCTTACGTGCCAGATTGTCAGGCTTATAAAGGACTACTTGGAGCGTATGAGCCATACGAGCCGGAAGCTCTAATCGGCAAATTAGGAACTTGGTGTAACCGACGAGATATTTTTTGTAGTTCAAGGTTGAGTATTAATGATCATACTAGCTATATTTCAGACCATCTTTATGAGGACGCGGCCAAAGTAATTACGGCTAAAATTTTTGACTATTTTAGGATAGCTGACAGGGTAGCCTCACACCATGATACGGCCATCCTAATTGACTCAACTGGCTCTATGTCTAGCATGATAGACCAATATAAAGAGGAAGCGTATAGGCTAGCTAAGGAGACAATCGGGTCTGGCGGAAGAGTGGCATTATTTGAATATCGTGATCTAGACGACCCGTTCCCAGTACTTGAACGTTGTAATTTTGACACTTGTTCCTTGGAAAAATTTAACTCTGAACTTAATGATATTAAAGCGGATGGAGGTGGCGATACTTTAGAATCGATGTTGTCGGCCTCTTTTAATGCTATGCAGAGTCTAGAGTGGAAATATGGTGCCACTAAATCACTAGTAGTATTAACCGATGCCGGATTTTTGTCTCCAGATCGCGACGGCGTAAATATTGACGATGTAATTAAACTTAGTAAAAAAATTGATCCGGTAAATTTCTATATCATTACCGATCCTAGTACTAGCGATTATTATGTCGACATTGCCGATCGGACGGATGGAAAGGTAATTACCAATTTTAACGAGCTAAATCTATTAACCGATTATATTATGGAACGTTATGACAGTTTGCCGAGAGTTGAAGAAGATGCGCCCGTTGCAAAACCTACGCTTTCTATTGATAATGTTAAATATGAAGTGAACGGCAAAGCTACCATTAGTTTTAGCTCCGAGACCGAAAAAACTTTAGTGGTCTTAAACGACCGCATACTGGGGTATACGAACGAGAAAAAAATTACAATAGAAGGACTAGATAGCAGTGTTAAAAATGTGCTCTCTTTGGTGCCGATTGGTGACGAAATTAGGGGTGACGCAGTAAGCGCAATAATAAATGAAGCCAACTTAACGGTTACTAGTCTAGATATATTGATTCCAAAAGCGCCAAATACGGGTAAAGCTAGTTAGAACTTAGATGATAGTGATCACCATAGTCACATTTGTAAACCGTTAGCCCTTTAACATGATGATCATATTCGGCAACTCTAGCAGCCATCTCTGCCTCTTCTAGGGAGTCGTAACAAATTTTATGTTGTTCGCCTACCCAGCACCGCTTGGGTTCGTAAATCTCGAGTTTCCGGTGTTTATTTCTTGCCATATTTTTTTATTATACCACGGATTGCTATTTTTGTCAATTTATGTTAAAATTGCATCTATGACTTTAGATAAAAATAAGATTAGAAACGTAGCAATCATTGCTCACGTTGATCATGGTAAGACCACTTTAGTAGATGGCCTACTTAAGCAATCGCATACTTTTCGCGATAATCAAGCCGAAATGCAACAAACCTTGATAATGGACTCCATGGATCAAGAGCATGAGCGCGGCATCACAATTACTGCTAAGCAAACCTGCGTTTATTATGATGGCTACAAAATAAATATCATTGATACGCCGGGGCATGCGGATTTTTCTGGTGAGGTTGAGCGCACCTTAAATATGGCCGATGGGGTGCTTTTAATCGTAGATGCACAAGAAGGTCCAATGCCACAAACTAAGTTTGTATTGCAAAAAGCCTTGGAGCTAAATTTAAAGCCAGTGGTAATTATCAACAAAATCGATAAGCCTGCGGCCAGAATTCCAGAAGTTTTAAATGAAATTGAAAGTCTATTTTTGGAATTAGCTACTGATGAATCTCAACTATTTTACCCAGTATACTACGCTATCGCAAGAGAAGGCCGGGCTGGTAAGACTACTACTCTAGATAATGACTTGCACGTAATTTTTGAATCTATCATTAATGACATTCCGGCGCCTAATGTGGATTCTGATTCTGATTCGGCACAGTTGCTAGTAGCTGCGCTCGCTGCCGACAATTATCTTGGAAAATATTGTATTGGCAAGATCTTCCGAGGCAAGCTAAAAAAGGGACAGAGCGTCAAAATACTACACCGCACAAACAATTCGGAAGAAGCCATCTCTAAAACGGCCAAAATCGATAACTTATTTGTTTATAAGGGACTTGGCAAGGAAGAAGTAGCGGAGGCAGTGGCTGGAGACATTGTTGCCTTAACTGGTGTTTCGGAAGCGAATATTGGTGACACAATCGCCACTGGTGATAATCCAGAAGCTTTGCCTACAATTGAGCTAGAAGCACCAACTTTGTCCATTTACATTGGACCAAATACTTCACCACTAAAAGGCCGGGAGGGCGAGTTTACAACTTCACGACAAATTGCAGAGCGGCTAGAGAAAGAACTAGAGACTAACATCGCACTAAAATTGCAACCGGATGGACTTGGCTATAAAGTTTCTGGACGCGGAGAATTGCATCTTTCCGTATTAATAGAGACTATGCGCCGTGAAGGTTATGAACTGGAAGCAGGACGCCCGGAAGTAGTTTATCGGGAAATCGATGGCAAAAAATGCGAGCCGATGGAGGATTTAACCATTGAAGTTGATCCCGAGTTTGTAGGAGCGGTTTCTCAAGAGCTGGGAATTAGGCGTGCTGAATTAAAAACTCAAGAAATTACCGCTTCTGGTAGTACGCGTTTTGTCTACAAAATCTCTACAGCCGCATTAATTGGTCTGAGAAATAATTTACTTACCGAGACAAAGGGCACTGTAATTATGTCTAGTATCCCCAGTGGTTACCGCCCAGTGGAAGGACGTTATCGCCCAGAAAGAAACGGCGCCTTGGTATCATTTGAGGATGGGGTTTCTACGGCCTATGCGCTAGACGCCGCACAGGCTAGAGGCACGCTATTTATTCCGCCACAAGTGCCGGTATATCAGGGAATGATCGTAGGACTCTCCAATAAGAAGGATGATATCGATATTAATATTTGTCGCGAAAAACAGCTCACCAATATGCGCACTCACGCTTCAGATGGTGCAATTCAGCTAACGCCATACACGCAGCTATCCCTAGAACAGTGTTTGGATTTTCTTCTAGATGACGAGCTACTTGAAGTTACACCAAAATCTTTAAGACTACGCAAGCGTCAGCTCGATCCAATCAAAAGGAAGCGCGAAAACCGAGTTTAGCCTCGTGCTATAATGATGATATGCCTTACTTGATTGACACTCATTGTCATTTGCACGATAAAGAGTTTTTTGATACTGACGAAGCAGAAAAAATTTTAGCAGAATCATACAGAAATAATGTAAAAAAAATAATCTGCATCGGAACTTCACATAAAGATTCACTAGCAGCACGCGATTTTGCCGCTAATCACGATAATGTGTTTTGGACTTATGGCATACATCCGAACGAAGCTAGTAGTTTATCCTATCTCGAACCCATCTTCACGGGTGATTGCGAGTCAATGATTGCAATTGGAGAAGTTGGGCTAGACTATCATCACGACGGATACGACCGTACAGCGCAGATTAAATTATTTGAGCAAATGTTACAACTAGCTGCCGATAATGATTTACCAATTTCTTTCCATGTCCGTGAGGCTTTTGATGATTTTTTTCCAATAGTAGCAAATTTTTCTACCATACGCGGTGTTGTTCATTCTTTTTCTGACAATAAGAAAAACTTGAGGCGGATTCTTAATGAAACCGATTTTTATGTTGGCGTGAACGGCATGGCCACTTATTCTACTTTACCAACGCCACCGATTGAAAGAATTCTACTAGAGACTGACGCGCCATTTTTGGCGCCTGTACCGCATCGAGGTGAGAAAAATAAACCCACCTATGTGCCAGATATTGCGTGGTGGCTGAGTCAAAAACTGGAGCTAAGTCCAGAAGAAGTTGCTAGTATTACTACTGGTAACGCCTCTAAATTATTCAAGTTTTAATTCCTTGCAAAATCAAAACCCTATTGCTAAAATAAAAATATGAGCAAAAAGAAGTTAATTTCGATTATTACTTGTATTGTTGGGGTTATTGCGCTGGTTATAGGTGTAGTATTTCTAATAATTAGATTAAACCAAGGACCTAGTGTAGCAGATGGGGAATATTTAGTTTCGGCAGAAAACTGGACATTAGTAGACGGCACAAATTGCGCTACGGAGGAGACTAATTGCGTTCCCAGTGTAATCTGGACTTTTGAAGAAATTGGCAAAGGTACCTTAACTACTAATAACCATGTTAATGACTATGATTTTATTTGGTCGCTAGAAGGGGGCAAGTTAAAAATGGAAACCGATTGGCTATATACTCTAGAAAATGAATACGATTATACTTTGGATCAAAATAATGGTGTGCTGATTTTACGCGACGGTGAAGAGGAAATTACCTTTCAGGCTAACTTTGCAAACTGATAAAAAAATGTTATAATAATAACATGATTTACCTTGATCATGCAGCTGCTACGCCAGTTTTAAAGGAAGCGCTTGAGGCAATGATGCCTTATTTTTCCGATGTTTTTTTTAATCCCTCCGCCGCATATTTACCTGCAAAAAAAGTAGCATCCGATTATGAGGCCGCCAAAGCCACAATCGCGCATGCAATTGGGGCTAAAGCTTCTGATTTGGTTATTACGGCCGGCGCCACGGAGGCAAATAATTTGGCATTTACGGCGATTCAAGCAAATGCTGAATCCGTCTTGTATCTGGCAACTGAACATGATTCGGTGCGAAGAATTGCAGAACAATGTGGCGGCACAGAGGTGAAGGTTTTATCTAACGGGATAATTGATTTAAGTGATTTGAAGTCAAAGATTAACGACCAAATCGAATTAATCTCAATCTCTTTGGTTAACAATGAACTGGGCGTTCTGCAGCCACTTGCAGAGGTAGCAAATTTAATCCGCGAAACAAAAATCGACCGCATGAAGCGAGGCGTAAAAACTCAACTATTATTACACTCCGATGCTTCACAGGCATTAAATTTATTAGACATTAGCGTATCTAGGCTGGGCGTAGATTTATTAACACTTAATGCAGCTAAAGTTTATGGACCTAAAGGTGTAGGAGCGTTGTATGTATCTCATGATGTTAGACTTAAACCTTTAACTTATGGGGGCGGCCAGGAAAATGGGTTGCGTTCTGGAACTGAAAATGTGCCTGGCGTAATTGGTTTTGCTGCGGCAGTAAAACATGCCAAAGAGCACGTAAACGGAAATCGCAAAAAGTATGCTGGCTGGAAGAAAATTCTATTACAAGAGTTAAAAGATTATGAGCTAATCAATAAAAAGCATACGCTTGACAATTTTATTGTTTTATGCTATAATGGTTTAGATGCAGAGAGGTTGATTTTCTTGTTAGAAGATAGGGGCGTATACGTCTCTACTGGTGCTGCGTGTGCTACATCTAAGGGAGTACGGTCACATGTATTAAAGGCTATTGGCCTGTCGGATTCCGAAATTGCCGGTTCGCTTCGTATTTCACTAGGAAGAACCAATACAGAAGAACAAATCCATGATGCGGCTAGGATTATTAACGAAGTCGTACAGTCCGAAAAAGAAAGGGTCAAAAGAAATGGGTAAGTCCTTTTTTCATGGCGCCAAAGTCTTTGTTGGTATGAGCGGTGGGGTAGATTCTAGCGTTTCGGCTATGCTATTAGTGGAACAGGGCTACGACGTTACTGGCGTATACATGAAAAACTGGTCTAAGGATCTTCCTGGCATGAAATGTCCTTGGGCAGAGGATTTAGCCGACGCTAAACGGGTAGCAGTTAAACTTGGTATTAATTTTGAAGTCTGGGATTTTGAAGAAGAGTATCGTCAAAAAGTAGTTGAATATATGCTGGACGAATTTAAAAAAGGTAATACGCCAAATCCAGACATTATGTGCAATCAGGAGATAAAGTTTAAGCTCTTTTTTGAAAAAGCTAAGGAAAGAGGAGCTGATTTTATTGCCACCGGACACTATGCGCGAACTTTGGCGCTTGAGATGCCCCCCTCGGGACACACTCAAGGCCGTTCGGCCAAGCATATGGTCCCGAGAAGAGCATCTTCAAGCGCCCCCGTTTTACTAAGGGCGGTGGACGATAATAAAGATCAGACCTATTTCCTTTATCGCATTTCCGAGGAGGCGCTGGCGCATACACTGTTCCCGATTGGGGGGATAAAGAAGCCGGAGGTGAAGAAGCTGGCGGAAGAGCGGGGACTGCATAATGCCTACAAGAAAGAATCCATGGGTGTTTGTTTTGTGGGTGATGTAGGGATGAAAGATTTTTTGAAGGAGTATATCGAGATTAATCCGGGCGAAATTCGTGAAATAGAATCTGAACGCGTGTTGGGTTATCATGAAGGGGCAATATTTTATACAATTGGGCAGCGTCATGGGCTGTGCCTAGACGGAGAAAAGGGCGTAGTTAACGACGGCTTGCCATATTACGTAGTAAAAAAAGATACTAAAAATAATATTGTCTATGTTTCAAAGAATCTGAACGATGATAATTTATGGATTAACGAGCTAGAACTAAAGGATGTGATACTTAGAACCAGTGATTTATCCATTCTCGGGCCCACTTGCCAGCCCGTCTTTACGGGTGGCTCGTTCACGGACGGCGAGCTTCGTCGTCCGGGACATGCCCTCGAATTGGACAAATCACCGGTCTTGGTGCGCCTGCGTCACCGTGCACCATTAATCCCTGCCACTTTTGACGGCAAGACGATTTATTTTGATAACAAAATTAAGCGTCCGGCCTCGGGACAATCGGCTGTATTATACGATGGCGAGATTTGCCTTGGCGGTGGAATTATCGCATAAAAAATACCCCCTAGATTCATTTGGGGGGTATTTTTTAACTATGCCATCATCATGGCGGCGTTGGCACAGAGTAGAATCCCTGCAATCATTGCCATTGCCGTAACAATGTAGACGTGCATCTTTTCGCGGTTGTCTACGGCTTGTTGCTTATGCGTACGTATAGTAGCTTGGCGACGAGCCTGATTCTGACGCGTGGCCTTTTTAGTTTTGGTGGCAGTTTTTCTTTTTGCTTGAGCCATAATAATTCCTTTAATTATTGTTATGTTTATTGTAGCATAATTAATAATAATTGCAATACTTGCATGGTTTATCTTTCTTATGTTATAATTTACCTAAACATAAGGAATATTTATGAAATTTATCGCTAAATCTAATCTTAGTTCATATATATATATATATATAT
>JAFQXV010000007.1 GCA_017406775.1 Candidatus Saccharimonadota bacterium | reverse complement strand
GGTTTCCCCATTCGGCAATCCCCGGATCATTTCTCGTTCTCAGATCCCCGAGGCTTATCGCAGAGTCCTACGGCCTTCATCGGTATTGATTGTCAAGGCATCCACTATCAGTGCCCTTAATTACCTTTTTATGCATTGACTTAACTAGCAATCGATATTCGATTACTCGTTCCGTCTTTAAAATCTTTATCGTTTCCAAATTGTTAATTGGAGAGTCCTTAAGAATAATTTTGAAGCCGTTAAAGCGACCTCAAAAGATTCCTCGCTTTCCATTTCTTTTTGTAGAGGTCGCAAAAGGCGACTTGCTTAAACTTCCCCCATTATATCGCACTAAAATCAACTTGTCAATACTATTTTTGAAGATTTTTTATCAAAAAAAACGCCCATGCGGGCGTTTTTCGAGCTCTTATCTATACAACGTTTTTAGCGACTAACCTTGCGGCTCTTAATTTTAAAAACAATCCAAAGGGCAATCATAATAATTGCAAACACAATCAAGAATAACAAGTAAACTGGACAAACTACCACAACCCTTTCCGTAATACTCGCCTCATCTTTATTAGAATCTATATAGGCAGTCTGGCGCACTTTAAAAATCCCAATCGATGGCGTTTTATCCCAACTTTGACTAATATATCTTGATGTCCCTGGCAATACATAATCTGTTTGTGCGTTTTCTTCATTTGTGTAAATCTCTTCATCAGAAAACAGAGGATAAACTTGCAAATAGTAAGTTACAGCAAAGTGCGTATTTCCGTCATTTACTGCGACAAATGACGCATTAATCGGTGGACTTAATAAGAACCCATTTATATTGTTTTCCTTTATCGTTCCGTCAAGTTTAATTTCGCCTGGTAATTCCGCATACACTACCGATGCGATAGATTGAATTTCGGAAATCGCTAAATTATTATCCTCGCCATCAGACGAATTAGGGACTGATTTCACCAACACGGCAAAATACTGACCACCACCCAACACCGAGTAAGGTACATTAATAGTATAAATAAAATCAATACTTTCCCCAGGAGATAACTCGCCAGTCAGGACATCTCCATCGTTCACAGCTTTTTTCCCATCCGACAAAGAAACCCACTTAACTATTTCGTTACGTTCATCTGAACTAGTCAAATCTATACTATAACCATTGTTGCTATCATTAACTTTGAATGGAACTATCGATACTTCATAATTCATATTCTTATTATCATCAAGCGGCAAAGAAACTGTAACTCTGTTTGAATAAGTTTGCCCTGGAGCCAAAGAAATCGTCTGCTTCATCGGTGATACAGAAAAAGCCGAAACTGATTCCTGGGACAAAAATAATCCAGTGGCCATAATTGTTATTCCCACCAACCCAAATAGTACTCTTTTGATTGAAGTCATTCTACCTCCTTTAATTATACTTAATTATAGCAATTAATTAGTTATTTCACAAGAAAAATCTTTCTCTTCGTACCTCTGTTTCATACTATCTAAAGTTCTTGGAAAAGCTCTCCCCTGTTCTAACAAAAAATATGGTGCATTTTTATCATTAACATCATCATTCTTTGCCGTAATTGTCATGCCAACCTTTACGCCATCCATCATAAATGAATGCGAAAATGATTCAACGTTAATATGCATTTCTTTAGCTGGAATTAAGCCATAATCGGCCTGAGCATATGCCTCAGCCTGCTCGGCCTCCGCAGATGAGCTGTAAGTCCCCACATAATACAATGTAATTGAAGACAAAGTATCATCACTAAAAGTCGCAGTGATCGTATTGATATGCGAAATAGGAGTGCGATCTCTGAGCGCTGGATGCAAAAGTCTCGAATCCGTACATTCTAGACTCGTGCTCTTTCCACCACCAGTTATTCTGATATCCTCTGATTTCTCTCCATTAAAGATTATCATTAACAAAAAAATTATTACAATAACGAACGCTACAACAAAAAAGCAAACTGTTAAATTGAACCTTTTTTCTCTCTTAGTATCCATTTACCTCCTTTCTTTAAGAATACCACAAATCTAAAACAAAAACCATACAATAATCCCCCTGAAAAGGGGGATTATTATTACTAATATGTAAATATTAGAGGGCAGCTAATACATAAGAAATACTACCTTCATAGAAACCAGCTGCAGTTTCAGTACCTACGTATGCTTTGTAAGCAGAAACAATTTCGACATTCGCAGCCTGATTGGAGGATGTGATAATCGTATTGGAGCTTCCAGCTGTCGAAGGTTGCGTAACAGTGATACCAGCTGGTGCAGTAATTGTAGCGGTCCAATCACCAGCAGCACCAGTACTCACATAGCTACCTGAAGCCACGAAGTTAATAGAATCACCATTCGTTGTTGAATCATTGGCAGCAACATAACCAGTAAGATTAGTTGGAGTAGCCGAGAAAGACCAACCATCTTTATCGTTACAAGTTACATGGAAAGTATGATTGCCACTATGTGTGGTACTAAATGTCGTTTCCGCACCGTTTGCAACCGTATCAGCATAAGTAGTATCCTTGTTGTCAAGACCATCGGTCGTGCTACCTTCCGTGATTGTACAAGAATCACTTACGGTGATTTGGATAGTATCCGTCACGCTTAAATCTGCTGCAAATACACCGACTACTGGCATAGCTGCGAGTGCTGCAGATGCGCCTAAGATTGCTAATTTTTTCATTGTAATTTTTCTCCTCTGCCTAAGCAGAATTATTTTATATTTTGTGTTAAATGTATTGAAATTACGTTTATGAAGCATAAAATGGCTACTTAGAATACAAAATAACTTTACGATGTTTAATAAAATATGGTCTTGAAGAGCTGTAATTGTGATTATGATTATGCGGAAAAAGATTATATGTTAGTAAAGAATAAGTTGATACCTAATAAAATATCATACCGATCGAAGTAAAATCCAGTAAAAATGTCTGATATATTCACTTAAAAATACCGTAAAGAACTTTTTTAACAAGTAGAAGAGCCCATATATTATACGACGGTAACATTAAAGAAAAAAATGCGTTACATGTATACCTGTTTATATAGCTATACTACTCTAATAACAAAGTACTTACTTGTGGAAAAGTCTGGTAGTTTGAAGCTTAAAATTACATTAAAAATGCTTGACAACACAATTAAGCTTATGTAAAATAAGAAATGTTAAAGGTTATACATTTAACACAAAATATAAAATAATTCTGCTTAGGCAGAGGAGAAAAATTACTATGAAAAAATTAGCAATCTTAGGTGCATCTGCAGCTTTGGCAGCTATGCCAGTAGTCGGAACTTTTGCAGCTACTCAGACTTCGGTAGTTGACACCGTTCAGCTTACCGTAACAAAGACTTGCGCAATGGATGCCGATGCTGCAGCAAAAACTGTTAACCTAGGCTCCGCAGTAGCAGGTTCTGAATATGCAGAAAAAACCGGTTCCGTCCTAACGGTTACCTGTAACGGTACCGCAGGTTGGGAAATTAGCGCAACTGCTACATCTTTGGCTGGTGGTGCTGGTACAACCGCTATCCCATTTGGTGCGTATCCTTCAACAGCTGAATCTAAATGGTCTGCAAAGCTCACCGCTACCGGTGGTACTGTTGCATCCGGTTGGGATAGTTATGCTGGAACAACAGCAAGCAACACCGTAGTTGTTTCTGGTACCCAGGTTAACGCTATCACTGTTACTCCTGCCTACAAAGCTCGCACGAGTGCTATACAAGAGAATGGTACTTATGAGGGTACTATCACCTATACATTTACAGATAAGACTTCTAACTAATAAAAGTCTGAAAAACAGCCCTGGGGGTGGGGCTGTTTTTTATACGAAGAAAATTTAATTTAAAATAAGGAGGATCAGTGGAAGAGAATCGCTCAAGGTACAAAGTAATCGGAGTAATGTGTATCTTAATACTGATCATTCTTATCCCCTTTATTATTATATTTAGTGGAAAAGAAGAACATACTTCGGTAGATACTGGTAAAATTACTTTAATTTCTAGTGTTTATTGCTCAGCAAGCGTAATTAATGAGCCTTTCTTTGTGTCATATGACGCCAATAAAACCCTACATGAATTAAAAATACTTTTCTCTAACGGCTCCATAGATAAAATTAACTATACTTTTACAAGAGAATATAATTCTAATGAGCAGGCCAATGAGGCTATCGCTACTTCTCATGCTGACTACAATATATATATGAGCAAAACTAATATTGATCAAGAGGCCCTGCAGCCAACTTTTTCCACCATAGGAAATAATGCCATTATTAATTTATCTTTAGACGACAAAACACTGACATCTGCCACAGCAAAAATTATTTCCCTAAATGACGAACAATATGCAAAAATCGGCAATTACTCGGTAGAAGAAATTGCTGGTATTTATAAAAACAAAGGTTTTCATTGTGAAATTCAAAAATAAGTTTTAAAAGGAGGAATATGAAAAATAACATTAAATATAAATTGCTAGTGGTCGCACTTCTGTTCGTCTTTTCTGGTGTAGTTGGGATTAAAAACGTTTTAGCTGTAGGAAAGAAATTTGCGGTATCTCCAATGAATCAAAGGGTAGTTTTAATACCCGGAGAAACATATCATGGTGCAATTACGGTAGCAGTGCCATCCGACACGGTGGAAGAATTCAATTATCTCGTGTCACTCGCCCCATATTCTTTAGCCGACAACGAAACTAGCGACAGCAATCTTGGCGGCTCTGATTTCGAAACCGTTACGAATAATAACCAAATAGTTAGCTGGATGACCATAGATAACCCAGAAGGCACAATTCAGCCAAATGAACAAAAAACAGTATCTTTCACTATTAATGTGCCGTATGATGCACCTGGTGGTGGTCAATATGCGGCGCTCTTGGTTCGAGAGAATGATTCTACGGAGCCAGAAGATGATCAGATGGCTATTAAAGAAGTTATGCAGATGGCTCACATTATTTATGCTGAAGTGGCTGGCGAAACTAGAGAAGAGGGCGAAATCTTAGAGAATAGCATCCCTTCTTTCTTATTGACAAATAAATTACAAGCATCGTCTATTGTGAAAAATAACGGAAATATACACACTGATGCAGAATATAGACTTCAAGTATGGCCAATGTTTGGCGATGAAGAACTATTTACTAATGTAGAGGATCCAGAAAAGATTATGGTTCTACCAGGTACGTCTAAGTATCATAATCAGGAATATGATTTGCCTGCAATCGGGATTTTCAGAATAAAACAAGAGGTCAAAATCTTTGGCGAAATTTCTACCGTAGAAAAAACCATCATCGTTTGTCCGCTCTGGCTATTATTTATCGTAGTGTTTGCTATAGTTAGCATCATTATCTGGCTAGTTGTAAAAGCTAAGAACAGAAAAAACAGCCGATAAAAAATACCGCCACTAAGGCGGTATTTTTTTTAGTTATATTTTAAAAACAACTCTTCTAATCTCCCATCAAATCCATGCAAATAACGTTCAGTAGTAGCAATATTAGAATGCCCAATCATCTCTTTAATTTCTGCCACCGATGCCCCGTTTAATTGCAAATTAGTCGCAAAAGAGTGCCTCAAGGCATGCGGATAAAATCCCTCGAGTCCAGCCGCTCTAAAACACCGCTTCATCCGATTCCTTATCGTATTTACCGTTGGAGGCTCACCATTTATAGTGCCACCTCCCCATAAATAGTCATTAGTTCCGCTCTTAAAAACAAAATCTCTTATCTCTTCTTCTGTTTCTTTTTTGAGATAAACCTCCCTAAACTTCCTCCCTTTACCAATAAAACAAATTCTCTGCCCATCAAAATTTTTCAGTCTTAACTCCGCCAACTCCGCAATTCTCATACCAGTTTCAAACATTATTCGTATCTGAAGCGCAGTTTCCGCATCTGCATACCCGATTGCAGCTTTAATCTCATTGACCGTGTAAAATTTCCGCTCACCTCTTTTCCACTTTTGCCTTGTCACCAAACCATAATTAAAATTAAGCCTCATACCAAATTGAGCATGATATTTAATTGCTGCTAACACCACCGAACCATACATATTAACCGAACTAGGCATAATTCCGCTATTCACCTTCGCCATTATCCATTTATCAAAAATCCTATTATTAATCTTTTTAAAATCCCTTAAACCAACCTCACTCACAAAATCATTTAATACGTACGCTTTAGTCCTTAAAGTTACTGGCGACATTCCCCTCACTCCCGCACAATACTCTAAATAATCCTGAATTTGTTGATAAATCTTTTTCATAAAAATAGGCTCCTTCCTGGAGCCTATCATAATCCCATTTTTAGAAATAATTCTCCATCCACTGTTTAAAAGCACCGTAATCATTATACATTTTTGCATCTTCATCCTTATCTGCCCTCAAAAACCCGATCACTCTACCGTCCATAATCATCGCCACAGATGGATAATATTTAATATGCTCATGTAGAGACGTTTCTTTCATCTCTGGGAACATAATCCTGTATATCTTTATACCCTTTTCGGCCGCCCAATCTTTTACATATCCTCTTAATCTATCCGCAGTAGTACATCCGCCTTGGTCAACAAATACGATAAAGGACTCTCTCCCGTTAACCAAATTATCATAATCTTCCGCCGATATATCAACTAAATCTCCAGAATAATTAAGATAATCCTCACTTAAAGCTAATTTTGGGCCATCAAACCACCCACTCACCGCACCTACGAATAAAAGTCCCCCCACCAACACAATTACCAATGCAATAATCAGTCCTGGTACTCCAATTTTTATTTTTTTCACGCTTATTTCCTGGTTAATCTCTCAAAATTAATATCGTGGTATGGTACTTTATAAAAATCATAAATTGTTCTGCCGTCCATAAGCTCACGTTTAACTTCTACATTATTATCCCCTTCGTAGAACCAATAGCCACCCACATCATAAATTTTAGACTCATCCCAACCTAAAGAAACCAATAACTTTTTCATCATCCCAGAATAACCGCCCCCGCCACACATCAAGAAAATCACCTTATCCCTAGGGAATAAATCCTCTATTACGTTCATAGATTCTTCATAGTTTTCTATATAATTCCCGTCCGAATCTTGCGTAAACAATGTTTCTCCTGTGTAAGTTTGGCCAACTTCTTCCGGCAAACCTGTTACATTCATAATGTATGGAAAAGGCACTACTTCGAATCCATTCACATACCCAGAAAGATATGAGTCTCCCCCAATCGATTCATAGTTACCTGGATCCTCTAACATTCTTAAATCACGATAAACCGCATCAGAGCGATTTAAATAATTATCTATTGTGGCTTCGTTAATATTTTTATCAATCCCAAGTTCACCCCGCTCACCTTCTGCCACTTCCGGTGCTGGCAATGTGGCTAAGTTCTCTGATGGAAAAACAAATTTACCCATCAAAAAAGCCGTCAATATTAATGCTATCGCTAAAATTCCCCCACCCCAAATATATTTTTTCATTGTATTCTCCACTTATTTACTTAAATTATATCACACTTAGTAATTAAATGTTTACAAACCCTCGTTCGTTTGGACAATTGCTTAAAATCCTCATAATCGCTCCTTTTTCTGCCTCTGTCACCCATAGCCCATATTTATACTTAACCGAAACCTGTCTCGTCACATACTGACACCTAAATTTCTTATTTTTAGGCAGCCAAGTAGCTGCATCTCCATCCGATTTTTGTTCATTGGCAGCCCCGTCCACCGCTAGCAAATTTAATGGGTCTGTTGCAATCGCATTACGAACTTCATAATCTTTATATTGTGCCCCCTTTTGCCACGCATCAGATAACGCTACCACATGATCAATCTGTATTTTACTAATTTCCTCTCTACTAGCAAACACGCGATGTTCGCCAGTATAAGGCTCGTCAAATTCTCCTGCAATCACGTTACAACCATCAAGCACCGCAGAGTCACCCAGCTCCCGCTTAATAATCCTCTGTCTCAAAGAACACCCGTCCACTGTCGGCCATCCGCTATAAAACTGTTCCCTAGAGTATCCTTTTTTAGGCGCTCTGCCCTTTACTTCTAGTTTTTCCAATATATCAATCGCTAAACTAACGCTCTCTCCTGATTCATTACTGATGACACCTTCCTCTGCCCCAGTATTTTCTATTGGCGTAAACAATACATCGTAACTCTCTGGGTTAATCAAAACCCAAACTACCACTCCAATTAAAGCACCCACAACGGCAAACGCCCGTCTTCCTTTTAATTTCACGTTTTAATTGTTGCCCTTCCTAGGGTCTTTTTTAACATTTATTCCATCTCCTTCACTTTAGTACTCGAATTCATCATACTGTTTAACTTTTGGTTATGCAATACATCATTATTATATTGTTCTACTTTTTCGTTGTATTGGTCAATTAAGTTATTAATTTCGTCATACATAACATTTAAAGCACTCTGTTCGCCTACTAAAATCGCTCTTCTGGCATAAAACTCCGCATCACTTTTAAAACACCCCTCCGTGTCTGCACAACTATTAAAGCTGATAATATTAGCATCAAGCTGCCCCACTCTTTTTTCATAATCATTAGTTTTTTGTTCTATCTCTGCGTCTATAGCTTTCATTTCTTCCGTCAATCTACCTAAATCCGCTGCAATCTCTCTAAAGACTTTATTATACATATCATAATAGCCAGCAATCGTATCCTGACTCTCAAAAATTGATGCGTAATGCGTTTCTAGGATTTCTGGCAGATCTTTTATTTCTGTACCAGACCGTACATATAGCTCTTCAAAGCGTTCAGCTTCCTCATAGGCCTCCAAATCATCATCAAAAACGCTTTTATTTTGCTCGTAAACTATATTTAGGGCATTCCTTAATTTCTCAATCTCATCAGCAGACATTCTAGCAAATACCGCATGTAGTAGCTCGTGCGCAGTGGTAACCTCACGAATTCCAGCCAGCTCCTCATCCCTAATGTCGTAAATATAAATAGTATCCTCCGTATAACAACCCAAAATCGCCGTGTCTTCGCCCTCGTCCCTACAGTGAATGTTAAAATTTTCGTCGTTATTTAATTCTGGTTGCGAGGCATTAAATAGGAATTTTCCCCGCTCCGTTAATCCTAAATTACCCCTAAGCTCTTCCATGTCGGCAGTTGGTTGATATGTTATTCCGCGGTAATAATCATAAAACCACTGGCGATTCAAATATAGCACAGCAACAAAACCTACTAAAATCAGACAAAAAAACCATCGTAAATACTTTTGTCGTTTTTTATGCGTCCCCAAAGGCTCTGTGTCGTTCCCTGAATGTTTTTTCATAATTACAACCATTGTATCATGATTCTACCTCAAGTATATATAGAGAAATGCCACCATATCTCTATCATAGTACCATTTTATAATATAGTTATACCAATAATAACAGATACACAGGTTAGTTATGAATTTAAAATAGGTATCTTGAATTTTTAAATCAACCTGTTGCCACATGAAAAAGAAGGCGACATCCCGCATATATCCAATGCAGGACTCGCCTTCAATAATTCATATTATATATCAATTACTTTTCAAAATCAAGTATCCTACGGGATTTGGTGATTATTTTTAATCTTCGTAGACTCCTTGAATTATTGAACTCTTTTTCCAATTCTTTTAGACATCTTTCCTGTAAACGTTTAGTCCGTCTCAAATCAACGATAACATTTTTAGATTGTTTCACTGCTTTTTGAATTGTATTTTGCATCAAATACTTCCCCTCGCCCTTCGGACTCTTTATCTCCCATTTCAACTCGTCCATTATAACGTCTGGCGCATGAACCCCCTTTCTTTCGCTTTTTGGTATCAATTCCACATCAATTCCCATTTCAGTGAAAAATAAAACCGTCTTATATTCATGCTTCTCGAGAATCACGCCGTTGGGGATAATCTTACCTTTTTTCATGCGGAGCATTATATCTAATCCATCTCAATTTTTCAACCCCTACCTTAATTATGATATAATAACAGATAGATATCTAACGAAAGGTTGATTATTAATTTAAAAATAGGAATTGTAGGATTACCGAATGTCGGTAAATCCACCTTATTTAATGCACTCACAAATGCAGGCGCACTTGCCGCCAACTATCCTTTTGCCACCATCGAGCCAAATGTAGGGATCGTACCAGTACCAGACGCAAGGTTAGATGTACTCGCAAAAATATACGAAACCGAAAAGGTAGTACCAGCTACAGTAGAATTTGTAGATATTGCCGGGCTAGTGGCAGGCGCATCAAAAGGTGAAGGACTAGGTAACAAATTCCTGGCTCACATTCGCGAATGCCAGGCTATTTGCCATGTAGTACGTGCATTCAAAAACAATGATATCGTCCGCGCCGACAACAAACCCGAAGACGACATCGTAAAACAAGCCAAAGACGACGTCGACATTATTAATCTAGAATTACAACTAGCAGACGAAGAAACCCGCGCCAAGGTAGAAGCTAAACGCAAAAAAGACCCTACCGATGAAAATATTCCCTATTTAACCGATAAACCAGTTATTTATATGTTTAACGTTGACGAGTCAGGCCTTACGGATATGTCTCTCCAAGAGAGCTTAAAGCAACTCGTTAAACCAGCTCAGGCTATCTTCGTTAATGCTAAATTAGAAGAGGAGATGTCTGGCATGAGCCGCGAAGAGCGTAAAGAATTTTTAGCTAGCTACGGCGTAAAAAACGACGCTCTTGGGGAGCTCATCAAAGCCGCTTACGAAACCCTAGGTCTCCAGTCCTTTCTTACTGCTGGCAAAAAAGAAGTGCGGGCCTGGACCATCAAGCAAGGCGCCACAGCCCCAGAAGCAGCCGGCACAATTCATACAGATTTCGAGCGCGGGTTTATTGCGGCTTCAATTTGTAATTACGACGATCTAGCAGCACTAGGCTCCGAACAAGCCGTCAAAGCCGCCGGCAAACTCCGCACCGAAGGCAAAACCTACATCATGCAGGACGGAGACGTAGTCGAATTCAAGTTCAACGTCTAAGTCTTACTCCATCCATACATTCTACGATTTATTCTAAAAAATTTAGTTATAATTTAGCGCCGCCTGCTCTTCGTCAATTCTTACATAATTACCGTTAACCCAAATTACACCGTCATCATCTTTTTCCGCTAACCGCTCTGCTTGGTTTTTGGTAATAAATGCATTCTCGTACAAGTCATCTACGAATTCACTTTCAGGAAATCCATACCAATCTCCGTTTGGATCATGCTGATTGTGATAATGATAAACTTCTCCTTGATAAGGAACATGCGCCACCTGCCCCTCTTCGCCAAAATCCATTATAAAAGTTGTTGGGCCGTCTTCCCCATCATGCACCCACGGGTCATTTCTAATATTTGGTCCGTCCATCAAAACAACTGAACTAACATTAATGGTTTCGATTCCTTCAGTATGGCCCGTTTCCATGATTTCATGCGTAGCACACCCATGAGCAGTCGCTCCACCCACAACAGTAATTGCGAGAAGCGCCACCGCTACCAGAGATTTGGCCTTGTTTATCAAGCTAGCCCTCGCCTCCTCCGACTTCTGCATTGCTTCGTAGCGTCTATTAGCACGCTCGGCCCTACGTCGCTCAAATTCTACATCACCCAGAGATTCCCAGCCAGTATTTCCGCTACTTGCTTGGTCATAATTACTCTCAAAATTATGCATTTTTTCCCTCCAAAATTGTCTCACGCGCTATTTTATTTGCATCAACATTATATTTATAAAGTAGTGCATTTAATCCTTCCTCGCTCGGCTCTTCAAGCCAAGCCTGAAAATCATCTTCCGCCTCCTCCGGCAAAGCCCCCAACAATTTTTTAATTATTTTTTCGGTCGTTTCATTAGATGGCTCCATATATCTCCTTCCTTTTTTATAACCCTGTTACACTGGAAATTTCATCTACACCAAGATTAGTATTTGTAGCTGTTAAATTAGATGCATCAATTGTCACTTTGCCGCCATTACTACCCGATCTGCCCCATTCATTGGTTCCGGCTGCTAACACAAAATAACCCTCTTCGTAAAAATTAGCTTTTACATCGGTTAATTTAATAGTTGCCTCAGTGTTAGTTACAAAGAAAAACGGCGTCGTAGTATATACACTAGAATCAGATAACACCGTAAATTCGCAATCTTCTGCCTCAAACGTACCCACGCCTACTCCCGCATCACCAGACATAGATTGATAAATCATAATCGCCGCATTGTCTACATTATTCCTGTTGCCAATCCCATTAGTTGTAAAATTACAATCGTCCAAAGAAATTGAATTTTTTCCTTCCACCACGGCAATTTGCGCGCCAGTCGCTGTACCAGTAGCATCGGAAACTACAATAGAACCAGTAGAGTAAATCAATGGTGATCCCGCTCCAGCCGTAGATAAAGTCATATTTTCTGCCTTAACTGTACCCTCGCCCCGATCCGTAGCTAGCGAAGCTGAAGAACCGCCCAAAGTAGTAATTGTCACCGTATCGGCCTCAATTGCGCCAGCATATGTTGCGTGAAGCCCTCTAGAATTATCTTTTGTCGTAGAAATACTAGAGTCAGATATTCCAACCACACCGCCGTTCGTAGCTACCACTGCATTCGCACCAGATACGCCCGTATTAATTTTAACCCCATTAATCGTCGCTGAGGAACCGTCACCTACCACCACTATCGCCGAGTTGGTACCGTAAAAACTATAGTTATCCCCTCTCCCCTGAAAGTTCTCACTGCCCGTCTTATTTATCGTAACATCACCATCAATTACCAAAGAACCACCATTTATCACCAAGAAAACCACTTGATCATCCGTAGAAGACTCGTAAGTTCCAGAAGAAATCGTTGCTTCAATTCC
Organism: Candidatus Saccharimonadota bacterium; assembly: GCA_017406775.1. GTDB lineage: Bacteria > Patescibacteriota > Saccharimonadia > Saccharimonadales > Saccharimonadaceae > Nanosyncoccus. The sequence goes on along the minus strand of JAFQXV010000007.1, from coordinate 23,799 downwards.
GTCAACTACATACGCGCCATTATAGGTAATATTCTTACCGTCAATGCTTGTAGTTACGCTCCCTGTGCTCAGCTCCGTATTTACCGCAACGTCTGAAGAGGTATCAGCCACAGCTGTATCTTCTTCAGTTTTATTGCTACCACTATCTTTTGGTAAATTTAAAACTATCAACAGCACCGTTACAATTATCGCCAAAACCCCTACCCCAACATAAAACCACTTTTTCATTAATTCCCTAGATTTTGGGTTTAATTGATTTTTTTGCCGTTTATTCATAACTTCCTCTTCCGACCAAGAGTCGTTATTTTGATTATTTTGCTCATTCTTCTTTTCTTCCATACTTAAATTATACACTAGCTAAACTTAAAAATTAATTAAAATCTAGCACAAACCAATCCTCTAAAACATAATCTCCGCCCACATTCGCTACCGCCATCAAAGGTTGTAAATTATTATACTTATTATTGTTCGTCAAAAAATATTTAGCCGCAAATTCCATTTGATGCCGTTTCCTTGCATCAATAGCCGCTAGTCCTCCACCATATAAATTACTTTTTCTATATTTAACTTCCGTAAAATAAATATTATCGCCCAGTACAGAAACAATGTCTATCTCACAAAACTTAGATTTATAATTTCTATCAATAATTTTATGTCCACTTTTTTCCAAATAATCACTAACAACCTGTTCAGCCCTATTGCCAATTCCTGTCGTATTCTTCTTATTAATAGTTTCTCTTGTAAATCCAACCATACTCTTAATTGGCTCAAAACTTTTTCGATGTTCAGGACAAATGCCATATTCTTTAATTGCCGCTAGATGTCTAGCAGTTCCGTACCCTACATGCGACTCAAATCCATATTTGGGATATTCCTCAGCTAGCCTAGTCATATAATGATCCCTTGCTACTTTTGCAATAATCGAAGCTGCCGAAACTTCTTTTACTAAATTATCCGCCTTAGGCATTGTTGATACAAACTCGCCAATCCTAGTTTCTGCCAAAAAATTCACCTTCCCATCAATTATAATTTGCGAGAATGGCGCACTGCACTGTTGTACCTTTTTTACAGCTCGCTTAGTGGCAAGTTTTAAGGCTTCAGATATTCCAATCTCATCTAATTCTAACGCGCTCACCCATCCCAAACCGGTTGCCGGCGCCTCATTCAAAATTATTCCGTTTAATAATTCACGTTTTTTAATTGTTAACTTTTTTGAGTCCTTTAACTCATTAACCCAATCCGGTTTTTTGTCTGGCAAAATTACCGCCCCCACAACAAGCGGACCCGCAAGGGGTCCGCGTCCTACTTCGTCTATTCCAAGTATTGCCATTAGGCGGTTTTTTCGGTTGAAGTTTCTTCTGCTACAGGTGTATCCTCTGCCGGAGTTTCTACAACTTCTACTTCCGCATCTTTCACGGTTACATCATTTACTGCCGCACGATCAAAGTCCTTACCAGTAAGACGAGCAGACTTACCAGAACGATTCCTTAGATATGAAAGATTATTACGACGTACCTTAGCACGCTTAGTAATCTCAATCTTTTCTACGAGTGGGGAATGAATCAAATAAGATTTTTCTACACCAACTCCTGAAGTAACCTTACGTACTACAATACGCGCAGTATGTGATTCTTTGCGATCTACACGAATCACCACACCTTCAAATACCTGTAAACGGAATTTTTCACCTTCCTTAATTTTTTGAGTGACTTTAACGGTATCACCAGGACGCACATCAACCACAGCTTTCTTTTTTTGCGCGTCACCAATTTGCTTTAAAATAGAAAAACTCATATCTTACCTTTATTATTAAACAATTACCCGTTATTTTACCATAGTTATTTTATTTTTTCAAGAGTATTCTCATTTAATAATTTCGTCGATAATACCGTATTTTTTAGCCTCTTCAGCACTCATCCAATTATCACGATCCATATCCTTCTCTACCTGCGCCAAATCTTTCCCAGTATTTTTAGCGAATATTTCCGCCAAACGTTTCTTTAAGAAGATCCCCTCTTTTAACATAATCTCCTGGTCGGTAATTTTACCCTCCGTACCGGAAGATGGCTGATGAATCATGATCCTTGCATTGGGCAAACAATATCTTTTGCCTTTGGCGCCACTAGATAATAGCATCGCACCCATCGAAGCCTGCAAACCAATCCCAATCGTTTCTACATCTGGCTCAATGTAGTTCATTGTATCGATGATTGCAAGACCATCATACACCGAACCCCCAGGCGAATTAATATAAAGCTTGATTGGCTTCTTAGGATCTTCGTGCGCAAGATAAAGTAGTTGCGCAATCACTAGATTAGCCGTATGAGAATTCACGTCTTCACCCAAAAATACAATTCTATCGTTTAGTAAACGAGAATAAATATCGTATGCCCTCTCGCCCTTATTAGTTTCTTCTACCACTGTTGGCACTAAGTAATCTTTCATAAAATCCTTCCTATAGTTTTAAGCTAAAACTAATTTTAATCTTTTATTAACGCATTCTAGTGTCGGGATATCTCCTTTCTTTAACTCTCCCGCAATAATCTGCTCCGAAAGTAGCGATTCTACTTCCTCCTCAATCTCTCGTCGCAAAGGTCTTGCCCCATTCTTCGGGTCATAACCTTTTTCAATCAGGTAATCTTTGGCTTTTTCGTCAATCTTAATACCTATCCCTTTAGTAGCTAAGCGCTTCCTTAAATCATCAATTAGATTATCAAAAATCTTCTCCACATCTTTCCTGGTTAAGGCGTGAAATACCAATATATTATCTAAGCGATTGATTAGTTCTGGTCGCATCACTTTTTTAAGAGCTTTCATGGCATAAGATTTATTTTCCTCGTACTCTTCCGCTAAGGCTTTCTTATCCTTTTTAGTTTTTGCCGCAAAACCAAGCTCAGATTCACGATACATGTCCGCCGACCCTAAATTAGAAGTTAAAATTACTATTGTGTTATTGAATTTAATTTTATTCCCCTGGCCGTCAGTTAATACACCGTCCTCTAAAATTTGCAGAAGTAAATTGAATACATCTGGATGCGCTTTTTCTATCTCATCAAATAATATTACCGAATACGGCTTTCTCCGAACTGCCTCTGTCAATTTTCCGCCATCATCATAACCAATATAGCCAGCCGGCGCCCCCACTAATCGTGAAACGTTATGTTTTTCACCAAACTCACTCATATCAATTTTAACTAAGGCGTTTTCACCACCAAAGACCTCTCTTGCAATCACGCGTGCTAATTCAGTTTTACCAACGCCAGTGGGCCCCATAAATAGAAATGAGCCGATTGGCCTTCTGGCATCCGCAATGCCACTTCTACCACGCCGAATCGCTTTTGATACTTCTTTTACTGCCTCGTCCTGACCAATAATCGATTTTTTGAGCTCATCCTCGAGATTCATTAACATCTTCATTTCGCTGCCATGCACTTTAGAAACTGGAATACCAGTTTTAAGCGAAACCGCTGTTGCCAAATTCTCTTCTATTAATTTAGGCGTTTCCGTCTCCTTAACACCAGCTTTTTCTAACTTCTCAATCTCTTTTTCTAACCTAGCCAGTTCCGTCTTGTAATTTGCTGCTTTTTCGTAATCCTCTTTTTCGGCTGCCTCTAAGATTTTTGCCTCTAAACTAGATTTTTCTATTTTTAATTTTTTGTATTTACCGCCACCCTTTTTATCTGCAGCCACTCTAGCAATCGCGCTAGCCTCGTCGATAATGTCAATCACCTTATCTGGCATAAAACGATCATTAATATATCGTTGACTCATTGTAATCGCCGTCTCTAAAAGATCGTCCGGAATGACTACGCCATGATGTTTTTCATAATGCCCCTTAATTCCTTTAAGAATACGAAGCGTTACCGCAGCCGACGGCTCTTCCACCATTACAGTCTGAAAACGACGCGACAAAGCTTTGTCTTTTTCAATAGTTTTACGATATTCGTCTAAAGTAGTAGCGCCAATTAGGTTGATCGAATTACGCGCCAGAGCCGGCTTCAAAATATTAGCCGCATCCATTGAACCTTCGCTAGAACCAGCACCAGACAACAAATGAATTTCATCGATAAATAGTAGCACGCTATCATCACCAGTAGCTTCATCTATAATACCCTTAATCCTCTCTTCAAATTCACCCCTAAATTTAGTACCCGCCACTACACTGGATAAATCAACTTGATAAATATGCTTACCAATTAAATTACCTGGAACCTCATTCTTTACGATTCTAGTAGCAAGCCCCTCCACAATCGCTGTTTTACCTACCCCCGCTTCGCCAATCAAAACTGGGTTAGATTTAGTACGGCGCGAAAGCACAGTAACTACACGCTCTATCTCATTTTCTCTCCCAATTACAGCATCAAGCTTACCAGTCCTAGCCTGTTCAGTTAAATCTTTACCGTAACGATTTAAGAATTTAAGTGGCGATTTTCTGATATATTTAGCCTTCTCAGCTTTGGATTTTTCATCCTTAGTCTGCTCTTCTACTAATTTTTCAATTTCGTCTAAGACGTGGTCGTTGTCCACCTTTAGCCCTTCCAAGATTAAGGCCGCTCTAGAATTTTGTTGTGAAAGCAATGCATATAAAATATGCTCCGTCCCAATCACGCTTAGCCCCTGTTCCTTAGTGTAATTTTGCGCCATTCTTAGCGTCAAAATCACCGCCTCCGACAAAGACATCATTGCCATATCACTCCCAGGCACCTCTACCGCAACTTTATTCAGCGCCTTTTCTACCTCCTCAACTGTAGCGCCTTCTTCGCGGATTAGTTTAGCACCTGTAGAATTATCCATGGACAAAATACCTAAAAGCAGGTGTTCTGTACCCATATAACCATTATTGTATCTTTTGCTATAATAATCGGCCTTTTGCAACGCAAACCGTGCATTTTCCGACAAATGATTCATGATTTCACTAAATTCTGCTTGCATACCTCTATTGTACAAAATTAGCACTCACATGTCAAGAGTGCTAATTCGCCATTTTAAAACATTAATTCTTCGTATTCTAAAATATTGCCGTTCTCCTAGCCCGCCTCACTCCAATCGGAGATTCGCAGGCTGTAGTATCCTTAGCCTTTCTCCATTCGTTGTTTTGCTTTACAAAATGAAATACTTATTGATACCCCTTCCAAAATCTTTTAAAGTACAAAATTACCTCAAGAAGAGACCACATAACAACATTATACCACACAATATGCTTTTTGTCAAAAATACGTATTTCATTAACTGCCACTACCCTGCCGATGTGATATAATAATTTTAATAAAAGAGAGGTAATTATGTTAAAAATCAAGCACCAGAAGCGCGACCCACTTGTACCACATATCAGTATTTCGGCACTCTTCACGCTTTCTTGTTTTCGTCATAACAATGACATCGTAATAAATCAAAAAGATCTAAATTTCTCCCGTCGCGAGGCCAAGCGAGACCGCAAAATCTTTGCCAAAGCCTTGCTAGAACTTGGCGTTAAATCTGGCGATATTATCCTAGTAGCGTCCGGCCGTCCGGTATACGAAAACATCATTTTATTCCTAGCTGCCAATAAAATTGGCGCCGCCGTTTCTTTCTTCGATGAAACTACCCCCAAAAACACCCTGTTACAATATCTAGAAGAATACAATTCTACTGTTATGGTCACCCACGAAAAGTCCCCAGGTAAAATCAAAAACTTCAAAAAAGAAGCTAAAAATCTTAAGCACGTCATCAATTTTGACGGTAGTTCCACCATGGAGGGTGCCAAAGTCGGCAAAACCAGCATTCCTAAAATCGCCGAAAAATACAAAGGTCGTGTGCCATGCAATACTTTTAGTGCCAATAAAGTCGCCCTCATTACCTTTACCTCTGGCTCAACCTCCGGCCCCAAACCCTTATCTTTTACCAACAAAGCCTTAGTTTCTGGCGCAATTTTTAATAAAACTGCCGCCAAAGTCAAAATGTGGGACAAAAGAATCCATACCTGGATGCAATTTGTTAAGTTTAACTACCCCTATGGTTTCTGGGTTTCTACGATGTCACCAATTTTAGGGGGTGGCGAAGTTATCCTTACACCAGATATTAATCCAGATAATTTTGACTATTACATGGGTAAAAATCCCGACACTGTTTTTGCCGTCCCAGCTTTTATCGAATTACTAGAAAAATATCTTTCACCAGATATTAACCTAGATCACATCAAAATGTTTGCCTCCGGTGGCGAACGCCTAGATCCAGAAGTGGCCGACCGTGCCATCAATTTACTAAAACAACACGGCGCTCATGCCGTGCTATGCAACGGTTATGGTCTTGCAGAAGTTCTAGGATTAATCTCTACTTCAGTGGGGCAAACATATCACCCTGGTACAGTTGGCAAAATCCCTGCCGGTGTTCATGTTATGATCGTAGATCCAGATACTGGCGAGGAATTGGATTTCAGCCGCGTTGGCATGATCTACGTCAATGGTAAACACATGCTGAAAGAATACTTTAATCGTCCAGAAATCAACGATGAAAAATTCTTTAAGATCAGAGGCCGTCGTTATTTAGCTACTGGAGATTTTGCCTCCGTTAACCCAAGTGGTTTTGTAACTCTCGTAGGTAGATCTAGATTCTTCATCAATAACGTCCCAGCTAAAGTATATTACGAATACGTCCGCGCTGCCGTAATGCGTTCCGATTTAGTAAAATCTTGCCAAATCGTAAAAGGACCAGATAAAAAGTACGAAACCGCCGCCTATGCCTATGTAATCCCAAAAGAAGGTGTTCCTAAAAACAACGAAACCCGTCGCGCCATCATGAAAACTGCCACCGAACCATTCCGTATCGGTCGCGATCGCATCATGCTCAAGCCATCTGAAATCCCTCGCAAAATCATTTTTATGGACGAATTCCCTCTTACCAAGGCTGACAAAGTTGACTTCCGTAAGCTCGAACGCATGGTCCGTGAAATGGATGACAAAAAGAAATAGTCTGATTTAAAACATACATTGAACGAACCAGATAAAAATAATACTTTCACAGGTCGAGTACGGAACTGATAATTCCGGCGCAGATGCCTGAAAGTATTATTTTTATCTGACGTGAGTGAAGCGTATGTTTTAAATTAAACTATTTTTTATCGCCACACACAACATTATTTGCGTGTAGCCATCCTTCCACCGAACCGCCATCCAAATATTCACCCGTAGTAGGAGCTACTCTCATCACGCCCCCATCCTTAATATACTCATCGATTGGATCTGTTACCATATATTCTTGATCTTGAGGCCCAAAATCATGCTCATTAACATATCTCACAATTCGGTCGAGCAAATCCGGCGTCATGATATACTTAGAAACATTGATTAAATTAGATGGGGCTTCTTCTGGAGTAGGTTTTTCTACTACACCTACCAATTTTCCATCTTTAGCCGATAACACACCATATTTTTCCACTTTTTCCTTATCAATCTCTACACCTAAAATCGCCGATTCATTCTCTCCTGCCGCTTTAATTAAAGCTTCTGCCGCCGACTCCCCACCCGGATTCCAAATAAAATCATCACCCATAAATACTAGAACCGGCTCATCAATCCGATATTCTTCCACTACCAAAGCAATCGGTACAGCCGTACCATACTTACCGGCTGGATCCTGTACGGTATAATGAATCGTTACGTCATCTGGCAAAGTTTTTGCCAGCGCCAAACGATCTTCCTTGCCACGCTCGATCAAATATTGATTTAATGCTAAATTATCCTTATAAAATTCCTGCACCTGACAAGGCTCTACATTGGATATCACCATATAAATATCCTTAACTCCAGCCTTAATTAATTCCTGCACAGAATAGTCCACTAACGGGCGATTCCCTACAGGAAGCATTGATTTTTCAATAATTTTAGTGATTGGTAGTCGCCTTGTCCCCCATCCAGCAACTGGAATAATAGCTTTTGTAATCATAATAGAACGATTATATCACACTAATCAGTGAGACATCCCAAGACTTCGGATAATCATTTTGACCCAAAAGCATTGCTAGTGTCGCCGCCAAATTTTTAAGTCCCGGATTATCTACTTTTACCAGTTTATATTTACTACGATTTAATGTGTTGTCGTAAAAAATACACGGCACCAAGTTAGTAGTATGCGCAGTTTTAGGCGTACCGTTCTCATCCAAAAGCTCCTCGGCATTACCATGATCTGCCACTATTACCAACACGCCACCAAGCTCGTCAACCTTTTTAGCGATTCTAGCTAGTGACAAATCAATCGCTTCAATCGCCTGCATCGTCGCTTCGTAATCCGCTGTATGGCCCACCATATCGCCACCCGGAAAATTCAGCCGTATAAAATCATACTTATCCGCTTCCGCAATCACTTTGTCAGTAATTTCCGCCGATTTCATCCAAGGACGCGTTTCAAACGGTTCCGTATCAGATTCAATTTCAAAAAACTCTTCTTTGTTAGCCTTTTCGTAACTATTACCATTAAAATAATACGTTATATGCCCAAATTTTACCGTTTCCGATATTGCCATCTGGGAAATATTTCTTTGGCCCAAAAACTGATTTAAAGTTTCATTAATTACCACCGGCTCTACCAACCGATGTTCCGGTACGTGTGTGTCAGAATTATACTCCGTCATTCCCACAAAATAAACATCCGTAGGCTGATAATCCCCACGATTAAAATACGGAAAATCAAAGTAAGTAAATGCCATTGCGATCTCTATTGCTCGGTCTGCCCTAAAATCAAAGTAGATTAACGCATCCCCCTGGTTTATTTTACCAACTGGCTTCTCTTCCTCATCCACAACCACAAAAGCTGGCAAATACTGATCTTGCACGCCAGGATCATTACGCCTTAAAACCTCAATTCCTTCCTTGGCAGAATGGTAATAATAATCAGCTTGTCCTTGCACCATCATATCAAAGCCACGTTTAACTACCCCCCAGTCGTTTTCATAACGATCCGCTACTGTCACCATACGTCCACCACCAGAAGCAATTTTAATATCCGCATCCGCAAATTGCTTAACAAACTCCTCAATTTCTTCTATGTACTTAGGTTCACTCTGCGGTGGGACGTCACGCCCGTCAAATACTGCGTGAATCCGCATTCTGCGCACACCTTCTACGTAGGCTTTATCAATCATTTGTTCCAAATGAGCAATGTGGCTGTGCACTCCACCGTCAGAAAAAATACCTGCAAAATGTAGTGTAGCAGGCTCAATCTTTTCATTATACCACAAATCACTGTTATTGTCAACCTTAAGCGCTTTTTGATTACTCAAAATTCGCGTAATCGCACTCCTCCAGGCCTCAGATTCAAATATTTCACCAGTCCTAAAAGCTTCCTCTATTTTAGCAATACCCTGTTTAATGGCTCGCCCTGCCCCCATCGTATTATGGCCAACCTCAGAATTCCCCATCTGACCCGGCAAAAGCCCTACTGATTCGCCCGAAGCATCTAAGGCTACTCGCAAATATTCTCGTGCTGCCCTATTTAAAAACGGAGTTCTGGCCCCCGCCACTGCATTACCCGGCCCATTTGGTGCCAACCCTACCCCATCTAACACCGCCAAAACTATCGGCCCATCATACGATAATTTATCCATAAGCTTATTATATCACAAAAAAACTGGCCTTTCGGCCAGCCTTTTTAAGCTCTAGGAACTTGTTGTGTAATGCAGTGAATATTTCCCCCTCCTAACAATATCTCTCTTGCATACACAGTCTCAATCTTGCGTTCTGGGAAACACTCCTGCAAAGTGCGAACCGCTTCTTCGTCGTGAGGATCATTAAATATCGGCAAAATAATCGCGCCGTTACAATTATAGTAATTAATATAAGATGCCGGCAAACGATCGCCCTCGTTACGCGGGAAGGTTCCTTCTACCACATCCACGCCTTCAGACTCTTCCTTGGTAATCGTCACAACATTTGGTACGTGAATCTTAATAATCTCTAGCTGTCTACCACGCGCATCCGTTACAGATTGCAAGTATTCCAAATCTCTTACCGATCTTTCGTGTTGTGGATCAGCTGGATTATCTTCCCAAGCCAAAACCACCTTACCTGGTGCCACAAACTGACAAATATTGTCCACGTGTCCATTAGTATCCTCGTCTTTATAAATCCCATAAGGAATCCATAAAACTTTTTCCGCTCCGCAATAGTCTAGTAGATATTGTTCTATTTCTTCCTTAGTTTTACCTGGGTTCCGTCCTTCGTCCAATAATGTTTCTTCTGTTACTAACAAAGTACCTTCGCCATCACTATGCACTGAGCCACCTTCTAGCACAAAATCATCTGTACGATATCTGTCTACGCCTTCAATCGCCGCCATCTTAGCCGCAATCGCGTCATCTAAATCCCAAGGAAAATAAATACCGTTAACTAAGCCGCCGTAGCCATTAAAAGCCCAGTCTACTGCTCGCATCTCGCCCTGGCCATTTATTACCATCGTAGCACCAGTATCGCGAATCCAAGAATCATTGTTAGAAATTTCTACTACCTGAACATTTTTCATATTCATGCCAAGAACATGTGCATATTGGGATTGATTTACTCCCAACACTACAGGCTCATGTAAAGCAATTTTTTCTACTACTTCACGAAAAGCTTTTTGTGCTGGCTTAGCGCCACCCCGCCAGTTGTCTGGTCTTTCTGGCCACAAAAGATATGTACATTTATGTTCAGAAAGCTCAGACGGCATATAAAATCCGTCTTCTTTTGGCGTTGAATTAAGTCTCATAAAAATTCTCCTCCTGAAGAATATGGTGGCCTCCTTTCGGACACGCTCAAGGGCGCACGCCCGAGCTTACGGTCCTCAAGTAGGCCACCCATATTCTTTTAAAATACTGTTAATGTTTACGTGCTATTTTCTTCTGCCTATCCTTTCGTACCATATTGCAAATCATCACTTCGCCAATCACTACACAAACCGCAGAAGAAATTAAGAGCGTCGAATTATCCGCAATTGCTTCTAGCGAAAGCTCTGGAATCAAAGTAAAGAATAGCGAAATACCAAGCAGTACTAGTGGTACAACACCCATAATCCATCGCATTACTGGATCAACTTTAATCCAATAACCGTTCTTAACTTGTGGCCCGTTCTTGTGCAACTTGATAAATGCCGCAAACATTGGAATGTAAGACAATAGCAAACATACCAGCGACAAGTCAAAGAACGCCCAGAACATATTAGATCCGGCCTCCCATTCTGGGAAACAATAGGCAAGGATAATACCAGCCACCGCCAAAATCGTAGCAATGATGCCAGTCCAAATGCCTACCATGTAAGGCACACCGTCTTTGTTGCGCTTCTTCCAAGATTTAGGGAACATCCCATCTTCTGCTGCATAAGCAATTACGGAATATACGCCAAAGTTCCAAGACGAAATATTAGAAATTAACGTCAAAATAAATGCTGTACCTACTGTTAAAATAATAGTTTTAATCATCGTAGCCGAGAACCCAGCGTTTGCCATCAAAATTTCATACGAATCAAGCAAACCTGTGTCCGTAGAAATATCAGAAAACGCCGTTCCTACGCCAATTGCAAACGAAGGTAAGATATAGAAAATAGCAATCAAAATTCCGCCCACGATAATAGCTTGCGGAATTTGTTTTTTAGGCTTATCCATATCATCCACAAACGTGCCTACCACCTCAAAGCCAAGCATATTAAAGATGATTAGCGATACAAACGAAAGTCCAGCCCAATCTATGCCACCATCCGCAGAAGCTAGTGGAATAAAATCATGCCATGATTCAATCGGGTTCATCGTACCCTGCGTAAAGAATACATAAAACCCAAGCACGCTAATACCACCAAGAATGAGGAATTTAACAATCGCGCCAAAGTTTGATACCCATGCCGATTGCGAAATCCTTAGCATACCCAGTATCGTTACTAGTACAATGTACACTACTTGGATAAGGAGAACCATCCAAATCTCCATCTCAATGCCTAGCATCTGCATCAACATTGTAGTGATAAGATCCGCCAGTGAGGCAATCCAAAGTGGATAGTTTACCCAGTAAAACCAGGCCACGCGTGAGGCCCATTTCTTTCCGAAAGCTTTTTTAATCCAGGTATACATACCGCCTTCGGATGGGTATTGTGTACCTAGTTCCGCGCTAATTAGCGCATATGGCACGAAGAAGCCGATCAGCATGATCGCCCACCATACATACATCGAATTCCCAATCGATGCTGTAGGCGCAACTGCATCTCCTACCAAAATTATACAGACTGTCGCAAGCACTGCAGAAAACAGCCTGAACTTACGTTTTTTCTGTGGCATTATTCGCCCTCCTTTTGTAGTTTAATTTCATCGAGCGCTTTCTGCGCAACTCGACCAAAATATAGTACCAACCCTCTTTGAGCTGTTAGACGGTTCTCTGCTTCGTCCCACGCCGCCGAATTCGGACCATCTAATACCGAATCCGCCACCTCTTCTCCGCGATTTGCTGGCAAACAGTGCATAAATTTACAATTTGGATTACCCGTTAAAGCCATCAATTCATCATTAACTTGATATTTAGGATAAAAATCCTTCATATATACTTCTTTAGGAGTTTCTTTATCATAAAGCCCATACCATACGTCAGTATAAATAAAGTCAGCGCCCTTCAATGCTTCTGGATCTTCCGTCCAAGTACAAGAACCACCGTATTTTTCTATATTCTTACGGCCGATTTCCAACCATTCATCACTAATTTTGTGGTTTTCCGGACCATAATGCACAAAATTAAACCCAAGCTTAGTAGTAATCTCACACAAAGTATTACAAACCTGCGTAGCATCCCCCACAAACACAAATTTAATATCATGTGGCTTTTTTCCAGCTGGCCAGTGATCAAATACGGTAATCATATCACCAATTCCCTGAGTTGGATGTACTCTATCGCTCATGCCATTAATTACTGGGACCTTAGCATATTTAGCTAATGCCTCTATCGATTCGTGCTTATCTACCCGGGACATAATCATGTCGCACATTCTACCCAGCACCACCGCTGTATCTTCTATAGTTTCGTGCGCACCTAACTGAATCGCTCCTGGTGCCAAGTTTAAAGCATGCCCGCCCAGCTCAGCCATCGCCACCTCAAACGATACTCGCGTCCTAGTAGACTTCTGCTCAAATAGCATCGCCAAAGTTTTGTGATATAAAGAGTTTAAGTAGCCACCACTTTTAATAAATTCTCGCACTACTCGAGACAATTTAATAATGTCAATAATTTCCGACTGATCAAAATCAGCCGTATCAATAAAATCTTTACGCGTAGGCGTTTGATGTCTTAATGTGTACCTATCCATATATAAAATTATATATTAGTCACCAAAAAAGCACAAGCTTCTTGCTAACCAAAACTTACTATTTTTTACGCAATTCTTACTTTTACGTTAGAGCCGGCTACGTTAAGACCTCTTACTGTCATCAGATTAATTGTCCGCACCGTTTTAAAACCAATCGTGCGCACTTCTTTAACGTTAATAGCTCTGCGTTCTTTGATATTTATTTTCATTTTTGTGTGACCTTTCTTATTTAAACCAGTATACACTACTTTTATTATAAACGCAAGCATTTTTTTAGCTTAACTATTTTTTATGATCGTCCCCGCTTTACCCACTAGCGCTTCTGCCAAATTATCTATATCAGTAATTATTCCAGTGCCACCTTTTTTAGCAAAAGTTACCGCCGCCTCCACTTTAGGCAGCATTGATCCCGCCTTAAAATAACCGAACTTTTTTAATCCTTCCATTTCTTCTACCGAAACCGTACCAATTGCACTTTGCTCTGGAAAACCGTAGTTAATATACACATTTGCCACCGCCGTTACCGACACAAAAACATCCGCCCCTACTAATTCCGCCATTTTTTCTGCTGCGTAATCTTTATCAATTACTGCATCTACACCTTTTAATCTTTTTAAAACCTTAGTCCGATACACTGGAATTCCGCCACCACCAGCCGCTATCACAATTGTGCCATCTTTTACCAAATCCAATATCGCCTTTTTTTCTACAATATCAACTGGTTTCGGCGAAGCCACTACGCGCCGCCAACCTCTGCCTGCATCCTCTTTTACCGTCCAGCCATTTTTCTTAGCTAAAACCTTAGCTTCCTTTTCTGAATAAAATTGCCCGATCGGCTTTGAGGGATTTTTGAATGCTGCATCATCCTTATCTACTACTACCTGCGAAACCACCGTAGCTACTTTAGCAGTCTTACCCTTCTTCAAATAAGCATTATTAATTGCTTGCGTTAGCCAATAGCCAATTTGCCCTTGACTCATCGCTACCGCCGTCTCTAAGGGCATAGCTGGCGCCTCTTTAGTGCTAGCCACCTCTTCGTGAATCAGGATGTTTCCAACCTGTGGCCCATTTCCATGCGCTAATACTATCTCATATTTATCCGCTAAATCCGCCACTACCTCACCAACTTGATTTGCAACCTGTTTTTGTGCCTCTGCCGTAGCTTCACCATTTTTTTGTAAAGCATTGCCACCTAGCGCTAATACTATTCGCTTTTTCATTTTTATTCCTCCGCCATTAATCTTTTAAGTTCATTTTTATATGCTTCTACTCCAGGCTGATCAAACGGATTTACACCAAATAATTTAGCGCTCATCGCACAGGCTAGTTCGAAGAAATAAATTAGCTCCCCAAAACCCTTCTCATCAAAAGATGGCACTTTAATATCCAATACCGGAATTCCACCATCCGTATGAGCAATTCTTACCGCCTGCACCACCTTACGATTTAGTTCGTCAGTTGGATAACCTACAATCGTTTCAAACAGATTTCTTCTTCCATCCTGCATAAATTGGCCTAGAGAATGTAAATCCGTAGAGTAAATTACGGAAGTTGGTAAAATACCCTGTCTCTGTTTGCCTTCCGATTCGCCAAATAATTGTTTTAGCCACTCATTAAAATACATCGTCGCTGGCTCAAAACTCGCAAACACTTCCGTATCATATCTTTTTTGCCCCAAAGCATATCGCATCCAAGCATATTTTATAGCTGGTTCCACTGCAGTCTCTACCGCCTCTGCCGCTCCCACCAATAGCTTATCTACATCCACTCCCGCCACCGCTAGTGGCAACAATCCCACCGCCGTTAATACGGAATACCTGCCACCAATATTATCCGGCACCACAAATCTGTGATAATTAAAAGCTACCGCCTCATCATGCAAAGCACCTTGTTTTTTATCAGTAGTAGCATAAATTCTATCGTATGCTTCTTTTTCACCGTATTTTTCCACTAATTTTTTCTTAAATTCGCTAAACGCAATCGCCGGCTCCAAGGTTGTTCCAGATTTAGAAATTACATTGATAGAAAAATCGTGGTCCCCTACTTTAGCCAAAGCAAAGTCTAGCTCCCTTTTAGATAAAGAATTTCCTGCATAAATAATCTCGGTGTCGAATTTGGGCCTTAAGGCCTCAATAATTGCTCTGTGCCCCAAATAAGAACCTCCAATTCCAATACAAACCAAATATTCACTTTCTTCGTTTATCTTTTTAGCCGCTTCTTTAATTCTTACAAATTCTCCCATATCGTTTTTTCGCGGCAAATTAACCCATCCCCCCATTTTATCTTTAGCAATTTCTCTCAAAATCCCCGCTGTTTTCTTGGCGTCTATTTCTGGATTGCAATTAACTTCTATCATAATAACTTTATTCTACCATAAACCTTTCAGATTTCTCAAATACGCAAAAAACCATAAGCTTAGGCGAACGCCCTTGAGTTGCGTCTTGAATATTATAATTAAATAATCATCTAATACTATTCGAGACCATAAGCTTGGGCGAACGCCCTTATGTTGTGTCTTGGATGTTATAATTAGGTAATCATCTAATACTATTCGAGACCATAAGCTTGGGCGAACGCCCTTGAGTGTGTCTCGAATAGTATTAGATGATTACTTATGCCATGCTATGTTATAATATAGAAAAGCCCGCGTGGCGGAATTGGTAGACGCGCTAGCTTCAGGTGCTAGTGTCTTTACAGATGTGCTGGTTCAAATCCAGTCGCGGGCACCATATTACTCTAGCGTTATTTCATCTAACGCTTTTTTTACTGTCTCTCGGTTTTTTTCAATATTTCTAATTCTAGCTTTAATCTCATTTTCGCCAATACTAATTGCCCTTTTTAGCGACAAATCGTTCCTCATTGGCCCGAAAAAATCTTGATATTTATTAAGTTCGTCTGTAGTTCTCGCCAGTCGCGCAATATAAGTCGGGTAATAATCTAAAGATTTATCCCCACTCATCTTTTTTACTTTTTCCCAGTTACTTGTCAACCAGTCAAAAACTTGTTTTTTGGATTTAGGATTCCGGTATAGCCACAAAAATAGATAAAATTGATCCTGCGGCTTTACTTTTTTAGTGTCACCTAACAATTTAAGCACTTTTTTAAGTTCGTTTTCATCCTTAGCCGAAGCAGCAGCAGCCAAATAATCAAACTTAATTTCTGGATCCGCTATTTCCTCATATTTAGCCAAAAATTCGCCTACATATTTTGGCTCGGTATAAATTTTAGCACTCAGTATATCATCACGGATCTCTGTATCCATTTCTTCATAATTATCCTTGTACATGCCCGCAAGTTCTTTCAAACGCTCTTTATCCTCAGCATAATAATCTAGTCCCAAAAGATTTGCCCGCATTCTAATAATGTTCTCGTCATCACCCGCTCTTGTTACTATTCCAATTTGGTTTAGCTTATCATCCACTAATACAGAACAATACTTCTTGAGTCTCTTTTCTTCCTCAGACTCGTCGTCAACGTAAGTTTTTAAATTAGCAACCAAACCTGCTACTTTGTTCCAAACCGCTGCCGTGTCCTCATTTTTAAATTTCATCACTAATGGCACTAGCGACCCCGCACTCTGCATTCCGCTTTTAGTAATTAAGTCACGGTCTATCAGCAATCTAATTTTTTCTTCTAGTTCAAGCTCATCAAACGCATCTAGCCGCTCTTTGAACTCTTCCTCCGATAAATTTAGAATATAATGTCCAGACATATCCTCTGTAATTTTTGGCAATGGCCAATCAGAATCAACCATTTTACTATCCAAAGAAAACTTCTTTTGCGAAAACTTTTTAAAATTATCTGCCTCATTAGTTATTACTGGATACCCTGGCTTATCAATAAACGCATACATCAGTTCTTTAGGATCAAAATCCGCATACGGCGCTAGCGCATTCCATAAATCATCGCCGATTGTATTTTTGTACTGATACTTTTTGAAGTAATCCTGTATACCTTTTGTAAAATTATCCCAACCCATCAATCTAATCAACATAAGCATCAATCTTGCACCTTTAGCATACACAATTGCCGAATCAAACAATGTAGAAATTTCTTCCGGATTACTAACCTCCTGATGTACAGATTGTACACCGGAATAAGCATCTCTAATTAACGCCGCATAGCAATCCCCCACAAAGAAACTCTCAAAAATCTTGTATTCTGGATGAATATAGTCCACGGCATAATATTCCATCACGCTAGCAAAAGATTCATTTAACCACAAATCATCCCACCACTCCATAGTTACCAAATCGCCAAACCATTGATGAGATAATTCGTGTGCTACCGTTAGCGCTACGCCCTTCTTTGTACCTATCGTTGCATTGCTATTAGCTAGAATCATAGACTCGCGGTAAGTCACTAATCCCCAGTTTTCCATCGCGCCCGCATCAAAATCTGGTAACGCCACCTGCGTACATTTTTTTAATGGGTAAGGCACACCAAAATTATCATCATAAAATTCCAAGCTCTTTGCCGCAATCTCATTCGCAAAGTCTACCGAATCAATTTCTTGATTAAGCGCACAATAAGTAGTTATTTCTACACCATGTGCATTCTTAATTGTTTTGCCGTGAAATTTTCCAATCACAAAAGTTAGTAGGTATGTACTCATTCGTGGTGTAGGTTCAAATTCTATTTTTATCATCGGCATAGTTACCGACAAAGCTTTAGTAGCTTCTTTTATTGTTTTACGACTTTTTTCCGGCGTATTAGCCAGTACGATATCGCCAGTTTTAACAGAATTCTCTGGCACCGTAATTGCAAGTTCAAAAACCGCCTTAGCCGCCGGCTCATCTATACAAGGAAATGCTTCTCTCGCATAATGACTCTCAAATTGCGTCGCTACAATAATCTCAGTCTTATCACCTAATTTGTATGTAGACAAATAAGCCCCTAACATATTCTCATTTAACGTACCATAATAGCATAATTCTACTTCAGTTTTTCCGAGCTTAATATTTGAAATTACCACCATATCTTCTTCAATTTTAAAAGAAACATTTTTACCATCCACCAAAACATCCGTCACTATAAGTTTAACCGCATGAAATTTGATTGTTTCTTTTAATGCCTCGCCAACAACCGTTACTTTGCCACCAATTTCCTTGCAATATTTATTAACTTCTAAATCCAAAACATATTTTTCTGGAACAAAGTATTTTAACAACCTCTCCACAACTACCTCCAATCAAATTATACTTATTTATACAGTTTTGCTGTTTCAGGCATCTTAGCATTTTTTAGAATTGGCGCCAAATCCGCCTCTTCTAGTGTCTCGTGCACCAATAATTCTTCTGCCAATTTATCAAGTATAGCCTTATTTGCCTTCAATACTTCTTCAGCCCGTTTTGCTGCCTCATCTGATAATTTTTTAATTTCAGCATCTATCAATTCTGCAGTCTTTTCCGAATAAGGCTTCCCAGTTGTAATCGTATAATAGCCAGCCGACTCACTTGGAAAGACCAAGTTCCTGGTCCCCGTGCCCATACCTTCTTCTATAATCATTGATTTAGAAAGCTCCGCGACATTCTTTAGATCAGACGAAGCCCCTGTAGTAATTGCATCCGTTCCAAAAATAATTTTTTCCGCTACTCGCCCTCCCATTGCACGAGCCAATATATCCTTTAATTCATAAATATTCTTATAGCTTCTATCCTCCGGTGGCAAGAACCATGTTACGCCACCAGTTTGCCCACGTGGAATAATCGTAACTTTATGTACTGGGTCTGAATCTGGCAATACATGCCCCACAATTGCATGCCCAGCCTCATGGTAGGCAGTAATTTTACGTTCTTTTTCGTTCATAACTTTACTTTTTCGCTCTGGACCGATCGCCACTTTTTCAAACGCTTCTGTTAAATCCTTGTTAGAAATTGCCTTGTGTCCTTCACGCGCGGCTGTAATCGCCGCCTCGTTAGCAATATTGGCAAGATCCGCACCACTAGAACCAGCCGTCTTCTTAGCCAAAGACTCTAGATCTACATTTTCTTCAACTGGTTTACCCTTAAAATGCACCTTTAAAATCTCCAGACGATCTTTTCTTTCCGGCAAAGTCACATTTACATGGCGATCAAACCTTCCTGGTCTAAGAAGCGCTTTGTCAAGCATATCCACTCGGTTAGTAGCAGCCATCACAATTACACCTGAATCATTATCGAATCCGTCCATCTCTACCAAAATCTGATTTAGAGTCTGCTCGTCTTCTCTCCCGGCCCCACCACGTGCGTCACGCTTATGTGCTACCGCATCAATCTCATCAATAAAGATAATCGAAGGGGCATTCTTTTTAGCTTTACTGAATAAATCCCGAACTCTAGAAGCTCCCACCCCCACAAACATTTCTGCAAATTCCGAACCAGAAATCGAGAAAAACGGCACGTTAGCCTCTCCAGCCACCGCACGCGCCATTAAAGTTTTACCAGTACCAGGTTCTCCAGCCAACAACACGCCACGTGGTATTTTTGCTCCTAATTTCTCGTATTTTTTAGGATTTTTCAAAAAATCTACAATCTCTGTTAAATCTTGTTTAGCAGATTCATTACCAGCTACATCCTTAAACGTGACTTTCTTTTTATCTGCACCATACAATCTAGCTCTAGATTTGCCAAAAGACATAGATTGGCTATTGGCCATATTTGCCTGCTTCATCATCCAACTTAGGAATATCACAATAGCAATTATCGGTAGTATCGTTAGCGCCACGTCAAGCACAATCCCCCATACATTAACGTCCTCTTTGTACTCGATAATAGGATAGTTTTCCTGACACTTAGTTAATTCCTCACCTTCCTTTTTATCGCAATAATTAACTAAACCTTGATCATATAATGTACCAGAACCATCCTTAAGAGAAGTCTCAGTCGGTTGATCTTTTCCTTTTAATGTAATATCAAGAGTATTACCGGTGATTGTAATCTTGGCAATATTACCATTTGGATCATTTGCTCTAGCGATTACCTCCGAAATCGGTACTTCTGTTTTCTTTAGCTCTCCATGATTTAATTCTGTAATCAAAAGTGAACAAAAGAGTACCATCATTATCATAAAAATAACACTTCTGATAGTATTTGACTTATTTTTTACGTCAGGTCGCCCTTTCGTCTTATTAGACATCTTTTCTGCCACTTGTTTATCTCCTTTATACAATATAATTTTATCATATTGAGCCAATTTTGTGATATAATAATAGCGTGCCTGGGTGTAGCGCAGTTGGTAGCGCGCGACTTTTGGGAAGTCGAGGCCGCTGGTTCAAGTCCAGTCACCCAGACCACGAACATTTGAGTAAAAAGAAACCAAATTTTCTTTTTTTCAAAAATGCAAAGTGGGCTCTTTAAGTTTTGCAAAGCAAAATTTAAAGCCCCATTTTTATATCTGGGATTGGCGCAGCCTGGTAGCGCGCGGCATTCGGGATGCCGAGGTCAGGAGTTCAAATCTCCTATCCCAGACCATTTCATCAGGGATTGGCGCAGTTGGTAGCGCGCACGCCTGGGGGGCGTGAGGTCGCCAGTTCAAGTCTGGTATCCCTGACCAAACATATTTCAGGGTGTGGCACAGTTAGTAGCGCTTTGGCGTAGGGACGCCGAAGTCGTCGGCTCAAGTCCGATCACCCTGACCAAACACATTTCAGAATATGACGCAGCTTGGTCTGCTTTTCACGAAGTGAAAAGAGGCCATTTTTTAGTTCAAAATAAGCGCAATTATAGCGCCAACGTGGGAAGTGTAAAAGCCGTTGGCGCTATAGTTACCCTTATTTTACTAAAATCAAAAAAACACGCTTCTAGGCGTTTTCCTTCTAAATATATCTCTTCTAAATTCATAATACGCATGCCTTTAAATAATACAAGTTATATCATAGCATAATATTAAAAATAAAACTAGTATTTTTTTAATGCCAATCGAATTCTTTCTTCCACTGGCAATTTATTATCAACTTTCTCCAGTGCAGCAGTAGCCTCTTTAAGTGGAAAGCCCAAAGCAATCAACGCATCTAATGCTTCATCCGGTTCTGCATTGATCGTGGTGGTTTTTATCTCCGTAGCACCATAGCGAGATGGTATTCCAACTTTATCACGCAAATCCACAATCACACGTTCTGCTGATTTTTTGCCAACTCCAGACGCCTTACACACAAAAGCCGTATCCGCATTAGCAATTGCATTGCGCACTTCTTCTGGTTCCGCCAAAGACAAAATCGCCATCGCCGCCTTCGGGCCAATCCCTTGCACTCCAATTAAGAGCTCAAATACTTTTTTTGCCATTAATGTAGAAAAACCATATAATTCCTCCGCATTTTCCCTGACCGCATGATAAGTATAAAATTTTTTTTCTTCTTTTAAATTACAGGCCTCAAAATCTAGTCCAGACACCATTATCTCATATCCCACACCATGTACATCTAGTATCAATGAGTTGCCAAATTTCTCTTCTACAGTTCCTTTAAGATGAGCTATCATATAAGCATTATATCATGATTTTTTATCAAGTCTCATCGACGAGAATTAGAAAATCTATAATCATTACCCTGCCCAAGTTGATGCAAAAAGCTACAAGTAATTGCTACCGCCAATGCGTCCGCCGCATCATCCGGCCTAGGTTTTTTTTCAAGTCCTAAATGCACTTTAACCATTTCCTCCATTTGCGTTTTCGTTGCAGAACCATATCCAGTTAAAGATTTCTTGATTTCATTAGGCGTATATTCATAAACTGGAACGCCTCTTTGCTCTGCTACAAGCAACACAATTCCACGCGCTTCCGCTACCGCTATTCCAGTCGTAATATTTTTAGAAAAAAACAATTTTTCTACTGCCACTTTTTCTGGTTTAGTCTGTTCAAAAACTTCGTATAGTGAATCGTATAGCTCTTTTAGTCGCGATGGCAAAGGTGCGTCCACAGTAGTAGTCACTACGCCAAAATCAAGCGCCCGCGCATTAGAACGCCCAGACGTCTCAATCAAACCAAATCCACAAATCCCAATCCCAGGATCAATTCCTAATATTTTCATTTTACATATTTTATTAAAGTTTCGCGCAAATCTTTAACTGGTACTACAAATTTATCACGAACCGTAGCTGGCCCAATCGCATGCTTAAACCCAAGTTTTTTAGCTTCAGCAATTCTTTGATCTGCTCTAAAAGCCGACCGTATTTCGCCACCTAATCCAACCTCGCCAAACACTACATATTCTTCACCCAATTTTCTTCCAGCCGCCGCCGAGGCAATTGCCATACAAATTGCCAAATCCGCCGCCGAATCATTAATTTTCATCCCGCCCACTACATTTATAAAAATATCTTTATCGCTCAATTTAAGCTTGGTTCTTCGCTCTAATACCGCAATTAACAAATTAAGTCTATTTAAATCAAAACCTGAAGCCGTACGTTTTGGATAACCAAAATTTGTTTTAGTAGCTAGTGCCTGTATCTCCACCAAAATTGGCCTATTTCCTTCTAATGTTGCCAGGATGATCGAACCATCCGTGTTGGTTCTTTCCGCCAAAAGCGCCGCCGATGGATTCTGTACCTCCCTAAGTCCCGACTCTATCATTTCAAAAATCGCCACTTCATTAGTAGAGCCAAATCGATTTTTGATTGCGCGTACCGTTTTAAATCCACCGTATCGGTCACCTTCAAAATTCAATACTACATCCACTAAATGCTCCAAAACCTTTGGCCCCGCCAACGTACCGTCCTTAGTCACATGCCCCACAATAATCACAGCCGTATCCGTATCTTTAGCTGCCCTAATAATCAAATTCCCAGAATTAGTTACCTGCGAAACCGTACCAGGAGCTGAAGAAATTTCATCCATCGCTAAAGTTTGTATGGAATCCACGATTACCAAATCAAAATCTCCAGTTTCGATTGTTTTTGCGATATCATTACTAGAAGTAGACGAAGCAAAATTTAATTTTTCCGACTTGGCCCCTAACCTCACCGCTCGGAGTTTAACCTGCCCAGCCGATTCCTCACCCGAAACGTATAATACATTTTTAGTTTTGGCTATTTCCGCACATATCTGCATCAAGAGCGTAGATTTACCAATACCAGGCTGTCCCGCCAAAAGAGATACCGATCCTTGCAAAATCCCACCGCCCAGCACATTGTTTAAATCAGAAAATTCAGTTAATAATCTAGCTTTTGCATCAGACGGTACAACTTCGTTTAATTTAACAAAATCCAATTTTTTTCCAGAAGCCTTACCTTTTGCTAAAGCCGATTTAGAAGCAGCCTCGTCCACGACCAATTGCTCCACCAAAGAATTCCAAGCTTTACAATTTGCGCACTGCCCCACCCACTTAGCATAAGCAGCCCCACATTGTTGACACACAAATTGGCTTCTACTTTTCATGTCCCCAATTATAGCACAATCTAGTACCTAGGCGCCAACTCTCTAATATAAACTGTGTCAATATTATTGCTTTTATTTAAGGATGTTTCGTCAGAGCTTTTCATCCCCCATAGATATAAACTAGGGTCAAAGTTAATAATTTCGGCCGGATCCCCGGAATTT
>JAFQXV010000006.1 GCA_017406775.1 Candidatus Saccharimonadota bacterium | reverse complement strand
TACTCTGGCTACGTTAATGGTACGTCTATTTACAATTGTAGTTCGTACGGCTACTATTGGTCTTCTACGGCCTACGGTAGTAACTACGCCTACTATATGCTCTTCGGCGGTAGTAATGTTAACCCTGGTACCAATGGCAGCCTTAAGTATAACGGTAGGATGGCTAGGTGTATGGTTACGGGTTCGTAGTTTGTTTTGTGAAGAGCCCCACGGAACATCTAGGATACTTGCGAAGCAAGTAGACTAGATAGCAGGTGAAATCCCCGACAGGATTTCACCTGCCACCTTTGAGCCGGCACTGTCCGGCTCAAGGGAAAAGCTTTTCCACAGATTTAGTACTGTGTTATAATGTTTATGGCTAATAAGCCTTGATGGGAAAGGAATGATAGATTCGGTTACTATCATCGCCCAATCAAGCACCTTTGCCAATGTGGGGCTCAGAAGCTCACCTGACTTCGTCAGGCATATGTTCACTTGGAGCGATTTTTATAGGCTATGGTCTATAACGATTGGAAGTAGCTTCTTTTAGCGTATCCGCCTTGTGTGCCAAGCTGCCCTCTTGGTGTTTAGAAGTATCGTGTTTGTCTACTCTGGCAACGTTAATGGTACGTCTATTAACAATTGTAGTTCAAACGGCAACTATTGGTCTTCTACGGCCAACAATAGTAACAACGCCTACAATATGAACTTCAACAGTAGTAATGTTAACCCTGGTACCAATAACAACAATAAGTATAACGGTAGGATGGCTAGGTGTATGGTTACGGGTTCGTAGTTTGTTTTGTTCAGCTCCCCACTGGGTAAAGCTAGCCGCCATCGTCATCGGCGGCTTTTTTTGGTGATTTGAGCGGAAGTGCGGAAACAATCGTCGTCTTGATAATCCCAGCCGATAGTAGTAAAGACTTCTTTAACTAGGTTGTAGCTATTAATATGCTTCATATGGCCGAGATAAGATGTTACCGTGGTGATATCTCGCTCACCGGTGATGACTTCTTTGAAGGTCTGGCTCATGTTCTTAGAGAGACGCTTACCGGGTAATATATGATTATGGTAGACAATAGCACCAAGGAAGGGGATACCGTATTTAGAGTTTTTTAGTAGGCGTTTTTTAGGGTGGAGAGTGAGGTCTATTAACTTAAGGTATTCCGCGATGGCGCTGATATCGCGCTTTAGTTGTGGCAATTTTTCTTCCGTTACTACAATGTAGAAGTCGTCTACATAGCGGCCGTAGTGTTTGTATCCGAGGTCGTAAGTGATGAAACGATCTAGTTGGTCTAGATAGATATTGGAGAGAAGCTGGGACGTAAGGTTGCCGATGACGATACCTTTTCCAGGTGGTTGAGTAAAAAGGCTCTTAGAGCTAGGTAGCTTATCCCAGAGACTGAGGTCGCCCTTTTTCTTAACACTTTTTATTGGATCATCCATGATGGTCTGGTACCAGAGAAATTTAAGGATTTGGTATTCGGTAGCATGCCGGCGGTTTTTAAATTGTTGGTTTAGGCCCCAGATGGCGCGTTGATAAAGCTTAAGACGGGGAAGTGACATGAAATAGCCTTCTATGTCTAGTTTTAGAACGTAGGCTGGGCGAGCGTAGTTTCTGGAGACTGCGCGGATGTGATGATCTAGGCGTCTAATGCCGAAAAGCGTACCCTTGTTTACGCGGCAGGAATATGAATCGTAAATAAAATGATTATCCCACCAGTCATAGACAGAATTAAAGATTAAGTGGTGGACAACGCGGTCGCAAAAGGGGGCGGCGAAGATCTCCCGAATGACGGGCTTTTCTATGATATGAGCGGTGGAGCGGGAGGGTTTGTAAGTTCTGTTTAGGATGTCGTTTTTGAGAGCTTCCAGATTTTTAAAGTCGTGAATTTCAAAATCGTGTTCATCGTGGGTTTTTCTTTTGCCGCCTTTTCTGGCCTCAAGATAGGAGTAGTAAAGAGCGAGCTCTAGTTGGGAGTCTATGGTACGGTACTTTGACGGGACATAACCTTTGATTTTATTTAGGATCGTTTGCATCTTTAATTGTTCTTTCTATGGTTTCGCGGAGATCTAGGAGAGTACGGCCGACTCGGCCGATTGTAGAGTAATCTAGAAGTTTGTTTTCGTTTAAGATAATGAGGAGAGCGTTTAGTTTGTTAACCGAGCGATGGAACGAACTTTTAGCGGAGAGAGATGTAATGTTTTTGTCTACATAATCTGTGTAGGTAATAAATAATTCGCAGACGGTATGATTAATTTGACTGCCGAAATCATTACGGTAGGGTTCTTTTAATTTAGCTACTTTAGGCGGGAGGGACTTAGCGAGAACAAGCAGTATATGGTAGAGTTCGGGGATGGAATTTTTAGGTTTTAAAATTTGGTTAATCTCAGCATGTTTTTCTTTTTCGCGAGATTTTAGTTTTTTGATTTCTGCTTGAGTAAATTTGTGGTTGAGTTCCACGATCAGCAAGCCATTTTCTTCGTGGGGGGGGTAGACCTATCTTAGTTAGATTTTTTAGGAAAAGATTTTTCCAGTGGATGGAAATAATGCCGTCTTTGAAACGGTGAGATAAGTCCGTGTCTGGGCGGATGGTGGGAGATTTTTTGTTTAGTCTTGGGGCGATGAGGTATTTGTAAAAAAGAGCTGAACTTCCACCCATTTTGAGCCACTCGTCTTTTTCGCCACTGGCTGAAGGAAAGAGGATTAGCTTGCTGTTATTATCTTCTTCTAGGAGTTTGGCGAGTTGTTTGGTTTTGAAATATAATTTATAGATTTGGCTTTGGTTTTGTTCTTGTTTGGCTGCGTGCATAATGTTATTATACTATTTTTAGCTAAAAACGGAGAGGGCTGAGCTCTTGGCTTCTAGATGGAGTTTGGTGATTTTTCGGAAGTTAAGTCCTGACTTTTTGGAAGTCACACCTTGTTCTATGCTAATTTGCACGATTTATTTGACAAATCGTGCGATTTTGATATATTAAATATAAGGAGGAATATGGAAATAACTTTAACAGAGTTGAAAGAGAACATTGGTAAGTATATTATGATGTCTCGCGATGAGGATATTTTAGTAACTAAAAACGGAAAGGTTGTATCCAGACTTACCGAGCCTTTTTCGGCTAGAAAGGAAAAAATGGACAAAAAGAGAGCCGCAAAAAAGTTGGTTGGGTCGATCAAGGGTGATTATATATCTCTTGGCGAGATTCGGGCGGAAAGGTTGGGTAAGAAGTGAAAGTTCTAATTGATACAAATATAATTATAGATGGACTGCAGAGTAGAAAAGGTTTTTTGGAGGATTCTGGCCTGGTGATGCTTCGGTCTTATGAATATAACGGTTTTATTACTGCAAGTAGTATGACTGATATATTTTATCTGATGAATAGGTTTTACCACAACAAAAAGAAGGCGCGAGATGGCTTAGCGGAGCTTACAAAGATTTTTGCGATAATTGATACAACTGCTAGCGATTGTTTGGCTGCGCTGCGTAGTGATATATCTGATTATGAGGATGCGGTAATGTATGAAACGGTGAGACGCGAAAAGATTGATGTGATTGTGACACGTAATAAAAAGGATTTTAAAAATACTACTATAAAAGTTTACACTCCGGTGGAGTTTTTGCGTGAACTATAAATTTTTCGAGAAAATCAGCGTAGGTACAGGAAATTTTAGGGCTAAAGCTTTGACTTCTTCACGAATTTTTGCGAATTCCTCTGAATAGGCGGCTTCAAGATCTTTTATGCCGTCTGCGTTGGCTTTTTGGCAGAGTTTAGCAACTTTTTCCATCCATTCGGCGATTTTGACCATTTCTGGTCCACCCATACCACGCGTAGTGATGGCCGGAGTGCCAAGACGGACGCCGCCTGGCTTAAAAGCACCGCTGGTATCGCCCGGGAGGGCGTTGGCGTTTAGAGTGAGCCCTACTAAATCTAGAGCTTTTTCATAGGTTTTGCCGTCTATACCGAAGCTGCTTTTAATATCGATTAAGATTAAATGGTTATCGGTGCCACCGCCTTGCAAAATAAAGCTGCGACTCATAAGTTCTTTAGCAAGAGCTTTGGCGTTTTTAACGATATTTTTGGCATATTCTTTAAATTCTGGTCGTAAGGCCTCGCCAAAAGCTATGGCTTTAGCGGCGATGATGTGCTCTAGAGGGCCACCTTGAGTACCTGGGAAGACAGCTTTATCTATTAGTGTAGGGATGTTATTTAATGATTTTTCTTCTACTTTTTTGAGAGGATTTCCTACGCTTCCTTTTGAAAGAATTAGTCCACCGCGTGGGCCGCGCAAGGTTTTATGCGTAGTGGTAGTTATTACGTTAAAACCAAAATCTAGGGGATTTGGGTGGATGCCGGCGGCAATTAGCCCAGCTACGTGTGCCATATCAGCCATTAAAAGAATTTCGTGCCCCCATTTGGCGGCGGCTTTGTCTCGGATCTGGTTGACGCGTTTAAAATCAGGTATTTTCATAAAGGCGGAATAGCCAATTAAAAATAGTTTAATATCTTCTTTAAGGGCGAGCAACTCAATCTCTTCGTAATCTAAATCACCGTTTTTATCGGTATGGTAGGGGATGAAATTGTAAATTTTGGCGCTACGTGTAACAGGGGAGCCGTGGGTAAGATGGCCGCCGTGGCCAAGGTCCATGGCTAGGATTTTATCGCCTGGGTTGCACCAGGCAAAATACACCGCTTCGTTGGCGTTGGCACCAGAGTGAGGTTGAACGTTGGCGTGATCAGCATGAAACAGTTTGCAGGCACGGGAGATTGCTAGGCGTTCGATGCGGTCTACGTTGGCCTGTCCTCCGTAATAGCGGTAGTTTGGCAGGATTTCCTCGGCGATTTTATCTTCGCTCCAAGAGGTGAGGCCCTCAAAATTTGGGTAGCCTTCGGAATATTTATTGGTTAGACATGAGCCCATAGCTTCTAGAACAGCTTTGGAGACGTAGTTTTCGCTAGGGATAAGCTCCAGGCCTTGGCTTTGGCGAGTCTCTTCTTGCTCAATTAAATCAAATACAATGTCTTTCATAATTTTCTCCTACATAATTAATTTTAAGATTAGGTTCTTTTTCGACCCGCTCCTTCGCGCCCGTCGTTACGGGGCTCAGTCGCTTACTTGCTCCCGTCGTCGCAAACGGTCTCAAAAGAACTAATCTTAAAATTTTTTATAATATCGAACTATTTTAAAACTTAGATCATCTTGTAGACCTTCCTTTAAAACTATTTTATCATATTTAGATTTGTTGAATTTGGGGAAAAATACCGTGGCGCTAGGGTCGGTGGCACTAATTTCTGTGAGGTAAAGATTTTTGGCGTAGGGGAGAAATGCTTGATAAATCATGCCGCCACCAATGATAAAGATTTCTTCATCAGTATCCGTGTAGTCTGCAATAAATTGCTTTAAATCTTTAACGACTAAGTCTGGCCCGGTTAAGTCAACGGGGGAGATGACGATATTTTGGCGGTTTTGGAGTTTGCCTGGCAAAGAATTCCAGGTGTTTAGCCCCATAACTACTTTGTGGCCTAACGTAGTGTTTTTAAAGAACTCCACATCATCTTTAAGGTGAAAAATTAGGCGGTTATTTTTGCCGATTTCTCTGTTTTTACCTATAGCTGCGATAATACTGAACATCTTTACTCCGTAACTGGCATCTTGATTACACCAAGATGCTCATAATTTTCTAATTTGATATCTTTTAGCTTGCTAGAATTGTCGAAGGCGTAAAAATCGTGAATTTTGGGATTAAGCCAGAGTTTGGGTGCGGGCGGTAGGACATGGTCTTTTACGGCTTTTTTGTAGCGCGCAATTTGTTCTTGGATGCCGGGGATTTGGTTTTTATAGATGTGGGCGTCGTTGGTGACAAAAGTAAAAATTCCGGGACGGACGCCAATTACTTGAGCAATCATATGGCAGAGCGCCGCGTATTGGACTATATTGTATGGCAATCCTAAGGGAACATCGGTGGAGCGGGAATTAACCAGGAGATTTAGATGGCCGTTTATAATGTTCCATTCGGAATTCCAAACGCAAGATGGCAGGGCGGTGGTTTCTAGCCATTCGTTTTGCCAAAGCGAAATTACCATACGACGATTACCGGGGGTGGTTTTAAGGGCTTCTATTAAATTGCGCATTAGATCGTACTTTTTGACAATCCAGCCGTAAGCGGTACCAATGGTATGGGCAAAATTTTCTGGCGGTAGATTAGGGTGATTTTTGGTGTAGATTTGGTTAATATTGCGCCCCTGATAGTTGCCGTTTTTATCTATCTCCCATTCATCCCAAATGTGGACATTGTGGTCTTTAAGCCAGCGGACGTCGTTGGAGGCTACTTGATAGATCCAAAGAATTTCTAAAATTGCGGATTTATAGCCAACTTTTTTAGAGGTAAGAATCGGGAATTCTTGGGATAAATCAAACTGTAAGATTTGATGTGGCAAACGAATAGTCTCGGCGGCAGAATTGACTTGGGCGGAATGATTAGGAATTGCCGCTAGGGAAGCAGAGCTTCTCTTATCTGTTGAGCTGTAATTAATGATAGACTCACCGGATTTCAGGATTTTTTGGCAGAGATTAATGTATTGTTTATCAAAACTATTCATTTTGGCCTCCTGTTTAATTATAACATATCCGCCTATATTAGCTTAAGAATAATATTGACAAAAATGCAATTCCGTGCTATAATTAAGGCATAATTTGGTCATAAATGGGAGTTACGTGATGAAACGCCTTTTTTTGTTACTAATTATTTGTTTAACAGAGGTGATGATTAATCCTAATTATCTTGCAGCCGATAAGGTTATTCTTGGTGCGGCGCCTGATTTTAATGCGGTAGAAACTGTAGAAAAACCAGTTGTAAAAAGTGCTCTGGCGGTTTCTGCTAGTTCTAATTTAGCCAGTACTGCATCTATCAGTTCTGTTCCGGTGGTTTATACTAGCGTTACCGCAACTTCGCAAGATGCAATTATAATTGGCGGTAAAACTATTCTGATTGAGCAGTCTGACAATACTGGTTATGTTTCTAATTATCATGCCAATCGCTATGGCAATAAATATATTTATGGTCATAATTCTGCTAATATTTTTGGTGTGCTTTATGGGTCTTACGTGGGGCAAGGATTTACGGTTTATACTGGTGGAGTTGCCCGTAACTACGTAGTTTCTAGAGTGGTGGTTTACGAGAAAAATGAAGCCAATGGGCTTTTGCAATTAAATGGTAAGGGCAACTATATGGGTGCGGTATCTAATGCAATTGAGAAAATCATTGATCCTGTTACTGGACAGGTGAGCATTAACTCTTATGATTTGGCGTTAATGACTTGTTATGGCACGATGCTTGGTGGCGGTAGAGCTACGCATAGGTTTGTGGTGTTTGCAAGTGAAGTGTAGGAGGCTACAAGCCTATGTGTTTATGAAAAAATGAGGGCTTGGTCTTTTGCTCTTCGACAAAAGGTCGCCCTCAATACGCTTATTATATCACGCTTACTTTTTAAAATCAATAACTTACCGTTCTGCGGTAATGATTTTAAGATTTTTAATTCTTCATCATAAAATCTGGCGTCTTGGTTTTTGGGGCGTTAGAAGGTGGAATCAGCTCAACGTCATAGCCTAAATTAGTAAAAAATACTACGGTATCATTTTCGTGCTTTTCTAAACTAACGCCATTCGGTATGATCTTCCCAATTCACATTTTCTTATTTTATCATAGAAAATTAAATATGATTAAATAAGTCTGGTTAGTTCTTAATGTATTTTTAGTAGACTTGTTTTGCAAGTCTTCCACAGGGCGTCACCTCAAAAAATCCAAAGCTAGCTTTGGATTTTTAATCGGTTCCTACTGTGGTGGAGTGTAGGAGGCTATAAATATCCTCCGACCATTCCTAAAAAATAAAAATATGAGAGCAAGCTCTCATCTTTTTATTTTTGGTGGAGTGTAGGAGGCTCGAACTCCTCACCTCTTCCATGCCATGGAAGCGCTCTACCAAATGAGCTAACACCCCGTGGTTTTATTTTATCACAAATTTGTTATAATGGGAATATGAAAACTATTTTGACTGGGATTAGATCTAATTCAGAAATAACTCTAGGAAATTATCTAGGGGCACTTTTACCGATGGTGCGATTAGCTAATAAATATTCTAAAGAGTACAACATCAATATTTTTGTGCCAGATTTACATTCGATTATCTCTGAGGTGGACGGAAATTTGGCTGCAAATACTATTCGTTCGCTTAAGTATTATCTTGCTTCTGATTTGGAACTAAATGATAACGTCCATATTTACCGCCAAAGTTTTGTTCCGGCTCATTCTGAGTTATGTTGGATTTTGGATTGTGTAGCTACTATGGGCGAAACTTCGCGCATGATTCAATATAAGGAAAAATCCAAGGGCCAGGATTCTTGCAATGTAGGAATTTTTAACTATCCCATCTTAATGGCAGCAGATATTTTACTTTATGATGCGGAATTTATTCCGATTGGTGAGGATCAATTCCAACACATTGAATTAACGCGTAATTTGGCGATTCGTTTTAATAATAAGTTTGGCGAGATTTTTACGGTGCCGGCTAAAACCAAAGACCAGGTTAAATTTATGGGGAGCGATGAGGGTATTCGGGTGAGAGATCTCTTAAATCCAGAGAAAAAGATGTCTAAGTCTACCCCAGCGGAGAATTCTAAAATCATGATGAACGATGCTCCAGAAAAGGCCGCCAAAAAGATTATGTCTGCTACTACGGACTCTTTTGGTAAAATTAAGTTTGACATGTGGAGCCAGCCGGGGATTTCTAATTTGATGTTGATTGAGTCTTTGGTAAACGATGTGCCGCTTGCTGAGGTCTGTAATGAATGGAATGGCGGTACACGCTACGGAGATCTTAAGAAAAAGGTTGCCGGGAGTGTTTCGCAGCTTTTAACCGATTTTCACGCTAAGCTAGAGGATGTAACCGATGAGCAAATTTTTGAATTATTGGAAAAAGGCGAGTCTTACGCCAATAAGGTAGCTAATGCTAAATTATTAGAGGCGCAAAAGGCGTTTGGCCTACGTTAAATTGACTTTTAAGCATAAGTATGGTATAATATAGGTATAGATGATTCGGACGGGAAAAAAGTTTAGTAAACCAGAAATGTCACGCGTAGTAAACGGCGATATTATTTTGACGGAAGCGCCGGAAGAAACGCCCAAAGTGCGCCTAGATTTACTATTAGTTGATAAATATAAAAGTTACAACCGTTCTACTCTGCAGAAATTTATTAAAAATGGCTACGTAAAAGTGGACGGCAAGGTAGTGTTAAAAGCTAACCTTAAGTTTTTACCAGATGCAAAATTAGAACTAAACGTGCCAGAAGAAATTAAAAATGCCGACTTGGTTCCGGATATTATTTACGAAAATAACGATGTTTTAGTGCTTAACAAGCCCGCTGGACTATTAAGCATGGCTAAGGGCGAATACTGTCCAGAAAGAACTTTAGAAGATTTTGGCTTATTGGTGCATAGGTTGGACCGTGATACTAGCGGAGTGGTGATTCTAGCTAAAACTCCAGAGGTGCAAAAGTTTTTGCGCAAGCAATTCCAGGACCGTAAGACTCATAAAACGTATGTAGCGGTGGTTAGTGGACGCCCTAAACTTGAGGCGGCGCGTATTGATTTACCGATTGCTAGGGATTTAAACCACCCCACTACTTTTAAAGTGGATCCTAACGGCAAAGCTTCGGAAACTTTTTATCAAGTATTAAAATCGAACGGTAAATATTCTTTGCTTGAGTTAAAACCCACTACTGGTCGCACTCATCAACTCAGGGTGCACCTTAAATATATTGGCCACCCGATTTTAGGTGATCCTGTATATGGGGATGAGCCGGCCGAGCGGCTATATCTACACGCTAAGGAGCTGGAAATTACTTTGCCAGGTGGAATTAGGAAGATTTTTTCGGCGCCTGTGCCGCAGGAGTTTTCTTGTGTATTATGAGTCTTTGGAAGAAATTCCGTTGATTGCCAGTAGGGCGGGCGCATCGATTTTTGTATTGCCACCTAGTCAGAAATTAAATCTTAAAAACGCGATATTGATAGAGCCTGACAAAAAAACCGTAATTACGATTGAACAGATCAGGGAAGTACTCTTAAAATTGAATACCAAGCAGCTTCAGGATATTTTTATTGTAATTAGGCCGGCAGATTTGATGAATGATGAAGCAGCTAATGCTTTATTGAAAAATCTGGAGGAACCTAAGGATAAGGTGCATTTTGTTTTGGTAACTGATGCTCCTTCTAGGTTGTTACCTACTATTTTAAGTCGGGCGGGGCTTTATTTGCAAAAACAACCCCTAGACCTTAAGACGATATCTTTAGGTGACGCTAAAGCTAAAGAATTGGCTAAGCGGTTAATGGTGGCTAAACCTAAAGATCTGGTACTACTTGCCGAGGAGATCACTAAACCTAAGAAGGATGTAAGAAATAATGCTCTTACTGTTCTTAGCATAGCGATTGAGATGTTATATAAGACTTATTTTTTGACCAATCGAGAGATTTTCCTAAAAAAGATTCCAAAATTTTTGACAGCTTACGATAATATCGCCAAGAATGGTCACATAAAGTTGCATCTGGTGGCGGATTTATGCTAAAATAGGATTATGATTGCAATTTTGCTTATCTTTATTTTCGTGGTTTATTTAGTGTTTTTGTTTCCGATGGAGCCAAAGAAGGTTGTAGAAGAGGAAAAATCTCCTAAATATAAAGCACAAATGAAAAAACTTTGGCAGGTCGCGCAAACTTCCATGAAAGAACGTAAGCCGTTTAGGGCAGAAAAGGCATTACTTACTATTCTTAAATTTGATGAAAAGAATGCAGCTGCGTATAACCGCTTGGGAATTTTGTATGCTAAAGGACAGAAATACGATGAGGCGGTGGAGTGTTTCGAAATTGCGCAATCACTTGATAGCAATCCAGCGTCGATTCATAATGCGGGCCTAATTTACCTTGAAACTGGTGCATACGAAAAGGCCGCCATGGCCTTTAATCAGGCAATCGAGTTGGAAGGTGATGTGCCAGCTAGGTATATTGCACTTGCTAAAGCGGAAGAAAAATTAGGCAACACCAGAAAGGCAATTGAGGCGCTAGAGAATGCTTTTGAGCTTGATCCAAATGTTGCTACGTTAAGACAGATTCTGGCGATATATGAGGATGCAGGAGATGCGGAGGCTACAGCCGCCACGGCTGCGCGAATCGAAGCTCAAATCATTAAAGACAATGAGGCCAAGAAAAAGCGCGCCAAAGCCAAGGCTACTTCTGGAAAGGTTTCTACTAGAAAACGTTTATCGGTGGGTTCTAGGCGCATTGCAAGAGTGAGTCCGGTAAGCAAGAAAACCGATTCTACTAAAAGGCCCGCCTCTGCTAGAATAACAACTTCACCTAAAATTATCAAACCCCACGTGGGCAGAAAAAGAATTTGATTTTTTTCTTACATTTGATATAATTAAGTCACTGCTGGAGTCGTCTAGTGGCAATGACAAGAGACTGTAAATCTCTCGCTTTCGGGCTTCGTAGGTTCGAGTCCTACCTCCAGCACCAAAATTTAACAATTTTGCTGAAAAATACGGACTCGTTTTTCAAATCGAGTCCTACCTCCAGCACCACTTTCTACGAAAGTGCATTAAAAAGCAGGGTATCGGTTCTCGCTTCGCTCGAAGCGAGTCCTACCTCCAGCACCAAAATTTGCCTTCTTAGCTCAGTTGGTAGAGCGCATCCATGGTAAGGATGAGGTCACCAGTTCAAACCTGGTAGAAGGCTCCATTTTTTTGTAATTATTTCGACTCTCTTATTATTTCGTCAACAATACTAACAGCCTCTTTTTCGGTATAGCCCAAATCTTCTTGAAGGACATGTTCTATCTTTATTAATTAATTTGATTATAGCATATAAACTTATTAATCCTCCAGAGATACTTTATTGTGGTGTTTAAAATGTTTTATAATATATTTATGGCAAGGACATACGTTGCAATAGATTTAAAATCTTTTTACGCTTCGGTGGAATGTGTGGAAAGAGGATTAGACCCCCTAAAAGCTAAGTTAGTAGTGGCGGATGAATCTCGTACCGATAAAACTATTTGTTTGGCCGTGTCGCCCGCACTTAAGGCGATAGGGGTTTCTGGGCGCCCGCGTTTATTTGAAGTTCTAAGGATGATTCCTCGCAAAGACTTTATCGTGGCGCCACCCCAAATGAAAAAATACATGGAAGTAAGCACTAAAATCTTTGGTATTTATGCCTCTTTTGTTTCGCCTAAAGATATCCATGTCTATTCGGTTGACGAAGTTTTTATAGATGTCACGAGCTATCTTAAGAGTTATAAAATGAATGCGCATGATTTAACTAGAACTATGATTGCTAAAGTACTTGAGGAAACTGGTATTACGGCTACGGCGGGAATTGGTTCTAATTTATATCTTGCTAAAATCGCGATGGATATTGAGGCCAAACATATGGAACCGGACGCAGATGGCGTAAGAATAGCAGAGCTAGACGAATATTCTTACAGGAAGAAATTATGGGATCATCAACCTATTACTGATTTTTGGCGAATAGGACCAGGCTACGCTAGGCGTCTCAAAAATTTAGGTATCTATACCATGGGCGAGTTAGCCAAATATTCTCTGACTGGTTATGATAATCTTTATAAAACCTTTGGTATTAATGCAGAACTCTTAATTGACCACGCTTGGGGTTACGAGCCTGTTACCATGCAAGATATCAAAAGTTATCATTCCGATAATCATAGTATTTCGATTGGGCAGGTACTGGCGCAGCCATATAGGTACAATCAGACTAGAACTATTGTGTCGGAAATGGCGGATGCATTAGCTTTGGATTTAGTCAAAAAAAATCTTGTTGCGGATCAAATTGTTTTGACTTTGGGATATGATGCCAGTAATCATTTTGCTGGTGAAAAACAAAAGGATTGGTATGGTAGGTTGGTGCCAAAATATGCTCATGGCTCAATAAATTTGGGCGATTTTAATGCGTCGGCGAGTTTAATTATCGATAAGTCTCTGGAGCTTTTTGATAAAATTATCGATCGGAGCTTAACGGTGCGCAGAGTTTATATTATTGCTAATCACGTAAAAATTGATGACAACACTAAAAAATCCGTGCAACTAGATTTATTTACGGATTATAAACAACAAGAACAGAATATGAAAAAAGAAAAAAGTCGTCAAAAAGCGATTCTAAAAATCAAAGCTAAGTTTGGCAAGAATGCCATATTAAAAGGAATTAATTTTGAAGATGGCGCTACAATGCGCCAGAGAAATAGTCAAATAGGAGGACACCGAGCATGAATTTGTTAGAATTGCCACATTTTCATGCGCCGGGACGTCCGTTTATGAGCGGACACGATCGGACGGCGCAATTTATGCCGTTTAAATCTTTAACTGGTTTTGATTCTCAAATTGATCAAAAGACTTCCGCTCTAAATGGTGTTGAATGGGAGAATGTTATTTATGATGATGAATACGATGGTCTGGATTCTGCTCGAGTGGGTGGTGATGATGACTCGATAGTTTTGGAAAAATGAATTCTAGGCCAATTTTAACGATTATTAGCGCAATAAAGATGCTAATGTAGGCCTCGATATCGACGCCAAAAACTAAATAGATAATCGCTGACACAAAAACCGCAATAGATATCCAGGTATCATTCATAGTTTCAGCTCCAGAAGCGGTTAGTACTTTTGAATCATATTTTTTGCCAGTATTTTTTAGGTATTTTGCTAGTATATATTTTATCAATATGCTAATGATCAAGATTGCAATGGTAACGGGAGAGTAGTCTGCTTCTTCTGGTTCGATGATTTCTTCTATGGATTCTATGATAATATGAATACCTGTTACTATAATAATTAGGGCAATGACTATGGTGGTGACTCTTTCGATATGCTCACGCTTTTCTGTGAATTTTTTGTGATTAGCTAGTTTTTCGCTAATAACGATTAAGAGTTCTGATACGGAATCAATGATACTATGCGTAGCATCAGATAGAATTGCGAGCGAATTGGAGATTAATCCGATTGCTGCGTTTAGAATGGCTAATAGTAAATTCGTAGCAATAAATAAATATCCAGATTTTGAAATAATTTTACTACGTTCTTTATTCATGCTGTAATTTTAGCATAGTTTTGTTATAATTGTTTTATAAAAAGGAGTAGATATGTTTGATCTTAAGGGACAAGTTGCAGTCGTATCTGGGGCGTCTTCTGGCCTAGGTCAACAGATAGCGCTGGCTTTTGCGCGTCAGGGTGCTAGTTTGGTGATCCTGGCTAGAAGATTAGAACGCCTAGAAGAATTTAAGCCTAAATTGCTAGAAGCTGGCGCAGCAGACGTTGCCGCTTATAAATGCGACGTAACTAATACTGATGAAATTAATAGTGTGGCCGTAAAGGTTGAGCAGCAATTTGGTAAAGTAGATATTCTATTAAATTGCGCCGGATCTTCTAAGGACAAAGGGGTATTAGAGATGTCCGATGAAGAGTGGGATTTTACGATTGCTACGGATGAGACCTCAGTTTTTAAGATGACTAGAGCGTTTGCTAGTATCATGAAAAAACATCATTATGGTAGAATTATCAATATTGCCTCTATGTATGGGTTGGTGGGTAATACGGAAATCCATACAGTCGCTTATCATGCGTCTAAGGGCGCCGTGGTTAATTTTACTCGTGCGGTGGCGGCGGAGTTGGCCATGGACGGCATTACATGTAATGCTATTTGCCCAGGCTATTTTGAAACTGAATTAACTAAAGCGGTCCTAGATACCGATAGATTTCAAGAGTTTGCTAAGGCTCATGTCCCGATGCAACGCTATGGTAAACCTGGTGAGCTTGACGCAGCGGCGGTATTTTTAGCCTCTAAAGAAGCTTCATATGTTACTGGTTTAATCATGCCGGTTGATGGTGGCTACACTTGTATTTAAAGAAAGGAGTTTATATGTATAAAGGTACTAAAACAGAAGAAAACTTAAAAAAGGCTTTTGCGGGAGAATCAGAAGCTAGAAATAAATATGATTTTTTTGCCTCTAAGGCTAAAAAGGATGGCTTCGAGCAGATTGCGGCAATTTTTGCGGAGACAGCCGCAAATGAGAAAGAGCATGCTAAGATGTGGTATAAGGAGCTACATGGTGGAGCAGTGGAAGATACTGCTACTAATCTAGAAGCGGCTGCGGCAGGAGAAAATTACGAATGGACTGATATGTATAAGGAATTTGCGGAGACTGCTAGGGAAGAAGGTTTTACGGAATTGGCAGTTAAATTTGAACAAGTTGCCGCTATAGAAAAATCTCATGAGGAGCGTTACCGCAAATTATTATCAAACGTGAGGGATAAAAAAGTATTTTCACGCGATGGTGATGCGATTTGGGTTTGTCGTAATTGCGGGCATATCGTAATTGGCAAAGAGGCGCCCGAGTTTTGTCCGGTGTGCGCGCATCCTAAAGCTTATTTTGAGATTAAGGCCGATAACTATTAAAAAAATAGCCCTGCGGGGCTGTTTTTTATGGAGCCGTGAGCCAGGTTTGAACTGGCGACCTGCCGCTTACAAGGCGGCTGCTCTACCAACTGAGCTATCACGGCGCTATTTTATTATAGCACATTTTGACATAAAACAATAATTTTATTATGGTAGTGCTTGAGTGTGTTATAATTGTTGCATGGAAATATTAGGGATTATTTTGGGGGTATTGATTATTATTTTGTTAATTGCAGTGATCGTTCTTCTGGTTAAGAAAGATTCTGGTACAAAAAATTCTGTCGATTTTAAATCGATGGAGGAGAGGATGATTCGTTTGGAGGGAGAAGTTGGCAAAATCAATCCCGAAATGGATCGTAATTTTCGTGAAAATCGTAAGGAAATAAACGATAATTTGGAAAGAATGCGCACCAGCAACGAAAAGGGCTTTGACCGGATGAGGGAAAGCAATGAAAAAAGTTTGGAGCAGCTTAGAACTGGAAATGAAAAAAAGCTTGAAGAAATGCGGGAAACCGTTGACGAAAAACTAAAAGCATCCGTAGAAAAACGTTTTAACGAGAGTTTTAAAACGATTTCTACTCAGCTTAATCAGGTCTCGCAGGGGCTTGGCGAAATGAAATCTATGGCAACAGAAGTTGGTGGCCTAAAAAAAGTAATGGAAGGCGTTAAAACACGCGGTATTTACGGAGAAGTTCAGCTTGGTGCAATTATTGAAGATATTTTAACTAAATCTCAGTATGAGGAGAATATTATCACTAAAGCGGGGTCTAATGACCGTGTAGAATTTGCGGTCAAAATGCCTGGTAAAACTGATGTTGTGTATTTACCGATTGACTCTAAGTTCCCAGTAGAAAACTATTCGCGTTTGATTTCGGCGTACGATGACGGCAATAAGGCGAATATTGAAACATACCGCAAGGCGCTTTCAAATGATGTTAAGGAACAGGCCAAAAAAATTAGTACTAAATATATTGATCCGCCCAAAACAACGGATTTTGCTATTATGTTTGTACCTACCGAATCACTATATGCGGAAATAATTAGGGTGGCGGGGCTCTCCGATGAGATTCGTAAAAAATATAATGTTTCGATTGCTTCGCCGTCCACGCTTCCAGTGATGTTGTCGGGACTATTGATGGGATTTCGTACTGTAGCCATAGAGAAACGTTCTGCCGAAGTTTGGCAAAAACTTGGTGCGATTAAAACTCAATTTGGTAAGTTTGGCGATTTACTTGAAGGTGTACAAAAGAAGCTTCAGGAATCTGCTAACAAGATTGATCAAGCTAAAACTTCTTCTCGTCAAATTGAAAGACAATTAAAAGACGTAGAAGAATTGCCGGAACCTGAGTCTAAGAAATTGATTGGCGAAATTTAGACTGTATGACAATGTAATACGAAATTAGCACTATATATTATATATATTATTCTATGCTATAATATTTTTATGATAATTGCTAT
The DNA here is from genome assembly GCA_017406775.1 of Candidatus Saccharimonadota bacterium. Lineage (GTDB taxonomy): Bacteria > Patescibacteriota > Saccharimonadia > Saccharimonadales > Saccharimonadaceae > Nanosyncoccus. Next base: position 34,840 of record JAFQXV010000006.1, on the reverse strand, counting down.
TTTGGGTGCGGGGGCTTATGGTACAGCTCTCGGAGAAATTTTGATTAAAAATGGACATAACATCAGGTATTATGATCCTAAATTTGGTAGAGATGATTTTATTGATGTAATAAATGGCGTCAAAATGATTATGTATGTTGCGCCTTCTGGTGCTGCGCCGGAAATTTTACCAAAATTACCTAGCGATATTCCGCTCGTGATTGCATCTAAAGGCTTTTTAACTGAACAGCCATTTTCTCGATTTTCCAATTATATGGTGTTTTCTGGGGCCGGCTATGCAGATGACATTAAAGCTGGTAGAGTAGCCAATATTACCGTTACTGATCGTTGTCTTTTGGAATTATTTAAATCTTCCTGTCTAAAACTTGATTTTACTACTGACAGGAGGGGTGTATTAATGTGTGGTGCTTTAAAAAATGTCTATGCCATTATGGCTGGAATGAGGGAGCTAGAGCGAGGCACTAAGGAATGGCTAGAGTATTTAGATGAAGCTGGCCAAGAAATTAAAAGTCTGCTTTTGGCTAACGGTTGTAATCCTGATACTTTTGATTTAGGTTGTGGAAGGGCGGATTTAGAACTAACCTGTGGATTGCCATCAAGGAATTATCGATACGGGCTCGAAATTCACAATAATTTGACTAAAAACCCAAATGATGCAGTGGAAGGAATAATAGTTTTAAGAAAAATCAAGAACGGGGAGATACTTGTACCTCAGGGCCTAAAAACATTATCAGACCTATTAAATAAGGAGTTATTGTGCCACTAAATCAGAAACAGCGGGAAGCCGTAGAATATTTAGAGGGTCCATTGTTGGTTTTAGCTGGACCAGGTACCGGGAAGACTCAACTTCTTTCGGAAAAAGTGGCCTTTATTCTAAAAAATACGGATACTAATCCAGAAAATATACTATGCTTAACTTTTACCGAAACTGGGGCCTCTAATATGAGAGAGCGGCTCAAAACCATTGTGGGGGCGGATGGACTTAAGGTTAATATTGGGACCTACCATGCTTTTGGTTCAGAAATTTTAGCACAATATAAGAATTATTCTGCAGAATATGATAGGCGCTTAGATGCGGTTATTGATGAAGTAACTCAATACAAGATTGTTAAGCAAATTCAGGATCAACTTTCGGCCAAAGATATTTTGAGGGGTGATAATGTTAAGGATATTATTTCGGTGATTTCTGCCGTTAAATCTGCCGGACTTACTAGTAGTGATTTAGCTAAAATTGCAGAACAAAATTTGGCTGATTCTAAGGTTTTATCTGAGACCATTTCGCCATTTTTACAAAAAATTGTACCTAGGAAATTTAAAGAATCGTTCGAACTAGCCTATTCTCCTATTTATGAAATATTAAAAGAATATAGCGAAACAAAGCCTCTGCTTAAGAATATCGAGAGAAATATTAATATTATCGCTAGGGATTTGAAGGATGCGATCCTTGAAGCGGAAAGCTTAGCCAAAATTAAGCCTTTGTCTAGCTGGAAAGATAATTATTTTGAAAAGGATGCTAAAGGTAATTATCGCTTAAAAGACCGGATTGCCAACCAAAAATTAGCTTCGCTTGCTAAAGTCATGCAAGATTATGATACGCTTTTAAAGAATAACGCGCTGTATGATTTTGATGATATGATCCAAGAGGCTGTACATATTCTTAAAAATGATGCCGGTTTTAAAGCTACTTTAAGTGAAAAATATCAGTTTATTATGCTTGATGAGTTTCAAGACACTAATCCATCTCAGTTTGCGATTGTAAAAGAGCTAACGGATTACGATAAACCTTTGATTATGGCGGTAGGTGATGATGACCAGGCGATTTATGAATTTCAGGGAGCACTTTCTACTAATTTGACGGATTTTCAAAAACACTACTCAGCGCACGTGGTACCTTTGGTAGAAAATTATCGGAGTACGCAGGAAATTTTGGATTTTTCACGAAAGATTATTAATGAGGCGCCGGATAGGTTTGCCGACAAGGAATTAATCGCGCATAAGGAGGCTCCCAAAACCTCTCAAATTTTTAGACATGAGTTTCTGTCCTCCGACATGGAGTATGCTTTTGTGGCGGATGAGATTTCTAAATTGATTAAGTCTGGCGTAAATCAAAGCGAAATTGCCATTATTTCATATAAAACTAAATATTTTATGCCTCTCTTACCATTCTTAAAGTCTCATCCAGAGATTAAGATTGCTTACGAAAAAAAGGACAATTTATTAGAGGATGAGAGGTTACATGAGATTTTATCGATTGCGAGATATATTTATGAACTTGCAAACGAGAAACGCCCTACGGTACCTGTTCTAGAAATTTTGGCTTATCCCTTCTTGGGGCTACCAATTCTTGAGGTAATAAAATTGGTCGGCTTGGCGCGCGCCGAAAAGCGTGCTGTATTTGATGTATTATCAGAATCAGAAAATGATAAGATTAAACAGGTAGCAAACTTCTTTGCTAATTTAGTGGCTAAGTCATTTAATGAACCTTTGGAAATTTTCTTAGACTATTTAGTTGGGGCATCCGAACTAGACGGATATAAATCAGCGTTTCTAGAATATCACACTAGAGATGGTGAATATGCGGCCTTTTCTCTATATGAGAGTTTGGCGGCACTTAGAGGTAAACTTCATAAACATTATGGGGAGAAGAGCCTGAAATTGGCTGATTTAATTGAAATGTTAAATGATTACGAAGCCGCTGATATGCCAATTAATACTACTAGCCCTTATAAAGAGGCAGATGCTGCCGTGCAGATTCTAAGTGCACATAAAGCTAAAGGATTGGAGTTTGAATATGTATTTATAATTTCGGCCGACCATATGGCTTGGGGTAAGGGAAAAGGCAATAACAATCTGTTGGCTTTGCCTAAAAATTTGTTGCAAATCAGACATACCGGGACCACTGACGGGGAAAAATTAAGGATATTATATGTTGCGCTTACTAGAGCAAAAAAATATTTGTGCATTACTAATTCCTTACATGATTTTAACGGTAAGTCGCCGGAGCGCTTGGAATATTTGGATGAATATATTGATGGGGACGAAATAATTTCCCCGTTACTGCCTAATCGTAAAATCATCACTCATTATGAGGAAAGTGCCTATGCGTCGTCCGAGGATAATATTAAAAATTGGTTATTACCCTATATTAAACTTTCTCCGGATATGCGGGCAATTTATAAGGATAGAATTAAAAACTACCGAATGTCGGCATCGAGTTTGACTTCTTTTATAGATATCGTATATGCGGGTCCGCAGGAATTTTTCAAAAATTACTTTCTACGTGCTCCATTTGAACCTGAAACAGAAGCAATGGCATATGGTGATTTGGTGCATAAGACGTTTGAAATGATCACTAAGACGGGTGTATCTAATGAGGATGCCATAAAATTCTTTATGGATGAGCTTGACAAAAAAGATTTACCGATTGAGATTGCTAGTAAACTGCGTGAATCTGGTCCGGCTAACCTTAATATTGCTATAAGTAGCTTTGACGATATCCTTAAAAACGGAGAGGCGGAAGTGGACTTTGCTCCAGAAAAGTTGGTAGTAAATGGTGTGCCAATTACTGGTAAGATTGACCATATTGCCATAAATGAGGATGACAAATCTATCGAGATTTACGATTTTAAAACGGGTGGATATCACAAAGAAAAATGGCAGAGCCATGCTACTTTGTATAAATACATGTTGCAGTTAGAGTTTTACAAGCTTCTACTAAATAATTCTTCTAAGTATGCCAAGTATCAAGTAAAGCGGGCTCATATTCTATTCGTGACGCCTGATAAAGATGGCGAAGTTTACGACAAAGTCTATGAATTTAATCATAATGACGAGAAAGAGCTTTTGGACCTAATGAAGAGTGTATACAATCAGGTAATTTCGCTTGATTTTATCGACAATCCAGAGATATTTGTGCCAGCTAATAATGCCTTAGGCATTAAAGATATTAAGAAATTCGTTGAGCTTATGCTTGCATATTAGGCTAATATATAATATAATCTGCGTGTACTAATCAACTAGGCGTATTGTTGGGGGAGGACAACGATACGAGCCATAATAGTGCTTCTTAGTATGCTCTTTTGATGGGAGGTGAATCGCTTGAGCGATATCATCGTTCCTGGTACCCATGGCATTGGTTCTGTCGGTTTCACGCCGACTGAATCCGGCTATGCTGGTGCCGCCGATCAGCTCGTTAGGCTTTATAACGAGGGTCGCAATGTCGATACTTCTAGCTTCGAGGTCCGTCGTGTGATGGACTACTATGGGGCATCGACGCTCGACGAGCTTCGCATAAAGCGTCGCGGCTGGTAGGCCTGCGGTTGTGGCATCGCCACTTTTACCGCACTAGATTCCTGGGGGTGAGACTTCGGTCTTGCCCCCGTTTAATTTGTGTGATATAATATAGGATAATTATGGCAAAGAAGAATAATACCAAGAGAAAGTTAGTTGGTCTTGTATCTGAGGAATCAGGCGTTAGGGCTTACTATACCAAGAAAAACACTATGAATACTCCTGATAAGCTAAGTCTCAGGAAGTATGATCCAGTGCTTCGCAAACATGTGCTTTTCGTAGAAACAAAGAAGAACCTTGGCCGTAACGAAGTCAAAGAGAAAAAGCGCTAATTTGTACTTAAAAATAACACGTCTCGCAATGAGGCGGTTATTTTTTTATTCTAAACTCTATATCCCTCAGAATATTCATAAAATAGATAAAAGACTCGTAAGGGCTTTCGTACGCAGAAAAGTAGGCATGTACATTGCCATCGTTCCAATATTTGGTACACATTGAGTATGGGTGGTCTGAGGTGGTAAGCAGACGCCAGTCGCGGATCAGATTTTGGTCTTTGGTTTTTAGTACTTTATTTCTTAGACTGTATAAATATTTTGTAGCAGATTTTTGCATTGAGTTGGCTAGCCAGGCTGATAAATCACGTTCCGAATCCGCCCAGGTAACGGTACTTGGCATAGAGATTTCTGAAACTGGTTTCATAAAGTCGCAAGCTTCTGAAGCTGTTAAAAAGGTGCGGGTCGGCTCAGATAGCCATTGCGAGATTACGGAATTAATAAAGTCAAAGATGCCCGTTTCTTTCCATTGATGCTCGCCAAATGTTTCAAAATCCATAAATAGGTTAATTAGGTTGCCTTTCTTACAGCTTTTTTGTAGCCATTTTAGATATTTATCGGCCGTGAGTGGCCACTCGCGCCAACTTTGATCAGAAAAACGAAAAGCGATATCATCCGATAAGCGGTAGTTTTTTAGTAGTAGCCGCGTTTTTGCACAACCTACTGGTTTATAAACATAATTAGGGCTGTTTCCTTTTAAAATTTTATCCCAACCTTCCGCTAGGATGCCTTTGTATTTTTTGGTGTTAGCCCACTTGGCGATTTTATCATTATAGGCTAGTTCGGTATTTCGAAACACCATGGGTGTTACGTTGAAAGTTTTTTCAATTGCTTCTTTATGCTTTTGAACTTGGTAATTAAACTCGGCCCGATTAAAAAAGAAGGCTAAGGAATGATAATAGGTTTCTCCTAGTATTTCAACCCTACCACTTTTTACGAGGCGTTTTATTTGCGTGATTAAAGTGGGGTCTAATTTTTTAGCCTGTTCCAACCAGGTCCCTGTAATAGATAAAGAGACCTTAAAATTTGGATATTTTTTAATGTTTTTTTCGATTAAATTTAGCATTGGGTGATAACTTTTGGTGGCTACCTTCTTAAAAATTTGCTCATTTGATTCGCGGCTTTTGTATTCACTATTAAAGTAGTTGTGATTGTTTGCAATATCAAAAACTGAGTATTCGCGATAGCGAATAGGCTGATGCATGTGTAGATATAGACAGATTCCTTGCATTTTATTAATCCGAGACAACTTGACTATATATCTTTAGGCATTTTTTTGCAAGGTTAGTCCAGGTGTAGTTGCAGTGTTCTTTCTTTAAATTTTTTTGTAATGACTCTTTTAGGACTGGGTTACTTGATACGGCTAATATTTCGGCGGCTAATTTTTTAATATCCCAATAATTATATTTTAGGGCAGAACAGATTATCTCTGAGACGCCGGATTGGTGGGTGAGAATAAGCGTATCACCGTGATGCGCCGCTTCCAGTGCAGTTAAGCCAAACGGTTCAGAGATGGAGCTCATAACGAAGATATCGGTTGCCGCATATATATCGCGTAATTTTTGTCCGCGGATAAATCCAGTAAAAATCACATTTTGCGAAATACCAAGCTCAGCAGACATCTCGATTAGCTTATTTCTTTCTTCGCCATCGCCGGCAAATATAAAGATTAATTTTGGATTTTTAGAAATAGCTAATGCTGCGGCTTTCATTAAATTTGGCATCCCCTTTTGCAAAGTAAAACGCCCAACGGTGGATACAATTGTAAAACCTTGTTTTTTGAGGTTTTCTAGCGTATGACGAGTGTTGTTATCTAGTATATATGTTGAATTGTAGTTTTTATCAAGCGAATTATAAGCTACTTCAATTTTTTCTAACGGAATGTGATATTTTTCGTGGATGACCCTTTTGGTAATGTTTGAAACCACGATAATACGATCTGCCGCTACCAGGCCTTTATATTCGATTTCATGGATGATGGGATTACCTGTATGCATACCTGCTCGATCAAATTCAGTAGCATGTACGTGTGCGACTAGCGGGATATGGAATTTTTCTTTAGCAATAATGCCCGCCTCAAAGGTTAGCCAATCATGAGCATGCACTACGTCTGGACGATGATTTTTTAAATAGTTTATTACATATTTGCAATATTTTTTTTGAATATTCCGGATAGGGATTTGATATCCGTCGTTGTGGCTAGGAATATTTTTTGGATTAATTTTGCTAGACGAATAAGCGTCGTTAACGAATTGAGAGAAATGGATATGATTCGTAACTGGTAGGATATTCATAAAATTGATGTTGGAATAGTCCTCGTTAAATGGCAAGAGGAAATCGATTTTTGCTCCCTCGTTTGCCAATGCCTCAGCTATGTTCAGGCAGGCAACACCCAGTCCGCCACTATTATGCGGAGGCAATTCCCAACCTAGCATAAGTATTTTCATCTTTTTAATTATATCATATTTTGAATATCTATGGTAAAATTGTAGATAGTACTTTTAACGTAGGGGTTTAGCTCAGTTGGTAGAGCACTGGTCTCCAAAACCAGGTGTCGTAGGTTCGAGTCCTGCAACCCCTGCCATTTTTGTTTCACAAAAACTCAAAAAAAACAGGACTCGGACCTCGCTAAAGCTCGGTGCGAGTCCTGCAACCCCTGCCATTTTTGTTTCACAAAAACTCAAAAAAACAGGACTCGGACCTCGCTAAAGCTCGGTGCGAGTCCTTTTGGCTCCTGCCATTTTTGTTTCACATTTTTAATTCTCTGTGTTATAATAGTGTTACTATGGAAGGTAATAAAACAAAACCGCGGGCAATTTTGGTTTTCGGTGCACCATGCAGCGGAAAGACTACGTTTGCGGCACGTTTTGCTACTAAATTTTCTTTAGCTTTTTATGATCTTGATGAGCTCAAAGAGGAGCATAAGTTTACTAGAAAAAATATTATTCTTATTCTTGGTTTAATCACTAGAACAAAACAAACCATTATTATTGAGGGTGGTTTAGACACTGAAAGGGAACGTAGTGAAATTCGTTCGCTTTTATATAACGCAGGCTACGACCCGTCTTTAGTTTGGATCCAGACCGATGCTTCAACTATCCGGAATCGTTTAAAGAGCAAATATCATAGTTTAGCTAAAGCCAAAGAGGCGTATAATTTAGCGATTGATAGAATAGAGGCACCTTCTGACGCAGAGTCTCCTATTATTCTTTCTGGTAAACATACTTTTGAAACACAAGCTAAACATGTAATTTCTGGCTTAGCAGATCTTAGCGCCAATGATCGTAAAAGATAAGGAATTTGGTGAAGTTATAGTTCGAAAAAATGCCTGGTCTAGGAGTATTAAATTTTCTGTTTCAACTTCTGGGCGATTATCAATGTCGGTGCCTAAATATACGTCAGATTTCTTAGCCAGACGTTTTCTAGAAACTAATCGTAAAGCTATCCGAGAAAAACTACCAATCAAAGACCCAAGCGAGCAGCGCGCGCGTGATTATCAAAAAAAGGTGTTAATGAAAAAAGCACGAGAATATTTGCCGTATCGATTAGAATATTTTGCTAAATTGTATGGCTACTCATATAATAAATGTCGGTTGTCTCATGCAAATACGAGATGGGGCAGTTGTTCCTCGAATCGAACAATTTCGTTAAATATTGGCTTGATGAATGTGCCGGAACCACTACGCGACTACGTGATTTTGCACGAGCTTGCGCACTTAAATCATATGGATCACTCTAAGGCTTTTTGGGCAGAAGTAGGCTTACATGATAAAAGATATAAAGAACACGAAAAAAAATTAAAGCATTTTAGTCCTGGACTTTAAAAAAGCTTGTGCTATAATAGAGTCAAGGAGGAGAGGTGGAGCTAAAGCAACGTTTAGATCCGAAATATATTTTTATCGGTCTATATGTAGTTATATTTTTGCTTTATGTGATAATTGGCTTGCAGCCAGCTAAAGCTAAAACTTATGCCGTTTCTGGCAGGCTTGAAATTCCATCAATTGGTCTTGTTTCAGACATCACTGACACCGGTTTGGTGGATGGTGCTTTGGAGACACCAGAATCTATTGTTGGTAGCTACTCGGAAAATGCTAACAAAACATTTTTGTATGGTCATTCTAGTACTGTGTTTAATGGGCTCCATCATATTAAGATCAACGACACAATTAATGTAAATGGTACTAGTTATAAAGTTGTTGATTCAGCGATTTTGCCAAAATCAGCCATTAGCATGAAAGAAATTTTAAAGTCCGAAACGAGTGATACGATCATAATCATGACTTGTGCAGGTGATTTATATTCTGACGGCGATGCTAGCCATAGATTAATTATAACCGCTGTAATTCAATAGCAAAACCACCTCCTGGTGCTATAAATATCGTGATGGTGTCTCCTCTTTTGATTTTTTTATGTTTAATTTGATAAGAGTCTGGATTGGTTTTGTAATGGGCGTCGTTTTTATCGAAATAAATCATTGCTTGATAATTTTCGTCATCGAGAAAATCCAATACGATATCCACCTGGCGGCTTTTTTCGTTGGTGATGCCGCCAATATACCAATTTGCGCTGTCGCGATCTTTTCTGGCTACTAGATAGTACTCCCCAATTTCCCCCGACAAGGGAAGCGTCTTTTCAAAATTAGTTGGTACGCATTTTATAAATTCAAATAGATCTGGATATCTATCCAAATACATGAATGGTCTATCGGCGGCCATTTGCATACCAGAATAAATCGTAATATAATAAGCAAGTTGCCGAGATATAGTAGTATATACTCTTTTAGTAGTATTTTTTATGTCAAGAATGCCACTTGTGTAGTCCATACCGCCTGAAAGTAACCTAGTGTACGGAAGGAAACAGGCATGTGACGGCGTGAGAGAACCGCCTTCGTATTCTTGACCCCTAGCGCCTTCTCTAGCTAGCAGATTAGGCCAAGTACGCTCAAGGCCAGTTCCTTTAATCGGTTCGTGAATATTTAGGCAAATATGTTTGGAAGCGGCGAGCTCTACGGTTTTTTGGTAATGATTTACACCGCGTTGGGAATGATGAAATTCTTGTCTACCATTAATGGTCATTTTGCTACCGGCGTAACCAGTTTTAATGTATCTAACACCATTTACGGCATAATAGTTATAGGCGGCTTCCAGTTGTTCTTCGTAGTTGTCAACAAAACCTACCGTTTCATGATGTCCGACTAGCTCCACGTTTCTGCGTTTGGCATAATTTGCTACGGATTCAAAGTCAAAATCACTGGTTGGCACCGTAAATTTATTATTAATACCATTTTCTAGCCAATTACCCTCCCAGCCGTCATTCCAACCTTCAATTAATAGTCCTGAGATGCCGAGTTTTACGGCTGCATCAATGTATTCTTTGGCGTGCGTCGTGGTAGCACCATGCTTGTCGCCTGGGGCCCAAGACCATTCTCCAACATACATAGCCCACCATATACCAATAAATTTTAGTGTTTTTACCCACGAAAAATCGCTAGTCGGAGGTTCGTTTAGCGCGTATATAAGTCTATTTTTAGTTAAATCAATTGCCGTGTCCGCTATCATAATTAGTCTCCAGGGTGTACAAAATGGTAAAACTACATGGGCTTTGGTATTGTCGGACAAGGGAGTGATATCGCTTTTTAGGATACTATTGTTCAAACAAAGTGTCATTGAGCCATAGTTATATAGCGCCGCCTCATGTATAGATAAGTAGGTCTTATCTGGAGTTTGAATGGTAAGCGGTGTATGCACGGAGCCGGTCAGTAGTCCAAGCTTTGTCTTGGTATAGCAGTATTCATAACGGTCTGGCTGATAGGCAGGAATTTGCCAAACTGTGCTACTGGGTGAAAGGTTAAATTCAGTTAGCTCGTCTTTGATTGAGATTTGTCTGAATTTAGGTTGAGGCGGTATTTCGTACCTAAAAGCGACGCCGGTATCGAATACCCTAATTCTAAGTGTCATAATTCTCCCCAAGGTGGTGTTTTCGGCCAGGAAAAAAGACGATTCGTTATATTTATTTTCGATCCAACGATCTTCGCCCCACGGCATTTCTATTGTTTCGTCATGAAAAGTTTTTTGCTCTCTAATTAGATTAAGATTTTCACCCAAAATTCCTTCACCGCAGATTTCTATGCCTAGCTGAGATTTTTTAATAATTTCTTGGTCATTTTTGACAACCGAATAGAATAGTTGTCCTTTTTTTAGTATCAAGATGCACGTTATATTTTTGTTTGGTGATAAGATTTTGCTACTTACGTCTTTAATTTTTCGCTTATTAAGCATATGTATTATTATAACATAATCTATGCTATAATTATTTGTAATATGACATATCGCGATAAGGATAGGCGAAGGAAAATTCTTTCTATTGCTACCTTACTATTGGTCTTGTTTTTAATTGTATTTTTTGGTCTCCAGTTTTTTACTAAAACTGGCATTTTTAAAGTTCCTGGAGTCGTAATCTATGACGAATCGGTTAGCCAGGAGGAGATTATAAAACTAAATTCTGTTTTTAATGATGAGATTGTCCTAGAGAAAGATGTAGTAGTTTCGGCATATGATTCTTTTTCCATCAAAGATTTAGCAAAAAATGATTTTATTTCTGAAATTTATGTTCCGGTAGCGGATTATTATGAATCTCGCAATGATGTTTTGGAGTTTGAAGAATCTGAATATAAATACATTCCGATTGATGAGTTGGATTTTAAACAAAAGCTCTTATCGATTAATAATAAATATTATTTAGACGAACTAACGGAAGGTGCTAAGTTTAGGGTAATTAGTTTTGAATCTGAATTATTTGATGAGGAAATTTTGCCTTTGATTTCGGATTTATATACAGATAAAAATATTTCCACTGATGAAATTTTAACTTTTGCACAAACTGGCGTTACAGCTTTATCACGCGGAGTTAATCGAAAATTAGGACAAGTCGGCGATGCGACTTTTTTTGCTAACAAAATTGGCGATTATTTGTCTAAATTTGATATTACTCACACCTCTAACGAAGCTTCTTTTTCTGACTACGCCACTAGTGAAAATATTTGCGCCAAACCAGAGTTTGTTAATACCCTAAAAGCGATTGGCCTCGACGTGGTAGAATTAACGGGCAACCATAATTTAGATTGTGGTGATGAATCAGCCCTTAGCACAATTGATATTTATGCCGAAAACAATATTCAGATTGTCGGCGGCGGTAAAACTGCTGAAGATGCCGCCAAGCCACTAAAAATTAGCCAAAAAGAAACCAATATTACGTTTCTAGCCTACAATCTTTCTACTGGCGGAGCGACTTACGATAGTACGCCTGGTGCCAATCAGTACTACGAAGAAAACGCCACAGCCGAGATAGCCGTCGCTAAGGAACGGGGTGATTTTGTTTTAGTTGACGTTCAATATTATGAGTGTAGTGCATATGTTTCGGAGTACGAAGATCCTACTTGCGACTATGCTAATTCTTCCGCCGGCGATCAGGTTGGTTTTTTCCGTCATTTAATCGATTTGGGTGCCGACGTGGTGGTTGGGACTTCTGCGCATCAGCCGCAAACTTTTGAATTATATGGCGATGGTGCTATTTATTATGGGCTAGGTAATTTATTTTTTGATCAAGCTTGGTGGCCCGGCACTACTCGTAGCTTAATTTTGGCTCATTATTTTAAAGATGGGAAGTTATTACAAACAAAATTGATGCCAACTTCTTATGATTTCGATTATCAACCAAGCCTACTAGATGAGGAGAGCAGGGAATGGTTTATCAAAAGATTGACCAACGCGCGCCCATGACAATCCGTAAAACTGGTACTGGATTATTTTTGACAATTCTTTTCATTCTAATTATTACGCTGGGCGTATGTTTAGGTTTAATTATGTTTGATGTACGTAACGAAACTACTCCTGCTGCGCCAACTAGTAACGAAATATCAGGCGAAACTACTTCTGAAAACATTGATGATGTTATTGAGGATGAAATTAAGCCTAAAGAAATTGATTTTCAGCCCGTAATCGATGAATGGATAAAAACTACTAGTGGTACGCGTAGTGTAATATTATATGATCTTGATTTGGATAAGGTAGCGGGTGCTTACAATGCGGATAAGCAATATAACACCGCTTCTTTATATAAATTATTTGTTGTATATGAGGGATATCGGCGTGTGCAGTCTGGAGAATGGTCGGGTGACGCAGGATTGATCGGTGGGCGCACCATACTTACATGTTTAGATTTGGCAATTAGGGAATCTAATTCTGAATGTGCTGAGGCTATTTGGGCCAAGATTGGACATGCAAACCTTGATGAGATTATTGAAAACGATTTTAAAATTACCGATTCTGACATATCATCACTAATCTCTACACCTAGCGATATGGTTAAGATGTTAAAAATATATTTTTACCATGATGATATTACGAACAGTGTTTTAGTTGATACAATGAAGGATTCTTTTTTAAATCAACCAATTACCGAGTATAATTGGAGACAAGGGCTACCTAGCGGTTTTAAATTAGCCAATGTGTATAATAAAGTTGGTTGGGATTATGATCCGAATAATAAATATTGGAAACTTTATCATGATGCAGCAATTGTTGAATTTCCTGAGCAAAATCGCAATTTTATTATAGTGGTAATGAGTAGCCGTGTGCCATTTCAAAAAATTAGGCAGCTTGGTGGCATGATAGAGGATTATTTTAATAAGTACTAAATAATTGTGACCAATAGGTTTTATAATCGGAATTTAGATCAAAGACAAAACCCACGGATAGTTTGGTAAATTCTGGGTTTAGAATGTTGGCACGATGAGCCTCTGAGCCCATCCATAAGGCTACCGTAGTAGCAGGTGATACTGCTGCGTTGCCGATAGCTAGATTCTCACCACTAGTGCCACCCGAGCTTGGGGCGGGACACGCCGTGGACCAGTTGGAGCCATCGGGGCGCGTATGACTATATAGCTTAGTAGTCTCATTGGCTCTAATATCTGCAGCATCTGCGCAGGTTTCACCCCACGTAAGTTGATTTAGGTTATTTTTAATTCTGATTTTATTAACTAGAGTCAAGACTTCATGCTCCCATTGATCCTTGGGTGGATCCATTACGGTAACTGTAATAGAATCCTTACGCGTGCCGTCGTATGTGCCGGCCGTGATGGTGGTAGTACCTACTCCTCTAATGACGGGATAACGGCAGGTTTCGCTGTTATAACCTAGCCAAGTGCGTGCAGAATTATAAAACCCACTAATTACGTTAGGGTCCGACGTCTGCCAGTACATTTCGCCAAGATCGGCCAAGCTGCCACCCACACAAATATCAATATCTGGGGTAGCATATAGCACGATTGACTTTTCGTTCCATAATTCTCCAGCAGAAACTGGCGAGTTATCAAACTCATGGCTTGACGTAGAGATGTAATCGTCGTTGCCAGTCACATCGATATACTCGATTTCGGCATCAGAATCAGTGACAGACTCCAGGAGCTCTGTTTCGCTTACTTTGCCGTCGACGATATCAGAACGCTCATCTACGGCGCGGAAATTAATGCCGCCGTTAAGCCAGATTGCACTAGAAATCAAGATACCTGCCACTAGAATTGCGGCTGCGTTTAGCGACAGTAGGATTGTCGTTTTCGGTTTTTTGGGAGTAGTTTCTGCCATTTTAGGCGACGTCCTTTTTGTTAGTGGGTTTTTGGTCTGCAATTAACGCCCGGATGGAAGCATAAACTTCATCAAGTGCCGGCATAAGTAATATAAATATTATAACCATGATAAAGTTTAGTATAATTACTTCTATAGATGGTGTAGAACCTCTAAATAGGGCGGCAAAAATGAGCGAGAAAATAATCATATATACAATTGCCACTGAAGAAAGCAATACGATATACGAAAATATTTTAAGCCATATAGAAGAAAGATTTAGTGCTCGGTATCTTAGAATAGAGTAATAGAATGCAATAATCGTGGCAGATAATGCAAGTGGCCCAAGCCAAATTAAATGCCAATTGCTCATAATCGGCAAAACGATTTCTGATATCATTACTAGTACGCTAGACAAACCAAAACTAATCATTACTACCAAATCGCCACCGCGTTTGCGATTGGAACTGGTTTTAACAAATTGTTTAAGGAGGGTTAAAACGATGGTTGGTACAATGAAGCAAAAATACATGATATATAATATGTAAAATACGTCAATATTTAAGGTGATGGTGTTGCCGGTGTTTGATAAGATTATCTCCGAGTATAATAGCGCTGGCTTGATAAAAATCAACGCACTTAGTATCATGCCTACTACAAAAAAACCAAAAGTTACCAGCTTACCCTTTTTTTCTGGCCAAATCACGTAGGCCAAGAAGGCAACATCGATTAATATCGCACTAACAAAGGTCCATTTTACGTGCCAATCTATAGTATCCATCTTATCAATGCCGGCCGTTAAGAAAATCGAAATCGACGCCATCCAAACCGTAGCAAAGAATGCGGCAATAAAGAACCAAGCCGAACGTAATTTTTCTTTCTTTTTGGCGCCGAAGAAAACTATTGCGCCTGATAAAAATGTCAGTATTGATACCGTTGCAAGCAGAATAATAATTAGTTGCACCTAACCTCCTTTTTTACTATTATAGCACAAGTTTTATCTACGGAAGTTATTATTAAAATTATTATTGCTATTGCCGATAGTAGTGGTGATATCCGAGATGACAAATTCTTGATATTTTTGATCATTAAGATAAATGGTGTAGGTTTCTCCTGGATAAAGCTTTTCTGAGCCGATGGTCATATGGGAAAAGGTTTTGGCGGAAGTGTGAGAGACAACTACCTCATCCTGTGAATTCTTGATTTCGATTTTGGTTTCGGCAGCCTGAACGCTAGCCAAATAAATGCTCAAATTGTATACAGATGAGTTTTTATTAAACGAAACCGCCATACCACTAGCACCTACTGCAATTACATCGCCGCCGGAAATATTTACCCCGGCTCCAGCGTCTAGTGCACCATTACCGTTATTAGTGGGCCCGTCCACAATCGTTCTACCACCATTAAAATATACGTAGCCATTTGAATCTATACCATCACTACTTGCGTTAACGTAGATTTGGCCACCATTAATAGTAATCACGCAATCTTCATCGGCATCAAAGGCTCCGGCTCCTTTTCTATTAGTAGCAGAGCTATCAGCGCCGCCGCCAGCATTGACACCGTCGTCGGTAGACTTAACGGTTATCTTTCCGTCGTTGATTAAAATTGCCTGGGCCTCTATCCCCTCGTAGGCTTTATCGATGTTGATTTCTCCACCATCTATGATTATTTTACTATTTGCATGAATGCCGTCATCTCCTGAGTCAATATTAATTTGCCCGTTAGTAATGCCAATGTAGTTATCAGAATGGATGGAGTCGTCATATGAATTAATGTCAAAAATTCCATCATAAATCAAAACTGTATTAAAAGCCTTGATGCCTTTAGCGGCGGAGATTAAATTAAAATTTCCTTTTTCGATTAAAACAAAACCCTTGCCGGCGTCAATTTCGTTAGTGGATTTAATAGAGTCTGCCGCGGAGCTAATGGTAAAGTTTCCATCTACAATATACACAGAATCTTTACCACGAATACCATCATCTGCTGCATCTATTACGTAAGTACCCGATTTGATTTTAAGATCGTCTTTTGACACAATTCCGTCTTGGAAGTTACCGGTGATATTAAGTCCGCCTGACCCCTCAATCGTTAAGTCGGCCTTGGAATAAATTGTGCCGGTAATATCTTCGTCGGTTTCATTGGCATAGTTGGCGCCATCTTCAAGCGTGTTTTCGCCTACAAGTTCAATCACCAAATCTTCTGCCTCTAGGCAGGAGATGGCCGGACCAGCCGAATTGCTAATAGTGACATTATCTAATATTAGTTTAACTACCTCGTTTTTGGCATTAATTGTAATTTTGCCGTCTTCCAAGGTGCCAGTTACGTGGTAAGTACCTGATTTGGTGATTTCGTATGTATCAGTTAATTCTACATCTGTCGTAGGATAGCGATTCCAGTTTATTTCTTGGTCTCCGTTATCTATACTAATGGCGCCTGTTAATACGGAACTAGTGTCCTTATTTGCTATAGAATTAACTAATATGGCCGCTACGAGTATCAATACTAAGCCAAGTACACCAACTATTAGCTTGTAGTTAATTTTTGACTTTGGCAACGATGAATTATCTTTAGCCATCATATCTCCTCTTCAAGACATGGATGAGAAAGTAGTACCTTAAGATTACAGTTTTTGACTCGAATTTCATCTAGGAATTCCTTTTCCTTAACACCCGGTTTTAAAGAAATGTCATAAGTTAATTTATATAAACTGCCCATATTCATGGTTTTCATTTTTACCAACGTAGCTTTTGAAGTATATTTTTTAAATATCTCGTCAAAAGATTCTTCGTAATCTAAATCTTCGGGGATAACAATCTTAAGAACCCGATTTTTCTTGTTTGGCTCAAGGATATTAGTATAAGAAAACAAGAGGATTACAATTATTGCAGCAATAGTGATAGCTACCGCAAATAATACGTGACCCATACCGCATGCCAGGCCAATAGTCATGGCAAAAAAGACGCTGAGTAGCTCTTTGGCTTGTCCTTGAATAGAACGAAATCGGATTAAAGAAAATGCTCCTAGAATAGCAATCGATGTGCCAAGATTACCATTAATCATAATCATTACTGCCATTACCAGCAGCGGCAGTGTGGCTAGTGTAATCAAAAAGCCTTTGGTAGTTTGAGAGGTTTTCATGTGGGTTACTGCTATCGCAACGCCTAATGCTATTGCCACAGCGGCACAGATTAGGGCCGTAGTAAAGCTTAGCCCAGTTGCGGTTTGGTCAAATATACTGTTAAACATTTGATTCCTTTCTTATTTGTTCAAATATTTTACCAATTTTACTAAATTGCATCGGATAAATTTTGTTTTGAGATAAAGCGTCTACCAGCCATAACGGCAAATAACCATGTGCCTTAATCTCCATAATAATATTTTGTTCTCCTTTAAAATAAATTTTATCATTTTTTTCTTTAACAAAACTTAAATTTTTATCACGGTATTTAAGATTTTCGTCGAAGGTGATCCTAAGACCATCTTCATTTTTATAGCTTTCGCGATCATAGACTACTAAGATTTTTGGTTTTAAATCAAATCTTTTGATTAGGTAATCTACTTCTTTGGCAATCTGAACATCATTGCTTTTTTCTGTATTTTTTTGCGCAAGCGTAACGATGTCGGTTTTGTTTTGGATTAATTCTTTGTAATCTTCTTTTGTAATCATAACACGACGTTTGTAGCCCAGATTGGCGTCTTTTCCTTTAATTTTAGTTTTAATTTCAAAGAAAACTCGGTCGTACCCACCATAGCTCCTAGCTCTTAGTTTTTCTTTGAAAAACGGCCGATCAATTGACTGAATAATTAAATCGTAAGAGTCATCATCAAAATATATATTGAAGACTTCGGATTTATAATAGTTATCTTTTTTCATGTGTTTTTTGATAACTTTTAGAAGCTTTTTCTTGTCCTCAAGCGTGATAGGGTATTTCTTCTCGATGCGATCAAAGACTTTCTCACTCATGCCCATATTATATACGATAATAGCTTAAATAAGACTTAAAAATCTTCCGGATTAATTTTAAGTTTGGTTTAATTATTATAATATAATATAAGTGTATGAGAATTTTATACGTAGAAGATGAAAAATTTTTGGCAGAAGCTGTGATTCATCTATTAAAAAAAGACAAAATTAGCGTTGATCACGTCCTAGATGGGGAAGAGGGGCTTGAGCTAGCTCTAAAACCAAATTATGACGTAGTGGTACTTGATATTATGCTACCTCATCTTTCTGGGCTGGAGATTCTAAAAATTATGCGAGAAAGAGGAGTAAAGACGCCCGTGATTATGTTGTCGGCCTTAAATGAAGTCGAAGATAAAATTAAAGGTCTAGACTATGGGGCAGACGATTATTTAGCTAAACCATTTAAGACGGCAGAGCTGATTGCTAGGTTACGCGCGCTTTGCAGACGACCCGCTATCGCCAGCGACACAATTATAGAGTATGGCGATATTAAGTTTAATTTAAATAATAGAACTATTAACGAAATCGAACTTACCGACAAAGAGTCCGAGATTCTTGAAATGCTGATCAAAAAACCTGGTGCCGTGGTTCCTAAGGAGCAAATTTTGGCACATGTTTGGGGTGCCGATTCAGAGTTTGAAGATAATTATGTAGAAGTATATATTTCTTATCTCAGGAAAAAGCTGAAGAATCTGAACTCTAGAGTAGAAATCAAGACAATTAGAAACTTAGGATATAAACTAATTTATGTTTAATAATCTTCGCAATAAATTGATTTGGACAAACGTTGGTATAACCTCTGTGGTGCTTTTGGTGGCTTTTTCAACTATATATATTTTTGCTACACATTCGGCAGATAATCGTCCGCCAGTGCAAAATACAGAAATGTATTCAAATGATATGGAGATTTTGATTCAAGCCACCATACGAGACGAAAAACAAGCCGCTGCTAAAGATCTACTGGTTATTTTGATCATTTCTGGCATTTCAATTGAGCTAATTGTGGTTTTAATTTCATACTATATGGCGGAAGAATCTATTAAGCCTGTACGTGAATCATATGAATCACAAAAGGTTTTTATTGCCAACGCTTCTCACGAGATAAAAACTCCACTTGCAGCCATAATGGCTAACCTAGAAGCTGCAGATATTCATGGCAATAAGTGGATTGATAATGTTGAAGAAGAGACAAAAAAGCTCTCCAAGCTTAATGCGGATTTATTAAATTTAGCTCGCACGGACTTGGTTCGTACTTCCGATGTGGCTAATATAGATTTAACAAAACTCACGCAAGAATTAATCAAAAAACACGAACCTTTACTTGGTACAATCAAAACAAACATCAGCCTCACTAAAAAATATGAGACAACGATCGCAAAGGATGATTATGCGCAAATTTTTGATATATTAATGGATAACGCAATAAAATATTGTGACAAAAAAATCGATATCAATTTAAGATCACATACTTTAGTTATTTCTAATGACGGAACAATTATTAAAAATGATGATGCAAAACGAATTTTTGAACGTTTTTATCAGGTAGATAAGACGGCAGATGGCGTAGGGTTAGGACTTTCCATTGCTAAATCAATTGCTGATAGAAATAATTGGAAACTTACGGCCAGCAGCACAAATACTAGAACACGTTTTATATTATCTTTTTAGTATCAATATGCTATTATATTAAATATAGATGTTAGAAGTTAAGGGAGTTACTAAAGCCTATGTTTCGGGTGGAGTAAAAAGAACGGTACTAAAGAAAGTATCGATTAATTTTCGCGCTTCGGAATTTGCGGCGATTTTAGGTCCCTCTGGCTCTGGTAAAACCACATTACTTAATATTATTGGCGGCTTAGATCATTATGATGCAGGAGATTTAGTTGTTAATGAAAAATCTACTCGAAAATATCGCGATAAGGATTGGGACTCATATCGCAATCATAGAATTGGCTTTGTATTTCAATCTTATAATTTAATCCCTCACCAAACAATCTTGCAGAACGTAAGACTTGCTTTAACTTTATCAGGAATTTCTAAGCGAGAGTCAATTAAACGTGCCCGGAAGGCTTTGGAAGATGTTGGACTAAAAGATCACATCAATAAGCGGCCGGCTCAATTAAGCGGTGGGCAGATGCAGAGAGTAGCAATTGCTAGAGCCCTAGTAAACGACCCTGATATTCTACTAGCGGACGAACCAACTGGCGCGCTCGATTCAGAAACTAGCCTCCAAATTATGAATTTGTTAGCTAAAATTGCCAAGCGCAAACTAGTAATTATGGTGACGCACAACCCAGAGCTGGCTAAAAAATACGCTTCTAGAATTATTACACTTAAAGACGGTAAAATTACTTCCGACTCTAATCCATACGATGGAAAGATTAAGACTGATTTGATACAAAAAGAGGCTAAACAAAAGTCCAAAAAAACCAAAATGTCTTTTATTACAGCTTTATCTCTTTCTCTAAATAATCTATTGACCAAAAAAGCTAGAACAATTCTGGTAGCTATTGCGGGTTCGATTGGGATTATTGGGATCGCTTTGATATCTGCTGTCTCTACCGGTTTTCAAAATTACATCGACAAAATCGAGGCGGACACACTAACTTCTTATCCTCTTGCTTTACAGAAAGAATCTGCCGATATTACGGGAATACTACTAAATTTGTCCGGCAATGAAACTCCCGCGCAGATTTCAAACAAGGTTAAGGAAAATCAAATCCTGACTTCTACTCTTGGTACGGTTTCAAATAACGATTTAAAGAGTTTTACGGAATATCTAGATGCCCATCATGACGAAATCAAAAATGATATTAGGCTGATGGAGTATAATTACAATGTCGATCCACTAATCTATACGGTTGATGCTACGGGAGAGTTGGCTAAATTGAACCCTAGTAATTTATTTTCTTCTTTGATTGGCGATACATCACTACTTTCTAATTATTCGTCGATGACTTCGGTTTTTAGACAATACGAACTGGATAATTTAAAAAACGACACTAATTTACTGTCTGGGCGTTATCCAGAAGAATACAATGAAATGCTTTTGGTATTAAGTAACCCTAATCAAATTTCAGATTTATTAACTTATTCTCTAGGTTTTCACGACACTAATGAGCTTAACAAAATTGTATCTAAAATTCTAAGCGGCGAGAATGTTGAGATTAAGAATGAGCCACTAGAGCTATCTTACGATGACCTCATGAATGTTGATCTTAGACTGATTCCGGCTACTAGTACTTATAAATATAATGAGAAATATAACGTATATGAGGATATGAGTGGCGACGATTCTTATATGAATTCGCTCTATCAGGGTGCCGAAAAGTTACATATCGTAGGGATAGCCACGATGAATTCCGAGATGCTTTCTGGTGGCAGTGGCGTGGCTTATTTGCCCTCATTAATAACGCACATAGTCGAACAGTCCGCTCAAACCGAAATCGTCAAAAACCAATTAACTAACCCGGAAGTTGATATTTTTTCCAATACGCGGTTTGATGAAGAAGGGAACGATTTTAATTTCGAATTTTCTGACTTAGTTTCGATTGATGAGGCTAAATTAGCACAAGCCTTTGGTGTTAAAATTGATCAAAATGCCGTAGCAAATAAAACCAAGGAATATATTAATGCAGTTTCTCAAGATATCACCGCCGATGTTTCGCCAGTTAAGAACGTCTTTATTGAACGATTTAAGAGCCTGGCTAGTAGCCTCAAAGACAAAATTATCGAAAATGGCGGATATTACATGAAGTCCGATACTGATAAAATTTTGCAAGAGTTTATGGAGCAACAAGATTTTACCGATTTGGAGGAGAAATATTATGTACCGAAAGCTAAATTTAGCGAGATGTATTCAGGTTTGCTGAGTGGTTTGCTTAGCGTTTATAACGAAGGCTATATTGCCACTATAAAAGCGATGGGCGGTGATTTTAACCCTGACAGCGATCCAATCGTCATGAATCAGGAAATCTTTGATAAAACTATTGAAGGTTATCTTGGCATGACTAAGATTGATGCTGTGTTTGAAGCGGTCGCTATTCCAGTTACTGAAATTAATATGCAGAAAGAAATATTGTCTAAAATTGGCGAGCTGTCTACCTATTTAACTAATAGTTTTGCGTCTGCTTTCAACGTGAATCAGGATGCTATTATTGGGGCATTTAAACTTAATTTTACGGAAGATGAATTATCACGCGTGGTAACTGCCATGTTTACCAAGAAAAAATCAACTTTGGCCACTAACCTATCGGCTTTAGGCTATCAGGATTTAGCCGATCCGACAGAAATTGATTTTTATTTTTGGGATTTTGATGGTAAAACTCATTTTGTTGATTTTTTAGATAATTACAATAAACTAATGCAAGAAATAGACAGCGAAACAAAGGTAATTGATTATACAGATACTACTGGTGTGTTAATGTCTTCGGTAAAAACCATTGTGGATGCCGTAAGCTATGTCTTGATTGCTTTTGTCTCGATCTCCTTGGTAGTGTCTTCTATTATGATTGGAGTAATCACTTATATTTCTGTTTATGAGCGCACCAAAGAAATTGGCATCTTGCGCTCTATTGGCGCAAGCAAACATAACATTTCCTCGATTTTTAATGCTGAAACAATTATTATAGGATTTTTGTCTGGTTTGTTTGGTGTAGGCATCTCGTATTTATTGATTCCACCAATTAACCTAATATTGCATCATTTTACAGGTGATATCCCATTAAGCGCTGCGCTAGACCCAAAAATGGCGATATTCTTGATTGGGCTTAGCATTGTACTTACCTTGATTGGAGGCATTATACCAGCCAGGGCCGCTAGCAAGAAAGACCCAGTGGAAGCCTTACGTAGTGAATAAAATTTAAAAATGTGATATAATTAGCTCGTACTGGAGCGTCGCCAAGTGGTAAGGCAGTGGGTTCTGGTCTCATCATTCGGGGGTTCGAATCCCTCCGCTCCAGCCATTTTTATTGCATAAAATCCCAAAAAGCGGGATTCGTTCTTCGAATCGAATCCCTCCGCTCCAGCCAGGAAAATAAAATAGAGAGCTTGCTCTCTTATTTTGTTTTCCTGCGAGCGGTTTGGGATTACTTGTAATCCCTCCGCTCCAGCCATTTTTGTTTGTGATATAATGAAATTATTATGGCAAAGCAAAAGAAAACTTTTACAAATCACGAATTAGAGACTTTAAGCGCGGAAGAAATTATTGACAAGATTCAACACGAAAACTATTCACTATTAACTACTTTAGGTGCCGAGAATCTGCGCAAAGAAATGGTGCCTGTTGGTAAAGCTTGTAACACGGCCATAAATTATTTTTTTAAAACTACTGGGCCCAAAAACGACCCAGAAAAACATAGCAAAGCGGCCAGGAAAAAACTAGTTAAAATCTTGTCTAAAATTACTCCCGGAAGTTACGCTGGGATGCCTAAAGATAATCCAAATGGCCTCGTAGTTGGCTTTAATCATCCGTCACTTGGCGAAATTGCGCGTATTTTGACCATGAAAATCGATATTATGGGTGATAAGCCAATGTATTTCCCGGTAAATTTACCCTGGTACGAGGCTCTAGCGCCAAATTTTGACAGAATTAAACAACTCGGCATCATTATTACTCCAACCATTACTCCGTCCACTTGGAAGAAAATGGCGTTAAAAGAAGGTACCAAAAAATACGAGTTTGGTAAAAAGATTAAGCGTGCATTTCGAGATATTTACACCAATCTATCGCATGACGCCATCAAAAACGGTGGTGTGATTTTTGTGGCTCCGTCCGCTACTCGTCAAGCTACAGTTTTTAAAACTGAAGAAGCCTACAATCGTGAAGAAGAAATTATTCCAACCATGTCCATGTTGGCGCTTAAATTATATTCCGACCCTGAAGTTAACTGTGATTTTGTACCACTTGCGATTTTGCCACCCAAAAATTACAAAAAAGGGTTAAATTTTGGTAAAAAGTATCGATTGATTCCCTGCAAAATAATGACGGCCGCAGAAATTAGAAAAAATTATTTCAAAACCAAAAATCCAGAACGCCTGGACGGGCTTGATTACGAATTTCATAAACGCATTGCAGAAAAGTTGCCAAAAGAATTTTGGTATTAGTATGATATAATCATAAGCGATATGGAAAGCGATGGGCAATACTTTTATCATCCGTTAGAAAATATCGAAGACATTGATGTCTTTTATGATGCCCTGGATCGCAAGCATTTAACTAGATCTATCTCGCCTGAGCGGCCATATACTTATTGGACGATAGAGCTTTATGATCAAAAAAATGGAATTAGGGGCGGTGGCGGTTTAGGTGTACTGGCGGCCGATACAAGACGTATAGCCGAAAAAATGAATATACCATTTGTACTGATTACGCCTTTTTACCCTTCCGAGCCACACCAATATTTAAAAAATGGTGAGGTTTGCGAGACTCACGAATCTGTTAACTATAAAAAATTTGGCTTTAAATATGTAGACCGCGTTAATTTTAAAAGTCCTGATGGCGTTTGCTATCTTGATGTGATCGAAAAGGTTTTTGGCAATACTAGGATAATTTCTATTACTGAACCAAATTTTGGCGAGCTATATTCTGGCACTAGTAATTCCGACCATCGCTTGTATCAGGAAGTAGCGTTGGGCTTTGGTGGGTATGCAGCACTAAAATTAATTGGACTTAAGCCCGCTATTATCCATTTAAATGAGGTTGCCACTTTTTTTGCGGCGCTAGCTAGATTGGATGAATTGGCTTCCAATGGGATGGATTTTTATGAGGCGGTAGTTTATACGCGCAAACACACTCTTTACACTAATCATACTCTGGTACAAGCCGCCGAAGCCGAGTTTTCAAAAGAGCAGTTTGATCGATATGTTTTTCCTAATCTAAAATCTTTGGCGCTCAAAAAATGGTTGACCGATAAATTTGTAGACAGCAAAATTAAACTTTCTTCTGTAACGATAGAAATCGCCGAGCTTAGATCTGGGGTTTCTAAATTGCATGCACGGGTGGCTAACTATCGTGATATTGCTGGAAATAAAGTTAAATTTAAAGCTATTACTAACGGAATCGATTTAGAGAATTGGCTTTTATCAGATTTATATAACTTCTACCAAGAAATTGGCCTAATCGATCAATACGGTGCGCCAACTCTAAATTACGGCGATAATATCGGCTATTTAACAATTGATGAAATTCGTAATTTTAAAAATTTGGGGCGGGACATCCTTAACCGTGTGCTTAAAAAACACCCGGATCAATATGGCAATATCCTAAACTTTGACCAAGATGATTTTATCTTTGATTTTAAAAGACGTTTTACGGATTACAAGCGTCCCGATTTACCTTTCCGCGAGCCAGCCAGGCTTAAAAATATATTAGAGAGTCGCGATGCGCATTATATTTTGACCGGTAGGGTTCATACTGGCGATAATGGCATGATGGAAAAACTCGGTAGAATCTTAACTATTATTGATGAGGATGAATTCCTGAAAACGCATGTCCATTATTTGCCGGATTATGACGAGGAGCTGGCGTTTGGGCTCTCCTCCGGCTCTAACACTGCGATTAATCTCCCGATCGTAGGTCTGGAGGCTTGCGGTACTTCCTGGATGAAAGACGTTGGCAATCTAAACCTACTAATTTCTACGCACGATGGTGGCGTGGCAGATGCCTCTCTCAATAATTATCTAAATGTTTCTGGCGTTGATGAGAGGGAAGAATTAAATATGCTTTATCAAAGGATGGAAGAGGCGCTTTCGGTTTGGGATAATGATTTTGAACTGGAATTTTGGCTGCAACAACAACTTAGGGCATATTTGCCAATTATTTCCGGCGCCAGAATGTTAGATGATTATCTTGACTATTTGTTCCATTAGGAGTATACTATTGACAAGTCTGGTATCAGATTTTTTTTAATAATAAGGAGTAAGATGGCTAAAATCACCAGAATTAAAGCAAGCGACTCTCCTCGTAAGGAGGAAAAGTCTGATGCGCCAACGATTACTCGAAAAAAAGTTATCGTAAAAGACAAAAAATCAGCTAAAACCAAACAAAAAGCCATAAAAAATGCCGAGAAAAAGATCGGCAAATCTGACAAAGAGAAAAAACCATTTATTTTGATTCGGCCTTTCGTATACCTAGGACGCTATCTGCGTGATTCCTGGCGTGAAATCCGCCAAGTGCGTTGGCCAAATCGTAAAGCTACCTGGAAAATGGTGCTTGCGGTACTAGCCTATACGGCTTTGTTTGTACTTATAATCTCTCTACTAGATTTGTTCTTTACTTGGTTATTTAATTTAATTTTAGGATAAAGGAGTAAAATGGCAGTAAACAGATATGATGATACTCGGGCCTGGTATGCTATCTCAACCTACAGCGGCTACGAAGATAAAGTAGCCGACAGTATTAATCAGCGTACTAGTACCATCGAGATGAAGGGCAAAATTTTTGAAGCAATCGTGCCTAAGGAAAAGCAGATTGAAATCAAAAACGGTAAGCGCAAAATTGTAGACCGTAAGATTTTGCAAGGTTATGTACTTGTAGATATGAAATTGTCCGATGAAACTTGGTATATTATTCGTAATACGCCTGGCGTAACTGGATTTATTGGCACCGGCACGCAGCCCACACCAGTTTCTGAAAAGGAAATCGCTAAGATTAAAAAACGCATGGGCGTTGAAGATCCTAAATTCTCGGTTAAATACGAAGTGGGCGAAGTAGTTTCTATCACCGATGGACCATTCAAAGGTTTTGATGGTTCAATCTCTGAAATTGATGCCGCTAAGGGCAAGCTTAAAGTAATGGTATCTATGTTTGGACGCGAAACACCAGTAGAACTTGACGCCCTTCAGGTTAAGCAATTAAATTAGTTTAAGGCACTAAATTATCGCAAGCGTGCCCTGTGGGCACGCTCCGGGCCGCTTTTGAGCCAAGTCTTTATGTCCCTTAGGACAGATTGCGATAATTTGGCGCCTTTACTTTTTTGCACTTAATTGTTATAATATAACCGTTACGCACTAGAAAGGTATTTTCATGGCAGAAAAAAAAGTTATCGGAAATCTTAAGTTACGTATCCCGGCAGGGCGCGCTACCGCTGGACCTCCAGTTGGTTCTACGCTTGGTCAATGGGGTTTAAATATGATGGATTTCATCAACCCATTCAACGAAAAAACTAAAGATTTAATGGGTAAAAATGTAATTGTTCATATTCGCGTATTTGATGATCGCACCTTTGACTGGAAATCACTTGGCCAGCCAGTTGACGATCTAATCCGCGAGGCAATCAAGATTGACAAAGGCTCTGGTAAGCCCAATGTGGATAAGGTTGGTAAAATTACCAAGGCTCAGTTACAAGAGATTGCCGAAAAGAAGATGGAACAACTTAACGCTGTAGATATCGAGGGTGCAATTAAAATTGTAGCTGGTACGGCACGTTCCATGGGTGTAGAAGTTGTAGAATAGTCATCTATTTATGAAAAACGGCTCTTTGAAGGGGCCGTTTTTTTGCTGGTCTATAGTACTGGCCTTGATTTTTTATGAAATGTGTGGTATAATAATAGATGGTTGTATTGGCCTCCCCAGAGATAAGGAGAAAAAACATGGCCAAAACGCAGCACCTTACAGCAGAAGAAAGGTACGAAGACAATGTCCAATTCTTGATGTACTTCTGGTACAATCCTTGTCGCCAGGATTACATCAAGCTGCGGAAGAAGTACGAGGCACTTCTTGTTAAGCGCCACGAACAGATCGGTGGGCATCCTAAGCCCTTGTCTGCGGAATTTAGGGTGGTCGAGTGTGACTATCTTGCGGAGGATGACCCAGACAAGGCCGAAGCTATGCTTCGGCGCCTACGCGGGATGCGTTTGGCTTTTCTAGCCAACGATTTTCGCGACGGCGCCATGGTACAGTATTGCCAACGCCTACGCGACGCCATCATAGACATGAACTATAAGGTTATGTCTCATGGGCATCCCAAGTCTGAGTTTGGTGTCGATCCTGGCTCCTGTTCCGGTAAAGGCCGCTCTAGGAGTGGCAATAGCGGGATATCGGATTAGTTGCCTCTTCTGCGCTTTTGGGGCGAGCAACATAGCTCGCCCCACTCTTTTTTTGACAGATTTACACGTCTGTGTTATAATATAGTGGTATTTATCCTCCCCAGAATGTTTGGAGTACAAATGGCACGTTTTTGTAGCATAAACGAACAAGACAAGAAACGCAATCTAGTGGCGTCCGTCGTGAACAAATGGCGGCTGTATGGTAATTTCTACCGCAACGGTAGGAGCACCTACCATAAGCTTGCGGAGGAGATCCGAAAGCTCGGAATGCCGCTTCGTCACGAGGTACCGTCCTATGTGTTTGAAGCTTGGCCCACTATACCGTTTCTTGCGCTTCCAACCGAGGATTTGGCTAAGGCAGAGGCGGATAGCTTGTCGATCGGAGAACTAAAATCTCTACTGGACCGGCTTGAACGTTTTTCTCGCATGTATGAGCTTAAGGTTGCTCGCGAAGGTGTGGCTGCTTGCCGTAGGCAGCTTCGTCATAAGGACGATTGGAAGATTTACGGCTAGTTGTGCTACTGGGTGGATGGCTAGAGCCGTCCACCCTTGTTCTTTTTTAGAAAATTTGTTATAATATGTGTAATATAAATCAAGGTTGGGAGAGCTGAGGCTCGCTATCACCACAGAAAGGATCAAAATGGCCGAAGAAGAGGTCAAAGACTTAAAAAATGTTGAGGCTACTGAAGTAGCTGAAGATACCAAAACTGAAGCAAAAGAGGCAGAAACTTTTGCAAAATCTGGTAAAAAATCCAAAAAACATGTAGAAGAAGTAAAGGCCGAAGAGGAGCGTCAAGCCCGCAAAGCTGAGCGCAAAGCAGAAGAGGCTTTAGTTAAGCCAAAAGGCGCTACCCCCGTTACGCGTCCTAAATTGGAGCGTCGTGGCAAAAAATACCAAGAAGCTGCTAAATTAGTAGAGAAGGGCAAAACCTACACCCTTAAAGACGCAATCGAATTAGCACTTAAAACCAACCCAACTAAATTTGATGCTAGCGTAGAAATTCACACCCGCCTAGGCGTAGATCCACGTCAAGCTGATCAAAATATCCGCACTACCATTGTATTACCTAATGGTAATGGCAAAGAAGTACGCGTAGCCGTATTCGCGCCAATTGACGTATGTAAAACCGCCAAGGCTGCTGGTGCCGACATCGCAGAGGACGAAGAATTCCTCAAACAACTAGAAAAAGGTACGATCAACTTTGACGTTTTAATCTCTACCCCACAGTACATGCCAAAGCTAGGCAAATTTGCTCGCTTACTTGGCCCTAAAGGCTTAATGCCTAATCCAAAAGCCGGTACCGTTACGATGGACGTTGAAAAAGCCGTTAAAGAATCCAAGGCCGGCAAAGTTGAATATCGTGTTGATAAGCAAGCTATTGTACATATTGGCGTAGGCAAAACTTCCTTTGGCGCAGATAAATTGTTGGAAAACGCCAATGCATTCTTTGATAGCCTCAAGGCACAAAAACCTGCTTCACTTAAAGGCTCTTATGTAAAGTCGGTATTCATTACCACTACTATGGGTCCTTCGATTGCAGTTGAAAATATCTATAACTAATTAATTATTTGTTTTAAATATTTTTAGAGCAGGGACTTGTTTGCTAGTAATTATTGCAACATAGGTCAAGAAAAAATGTCCTTATTCGCCCTACGGGCTTTGGGGCATTTTTTCATTGCTAGGTTGCAATAATTACGCAAACAAATCTGGTCTAAATCTCATTATGCTCTAAAAAATATTTAAAACAATATGTTACAATAAGCTTATGGAATATTTAAAAGAAATCGAAGCTAAATACAAATCAATGGAAATATACGAACTATTAGTGATGGCTGCGCTGGGGCTGGCCGTACTACTGTTTGGTTATCGCATCAAAAAGGTTGCCTTCTTTATAATCTGGTTTTTAATTGGCTATAATTTAATGATGTTTTTGATGCCAACTCTTAACAACTTAGTACCGGCAATTGCCGAGAGCAGCCTTTACCAAATCTTGCTACCGATTGCGGGTGGACTTTTGCTGGCGCTGCTAGGGTTTTCAATCGAAAAAATCTGTGTAGCCGGAATTTGCTTTTTCTTAGTGATGATGATTACCGTGCAATATTTTGGTACGGATGTGCCGACTTTGGCAGTGGGTGCAATTATTGGCGTAGTAGCTGGAGCTGCCGCTACTGCCATGATGAAACCGGCCATAATTATCGCTACTGCCATCGCCGGCGGTTACACCCTTACTTTGGCAATTCTTAATCTGTTCCCAGATATTAGTAAAGAAATCTTTTATTTCCCGTTGATTGGTGGCATCTCATTAATTGGTGCAATCTTTCAATTCGCTACCACTAAACATGTTAATTAAAAAAATAAATTATATTATTTGGGACACGGGTCACTCGCGCCCGTCGTTACGGGGCTCGCGCCCTAACTCTCGGTCGTAACCTCCGAATTGTCCCAAATAATATAATTTATTTTGTTGAAAATAATTACATCTTGTGGTATAATTGGGGCAGTTACCAAAGACAGTAGCGGAGTGATCTTAATTATGCTACCGAGGAGTTTTCTTAAAATTTGTTTGGTGACGCTATTTAACAATTAGCTGACTGAAATATCAATAATAACCAAAAGGAACTTTTTATGGCAATTTCAAAGCAAAAAAAGAACGAATTGGTTGCTGATTTAACAGAGCTTTTAACTGGCGCTAAAACCACGGTTTATGCCAAATACCAAGGTTTAACCGTAGCAGAGCTTCAGGAATTGCGTAAAGCCGCCCGCGAAGCTGGCGTTAAAATCAAGGTAGTTAAAAACCGCTTGGTGCGTGTGGCGATGAATCAAATCGCCGTCTACAAAGACACCGATACTACAGGTCTTACTGGACAATTGCTTTATGCAATTTCCGACGAAGACGAAGTTGCTCCGGCTAAAGTTTTAGCAAATTTTGCTAAAACCCACAATGCACTTAATTTGGCTGGTGGCTTTAACGATCTTGGTCACTCTCTTTCCGAGGACGAGGTCAAGGCCCTAGCTGCTATGCCTACCAAAAACGAGCTTATTGCTCAGGTGGTGGTACAACTGCTTTCACCAGTCACGGATTCTATTTCTGGCCTTACCGGTGGAATTCCAGAAATCTTGTCTGGCCTAGAAGCTCACGCAAATTAGCAATCTATTAATAGAAAGGATAAATTATGGCTACTGATATTAAAAAATTAGCCGAGGAACTAGTTAAATTAACTGTTCTCGAAGTAAACGAATTAAAAAATGTCTTAAAAGACGAATATGGCATCGAGCCTGCTGCTGCAGCCGTAGCTGTGGCCGCTGGTCCTGCCGCTGACGCTGGCGCTGCTGCCGACGAAGGCAAATCCGAGTACGACGTAATTCTAAAAGACGCTGGTGCTCAAAAGATCGCAGTCATCAAGGCTGTTAAAGAAGCCACTGGACTTGGTCTAGGTGAAGCCAAAGCTATCGTTGACGGTGCTCCTGCTACCGTTAAAGAAAAGGTTGCCAAAGACGACGCCGAAGCTATGAAGAAAGCTCTTGAAGAAGCTGGTGCAACCGTAGAGCTCGCTTAAATCATAAAAGTCAGCTAATTGTTTCAAAAACTGCATATATTATATATGCAGTTTTTTGTTAGTTTAGTAATTTAGTATCGAGATTGTCTATTCCAAAAATATTTTTATCATTTATCAAAATATTTAATTCGGCAATCGCTTTATTGTTTAGCCTCTCAAGTCGTTCCGCCTGACTAATGCCTTCCTCAATCATACTAGCATTAAGCAATTCAAGATTATTCAATATAATTAATTGCAAAATATTTGCAT
Organism: Candidatus Saccharimonadota bacterium; assembly: GCA_017406775.1. Taxonomy (GTDB): domain Bacteria; phylum Patescibacteriota; class Saccharimonadia; order Saccharimonadales; family Saccharimonadaceae; genus Nanosyncoccus. Next base: position 2,777 of record JAFQXV010000006.1, on the reverse strand, counting down.
GATCTCGGATATTACCTTCTAACTCTGGATTTTCTTCTCGCCACTCTTTAGCGGTCTTTCCAAATAAAGCCACATTAATAACGTCTGCCTCACTCGCATATACATACTTCTTTTGCGAATCCGTAAGAGTTGGGATTAATTTTTCCTTAATACTTTCTGTTTGGATTCTGTAATTTGTTTTGGATAAACTGCGCCTTACGGACCATTCTATTTTATTTTGATAAGTTTCATTGGTCTTTAGACGTTCAAACTCTTTTATTAAATACAATTTAAAAGCTGGGTCAATCCATGATGCAAATTCTAATGCAATGTCTGGGTGTGCAAATGTGCCACCATCATATTTACCTCGTTTAGTAATAAATCCTTTGGCGTTAGTTAATTTTATCCATCGAGAAGGGCTCATGGTAAATGATTGAGTGGCGGCTTCTATTTTAAAGTGGCGAGATTCCGCTACTTTAAAATCTGGATTTGATAATTCTTCCCATAAGTAATAGAAATCAAACGAGCTTTTATTGCTCATCCATTTTATTACTACTTCTCCGGGTTCTTTTGGATTTTTATATCTAGCCAAATCCGTCAACGAAATATAGTCTATATCGCCAACGCGAATTACGCTCACTTGATTATCTTTGACATTCATTTTGGCTTTTACGAACGAATTATTAGCCATAATAACTCCTTGCGTCATGCGCATTATGTTTAATATTACGGCTATACTAACCACATTATAGCATAGCTAGACATCAAAGAAACAAAAGTACCACAATTTCCTGTGATATAATAATACCCATGAATGATTTTGACTATTTAGGTAAGGGGGAAGTATACTTAGATGCGGCTTGTCAAAGCTTAAGGCCGCGCCCGGTAATAGACGCAATTAATAATTATTACACCGAGCATAACTCTTGCGGAGAACGCGTTAAATACAAATGGGGGATAGAAACGGATGAAAAGGTAGAGGCTACGCGGGATAAGGTTCTTAAGTTTTTAAAGCTCTCGCCTCGTAAATATACTGTTTCTTTTACACTTAACACTACTTATGGGATTAATCTTATTTTGTCACAGCTGAAGCCAGATGGATTCAAAAAAGTAATTACCAGCGAAATAGAACATAACTCGCCGTTCCTAGCCACGATGGCGTTTTCTGAGCGTACGAGCTTACAGCGTGAGGTAATTAAGCGCGAGGAAGACGGCTCAATTGATATAAGCGCCTATGATTTTACCGATGCTGTAGTAGTGGTTAACTGTGCTTCTAATTTTGACGGGCGTAAACTCCTAAATATCAAAGAAGTAATAAGAGCCACGCATAAAGCTGGTGGTATTATCATTATAGACGCCGCTCAAGCCATGGCACATTCGGCGGATATTTTGCGTGGGGTGGAGCCAGATGCTATTTGTTTTTCGGCTCACAAATTGTACGCGCCATCACTAGGTGTAATCGTATGGAAAGACGATCTAATGAAGAAGCTAGTACCGGGTTTTGTGGGTGGTGGCATGGTGGATGATGTAAACAGGGAATCGTACTTACTTTCTGCCGATAACAAAGAGCACCGTTATACTAGGTTTGAATCTGGCCTGCAGGCTTGGGGCGAAATTGTAGGGCTAGGCGCCGCCTTAGATTGGCTAGACAAGCTACCCAAAAAAGCCTGGCAGAATCTAGAAAAAAACTACACGGAGCTTTTTAATTTCTTAAATGATTCTAGTAAGGTGCACATGGTTAATCAAGAAGCTAATCCTACTATGTCTTTTTATGTGGAGGGGTTAGACTCGCATCTACTAGGTACGGCTTTATCACGAGAAAACATCATGGCGCGTACGGGATATTTTTGCGTCCATTATTATTTGGATCATGTGCTAGGTATGCCACCACTAGTCAGATTCTCCTTAGGGCTACATAACCGGCCAGAGGATGTAGAGAAAGTCCAAAAAATCATGCAAAAAATCATTTATTAGACTTGTATAATTTATTTTTCTTATGCTATAATTAACTAAACAAAGGAGGTTGGCTATTTTATGCATAAGTTAATATCTTGTAAATTAATTAGGGCTGGTTTATGCACGACGGCTTGTTTATTTAGCCTTAGTTTGGCTTCCTTTTTGTTTTTAACTTCTAGCCTCTCATTTGCAGATAACGATACTGTAGTAGACGATGTAAGCATTACTGTGCCGACGGCGTGTACTTTTAACAATGGAATTACGGGAGATGCCACCTATACGGCTAGCGTAAATCCGGGAAACACGGCAACTCTAGGCAGCACCACCTTTACTACTTTATGTAATGACCCAAACGGTTACTCCATATATGCAATTGGTTATTCTAATAATGAATTTGGCAACACGGAGATGATTAGTAGCCTAGCTAACCCTGGCACTAGTGGCACTGCTACAGGAAATATTATTACCGGTACAGCCATAAGTGGGAATACATCCAATTGGATGATGAGATTAACTGCCGTAGATGGAGCCAATAAGCCAACTATTCTTGGTGGCTTTGATAGTGAGAACTATCACAATGTACCTAGTACTTATACCAAGGTGGCCACCTTTGGTTCCAATACGAGCGGCACTACTGGTTCTCAGGTTCAATCTAACTACAAGGTTTACGTTTCTCCCACCCAAGCCGCCGCTACCTACACCGGCAAAGTCAAATACACCATGGTCCATCCAAGCACTGCGGAAGCACCCACTCAGCCTCAACCATCTACAGCCGGATGTATCTCTTATTGGCCAAATGCTAGCGGGGTCACAGATACTATGGGTAATCAGTGTAGTCTTGG
>JAFQXV010000005.1 GCA_017406775.1 Candidatus Saccharimonadota bacterium | reverse complement strand
TCATTCTCTAGCTACCATACTGTACCAGATGCATATACTAAAGTAGCCACATATAATGCTTCTACTGATGCTACGATTGGAGCTAAACTACAATCTACTTATGCTGCTTATATCTCATCAGACCAAATGGCTGATACTTATGTTGGCAAGGTACGCTATACGCTAGTGTATCCTAGTGACGCCGATGCCCCTGAAGACCCGAGATTTATTGCTAAGTTAGATACTGGGCAGAATGTAAACAAAAAACTTAAAGCTCTAGCTGGAGCCACTAACCCTACTACTAGTACCCAAGACAATACTATTACTGCCCTAAAACGTGCTAATGCTTTACCTAGTGGCTTTACTGCATCCACTGCAAATACTGTTTCCACTAGTGATTCAACACTACCTATTTATGCTTGGTATGATTCTGGTGACACTACTATTTATTATTACTCTGAGGCAAATAGGATTTATATGAACGAGAATTCTAGTTATTTCTTTAACCAAATGCGTGCCATTTCTGATTTATCTACCATTGCTGCCTGGAATACTTCTAAGGTGACGAATATGTCTGGCATGTTCCTCTTTGCCGGCTACAGCGCCACCACCTTCAATCTAGATCTCTCCTCCTGGAACACTGCTAGCGTGACGAGTATGTCTACCATGTTCTCCTCTGCCGGCTACAGCGCCACTACCTGGTCTATTGGCAATCTCTCCTTCTGGAACACTGCTAGCGTGACGACTATGCGAAGCATGTTCTACTATGCCGGCCATAGCGCCACTACCTGGTCTGTAGGCGATCTCTCCTCCTGGAACACTGCTAGCGTGACGAGTATGGCTTACATGTTCCGAGACACCGGCTACAACGCCACCACCTTCAATCTAGATCTCTCTTCCTGGAACACTTCTAGTGTGACGGATATGGTTAACATGTTCTACTCTGCCGGCCGCAGCGCCACTACCTGGTCTGTAGGCGATCTCTCCTCCTGGAACACTGCTAGCGTGACGGATATGACTAGCATGTTCCGAGACACCGGCCACAACGCCACTACCTGGTCTGTAGGCGATCTCTCCTCCTGGAACACTGCTAACGTGACGAATATGTCTGGCATGTTCTCCTCTGCCGGCTACAGCGCCACCACCTGGTCTGTAGGCGATCTCTCCTCTTGGAACACTGCTAGCGTGACGAGTATGTCTGGCATGTTCTCCTATGCTGGCAATAGCGCCACCACCTGGTCTGTAGGCGATCTCTCCTCTTGGAACACTGCTAGCGTGACGAGTATGTCTACCATGTTCTCCTCTGCCGGCCGCAGCGCCACTACCTTCAACCTAGATCTCTCCTCCTGGAACACTGCTAGCGTGACGAGTATGTTTAACATGTTCTCCTATGCTGGCAATAGCGCTACCACCTGGTCCGTAGGTGATCTCTCCTCCTGGAACACTTCTAGTGTGACGGAAATGTATGGCATGTTCTCTGATGCCGGCCACAACGCCACTGCCTGGTCTATTGGCAATCTCTCCTCCTGGAACACTGCTAGCGTGACGAGTATGGGTAGTATGTTCTCCGGTGCTGGCTACAGCGCCACTACCTTCAATCTAGATCTCTCCTCCTGGAACACTGCTAACGTGACGAATATGTCTGGCATGTTCTCCTATGCTGGCAATAGCGCCACCACCTGGTCTGTAAAGATTCCAAGAACTAATGGAGCTGCCTCGCCAATTTCCAATACTACTTCTAGGTTTTATGGTAAAACTACGTCATATTACGCCACTCCACTTTCCGGTAAGTCCTTTACCTTAGCGGATTAGGACAATGTGGCGAAAAACGGAATAGTTTTGAGCAACCCTCAATTTGCTGGTGTGGTTTGCGGAAACAGGCAGAAAATAGTATAATTGAGCCTATGGATGCAAATACGATTAGACAAAAATTTCTAGATTTTCAGGAAAAAAATGGGCACAAAGTGATTCAGCCGGCGCCGTTAGTGCTGGAGGGGGACCCAACTACCCTATTTACTGGTTCCGGAATGCAGCCGCTTTTACCGTACTTACTTGGTAAAGAACATCCGCTAGGTACTAGACTCTGCGATTCGCAGCCATCGATGAGACTGCAAGATATTGAGGATGTTGGTGATCCGCGTCACACTACAGTGTTTGAGATGCTTGGCAACTGGTCACTAGGGGATTACTTTAAAGAAGAACAAATCCGCAATTTCTTTAAATTTTTAACCGAAGAAGTAGGGCTAGACCCAAATAAAATTTACGTAACTTGTTTTATCGGTAACAAAAAATACGGCATTCCTAAAGATACGGAAGCGGCCGAAATTTGGCAAAAAGTATTTAAAGAGGCTGGCGTAGAAGCCAAAATCGCTGAGATTGGCGAGGCTACTGTTGGCGACAAACGGGGAATTAAGCCAGGCGAGCGAATTTTCTTTTACGATGATCATGAAAACTGGTGGAGTCGTGGCGGTGGCTGCGAAACTACGCCGATTGGTGATCCTTGCGGGCCAGATTCGGAAGTATTTTATGATTTTGGCGAAGAATTACAGGACGAAGCTAAATATGGCAAGGCACATCCAGCATCCGATGGCGCACGTTTTATGGAAATTGGTAACCAAGTATTTATGCAGTATCGCCGCAATAAGGATGGTTCGTTCTCTGAACTCCAGAAGAAAAACGTAGATTTTGGTGCTGGATTAGAAAGGATTACCGCCGCTTCAATCGGCTCGTATGACGTATTTAAGATTTCTTTGATGAAACCGATTATTGATAAGCTAGAGGAGATTTCTGGTAAAAAATATGATAATAATACCGATGAAATGCGGGTAATTGCCGACCACATCCGTGGAGCGTATCTACTGGCAGCACAAGGTTTAGTGCCTTCCAATAAGACTCAAGGATATGCCATGAGGAGATTACTCCGCCGAGCAATTTTGCGCGCGCTAGATCTTGGTATCTCGGATAACTTCTTGGCCGAAATTGTGCCAATTGTGGCAGAGAATTACTGGGAACTTCCGGATTCGATTTTGACGCACCGCGAAATGGCACTTGATGTAATGCTCCGTGAAGAAAAAGCTTTCCGAAAAACCTTAAATCGTGGGTTAAGGGAACTGCATAAATTGTCGCAAGGTCAAAATAAACCTCGTGAGACCGTGCCCCGCGAGGGTCACGACCCGAGCGAAGTGACCGAGCCCCGTAACGACGGGCGCGAGGGAACGGGGTCGTACGAGGTTAATTTTGACCTTAATGGCTATGATTTATTTAAACTCCAAGATACATATGGGTTCCCGATGGAACTATCGGTTGAGGAATGTTATCGCCAGGGAATTAAATTATCTGACAATTACCGGACCGAATTTGAATCTGCCCTAAAGGAACAGCGCGAGCGCTCTCAGACTGCGTCCAAAGGCATGTTTAAAGGCGGACTAGAAGACCACGGCGAGACAACCATTAAATATCATACTGCTACACATTTATTACTCGCAGCTTTGCAAAAATTAATTTCGCCTGATATTGTCCAGAAGGGCTCTAATACTACGTCTGAGCGTTTACGTTTTGACTTTAATCTAGACCATAAAATGACTGATGAGGAGAAAAAGGCCGTCGAAGATCAAGTAAATGAATGGATTAAGGCCGACTTGCCGGTAGTTTACGATGAGTATGATAAGAACTACGCCCGTAACGAACTCCATGCACATGGTCAATTTTGGGATAAATATCCAGAGAAATTAAAGGTCTATACGATTGGCGATTTTGACCAGCCAATTTCTCGCGAAGTTTGTGGCGGTCCACACGTAGAGCATACTGGCGTAATTGGGCATTTTACGATTAAAAAAGAGGAATCCTCTTCGGCTGGCGTACGCAGGATAAAGGCTGTAATAGATTAAAAAAATAGCCCCGTGGGGCTATTTTTAATTGAAGGTAGTATTTAGATTATTTTTGTAAAAGTTTGGCGATTTTAGCTCTGAGTTTGTTCTCCTCGGGGGCGCCAGCCAGAGTATCTACGCCAACCCTCAAAAGCCCAAGTGCTGTTGCAAAGGAATGGTCTAGAGTGCTTAAGCCCTCGATATTTAAATGTTCGGTGACTAAATCCGGTAATTCGCTAATATCAATCAAATGGATTACAGGACGACGCGAAAACGGCAAATTAGTATACCAATCAGAAATAGCTAATTCTTCTTGCAATAGAGATAGGCTAGCACCCCCGCCACAAAGTAACACATTACGAGGTAGGCTACCCATATTTTCAAAATCCTCCAAAGCAACTTCCACGCCGGTAAGCCAAACGCTTAAGTTGCGAGAAATAGCGGTTTCGACTTTAGATTTAACACGGTCGTCTAGCTTGCCAGAGTCAAAATCTAGCTTGTATGTTTCCGCCGTATCAAAATCCACACCTAGGGATTCGGCGATTTGATGAGTGAAGCTACGGCCGCCGATAGAAAACATCTTAGTACCTTCCACGCCGCCATCTTCTACTACGGCGATATCGGTAGTACCGCCGCCAATATCCATCACGATACCAGAAAAGTTAGATTCTAGATCATCACCGAGGCAAGCACGGCATACCGCAAACGGTTCTACGGCAACCGTTAAAAGATCTAGGTTGAGCTCGGCGCAGACTTTTTCAATAGCGGCTACATGAATAAGCGGTGCAAAGGCCGTATAAAATTGAATGACAATATCAGAACCTTTAAAACCGATGGGATTAGATATTTTGTATCCATCAATCGTGAGGGAAACAATGGCAGAATTAATTAAACGAACCTCTACATTATCATTGCCGGTTTCTAGGGCAACGGTTTTTTTGGCAACTTCACCGGACTTTTGCTGCACCTTTTTGACGATTTCGTTCATTTCGGATTCAGTGATGGGCTTATTAGGGTTTTTGCGGGCATAGTTTACGGTGGTGGTGTTGCCCTTAATCAGCTCTCCAGCAATACCGACCACGGTAAGATCGGCGCGCTCGCCGGCTTGTTCCTCTGCCTTAACAAGAGCCTCCTCACATACGGCCACTACGGCAGGGATATCTGCTACGGCACCAGCATGCATATTGCCATCTGTTTGCTTAGCTTTACCTACGCCTAGGATTTCTAATTTACCTTTTTTGGTAGGTTTAGCTAGGACCGCTTTTACAAATTCCGTACCAATATCTAACCCTAAGATTGTGCTCATGGTTCTATTATAACATATTTTCCGGGTTTTAAATCTCCTAACTCATATTTGCCAAATTGAATACGGTGGAGCTTAGTTACTTGATAACCAAGCGCAGCAAAAGTGCGACGAATTTGACGATTGCGACCCTCAGTCAAGAAAACTAGGTAGCAACTCTCGGTTACTTCCTTTCTCGGGTCGCGTCGCTCGCGCCCGTCGCCACGGGGCGAGCGCGCTAACTCTCGCGCTGCCGCGCTCCGAATTACCCTCGAAGGAAGCAACCCAGAGTTATCTTTTATTATCTTAAATTTAGAGATGCCGTCGCCGATTTCCACGCCATAATCCGAAATCATCTGTTGATGGAGCGGAGCCAGGGGATGGTCTAATTCTACCTCGTAGACTTTATTTTTACGGAATTTGGGATGCGTCATCCTAAACGCAAAATCACCGTCGTTGGTTAGCAAAATTAGACCCGATGAATCTTTATCGAGACGCCCAACAGTTTTGAGACGAGTAAAAGTTTTTGGCAGTAAATCGTAAAGTGTAGGAGTCGCGCCCTGAGCACGTCGCGAGCAAACATATCCTTTTGGTTTATTAAAAGCAATATAAGAAAATTCCGCTACTGGCGGTACTACTTTATTATTATAGCATACTTTATTATTTTTGTCAATTCTGTCGCCTAATATAGCTGGTCGTCCGTCTACTGTTATCTTGCCAGCCAAAATTAGTTCGTCGGCATCGCGCCGCGAAACTCCTAAACGCTCGGCTAAAAATTTATTGAGCCGGATTAGTTGGTTGTCCATAATCTACTTGCGGATTTGATGCGAAACTTTGAGCAGGGGCAGTAATTTGGGGAGCCGCTGGGTTTGGAATAGGTGTTTCGGCCGATTGAGGGATAGCTTCAGCCGGCTGAGGAATGGTTGTAGCTTCAGCTGGTTGTGGGGCGGCCTCGTTTGGCTGTGGAGCAGCCTCACTTACTGCTTTATCACCCAATACTTCGTGGATAACGTTAATTACGTCTTCTATGCCGACCTGAGATTTAACTAAGTAGCGATCTGCGCCAAGACGCTCGCCACGTTGTCTTTGGTCGTCCGCTGAAAGTGCCGTCATCATTACGACTTTAATTTGCGCGGTTTCTGGAGTTGATCTCAAAATATCTAGCATATCAAAACCAGAAATTTTAGGCATCATAATATCCGATAAGATTAGATCTGGCTTCTCGCGCACTGCTATAGCTAGGGCCTCCTCGCCATCACCTGCACTTACTACCTCGTAGCCTTCTGCGGCTACCCGAATACTATAAATTTCACGAAGCGAAGCGTCATCTTCTACTACCATTATTTTACTCATTTTACTCCTCCGTTTAGGTTGATATTAGTTTGATTTGACATTGATTGGATGGGAGGCGACCCCGGGGGTGGCGTTGGCTGAATTATTTGAGGCGTGACTTGAGTTATTGGTTGAGGTTGTCCCGGAGACTGTAGTTGTGATTGAGGTTGCATTAGTGGCTGTGATGGTAGTTGAGGTTGTGCAGTGGCCATCACTTGTTTTTGCATTTCTAGATTACGGACAGCGATCATACGTTTTTCATATTCGTCATTAGACAGACGTGGCAGAGATACGTAAAACGTTGAGCCTTCACCAAAGGCCGATTCGGCCCAGACTTTGCCGCCCATAGCCTCAGCGCGCTGCTTGACAAGATAAAGACCAAGCCCGGTGCCACCGTTTGTGCGAGTATCGGAATTATCTACTCGGTAAAACTTTTGAAAAACATGCCCCAGATCTTCTGCTGAAATCCCGATACCGGTATCAGTAACATTGACTAGGGCACGCTCTCCGTCGCCACGTACATTCACGTAGATTGAGCCCCCTTCTGGCGTGTATTTTATAGCATTGTCGATCAAATTATCCATGATTTCACGCATAAAGTTTACGTCTACAAAACCATACACGATTTGTTTAAGATTGTTGCCGCCAAAAGATGCAGGGGAATCGGCGCCAATCGTATAGGCAAGCTTAGCGTTTTTAGCTTGCTCTTGATGGTCATTTGCGATTGTTCTGACTAGATTTACTAGATCAACTGGTTGCAAGGTGGGACGGATGCGCCCATCATCTAATTTAGTAACATCTAACAGATCTTGGAATAATTTACCTAAATGCTTGGAGGCGGCCTGCGCAGCAGTTAAATAACCTTGGGCTCTTGCATCAATGGTAGCAGTTTTAGGATTGAGACATAAAGATAGGTAGCCGTCGATAGTGGCAACTGGCGTACGCATTTCGTGCGAAGCGGTAGAGATAAACTCAGTTTTTTCGCCTTCTCCTTCTAGCTCCTTAGCAATATTGCGAATGGTGATAATTTTATCCTGAGAAAAACCTTCAGACGGAATTACGGAAATCGATACTGGGATTTTTTTGTCGGACTGAGCTGGGATGATGGTGGCTTGAAAAGACTCTAGTGGCTGACCCGATTGGATTGCATTTACCAGTAAGTTCTCGTTAGGGAAAAGTTCGCGTCCTTCCTTGGACTCTAACTTAATAACCAGACCGTAATCTAGCCCAAGCGCATTATTGCCAAAACCAGTCATATTGGTAGCAGCTGGGTTGATAAATTTAATAACACCAGACTTATCAATTATGATTACGCCGTCATGAATGGCGCGCAAAGCAACCTCGGCAAGCGCTGATTGCTCGCCGTTAGTATTTTTACCATTACTTCGATTAAAAAGGCTCATCTATCATATATTTTAACACAAGCGAGAAAAAATGTGGTATATTTTATATATGAACAAAGATGTAATTTACATTGAGCCAGAAGATGATATTACCGATATCATTACTAAAATTGAAAATGCTAAAGCCAAGATTGTAGCTTTGGTACCACCTAAAAAGGCTGGTGTTTTTAGGAGTGTAGTTAATATAAAACTAATCTCCAAGGCTGGTGCGTCTGCCGATAAAAAAGTAGTTTTAGTAACAGCAGACCCTTCAATTATGAAGCTCGCTGCGGCCACTAAGCTGCCGGTTGCTAAAAATTTGCAGACTGCACCCATTGTCCCAACCGACGATTTAGAATTAGACGATTCAGAAAGCGATGAAGTGGTAGAAGAGACACCGGAAAAGACTGAGGAGCCAGAGGACGAGACGGAAAAAGACGAAGAGGCGCCTGAGGATACCAAAGAGGTAGATTCACAAGAGGCCGAACCAGCGGTAAAGCCAGAAAAAGCCAAGAAAGCCAAATCTGGTACTACTGCCAAAACTGGAAATAAAATCATAGGCTGGATTAAGGAACATAAGAAAATAACGATTGGCGGCGGAATTGGGGCTTTACTTCTAATTTTGGCATTGATTTGGGCCTTTGCGATTGCGCCTTCCGTTACTATTACGGTGGGAATTAGGACTAATTCTTATCCGTTTTCTGAAAACGTCACTTTTACTACCAATTTAACCGACGAAAAAGCTGGCGAGGGTAAGTTTTATCTAGATCAAAAGAAAATTGAATCGGTGCAAGAGGTGGAATTTGAGGCTACGGGCAAGAAAAACCTGGGCGAAAAGGCAAGTGGGGAACTAATCGTTTACGCATATTTTCCACTTAATATTAAGTCTTCTGTGCAAATTAGCGAAGGTGAAATCTTTACTATTTCTGGATTATCGTTTAAAGCCACTAAGGGCGTAGTCCTTACTTATAGTGGAGAAGGCAGAAGCGAATGCGCTAATAAGGACAATTCCGAGGGCTTAGTGGATTACGGGTGCCGAATTAATGGCACAGTTCCCGTAATTGCGAGCGAATCCGGTAATAAATACAACATCGCTGCGTCAAGTACAGGTTGGGATACTAACGCAAGGGTTTTTGCATATTCTGATAAAGCTATGTCTGGCGGCACCGATAAAGAAATCACGGTGGTACAGCAATCCGATATTGATAAGGCCAAGGGAGAATTAAGCTCTGCCAATGAATCAGAGAATAAAGCCAAACTATACGAAGGGCTTGGCGATGATGCGCTAGTGATTGATTCCAGCTTTAAGCAGGAAACTGCCGATGCGGTCTCTACCCCTGCCGTCGGTGAAGAGGTAAAAGAGGGTGAAAAAGCCAAACTAAAAGCCGTTACTACAACTTCGGTTTACGTAATAGATAAAACAAAGGTGGAAGAATTTATTGCCGAGAAAGCCAAGATTGAAGCGGGGCACAAGATTTACGAAATGCAAAACCCATTTGTAGAGAATTTCCTGAAAACTGACGCTGGTTACACTGGTAGACTAAAAACTAATTATATGACTGGTCCTACGGTTACGGTAGCTAGCATCGTAGATTTAGTTAAAGGCCATGGCACTGGCGACGCCACTCATCTGCTAAAAGATATCAATGGCGTGAACGATGTTAAAATTGATACTTCTTTCCCATGGGTAACTTCTATACCTAGCGACACCAATAAGATCACCGTAAATCTCGAGATTAAGGATCAAGACGGAAACAAAGTAGAGCAAACGTTCAATAGAAGCGAAGATGGAGACAAAGAGGAAGGTAGCGCAGAAGAGAACACATCTGAAGATACTAAAAAAGAATAAAAATTGGAGTGTGGAGTAAAAAATGCGAATTATAGGTTTGGATGTGGGCGAAAAGCGTATTGGCGTGGCCAAGGTTGATTCTAGTACCCGAATTGCGGTACCAGTCGGGTATATTTTGGCAGATGGCTCAGAATGGCAGGAAATCGCTCGAATCGCCAATCTTAACAATACTAATTTCTTTGTGCTAGGTCTGCCCAGAAGCAATGAAGGCAACGAAACTAAACAGTCCTTGTATGTGCGAAATTTTGCTAAAAACCTAACCGAGAAATTTCCAGGCGCCAAAATTAGATTCCAGGATGAATCTCTTACCTCTGTTGAGGCCGAATCCAGGCTTAAAAAAAGAAAGAAAAAATACGAAAAAGGCGAAATTGATGCCGAGGCCGCTTCTATCATCTTGCAAGATTTTATCGAGAATTTTACGGAACCAGAGCAAAAAGCGGACACCAAGACCAACAAAATAGAGAAAGAAGTAAAAAAAGTGAAAATTAAGACCAAAAAAGTGACAAAGTGGATTTCCGGCATCGCCATCTTTGTGATTTTAGGGCTTCTGGCCACGGCGGCAGCGTTAATCATTAGAGATCAGCGTTACAAGCAATATGCCGAGTATTTTTCCCAGGTTGAAGCCGAGATGCAGCCTGATGTGTTTTCGGTTACAATTTTACCGGGAGAAACTATTTTTGATATCAAGAAAACTCTGATGGAAGCTGGATATTCCGAATCAGAGACAGATGGGGCATTGTTAGCCAATTACGATTATGATTTTTTAAAGGAACGTCCAGAGGGAGCCTCTCTAGAGGGATATCTGTTTGGTGAAACGCATGAATTTTATTCCACGGACACTGCAAAAGATGTAATAAATCGTTTTTTGGAGGGTACCAAAGAGATAATTAAAAACAACAATTTGAAAGAAAAATACAACGCCCGCGGATTATCCCTGTTTGAAGGAATTACGCTAGCCTCTGTAGTCCAAAAAGAGGCGGCTTCCCCCGATCAGCCCACTGTAGCACAGGTTTTTTTATCACGATTGCAAAGCGGAATACCCCTTGGAAGCGACGTAACGGTGTCATACGCGCTTGACACTATTGATCCTGATAGACACACGTATACCGACAATCAGAGTGCCCTGAAGGTCGATTCTTGCTATAACACTAGGTTATATGCTGGGCTGCCCTGTGGGCCTATCTCTAATCCTGGCTTAAGTGCATTACTGGCGGTAGCTAATCCCACTGATACTGCTTATCTATACTTCTTGACAGGAGACGATGGTGTGATGTATTATAGTTATACAGAGTCTGAGCATTTACAAAATATTTCCGCTCATTGTCAGGAACTCTGTAATATATCATTATGACGAAGAAGGATAAAAAAATCAGCTGGCAAAAGGTAAGAAGTATTCTTCCTTACGCCATTACGGCCGTTTTAACACTTGGCTTGGTTTTTGTTGGTTCAATCGATAAAAAGAATTCTGATGTTAACCTAAGTCTTAGCTCTTTTGCGGCAGATGATTACAGCAATGTATCAATTGATCAGCTATCAGAATTGTATACCGTTGCAGATTTGTCTGATGCTCTGAGTTTGGCGAGCGCATCAGACGTAGCCTCTAACTACGTCATTACTACTACAATGTACGATTCGGGCCAAACTTCTACTGGTAAATTAGAGAAGCCTAACATTACAGATATTGCTGTTTCTAGGGGCGTAATAGAACATACTGTAGTGGAGGGCGAGAATGTTGACACAATTGCCGCAAAATACAACGTTACCGCTAATCAGATTCGCTGGTCTAATGGCTTAAAAACCACCGCTGTGGCAGCTGGCACTGTATTAAAAATACCGAGTACCCCTGGCATCGTTTATACGGTAAAATCTGGTGATACAGTGGAATCTATTTCTAGCAAGTATGGTTCGACCCCAGCCGAAATCATTGCCCTAAATGATTTAGAGATATCTGGTATTTCTGACGGCATGCAGATTGTAATTAAGGATGGTTCTTTGCCAGAAACAGAACGCCCAGAATATGTAGCACCGGTAGTAGTAAGGCCTACATATACTTACACTTACACCTATCTGGGTAGTACTTCGGAACGTCAGAATATTGAAGTCGTGGGTTGGTTCTATAATCTAGGTGGTCCTTATGGCGGTGGCCAGTGTACGCAATGGGCGTGGTATAAACGCCAGGATTTACCTTCTAATCTCGGTAATGCTAACGCCTGGGCGCGTAATGCTGCAGCGCGCGGTTTTCTTGTAAACCGGACACCTGCAGCCGGGGCTGTAATTCAAACCTCTTCAGGATGGTATGGGCACGTGGGTTACGTAGAGGCCGTTAATGCAGATGGTTCAATCGTAGTATCTGAAATGAATTACGGTATTCCTTGGCGCGTCATCCGCTCTACTATCCCAGCTAGTTCGGTAGGAAACTTCAATTATATCCATTAATCCTGGTTAGCGGATTATTAAGATGGCTTCTTGAGTTAATTAATAATCTTCTACTAAAGTAAATTCCTTACCTGCTATACTAATAACAGATTCTGGCTTGGCGCCTTGATTGGTGAGTTCAGCGCGGATGCCCATCTTTTTCATGATGTCTCTTAGGCGGTTGACGCTGGCATAATTATCATAATCCGTACGGCGGGCGAATTTTTCGATTTTTTCACCGGTAACGACGAATTTATCGTCTGCGATTTTTTCAACTTGCCAGGTATCCTTCATGGCGTTAGGGCCAAGCGTAATTGTGGGGACTGAATCAAATTCGCTTTGCTCACGTTTCGCTTCGCGCAAGGCAAAGTCATTAAATTCTATCCGGGGTTCCGCCCGGTACTGTCCGGTACTCACCTCGGTAGAATTTAATGACTCCGCCTTGGCTCGCTCAGTGTTCGCAGTGCGAATCTGATTCAGCTCTCGCAATAGCTCGTTTAGGCCTTGGTGAGCCTGAGACGAGATGGCGAAAATTTTGACATTTGGATTTTTGGCAAGAATAGAGGACGTTTGCATTTTAACGATGTCTTCATCCACACCTTCACATTTAGTTAAGGCTACTATTTCTGGACGAGTAGCCAAATCCGAATATTTTTCTAGCTCATTTCTAATAGTTTGATAAGCCTCGCCAGCGTCGTCATTATAAACATCGACTAAATGTAACAACACCGAAGTGCGCTCTACATGGCGCAAAAAATCGTGGCCTAGCCCTTTACCCTCGGACGCGCCTTCGATTAAACCTGGAATATCGGCGATTAGTAAATCTTGGTTATCGATAGTTGCTACGCCAAGGTGTGGAGTAAGAGTGGTAAACGGGTAATTGGCAATTTCGGGAGTAGCATTGCTCACCACAGAGAGAAAGGTGGATTTGCCGGCATTCGGCAGCCCCACTAGCCCTACGTCAGCCATGGATTTAAGCTCTAACTCGGCTTCAAACTCTTCTCCCGGTTCGCCGACTTCGGCAACTATTGGCGCTTGACGTGTACTAGATTTAAAATGGGCATTACCAAAACCGCCGTCACCACCTTTGGCGATAATGGCGGTTTGGCCATCCTCAGTGAGGTCAGCGATTAGGGAACGAGGATATTCCTCGCCCTTCAAGCGATAAACTACTGTACCGATTGGCACGTCTATGATTAGATCCTTGCCAGAGCGACCGGCTGAGCGTTGCCCAGAGCCATTTTTGCCATTTTCGGCGGTCAAAATTGGCGTAAAACGAAAATCTACTAAAGTATTAGTGTTTTTATCGGCACGAAAAATTATGTCGCCGCCTTTGCCACCGTCTCCGCCATCCGGGCCACCTTTGGGAATATAAATTTCCCGACGAAAGGAAACGGCTCCGTCACCGCCTTTACCAGCTTTCAAGCTAACTTTAGCCGTATCTACAAACATATCCATATTATACCATAAAAATAGATATAGTAAAAAGTACTTGACAATTTGACGCTTATGGTTTAATATTAACTTAAGCTGGTACGCTTCACAGGGGTTCCACTGATGATTTAGTGGAGTGTGGAGACTTACATTAAAAACAAAAACAGCGGATTAAAACAAACCAATGTGCCCCAAGGGTGGGCGCGTAACAGCGGGGAAACGGCCGAAAGGCCGTTTTTCATCTTGAGATTCTATCATGAAAAAGCACCGCCTGTAAAAGCGCGGTGCTTTTTGTCGATTACTTGTCCTCAAGCTCTTCTGGCGGCATCCGTTCGGCACGGACGCCTACAACTTCGTCTCGATAGAAAACCCGAGCTTGATAAAAGACACGGGCTTGGTCGAAGACACGGGCTTGGTCGAAGACACGGGCTTGGTCGAAGACGCGGGCGCAGCCGTAGACCTCGGCGCCGTCGAAGACAAGGGCATCACCGTAGACTTGAGCCTCGCCGAAGACCTGAGCGTCACCGTAGACTTGAGCCTCGCCGGAGACCATGGCATTGCCGGAGACTTGAGCCCTGTCGTAGACTTGAGCCCAGCCGTAGACCCAGGCATCGCCGGAGACTTGAGCCCTGTCGTAGACTTGAGCCCAGCCGTAGACCAAGGCATCGCCGGAGACTTGAGCCTCGCCGTAGACCCAGGCATCGCCGGAGACCCAGCAGACTCCATCATGAGAGAGATTACGCTCGTTCTCAATGTAACCGCCGAGGTCGCCAGCATGGACACTGTCAAAGTCGCGCAGGGCACGGATTCGGTGAAGGATGTGGCCATCTTCTTCGATAGTTTCATCGGTGAACTCGTACTTCTTCTCGGACATCTTATCCCCTTTCAAAGGACAAATGAACCAACTATTAAATTACTATATAACACACCCCTTATGTGGTGGAATATCGGTTATGCCTTAATTGTATCATACTTATGGTATTTTGTCAATATGAGAGACATATTTTAATCGTGCTAGCAAGCATTGGCCTGTTATGTGATATAATGATAGTATGATTAAATTCACAATTATCACGCTATTTCAGGAAGCGATTGAGCCGTATCTAAAAAGTTCAATGATGGAAAAAGCCACCCGCAAGGAGCTCGCTGAGTTTAATTTTGTGAATTTGAGGGATTTTGGCTTGGGGCCACACAAATCCGTAGACGACATACCATATGGCGGTGGCGACGGAATGTTGCTCCGCTGTGAGCCGGTGTTTGAAGCGATTGAATCTGTAAAGGCTAAAGATCCAGAAGCAAAAGTGATTCTTCCTACCCCTGTAGGCGAGATTTGGAATCAGGAGATGGCGAGAGAGTTCGCGTTACAATTCGGGGCATTTCGGAGCGTGGCAACGCGAGAATTAGCGCCGTCCGCCCATGGCGATGGGCCGGACGGACGCGGCCCCGAATGCAGTGTAAAACCTCTCGCACATTACATCATCCTGTGTCCGCATTACGAAGGATACGACGAGCGGATTCTTTCGATAGTAGATTACAAAATTTCGTTAGGTAAGTATATTTTGACTGGCGGAGAACTACCGGCGCTGATTATTATTGATTCAATAGTAAGGCTGATACCGGGGGTGCTGGGCGGGGAACAATCCGCAGAGATTGAGTCATTTTCTGATGGAAATAATCTAGAGTATCCCCAGTATACACGCCCGGAGGATTTTAGAGGCATGAAAGTGCCAGACGTGCTTTTATCTGGTAATCACGGGGAAATCAACAAGTGGCGCAATGAACATTCTGGTGAGGCGAAATAGAAATGAGGCGCTGCCACGGCAGCGCCTCTAAAGTAGGCCATTACTTGCTGATGATTACTTCGTCAACGACGTTGAAATCACCAAATAGATGAGCGTCACCACAGATAACAGAACATCCCCCAACTACGGAGATTTTGCCCATTCCGGCATAGCCATTTACGTGACTATCGTCACAGATCATGGCTTGATCCATTACCTTAGTGGCGCCATGGACTACGGCATTGCCAAAAACCAGAGCATCGTCTTGGACCGTGGCAAGGTATCCATACACCTTGGCCTCTTGGCCAACCCAGCAATCACCCTCTGAGTCGAGATTACTGGGCAGTTCGATATAGCCACCCAGCTGACCCGCCTCAACGTAGCCGATCTTACGCTTTGCTACGATGCGGTGCAGTCTATGGCCGCAGATTACGATGGAATCGTCGGTAAAATCATACTTATCGTTATCCATTTTCTCCCCCCTAGCACTAATCGCAAACCGTCTTATAACAAGAGACTACGGTATCGCCAGAAAGATGTGTGTAACCACAAATTTTGGCGTTATCGAGGACTGTGGCGTTGTCGCCAATTTGCGCATAGCCGTAAGCTTTGGCGCTACCAGACACCTTTGCGCATCCGCAGATACGAGCATAGTCGTACACACTAGCATGGCCGTCAACCACGGCATTGTCACCGATGTACGCATATTCACTGATTCTGGCGTTGCCGGTAATTATCGCATTGCCAGTAATTCTAGACGCGCCACAGACAACTGCATTACCACAAACTAGTGCATTGCCATTGATTCGCGTATTTCCGAACACGTGCGCATTGCCATAAACTCTGGCGCCGCCAGAGACTTGTGCGTTGCCGGCCACCTTGGCGTTGCCATAGGCGATAGCGCCTTCGTGAACCCAACAGCTATAGTGGTGACTAAGGTTCTTCTCGGAAGCTACATATCCGCCAACTCTTCCTGCTTCTACATCGCCAAAACTCCTTAATGCATAGATCTGATGCAGTACCGTCCCATCCGCCATCGTTAACGTTTCGCCTGTAAAACCGTACTTTTTGTCCATAAATCCCCCCAATCATTTAATGGCCTTAAGTTGCTAATCACCTATCGGTGGTTGTTTAGCCATTTTAATCTAAAAGACGAAGTTTGTCAAAGTGGCTAGCTGTCTTCTCGATCTTTTTTGATGTTTTTTGCTAATCCATAAATTAGTCCAGAAGTAGTTGCTGCAACTACGCTTAGTAAGGCTAAGTTTTCGGCTGAAGTCCAATCCTGGTATTCAATTACGTCTGACGTTGTAATGGAATCGTCCTTAACGCCTAGCGGATTACTATACAGGCTAGAGGCTTCTGGCGATTCTTCGTCGGAATTGTTATGCGTCTCATTGCTACCAGGACGAACTTGTTCTTGCGACATATAAGAATTATTTGTTGGAGTAACTAAATTCGACTCCTCCGAAGCGCAGTATTCCGTGCGGATTGGCGAAGCATCGCAGTATGGCAGCCAGATATCGGTATTGAGTTGATTAGAGAGGAGGTAGCCCTTAAATATCTCGAGGCTAATGCCATACTTGGTAGCTAGATACTTGCCCTCCCTTACGCGAAGCTCATTAAACATGCGTTCCGGCATACCGATGTCCTGGAAGTCGGCATAGGTATAAAGATTATTCGGGTCGGACATAATTTCTTCTCTAATGGCTGGCCATTTGAGATTCTCATCAAAGCCATAAAGATTAGATAGATATACGGCGCCATCCGTTGTAATAATATTATTAGCAATAATATTATAATATTGGCTGGATACAACATGATAATAGTTGACTTCCTCTTCTACTCTTTCTATACTTACCACGGTGACGATTTCGAGCTCGTCATTCTCGTTGACTTTGTAAACCCTAGAGCCTACGTCAAAGTTAGGATCATCTATCGATATGAATGCGTTGGCGTCTACATCGAACACGCCGTGCCAACCAGCAGTCTTAAGTTCAGTACCGTCATCAAATTTCGTTAGTTGATAGGCATGGGTGGTGGCTTTTTTCTCGATCCAAGCTGGGTACTCGGCGCCTACGCTACCAGTTTCATAATTCCAAACTTTGAGCAATGTGTCATAATTGACCTGTTCGATTGGGATAGAGGTCCCGTCTGCTAGGGCAATTAATGTGCCCTCGATAATACACCAGTCCCAAGGACAGTTGGCTGTAATTTCTATATCGCCATCTACTGGGATATTGATAGCAATTGAGCCATTGTTATAGGAGTATTGACTACCAGTCAAGGTCCTTCCGTTCATTTCTACCGTGACTGAGCCAGGTGTATTATAGCCACTATTTGCCCTAATAGTGCCAGTGTAGCTCCCGCCCATCTGAATAGTTTGGCCATTATTGCTAAGCGTGCCGTTGGTAATTCTGCCAGTAATGTTAAAGGTCCATCTAAGCTCGGTATCTTCACTTCTTGAAGCGTGGCCAGTATCTGTAGTGGCCGTATCTATTTCGCCTTGCGTGGCGGTGTTACCCTCATCGTCAAAGCCCACCACGACTATGCCATAATTGCCGTCACCTAGGCCGGTTAAAGTATAGGAAGTGGCGTTACCGCTGATGCCGGTTACTGGTGTGCCACAAGTGTAGATATCGTTAGCTTTTGTACATGGATAAATGGCGTAGCTTGCCACACCAACATTGTCTGTGCCAGACCAAGAAACTGTAGCAGAGCCAATTGTATCATTCCGTACAACCGAAACACCGCTGATGTACGGAGCTTCGGTATCAACAAATGACGCATCTTTATCTACGGCTAGTTTAACAGTGCCACTATTGGTTTCGATCCCGTCATAGGAAAGTACGATGGCGGCATTTACAAAATCGCTGCCGTAAGTAGCGCCCGAGGCCTTCTTTAAGTAGAAAGTATATACCGAGGTACTACCCGCTGCGATTGTCTGTGCATCCAAATAGCCTCCCGACGAATTAGCCACCACAAAATCATTTCCGATTACGTCGATTGTAAAGATTTTGTCGGAAGAAAACGTATTTTGGACACTAACCTGGAACATGGCCAATTCATGGTTGCCAGACAAATCTCCTTCGTTAGTTCCATGGATGGATCCAATCAGCGCACCAGTTTTATCCTCTACTGGTTCAATCTCTATGCCACCTTCAACGCCGTGCGTACCAGATGCATAATCTGCGGACAGGATAATATTAAATGAGACTGTGCTATTTGCAGGAATTGTGTCGCCAACGGAAATACCGTCCAGCTCGTAATAGACTTCGCTAGTGGTGGTAGACGACAAACGCAGAACCAAGTTTGAAACTGGAGCCGTAAAGATGTAATCACTGGATGTAGTATTAGCCATGGTAAAACGATATGTTGCGGTAAAGGTATTGTCGTTTTCGGTGACACCGCTCTTAAAAGTAAGATCAAAATCTACATCATTATTTTCATCCACAGATGGATGAGGTGTGCCATTAACGTTAGTGCCAGACACATATGCTACATTGGTGATTTTGACATCGCCAGTTTCTAGATATTCATAACCATCTTGAATCAAATAACTAATACCTAGGGATGCTATATTGATAGAAACATCTAAGGTGTCTGGTGTATGTGCCTGTGTTGTACAGTTGATGCGTAGCACGCCAGTACTGATGTTACCCCTGGGAGTTAGGCACTCTTGACCGCCGATAGTCACAGAAATATCGTTTGGCACAAAATCTGTCATTAAAGAAGTAGTAATAGTAACGTTTTCGTAGCCAGATTTAGGACCGGATACAGGCGAAATCGTAGCTTCTCCTCCTACAATATCAGTAGCATCAATCATAGCATGATAAGAAATGTTAGTTTGATAGGTGCCTGGCGTAGATAATACGTCGGAAGCTAATCTCATGCCATAATAGATATCGAAACTATCCGTCCCGGAAACTGCGCCCGTGTAATTACGAATTAAAGTATAGTTTGGGCTAATTTTTACCCCAGAATAATTACTACCAGCAGAGGGGGAAGTAGCATTGTATGACGGGCTAAAGTTATTAGTGGGTAGCCCCGAAGTAGAGTTAGGAATCCCGAAGCCCCAAGTGTCTGGGCTGAGGGTGGTTGCAGTGGATGGATTAGAGCTTAGTGTGCTGATTATGGGACTAGAGGAATCACCACCAGATAAGACTAAGTTGCCAGCAGAGGCTTCATCGGCCGGAACGTAAACATATACATGGTAACCGGATGGGGCGTTAGTGCTAACAGAAAGCGTACGTCTGGTTCCGACGTACTGTTCGGTAGTGCTCCCGCCCATAACTTCTATGCCCTGGTTTTGGTTTTGCATACTCATACTAACTGAGTAGCTGTTTGGATCGATGGTGGCAAAAACATTACACCCACCGTTTGCAATCAAAACCAATAACCAGAGCGTGGCAAGGCGTTTCACAGTTCTAGTAATTAAACCAAAATGCCTCATTTACCTCCAAAAACTCTACACTTCTCCTGATATTAAGTATAACAATTTTATTGCGCTTGTGCAATGTTTTTTGCAAAAAAAACATGACTTTTTGAATGAAAAAGCGCCACTTTAAAAGTGGCGCTTCTTAATCCTAGTAACTGGTATACCCAGATACTTCTGCGTAGCCAGAAATTTTAGCATTTCCGACGACCTGGGCAAACCCGTATAGCTTGGCGTGGCCAGAAACGATGACATTACCACGGGCCTGTGCAAACTCGTAAATTCTAGCACTACCATGAACCTTGGCATTGGTGCCAACCAATGCGTAATCGGCAGTACAAGCGTTGCCGGATACCTGCGCATTGCGGGTAACGACTGAATTTCCGCAAATCCTAGCTCTTCCGCGCACAACAGCATCGTGGTTTACAGATGCCCGCTCACAAACCTTGGCATGTCCGTAGACACGAGCACGGCCAGTAACCCTGGCGTCGTCTAGAACTACTGCATTCTGATACACCTGAGCAAAATCGTAAACCCAACACTCGCCTTCATGTGAGAGATTGTTCTCGTCCGCGATGAAACCGCCGAGGTCGCCAGCATACACATCCCCGAAGTCACGAATTGCCTGAATTCGATAAAGCGTGATGCCCGCGATTTCGATAGTTTCTTCCGTTAGCTTATACTTCTTGCCTTCGTTCACCTCTAGAATTGTTGGTTCTAACCCTTTCTCGCCTGGCTGTTGCATTTTGCCCCCTTCCTAGGAATAAAAGTACTAGCCCGTATCGGCTATTATTAGAATAATATCATTATTTTGTGTTTTTGTCAACTTCAGGTTTATCTGGTATAATTATTGGTATGGATTTAGCGCAACCAGTGGAGGAATTAAAGGGGATAGGCCCTAAAACTGCTGAAACCCTCAAAAAATATGGCATCCGCACGCTTAGGGATTTTTTTTATAATATACCGCGTGATTACGAAAATTTTGCTGCACCTACCTCTATCAGTGAAATTCAGCCAGGTAAAATTGTGATAAGGGGTAAAATTGACAAAATTTCGACCCGGAGAGCTAGGCGCCGTAACCTCTCTGTTACGGAGGGAGTAATCAGCGACAAGACTGGCTCGATAAAGACTGTATGGTTTAACCAAAGTTACCGAGCCAAACAATTTGACCCCAATAAAGAATATTACTTTACAGGTAATTTTGAGCTCAAAAATGGCCGTTATAGCCTGATTTCGCCTTCGGCAGCCTTAGTATCCGATGTCGACACCTCGGCGGGTCTGGCGCCCATCTACGTGGCCCACGGAGCATTAAAGTCTGCAGATTTTAGACGTTTGATTAATAATTCGCGCGATAAATTTGCTAAAATTCCAGATTTGTTGCCAAACATTACTCCCGGCCTAAGAAGAGACTCGCTATTTAAAGTGCATTTTCCAACTTCGATGGAAGAAATTAAGAGGTCTAGGGATTATCTGGCCTACGAAGAGCTTTTTGCATTAATTTTGGCCGCCAAACTTAATCGCAGGGAGAACGAAAAATTACAGGCCGTAAAAATCCCTTTTAGTTTGCCTAAAATTCAGGATTTTTTAGAAAAATTACCATTTAAATTAACTGGGGCACAGAAAAAAGCCGCTTGGGAAATATTTCAAGACCTAGAAAAACCTACCCCAATGAACCGCCTACTTCAAGGCGATGTAGGCTCTGGAAAAACAATGGTGGCCGCCTTAAGCGCCTACGAAGTAGCAATAAATGACGGGCAAGTTGCACTGCTTGCACCAACTGCAATC
The DNA here is from genome assembly GCA_017406775.1 of Candidatus Saccharimonadota bacterium. Classification (GTDB taxonomy): domain Bacteria; phylum Patescibacteriota; class Saccharimonadia; order Saccharimonadales; family Saccharimonadaceae; genus Nanosyncoccus. The sequence continues at coordinate 14,163 of JAFQXV010000005.1, read as the reverse complement.
TTAGCTATGCAGCATTATGAAGGCTTAAAATCACTACTTAATCAATTCGGAGTAAGCGTTGCCTTGCTTACTGGCGCAACTAAAAATAAGCCAGAACTCAAAAAACAGATTGCCAGCGGCAAGATTGATTTAATTATTGGTACGCACGCCCTACTAACTGACGATACTGAGTTTAAAAATCTAGCCCTAGTGATTATTGACGAGCAGCATAGATTTGGCGTGGAGCAACGCCAAAAGCTAATGCTCAAATCTCCGTCTGGGTTAGCCCCGCATCTTCTAGCCATGACCGCCACGCCAATTCCACGCTCTTTGCAGCTAACGATTTTTGGCGATTTAGATGTTTCTATTTTAAATGAGTTGCCTAAAGGAAGGCAACCAATCACTACGCAGATTCTGCAAGAAATAGAGGCCAGAGAAAAGCTTTACCCTAAGATTCAAGAAACTGTTTCTAAGAAACAACAGGTGTATTGGATTTGCAAGGCGATCGACGATAACCCACGCGCCGAAACCACATCGGTAAAAACAAGATGCGAAAAACTGCGGGAAATTTTTCCAAAGCTTAAAATAGAAATCTTGCATGGACGCATGAAACAGGCCGAAAAGGATGTCATTATGGAGCAGTTCGCAGCGGGGAAAATACAAATTCTGGTTTCTACAACAGTAGTAGAAGTAGGAGTGGACGTACCCAATGCTACCATGATTGCCATAGAAAATTCCGAAAGTTATGGCTTGGCGCAATTGCACCAATTAAGAGGACGAGTAGGCAGAGGCAAGGAAGCGTCTTTTTGTTTTCTTTTGACCGCTAGCGACAATCAGCCCTCCAGGAGACTACGCGAGCTAGAAAAGTCTTCTGACGGTTTTTATCTTGCAGAAGTGGATTTAAAATTAAGAGGTCCAGGAGAAATATACGGAGCTTTGCAACATGGTGCGCTTGATCTTAGAATTGCTACTTTATCCGACACAAAGTTAATACACCAAGCCCAAATCGATGTAGACAAATTCTTGCAAAATCCTGATAATATGTTAAAATATAAAGAACTAATGCAAGGAATCAAGCGTTATCAACAGATTACTACGCTGAATTAATGAAATGCGTGCACAAAATTTTGTTAGAGTTACTGCGGGCGCTTTTAAGGGGGCCAAGCTCAAAACTCCTGGCGCCGGAACCCATCCTATGGGAGAACGTGAGCGGATAGCGCTTTTTAATATGGCGGGGAATAATTTAACTGGAAAGTTTGTTTTAGACGCCTATGCCGGAGGCGGAACGCTCGGGATTGAGGCATTATCCAGAGGCGCAGAGGAGGTTTACTTTGTCGAAAAATCGCCTCGTGCGGTAAAGTTAATTAATGACAACTTAAAATCAGTCAAATGTGTCGCCGGATACGATATCGCTACTGATGATGTAGCCCATTATTCTACGAATCGCAAATTTCAATTAATAGTAGCAGATCCACCATACGATAAATTCGCAGTCGATGGGGTCGTAAATTTAGTTAGCTTCCTGAGCGATGATGGGGTATTAATTTTGTCGCACCCAGAGTCTGCTCCAGAAATCCCCGGGTTAAGGCTCTTAAAAACTCATCAATACGCAGCCGCTCACCTATCCGCTTACGCAAAATAATATTGCCTTTTTAGCAAAAGTGTGATATAATTAGGGCATAAGGAGTTTTATTATGTATTATCAAGATGATGCAGACCGCAAAGAACGCCGTAAAATCATTACCGTTGCAACCATTGTCGCGATTTTGATTTTGATTTTGATTGTAGCGATCATTGTGGTTGCCACCAAAAAATCCGCTCGCGTAACCACTACTTCTAATGGTAATGAGACGGTACAAATCAGCAGTACAGAGGCTTCCAAAAATGGGAAGACCACTGAGAATAAGTCGGATAATAGTTCCGAAAAGAGCACTACGAGCGATTCCAGCAATAAATCAAGCTCTAGTAGTTCTGAGAAAACTAGTAGTTCCGAGAAGTCTAGCAGCTCTAATTCAAACTCTAGCACAAAAACCGAAAGCAGCAATGCTAGTGCCGGTAGTAGCACCACTAGCAACTCCGCTAGCGGTTCGATCCCAAGCACCGGCCCGGAGGATGCCCTGCCAATCGCTTTAATTGCGGGCGCATTGGTTGCTTATCTTGGTTCACGCAGATTAGCTAAAAGAGAAGCCTAAAAATAGCGAAAATGAGCCCTAAGGGCTCATTTTTGTGTTATAATAGCATTACGCCCGGGTGGTGGAACTGGTAGACACGCATGCCTTAGGAGCATGTGCCTCACGGCTTGCAGGTTCGATTCCTGTCCCGGGCACCAGTAAAATAAAATAATCCCTTTTGGGGATTTTTTTATTTTACTATTACTCAGACAGGAAACGAACCGTAGGTTCGCCCGCCGAAGGCGGATAGCGAGCGAACGCGAGCGTCTTCCTGTCCTGTCACCAACTGTAAGTTTAACCTTTACTTCTTCATACATCGGACTGGCATGCCGGTGTGTTTCATTTCTGCGCCGCGAGGGATAACTTCGTATGGATTAAACTCCATGGTACCTCCACTCACAGTTGCCCGGGCAGTTGAAGTCCAATAGTAAGCACCAGGCGTCTTAAAGCCATCGCCAGAATAAGCTCCTGACCGTACAAAGTTATTCGGGAATCTTGTTAGGACACCGTAGATTTCGTTGCCGGTCGGAGTCGTGTTCTCGTCCATATCGGTAGTGAGGCCACCGAGCGAGGCTATGAGGTTGGTGTAGTCGCCGCCTGTGGATGCTCCAGTCGGTAGGCGCCAGCCGGCTGGACAGATGTCGCCAGCGGCAGTGTCATCCTCGGCAAGACTACGCAATCCATGTCCGGCTGTGGCAGTGTACCAGTTGTAAAGGGCGCCGTAGCCAAACCATTGGTTTTGACCTGACTGCGAAGCGGTTGCTGTGGAACTTGTATCAATGTGCCAATTACCAATCGAAAGAGACTCGACGCATTCTTCGTTTATGTAGGTGCAGGAGTTAAAGCTGGTAGTTGTCCAATTACTCACGGCGGTAACGAAATCACTAGTTGGATTATTGGTGTATTCGGCATCAACGCCGTTTGCAAAGTCAGAATTCGGGTCGAACCTTAGGTTTTCCGTCATCCACCAGTTGCCGTCGGCGAGTTTGGCGACTGTGTAACTCTCGAGATCGCGGTTATCGATCAGGGCGATCATCGAACCAACTGGGAGTGAAGAATACTTAGAGGATGTTGGGTCGAAATCTTGCAGGGAACCAGCACTCTCGACTTCAACCCAAACGGCGTAGAGAGTGATGTCATTGTCGCGGTCGGTATCTGCAGCTAGGAAATTAGAATCTATGACAAGCGATTCTTCGGGTCCATATATTTTGGAAGTGCCGCCAGGAGTAGCATTTGGATCGGTTGACCAACCGGCAAACCCATAATATGATTTAAGGTAATTTGGTACGCGAAGATAAATTGAGTCGCCCGCTTTGATATTTGCGTGTGATACACTAGACATATCACCAAAGTCAGCTCCGTTACCGTCGTAGGTAATATTATATTTGGGCACCGTCATCATACATCTGGCCGGAGCACCGTTACTCTTATTGATGGCACTTGAAACTCTGGCTTCCTCATAGCTCGTAGCCATAGTTGAAGCAACAAGCGTACTGTAAGCCGTGGAGGTCCAATATTCGTTGTAATTGCCACTTGTATATGGTCCATCTAATACATCGACATCGCTGTGATTGTAGGGGAAACTATGGAGCTTGTTGCTGATTTCGTGACCAGTTGGGGTGGTGTTATAATCCATATTTGTGGCCAGGCCTCCGATTGATGTAGAGAGCGTGACAAAATCACCATTTGTTGTGCCTTTTGGTAAGTGCCAACCAGCTGGGCAGATATCACCCGTAGCAGTAGCATCTCTGCCCATATTATTGAGGCCATTTCCAGCTGTAACCGTATACCAGTTATAAAGAGCTCCGTCCCAATATTTAGCATTATTTGATTTGTCTAGATTTTCGACACTAATAGAGAGAGAATCGACACATGCATCTGTGTAATTGTTACATTTATTGTAACTTGTGGTTGGCCAACTCTCGAGTTTAGTAATAAACTCACTAGTTGGATTGTTAGTATTACTCGCACTAATTACCGTATTATTTGCGAGATTGTTTGGATCCAACCTCAAATTCTCAGCCATCCACCAGTTGCCATCATCTAATTTTGCTACAGTGTAAACATTGTTGTCTCGTACATCGAGCATAGCTACGACCGAGCCAGTTGGCGCAGAGGCATAGATAGACCTATTTGGATCAAAGCCCTGCATAGAGTCGGAAACTTGGACCCATATAGCATAAAGCGTGACATTACGGTCGTGGTCGGTATCGGCTGCCACAAAATCACCATCTACCATGACCCATTCGTTTGGACCGTAAATCTTGGAAGTACCGCCAGGCACGGCATTTGGATCGGCCGACCAGCCTGCGAGGCCATAGCCATCTCGGTAAAAGCGTGGACTACTTAACATCATCGTGCTGCCTTCGGCTATCCTGACGCTCTTAGTAGTAACATCAGACATATCTCCACCAGAAGCTCCGTTTTCGTCATAGTGTACAGTATAAGTTTGATCCCAAATCGCGTAAACATCGTAAGACGAAGTCGTAATAGTGTCGCCCAACGCAGCGATAATTGCTTGCTCGTCCGCGTAGGTTCCGCTGGAGGCAAATTCATTAGTATTCCAGCCAAGGAAGTCTGCGTAATCTTTTGTTGGGAGAGTGTAAGTCCCGTATGTCGCCGAGTAATTGCAAACAATTTCTGAAGTTGAGGAAGGAGTGACGGTGTGGGTGCCGAATACTTCGTTGCCGTTTGCATCGGTTGCGGTAATGATGGCATAATAGCCAAGTGCAGTATCCGTGTCGTCCGTATACATAGCGAGGGTGACATATTCGCCAGAGATATTATACTCGGCCATGGTGCCAGTGTTGATGTAGTTTGCGAGGTTACTGGCATCTGAGATAATAGTGGTAGTACCAGCAGTATAACCATCAACAATATCTTGAACATCAGACGGGATACCAGGATGGATGATTAAGGCATCGCCAGTACCATTACTTAAGTCGAATGCGCCAGTTAAATCATAAACAACTTGGACATTGATATTAATGGCGCCTGGGAAGTACATTACATCGAGTTCCTGAATATTATTATTGTAATTAGACGTAATATATTCTGGGTTACCATATGCTACAGCTCTGGCTAGATTTGAGGTTAGCGAATGAAGCGTGGTACTTTCATAGTCTGGCCCTGCGATAACGTCCGCATTGGTGACTTTTGAGCAAATCTTGTCGTAAGTTACGGCATTAGTATCAGAATCGTCGCCGTCATTATTGAAATCTCCGTGGTAAACAATCTGAATTGGATCTGCCCAAACGGCGTACAGGGTAGTATCACGATGAATCTTAATAGTGTCATTACCAAAATAACTTGGATCCGTAGCGTTTTGGTCTATGCTCCAGCCGAGGAAATCTTTACCTTGGTAATATGGGGCTTGGTCAGAGACTGTAAAGGTAGCTACGCCACCTGATGCGGTCTCGGTTTGGTAAGTAGGTGCGCCGCTACCGCCGTTAGCGTTATAGATTAAGTTAAGATCCGCATCGCCCCAGATAGCGTAAAGTATAGTATCTTCATTAATATAGATTGTACTGTTGTCTGTGTAGCCAGGTGTTGCGGCGTTAGGGTCGGTATCCCAGCCGAGGAAGTTGGTATTTTCTTTTTCCATCCCGCTTGATGTGTCGCTAATCATGAACTCTACATAATCTTCCGGGATAGCTGCTGCGGTTTGCATAGGCTCTGGTGCCCCAGTGCCGCCATTGGCGTCGAAGGTTACCGTATACGGTGCACCCCAAGCGGCGGTGTATTCGAACGTGAATTCATTCACGTTGGTGTCGTCCCAAAGATCAAGCTGGCTCATTCCGTCACAGCTAGTCACCATGTTTCCGCTTTCATCAAGCCAACCCATAAACTCGTAGCCTTCTTTTTCTTCATATCCGGTAGTCTCTGGGCAATAAGTATTCATAATATAGTTATCCCTCGTAGAGCCTTCTTCTGTCCAACCTTCTGGGCCGCCAGTCCCGCCGTCCATGTCGTAGGTCACGGTGACACGATAGCTATACTCGGTAATTGGTTGATAGGTCCAGACTCCGTAGAGGGTAAGATCGGAAGAAATGGTGATTTCCTCGCTGAGGGGGTAGGTCGCGGTATCTGCAGTTTCGGCCGCGGGGTCGTCTGTCCAACCCTCGAATATATTTTCTTCTGTGCCGCCACAAGTATCTATCATAATAGTTGCGCTTCCGTCAGAAATAGGATCAGAGTAATTCACGTATGTATCAGGTGTTTCTGGATCATTCGTTTCGTAGGTGATGATGTAGTAATCTCGCCAAATCGCATAAAGCGGTAAGTCTCCCTCTACGTTGATTTCTTCTCCTGGATTATATTTAATTCCTTCATCGGCGTAAGTTGCAACATCGGCATCTGGATCCGTACTCCAACCATCAAAGACATAATCAGTTCGAGTTGGGATATCATCTGTGATAGGGACCATACATCCGCCTGGCTCCGTGGTATTGCAAGCGGTGGACCCAGGCGCAGTAGCTTCATTGCCGCCGTTTACATCGTAGATAATGTTGTTTGTGTAGATATCTGGCTGGTCTTCTGTCCAATCTGCCGTTAACATGAAATTAGTGGAAGTAGTTACCGTGTCTCCTGGGTAGTAAGTCATGCCATCGCTTCCCATCCAACTATTGAAAGTATACCCCTCGACATCTTCGATGCTTGCTACCGTAAAATCACATGATTCTTCGGTTGGATGAATTGTGCATGTTCCGGAGGTTGGAGTTTCGCCATACTCCGTACTATAGTCTAATGCGATTTGTTTTTCCCAGACAGCATAAAGGGTAAGATTGTTTGAGAGCCACACGCTATCGCCAGGCATATAGTCAGCCGTAGTACTACTTTCACTGGTAGACCAGCCGAGGAAAGTCCAGTCATCGTGAGATAAGGTTTCGGATGGCAGATTTATTGTACAGGTTCCACCGTATGTGGCTGTACAGATATCATAGATCTCTACGCCGTCATATCCAGCTTCTGGGAAGATTGAATCGAGAATTAAATTGTAGTCTACGTGAGTAATTGCCCAGGTAGCATACAAGTCTTCGGGATTAGTAGTGATGGTCTTGCCGAGTTCGCTTTTTACTACGCCTTCAGAGGCATATTCGCCGCGACTAGCAGGATTATTCTTCGACCACCCCGAAAAGGTATAACCGGTTCGAGTTGGTTCTGAGTATGATCCACTAAGTGCCGTTGCGGTGCAGACAATCTCTGAAGTTGCTGGTGAGACCGTTGAAATATGTGAACCATGGACAAAGTTGCCATTTTCATCAACGCCGATTGCGAAAGCGAGGTAGCCAGCTCCGCCTTCGGAACCGTCAGTTTGGATTGCGATAGTTACTGTATCGCCCGTTATATCTATAATCTCTCCACCATCTACATCATTATCTTCATATAGATTGGTTTGGTTGGTGTGTGCTGTTTTGATATTGCCAGAATCTCCTAAAATTGTCTGAACATTTGTGGCGGCTCCAGCATACACCATCACGCCGTCGCCAGATAGAGTATTGAGGTCATAAGTCGCTTCGCCAATATCGTATAGCAATAATACACGAACTGCCGTTGCGCCGGGGAATTGCATGACATCAAATTCAAGCATGTTGTCATTATAGTTTGAGCCGATAGTATTAATTGCCCCACCAGTAGCCGAAGCGACATTTCCGGTCATGGAGACAAGTGTGTAATCGCTCGAATTTAGAAGCTGAGTAACGGAGTCGTTGGTCTGAATGACATTTTGGACTTGCTGACGGGCGCAGCTGCGCTGGTAGGTGACAGTATTAGTCGCACCTGTGCCGTTTTCTGAATTATAGGTTACTGCATAATTTTCGTCCCAAACGGCATAAAGAGTTTTGTCTTCATCCATAGTAATTGAGTCGCCCGCGATATAAGTTGGCTCTGTTGCTGCTTGATCTTCTGACCAGCCAAGAAAACCGTGATTGGTTTTAGTTTGGGTACCAGCTGCGACTAGGGCTGTTTGGCCATAAGGAACAGATTGGGGTTCTGGCACGGCTCCGCCGTCACCATTATTAATATCATAGGTGAGCGTACGATTATAGCAAGTATCATCTGCGAGTAAAGTGTATAAAACTCCGCCCTCGTTAGCCATTTTATAAGTGCCGGCCTCTAGGTTAGCTCCAAGATTGGCACCGTAGGTCATAGGCAGTAACTTATTCTCCTCTGCGCTATTAGAGTTATAAACGCTTACAAGATTATTTGAAATTCCATAATAAACACCTTCATCTGCAAGAACCCCCCATACATTTTCACTAAGAGTCGTAGCGGCTTCAATAGTTCCGTTAGAATTTACCAGGTAAGAGTCTTCCGTGTTATCACCATTCAAATACAAATTATAATCATCATTATTTTCTGCGGAGTTGGTACCACTAATATAGACAGAGTAGCCAGCTGGACAGGTAGAAGTAGCAGTTAGATTATTTACTCCGGTAACAGTTTGCCCGGGATTTCCAGACATTACGGTTTCCGTAGCGCCGGTAATGCTAATTGTGTAATCTTCCGCGTAGACATTGCTCGGACTACCAAATAATAAAGAATCGATTGAATATAAAAACGCGATGGCTAGGATTTGACTAACCAGGAAAAAAATATCTCTTTCTCCCAAAAAAATCTCGCATTTTTATAAACTCCACAATTAGATTTTAACATAACTGCAATAAAAAATGGAAGAGTTTTTTAAAGTTTTTTTGCTTTTTTGCGTGCGCCTCTTGCGCGCCTGAGTGAAATACGACGATATATAATATATATAGCTACGATTCCAACGATAATAACTGGAATAATAATATATGCAGGCAAAATGATTATGGTTTTGTCAATTTCTTTCTTCTCGCCGGCTGCCGATACCAATGCATGTAATTTGTAAATGCCAAAACCTGGGGTCTCATCAAAAGCGTATTCAAGCGTCTTAGTGACCTCGGGATAAACCGAGGTGGCATAGTCTTTTTCAAAAATTGTTTCACCAGAAAGGGAAGAGAGGGATGCGCGCACCCCGACTGAGATGTCGATATTTCCGGTGTTTTTAACTTCGGTTTTTAGACCAAGTTTACCTCCAAGCAAGAATCCGCTTGATTTTATTTCACTAATCTCGGCGCCAAATTTCTGTAATTCATCAAAAACCCCCTGTATTTTTAGTGCAACGCGCGATTGATTCTTGATGCCAGCAGATTCACTAGCGCCTATGGTTTCTGCAAAGATTACGGCGTACTGGCCGCCGGTTGCCACTTCTGCTGGGACCGCAATTTTGTATTTTATTTCAGCTGAACTTTTAGCTCCAAGATTATAAATCTGGGTACCGCTATATATACCATCTGTACCTTTAAAACTAATCCAATTATGAATGGCCGTATATTTTGTTTCGGATTCCAAATTAACTTTATCCTTATCTCCCGAAGCTGAATATGGTGCGACGTAAACTTTAATTTTTAGCTCTTGATCACTTTCGTTTTTAACTTGAAACTTTTTTTCGGCTTCTGAATTTTGCACTAAATGAATCCGCTCAACGACTGGAGTTATGCTTATTTGATAAGTACTTTTTTCTGCGAAAGTATTTTTAGTAATGAAAAAAGACAGACACAAAGTTAGTAATCCCAAAAGCCAGATCTTCCGCATTTTTTAATTATATCATAGCTGCTTTTAACCATTTTGGATTAAATTGTTTTTGTTATATAATATAGGATATGAAGCGGTGGAAGTTCTCTAATACAATACAAAAATATATTGATGGAAAACTTAAACTAAGTACTTATCAAAAAATTGGTATTTTGATGTTGGTGGTGGTTTTTTCTGGATTTATTGGTTGGGTATGGGAGTTTGGCCTTAACGAAATTAGCGGCGGTTTTAAACATTTATATATTAAAGGTGGCAACTTTTTGCCTTGGATTAATATTTACGCTTACGGAGCATTACTAGTTATGGTGATTACTTATAAATTCCGTCAAAAGCCGTGGGCGGTGTTTATTATATCGGCGATTGCTTGCGGCCTATTGGAATGGTTGGCGGGATGGCTCGTGTATACCTTTGGTGATGGCACCAGGTACTGGGATTATACCAAGGACTGGTGGGGTTTTGGCAGCATTAATGGCTTTGTATGTCCGCTTAGTGTAACAGTTTTTGGTTTGGGTTCCTTATTGTTAATCTATGGATTGTTGCCTTTTTGTATCCATCTTGCCAAAAAAATGTCGCGACGTGAATTCTTGATTTTAAGTATCACGCTTTTTGTGTTGGTAATCACGGACGATGTCGCCAACTTAACTTTAAAAAATCTAGGGCTCCCCACGGCGATGAATTTTTATGAATCCATCGGCTGGGTATATAAATAAAGTAAAAACTGCCTATATATATTATAATGGTAGAAAAGGAGGTTTATGGAGTTTGTAAGGCTTAAGTACGCAAACAACAAATTAATTAATGCGGATATTAAAGAACATCGCGACGTTATTAATGAGTACGTGCAAAAGAAGGGGTATACCTACGTGGGTTTTGTGCCAGTCTTGTTTGGACCTAGTGGCAAGATGCTAGAAATTGATTTAATTTTTAAAGCATCCGATACGGAAAAAACGCAAAAAAACAAAAAGTGATTTTTTCGTGTTATAATCTTAAGCAGTATGGGCAAAATCGCAAAGTACCTAAATCAGCTTACTATTGGTAATGTTTTTGATGGTCCAGAAATTCTGGAGGCTTATTCCACGGATCGTTCGGCACTTAAAATCAAGCCAAAGTTTGTGGCTTTTCCGGAGTCTACGGAAGATATTCAAAAATTAATGCGATTTTTTAGTCAATTAGCCGCTAAAGACATCAAAGTTGCAATTACGCCACGCGGCGGTGGTCGTAGCGAGGGTGGCGCATGCTTAACTAATGGGATTGTGATTTCTACGCAAAAGCTCAATAAAATGTTAGAAATTGACCCGCGCGAGCGTTTGGTAAGAGTCCAGTCTGGCATTACGCTTAAGGAATTAAATACTGCTTTGTCCGTATCTGGACTTACGGTACCAATTGAGGGACACGATGATGAGTCCATCGGTGGATTAATCTCTAACTGCACTATTGATCGTTGTGCAGGTAAGTACGGCGGAATCAAGAACTTTGTAGAGCGCGTAGAAGTAGTCCTACCAAATGGCGATTGCTTACAAACCGAACGCTATCGTAAATACGCCTTAGCTAAAAAAGCTGTAGAAAAAACTACCGAAGGAGAAATTTACCGCAAAATAGCTAAAGTTTTAAATAAAAACAAAGATTTCCTAAATGAGCTCAAAAAGAAGAGCCACGGGCTTGCTGGATATCCTAAAATTGTAGATGTACCGGTACGTGAATCGGTAGATTTGATGCCGCTTTTCTTTGGTGCGCAAGGCACATTTGGTATTATTTCAGAAGTGATTATGCGCGCCGTACCATTAACAAAGCAAGCTTCTCGCGTGATTGCAACCTTTAAAGAGATCGGTCCCGCTACAGAATTTGCCAATAAAATTCGCGACTTGAATCCACGCGTCCTAGACTTATACGATTTAAAAATCATCATGGAAGCCAAAGAAACTGGTAAAAATCTCGACGGAATTATTCGTAGATTAGAAGACGGTTTTGTAGTTTTTGCAAGTTTCGACGAAAAACCAGCCAGTAATCTTAAAAAGGTTGCTGCTATGCAAGAGTCGCTGCCGCGCAACACTAAAATAATGATTGAAAAAGATGATAACAAAAACATCTTCGACGAGTTTGAAAATTCCCTGATTAATTATTTAAGCTATGTGCGTCACGGCGAACGCGTACCTATACTAACCGATTTTTACTTACCGAATTATAATTTGGAAAACTTTTTGCGCGATTTGAAGGTGCTTGGCGAAAAACTAGACATTGATTTAGAAGTCTACGGCTCTTTTTCTACTAGTATTTATAATTTAAGGCCTAAGTTTGATTTAGAAGATGAGGAATTCAATAAAAAAGCCACCACTTTCTTAAAAGCTGGGGCATTTATTATCGAGCGCCAGGGAGGGGAATTAGCTGGCGGGGCGCCAGAAGGCAGATTAAAAGCCATCGTAACCAACCTAAAAATGCCCGAAGCAGAGCTCAATCTCTATACAGAAGTTAAAAAGATTTTTGATCCAAGTGAGCTATTGAATCCAGACGTTAAACTGGGAGCCAATTCAAAATTTACGCTGACCCACTTTAGGAATACCAATCAACCAAAGATTATGATATAATAATCAGTAAATAGGAGTTATATATGAAAACCAAGTCAAAAAAAGTTTCTGATTCGCGTGTCGAAATAACTGTCACTCTAGACAAAAACGATTTAAGCGTAGCCAGAGAAAAGGCTTTAGCAAAATTAGCCAAAGAAGTAAACGTAGAAGGCTTTAGAAAAGGGAAAGTACCCGCAGAAGTAGCGGCTAAATTTATCCCCGAGAATGATTTAAATGCCGAAACTATCGATCTAGCAGTAAGAACTACCGTAATTGAGGCTTTTCGTAAGGAAGAAAAATCGCCACTAGTGCTGCCTAGCGTAAATGTTACTAAATATGTACCAGGCGAAATGGCGGAATACATCGCTGCTGCCGATATTGTGCCAGAGGTAAAATTAGGTAATTTCAAAAAACTGGGCGTAAAGAAGGAGGTTGCAAAAGTTGCTGCTAAAGATATTACGGAAGTTCTGGAAAATCTTTCCAGCTCTTTTGCCGAGAAAAAGGTAGTCAAGCGTGCAGCTAAACTCGGCGACGAAGTAATCATTGATTTTGTAGGCAAAAAGGACGGTAAAGCCTTTAAGGGTGGTTCCGCCAAGGATTATCACCTAGTACTGGGCTCTAATTCGTTTATTCCTGGCTTTGAGGATGGTATTGTAGGCCATGAATTTGGTGATAAATTTGATTTAAAACTAACTTTCCCTAAAGATTACGGAGTAAAGGATTTGGCAGGCGCCAAAACCGTATTTGAAGTCTTATTGAAACAGGTTAACGAGGTCACAAAGGCTAAGATTGATGACGAAATGGCCAAAAAATGCGGTCCGTTTAAGACGCTAGAAGAGCTTAAAGCTGATATCAAGAAAAACTTAGAAGCTCAAAATGCTCACCGGGCCGAGGAAAAGTTTAAAGATCAGCTAGTGGAGGCCCTAGTTAAAGCCTCCAAGGTGCCAGCACCAGAAATTTTGATCGAAGATCAAGTTAAAGCAATCCGCGAAGATATGACTCGTAATGCCGCCTCTAGAGGTATGAGCTTTGAAGATTTTCTAAAGCAAAACCAAGAAACCGAAGAAAGCTGGGAGAAAGAGGCCAGAAAAATCGCCGAGACCCGCGTAAAGGCTTCGCTAGCACTACAGACTTTGGCAGTAGAGCAAAAAATCACCGTTTCGGACGATCTTGTAAATGCAAAAATCGCCGAACTACGCGATGTATACAAAAAATCGCCAGAGGCCTTAAAAAGCCTTAAAGATCCTAATGTTAAGATGGATATTAAGAATCGGATGATTTTAGAAGCTACGCTGGACTTCCTAGTAAAAGAAAATAGTTAAAAAATAGCCCCATTTGGGGCTATTTTTTTGTTGCTAATTGTAAAAACGTGTTATAATTAAGGTGCTATATTCAATCATTCCGTTTTGCGTCAGTCTTCCCGAGCCGATCGTTAGAAAGGATGGCACCATGAGGAACCGTCTTTTGCGAACGGTTAAAAGCTGACGCAGAATGATTGGGTATGGCACCTTGTGGCGTCATTTTTATGCATGCCTTTAAATAAGATGGCACCACAAGATTAGAAGATTTAAGTGAGGTCGTTACATGAAGCAAAACAACATAACATTAAGATTAAAAAACATAACCGGCCATTTAACAGGGGCTAGAAAAATCATAACATTATGTTTTATAACCTTAACGTTATGTTTTTTTAATACTCCCCACTCCTCCGCCCTCACCTACCAACAAGATATTCCAGTCTCATTCACCTTTAATTCTTCTATCATTCTTACGCTCTCCTCTGCAGATCTTAGGATAAATAATCTAGTTCCTGGCACCGCATCAGATAGTAACATTAT